>NZ_JAFNNF010000001.1:0-638173 GCF_026536885.1 Gilliamella sp. B2889 | reverse complement strand
TTCCAGACCTAATTTAGAATTAGGTGATATTAATGAGAACGGTTATGATATAGACTTCCGTGGTCCAGCTTCGATTTGGAACCCAAGTAAAGGGTTTCTTACTCAAACACTTTCCCCGTTATTTTATGGTCAAAATTTTCCGACTACTGGTGCTAACAACTTATACTTTGATTTAGACATTATCGGTAGTGATCAACCATTGTCTTGGTCTCCAGTCTCTAAGGGGGGTATCACCGCGACAATGACTAATTCTACCGCTACAAGTGTACGCGTTACCTTAACCGGTCCAGTTGCGAGTTCATCCCAATGGGCATCTAATCCCCCAGGTAGTATTGCTATACCTACTTTACCTCAGACTTTCGAGTTAGTCGGACGAGATAGTCAAGGAAATGAAGCCGTTAAGTATGGATTTGAGTTAAAACAGTGGTTCATTCATCGTGGCGATAATCGTGACACTTATCCTGAAACCTTATCCTGGTGTAATAGCTTTGGTTATCGGATGGTTAAGATGAAAGATTTAACTAATGCTATTCGTTCAGCAAAAGGAGAAACAATAACTAGTGCTACGCCCTCATCATCTGGGAATCATTACCAGCGTCAGATTGGTGCAGGTTTTTTTACCGAGTGGGGAACTGTGTCCAACTACGCCAACGCCAATTTCACTTTCAGCTTTTACTGGACAAATGACCCTATTGATAGAGACCATTTTGTCGTGTCTGCATCCAACGGTGCTGTGGGTTGGTTTAACTACTACACTCAATACGGGCTTTGCGTTTCGCCTTAGTTACGTTAATGAGTAAGCATAAAAATATATAAATCAGAATATTAATCAGCAAGGATGCCAACTATGCATTATAATTTCAAATATCGACAACACAGGTTAAATTATTATTTAAATTTATTTAATTTAAGCATTCAACGCTTATTTTTCCATTTCAGTTTATTCATCCACGAAAATTTAAGAACGCTTTGCCGCTCATTGCGAAGTGCTTTTCAATGCTTATTTCGTGGTTCCAAATTATCCCGGCAAATCTTTTTAGTGTTAATGGTGGTTGCTTTTCATCCTTTTCCTGGCCATGCGTTAACATCTAAAACATCAAATGTTGTTAATGGTAATGTTCCGTATTTAACATTTGATGGCGGTCGCACACGTGCAACTAATACCGACGGTTTGCTAGGGATTACTCTATCAAATGGAATGAGATATACCCCGTCAACGAATAATTCATCAAATTTTCCAATAGTACTACCGATAGTAGGCCAAAGTTTTGCAGATATTAGTATGTTTGTGCCAACTAATACCAATTCAGTTGAGCTCAGTACCGTTATCGGTTGGCCATATAATTATTGGGGCGATGATGATGGTGATGGTGATATTTCTGCGACAGGCAGTTTAAATTTATCTATTTTTGATAAAAACGACCAACCAGTTTCACGTTATACTGTACTGGATATTTGTAATGCACCCTACCGAATTGTATTAAGTAATACATTCAGTACATTGAGTTCACGTTATGGTGTTCCGAATAGCCGTTTCTATGGTGATGGAAATGTAACATATTATGTTAAACCTAATTTACCACCAGCGATTTGTTTTGTTAAGCCAGATGTGGTTCATGAAAGAAGAGAATACAATGGTCCAGATTGGTTGTGGGACAGTAATAAAGGTTTTCGGATTCAATCAACATCCCCATCATCTTATAACTTAAATTTCCCTACAACGGGTGCTCATGGTTTGTACTTTGATTTGGATATTGGTGGTGTGGGTCCGCTGTCATGGGCGCCTGTTTCACGAGAGGGTATAACCGCGAATATGTACTATTTAAACAATACCACTGTACGTGTTACATTAACCGGTCCAGCAATTCCGCCATCTCAATGGCATTCTAAGAATCCTAATCGTATAGCTAAGCCGACTCTACCCCAGACCTTCGAGTTAATTGGTCGTGATAGTCGAGGTAACGAAGTTGTTAAGTATGGTTTTGTGTTAAATAAGTGGTTTGTTAATAACGGTGATGGGGTTAATGCTAGGGAATGGACATTGTCGTGGTGTAAACAAATAGGAAATTATAAAGTTCCGATGATGAGCGATTTAACTAATTCAAATTTTAATGGCTTCGGTGCTAAACCTTCATCATCAGGTAATTATTTTCAGCGACGAATTGGTGCTGGTTTTTTTACTGAGTGGGGCTATATGCAACATTACTCCGGAGCCAACTTTTTCTATTTCACTTATTGGGCACGTAACAAGTATGGTGAACAAGGAATTCAAGTATTTCCAAGCTCAGGCGTTGCAAGACCTAATGCTTTTAATGGAACGTCCCTTATGCTTTGTGTTACACCTTAACTATTATTTTTCATCCTAATTCTTAGGGTAAGGGAGTTGGGATAGAAAAAAGGTTATTAATTGATAGCAGACTTGAAGTCACAACCAACGCGATAAAAAGGATTTTGTGGCTTATCGACGTTTGAATCACCCGCTTAGGCGGGTTTATTTTTGCCTTATTTTTTAAAAAAGTTGATGAGCGGGGTTTTTGAAGCTTCAAATCACGAAATTATAAGCTTTATAGCTATTAGCAATAAAAAGATACCAAAGTATTTTATCAATTTATTTATCGATAATCCTTGTGCAATTTGAACACCCATTTTGGCCATGGGTATACTGGTGATCATAATGGATATTACTGCTGGTAGATAGACAAAGCCTAAACTATATTCTGGTAATTCTTCAATATTCCATCCTGCAATAATGTAGCCAATCGTTCCGCCAAGCGCTACCGGTAAGGTAAATGCTGCAGAGGTGCCAATCGCTTTACGTATATCTACCCCGCATTTTTTTAAGAAAGGAACCACCAATACCCCCCCACCGACACCAACTAGGGCAGCAAACACGCCAATTAGTCCACCAATAATGATATAAATCGTGTCATGAAATGATACAGCGTTTCGATTTTGGGCGACATTGGTGCTTTTGAGAATAAATTTACTTCCGGTGTAGACAAGAAAAACGATAAAAATCCATTTTAACCAAACACCGGGAATATAAGGTGTCATATACGATCCGCCCATCGTGCCAATCATGCATCCTAGCACCATCTTTTTTAGAATCGACCATTGGATATTATGATTTTTATTCTGAACCCAACTTGATGATAAGCTGGTGCCAATAATGGTGGCAAGCGATGAGGCGACGGCGATGTGGTTTATCCATTCTCCACCATGATTAAAGTGATTAAGTACTATAATTAATGCAGGTACAATTAACGATCCTCCACCCACGCCAAATATACCTGCTAGCAATCCCGCAAATGCGCCTATCATTAAGAAGATTATAAATTCGACAACCATTTCTTGTACTTTTTTATTTTTTTATTCAGGGGGATAATTATAACTGTTTTTTATAAGTGCGTAATAATTCTTGGTTTTGATACAAAATTTTTTGTTCTTTTTGTATAATGCTTACTTTTCGTTGATTAAGGATTTTAGGTTAAATGCTGACCGATATTTTACGTGGTGCGATGATTTCGGCGAGTTTAATTATTGCTATTGGCGCGCAAAATTTGTTTGTGCTTAAGCAAGGGTTGTTAAAAAATCATATCTTTTTTGTTGCTGCTATCTGTTTTTTTTGTGATTTCGCTTTGATGACTATTGGTATATGGGGCGTGGGGGCTTTTATTAGTCGTTATCCTATAATTACTAATTCATTAGCCATCTTTGGTGCATTGTTTTTGCTTTGGTATGGATTTAATGCATTTAAAAGCGCAGTGAGAGGTGATAGCAGTATGCAGGTTGATTCTGCCGAGCAACGAAAGAGTTCTTTAACAAAAGTGATTTTGTCGACAATTGCGGTGACTTTACTTAATCCTCATGTTTATTTGGATACAGTGGTAATTGTTGGTGGGATTGCCGGTACTTTTTCTACTGAGCAAAAATGGGCGTTTTTAATTGGTGCAGTTTGTGTGTCATTTATTTGGTTTTTTGGTATTGGGTATGGCGCTAGGTTGCTTACGCCTCTATTTAGACAAAAAAGAATGTGGGTCATATTGGATTCAGTTGTTGGGCTGGTGATGTTTTATATTGCTTATCGACTTATTGTTTATGTGATTTGTGGTCAATAATGTGACGCTTTTGGCGTTACACTTTTTTAATCTGTTTGTTTTTTCTCATTGCTATCGTTGCAAATTTTGGCGTTAAAGATGAGGTGCTATTTAAACGTTTATTTGATAGCAAACCTTATAATGCTAAATTGCCAATTGCATTACCAGATTCAATGGATAGTGTTATCAAACAATCTTCTGATTTACCAAACAGTATGAAAGCGCTCTATCCGTTAGGTTATGGAGTAACCCGTTAGTCGTTTGGACCTTTTTAATGTCGTTTTATTCAATGCTATTGCCTAAGGGCAATAGCTGTTTTGCGTTACATCATTTTCTCTATCAATTTTATCTTTAATTAAGAGTTCTCACTTATTTCTTTTATTTTTCTTTTAAAGGGACACTTGAGCGAAATTTTTTGAGGAAAATAATAAATATATTGAATGATGCGTTTAATTAATGATGTTTTGACAAGAGAGAAAAAATGGTGGGTCGTGAGCGATTCGAACGCTCGACAAACGGATTAAAAGTCCGCTGCTCTACCGACTGAGCTAACAACCCATAAAATAAGTAGTAAGTGGTGGGTGATACCGGGTTCGAACCAGTGACCCCCTCCTTGTAAGGGAGGTGCTCTCCCAACTGAGCTAATCACCCCAATGTTTCTTTCGAAAACTTCACGGTAAGAATTGGTGGGTGATACCGGGTTCGAACCAGTGACCCCCTCCTTGTAAGGGAGGTGCTCTCCCAACTGAGCTAATCACCCTTACCGTGTGGATGTGCATTATAAGGCGTGTCTTATTTCAGTCAACCTTTTTTTTTACTTTTCCTAAAATTTAGCCCTGTTCGGTGTAATTTTAGTCATTTTTTGGATGATACTTCGCAAAAATGGATTTTGTAGGTTTGAATCTAGATAATTGTGATTAAGATTGGGCGATATTGTTTTTCAATCTATTTAGTATGATGGTTTTTAATAAAAGTCGCGTAGTAATTTATATCGAACCCACAAAACTGCACTATCAGTTAGTCGAATCAAGCGGTAAGGTGAATGAGGATTTTATCGTTTATCAAGATTTGGCTGATATCGATCAGTTTATGCATAATCTAAAACTACCAAGATTAACGTCAATTGAATTAAATTTAAGTGATGATTTTGTACAGTATCAAAAAACCACTTATCCCGATGTTAAACTGACGGTAAGCGAATTGACTAGTTATGTTGAAGCATCCCTATACAAACTTTTCCAACAATCTGGCAATCAGCTTTTTTTTGATTATGTATCCATTTCACCTAAAACTTTAATGATTGCTATTTGTGAGCGTAAAACGGTTAATGACTGGTTAGATTTGTTCCAAAAATATGGAGTAACATTTGTCGGTAGTCATTTTGAAAATAGTTCATTTAACTTTCTACCATGGCGAAAACAAAAGGCAAAACAGCACCAATTCAAGTTACTTCTTTTTGTTGTTAATTTTATCGGGGTGTTGACCTGTTATTTTTTTTATCTTTTGATGAACACACAGTCAGACATCGAACACTATTCTCAACAACTATCTGCTCAACAAGTGTTGCAACAAGAGTTGTTGGCTGAATCTTATATTCCTAATCCTTCACCAAGTCAAAAACAGATCCAACAGTCGCTACAAATGCTTTCTAACAAACTACCAGCAACGATTTGGTTAAATCTGTACGAATATGAGCCTGAAAAAATTAAAATTACCGGTCGTAGTGTCAATTATGTGGATATTATCAATTTTAATCAGCAACTTTCTGCAAATGTGACGAAAAGTCAGGTAAAAAATATTGAGAAAAGTCAGGATAGTTTGTTGTTTCAAATGGATATTGAGTTGAATGAATAACGACTTTCTAGAGAGGCCGATTTGGCAACAATACTTAGTTTGTATTTTATTACCGTTAACACTGTTTTTTATTGGTTATCAATTTTTTATTCAGGACTTAAAGCAACAAGCTGATCAGCAAATGGCGTTGTATCAAGAAAAGCAAGTTGAAATTGAAATGCTTCAAGCAAGAATTGAACGTTATCATGCTGCTAAAAATAGTTCGCTAACTTTGATAACCGAGCATGAACTTGCTAACGCTATTGATCGTCATCATTTGAAGTTGATGTCGTTCAAACTGGAACAAAATGATTCAGCAACTTATTGGGATGTTGAATTAAATGGGCAATTTTTTGATTTTATGAAATTTATTGGCGATTTTAACGAAAATTTCTACTATTTGAACTTTCAACAGTTATCAATCGGTAAGCAAGATAATTATTTGCGGATTAGATTTAGTTTGTTGTTTAAGAAGGGTATGCAATGAGTCGCTATTTATTTGTTTTTGCATTGATGATGTGTTGTTTCATAGTGAATGCTGATGGTCATCGCGATCCTTTTTTGCAAAAGATCGAGCTAGGTTGCCAAGAACAAACTGATCTTTTAAATATGCAGATTCAGGCTTGGCAATTTAGAGGATCTATTCAACGCGTTAATTATCAGCAATTATGGCTTTCGTCAGATAATGATTGGTTAGCTATTACTGATAATAATGTTCCTCATGTTTTGTTTCCGTGGGAAATTGAAGCTGTGTTAAGCGATAAAATTTTATGGCAAGCAAGTTTACCTGAGTATTGTAACGATAAAGTGCTTTGGACAATGCCGTTAACTAAATAAGATGAGATCGATATTTGAGGTGGTAATTAATGAATCAAGCCAGCCAACTATTTAGTCAATTAGTTAGTCAATTAGCAAAGAATTTAAGGCAATTGACGATTTTGCTTATGCTTTTATCAATTCCATGTTTGGCTGAGCCTTCCATTTCAGCAGAGAAAGAATCAAATGCTCTTATTTCAATGAATTTTTATCAAACGGATGTCGCAATTATTTTGCAAGCGCTGGCTGATAATAAGCAGATGAATTTAGTGATGATAGATGATATATCAACTAAACAAACCCTCAAACTTAAGAATGTTGATTGGCAAAAAGCTTTAAAGGTGGTGTTAAATTCAGCAAATTTACAGGCCGAAATTGAGGACAATATTTTGTTTGTCTCAAAATCTATTGAGCCGGAGGTGCTTGCGCAAAGAGAGTTATTAGAGCAGAAGGAACAGGAGTTAAATCAGCCGTTAACCTTGTTAACCATTCCGATTAAACATGGCGATCCTAATAATTTAGTAGAGACCATCCAGCAACAAGGATTATTATCTGAACGCGGTAAGGCGATAGTTGATAAGCGAACCAATTCAGTGCTTATTACTGATATGACCAAACAATTTGCGGATATTAAGAAGTTAGTTAAGGCTTTGGATCAACCCATTCCACAAGTCCATATCTCGGCCCATATTGTCACTATGAGCGATGAGAGTATGGAGGAGTTAGGGATTAAATGGGGATATTTGGGTAAATCTTCACAATTTTTTAATCAGCTGGATGTTGACCTTGGGGTCGTTAATCCTTCTTCTTCTGCGGGTTTTAATTTAGCTAAACTTTCTGGTAGTTTGTTGAATTTGGAACTTTCAGCATTAGAATCAGAAAATCAGTTAGAAATTATTGCTAGTCCGAATTTATTAACTGCAAATCAAAATATGGCATCGATTAAGCAGGGAACAGAGATTCCGTACGAAGTGTCAACGGGGGGGAATGGTTCGACATCCATTGAATTTAAACAAGCGGTATTAGGTTTAGAAGTTACGCCTAAAATTGTTGCTGATAAACAAATGATTTTGGATTTATATATCACACAAAATACTACGGGTCGTTCGATTAAGCGCCGTGATGGGGGAGAAGCTTTAGCCATTGAAACGCAAGAAATTAAAACTCAAGTGAAAGTTAAAGATGGTGAAACCGTGGTTTTGGGTGGAATTTTTCAGCAAGTTAATAGTAATGGGAAAAAGAAAGTACCTGGTCTTGCTCAAGTGCCAATTATTGGGAATGCCTTTAAATATAATGCTAAAAAAAATCAAAAAAGGGAATTAGTGATTTTTATTACTCCGCAATTAGTTGAGTAAATAGCGATGGAGTTGTATCATACTCTACTATAATTTATGACTTTGTATTGAGTTAGTTGATTCTCTGCAAAGTGTCGTTATTCTAATCACCAATTATTATAAAAGTTGAGAATATCATGTTTCATTTTGTTGCTTCTGATCTAGATGGTACTTTGTTAAATACCGAACATAGTTTATCGCCGTTTACAAAAAAAATTCTTCAGGCATTACGGGAAATGGGTATTCATTTTGCTTTTGCAACAGGCCGACACCATATTGATGTTACTCAAATGCGTGAAAATATGGAAATCGATGCTTTTATGATTACATCAAATGGGGCAAGAGTTCACGATAGTAATGGTAATTTAGTTTTTAGCCGTAGTTTTGATCCTAATTTAGCTAAAGAGTTGGCGGTAATTTGTAAAGACAGTCCATATATTTATACCCATGTTTACCGTGGCGATGATTGGCTAATTAATAAACCTGATGCCTATTCGCTTAGCTTTTTTGTTGATACAAAATTTAAATATCAATTTTTTGATCCAACTAATTTTGAGACTGATGATATTGCCAAAATTTATTTTACGACCTCTGATATTAGCCATAACCATTATTTGGTGGAGTTGAAGGACAAAATTGAAAAGCAATATGGTAATAAAGTTAGCATCGCGTTTTCAACGCCAAACTGTCTTGAAGTTATGGCGGAAAATGTGACTAAAGGCAGTGCATTAAAGTTAGTGGTTGAAAGCTTAGGCTATCAACTCAAAGACAGCATCGCTTTTGGTGATGGTATGAATGATTACGAGATGTTAAAAATGGCAGGTAAGGGCTGTATTATGCAAGATGCGAGTCCTGAACTTAAAGCACTGCTTCCTGAGTTGGAAGTTATTGGATCTAATGCTGATGATGCTGTTCCCCATTATTTAGCTAATCTTTTACTTTAATCTATTAATTATGATTATTGATAAAGAATTAAATACATTAGGTTTGCGTTGTCCTGAGCCGATTATGCTAGTGCGTAAAGCGATTAGGGAATTAGCTGTTGGTCAAATACTGCACGTTGTTGCTGATGATTTGGCCACAACGCGTGATATCCCGAGCTTTTGCCGGCATATGGATCACCAATTAGTTAACTCACAAGTTGAATCCATACCATTTGAATATTGGATTAAAAAATCACATTAATATAGTGTGTTAAGCTATTTTTTATTACCTATTTTGATAAATCAATTTTTTTGAAATGATAACGAAGTGTGCGCCAGTCATTAGGCGCAAGGTTATCAATCATTAAAAAAAGAGTTCTTCTTTTACCATTTCGCCGTGATTTTAAATTAATAATGATTATATAACGTAGTAGTAGTGGTTTTCGCGTTAAATACCAACGCTGTTTGTACCAATAAATTTGGTGTATATATTCAAATAGCGCAAATTCACCTTTTATAGTTTTGAAATAGCAAATACTACGCCACCATTCGATTATTAAGATTAATATTAAAACAAAAGTATAACTATTTAATGAAGTATGCGCTAATTGCAATAAGCAAAGAATAATCAAAATAAGATAAAAGCAGGTTGCACTCAAAAATTGTACTAACGAAGGGGTAAGTTTTGTGCTCCACATATTAATATTGTTTAAATTGATAAAATCACAATTATCTATTCGTTTTATCAGTTTTATTTAAAAATATAAAAATATTGTGAGATAATATACAAAATAATTTGAAAATTTACTAACTTTTGAGAACCTATCAATTAGTTGTTTAACCTGTAGCAAACCTATGTGGTATTTAATATCTGATCTATTAAGTTCTGCTAAAAAATTAAGTTATAAACTAATAAGTAATGGAATATGAAAGTGAAAATATATTAAAGGTAAATTTCTTTTTTAATTTAATATGTTAATAATTGTTTAATGGATTTAAACAATTTTTTAAGCATGGGTTAGCGTCGCTTTTTATTTTGAGTCTTTTCGAGTAAGTAGTATACTCATCGGCTAAAATGGATTGAGATCAATTAATACAGTTTTATTATCTTTCTTTGATTTAAAATCAATTGGATAGGAATGATTTGTGATAATATTAAAAATATTAAAATTTTGCCTTAAACTTATAATCGGTTTAGTACTTTGTGGCTTAGTGATAGGTATCGCTGGCTACAGTTATTATTCTAAAGATCTGCCAGATGTAGCGACTTTAAAAGATGTTCGCTTGCAAACCCCAATGCAAGTATTAAGTAAAGATGGTGAACTAATCGCTATTTTTGGTGAACGTCGCCGAATTCCTCTAAAATATGATGAAATCCCACCGATTGTCGTTAATGCTGTTATAGCTACCGAAGATGCACGTTTCCATGAGCATTTTGGGATTGATCCTATCGGTATTGTGCGTGCTATGTATATCGGGTTGAAGGATAAGAGCTTTTCACAAGGTGGTAGTACTATCACTCAACAAGTGGCGAAAAACTTCTTTTTAACACCAGAAAAAAGTATTTCTCGTAAAGTAAAAGAGATGATTATTGCAATTCGTATGGAGCGAGAATTATCTAAAGACGAGATAATGGCGTTATATCTTAATATGATCAACTTTGGTTCGCGTGCTTATGGTGTGGCTGCTGCTTCATATACTTTCTTTGGTAAAACGCCAGATCAGTTAACTATCGATGAAGCGGCACTACTAGCTGGTTTACCCAATGCGCCTTCTGCCTATAATCCAATTTCCCACCCAGAAAAAGCATTAACAAGACGTAATTGGGTTTTAGGTCGTATGCTAGATCAAAATTATATTACTCAAGCGCAATATGATGAAGCGACTAAGAAGCCTTTAAATGCAAGTTATCATACGCCAAAAATTGAATTTTCTGCGCCATATGTTGCTGAAATGGCAAGACAGTTTATGTTCGATAAATTTGGTGAGAACGCTTATACCGATGGCTATAAAGTTTATACCACCATATCTAAGACAGATCAGGTGGCAGCAACAGAATCAATACAAAAGCATATTATTGATTATGATATGCGACATGGTTATCGTGGGCCTGAAAAAGTGTTATGGCAAAATAATGAGCCGGCACTGAGTGACGAGAAAATTCAAGAAGCTTTACATAAATATATTTGCTATAGCGGGATGTGCCCAGCCGTGGTTCTAGAATCATCTGATAAGGAAGCAAAAGCAGTATTATCCGATAAAAGTAATATTACTATTGCCTTTCAAGATATGAAATGGGCGCGAAAATTTATCAGTGATAATCAACAAGGTGCCTCGCCGAGAAAGGTTAATGATACTTTAAAACCAGGTCAGCTGATTTGGGTTAAAAAATCTGGTGAGAATTGGGCATTAGCGCAAATTCCAGCAGTTAACGCTGCACTGGTTTCTCTTGATTCTGATAATGGTGCAATTAAGGCGATTGTTGGTGGTTATGATTTCAATTTAAGTAAATTTAATCGTGCAACACAAGCTTTACGTCAACTAGGTTCTAATATAAAACCATTTGTGTATACGGCTACGTTAGAGAAAGGGCTAACGATGGCGACGCTACTTAATGATGCGCCGATCGTTCGTACAACAGGTAGTGTGACTTGGCGTCCAAAAAATTCACCGCCTACTTATGCTGGTCCATTAAGAATGCGAATTGGTTTAGGGATGTCTAAAAATGTGATGATGGTACGTGCATTACGCGCAATCGGTATCGATTATGCTGCCACGTATTTAGAACGTTTTGGATTCCCAAAAGAGAATATTTCACATAATGAATCACTTGCTTTAGGTTCAGCTTCATTTACGCCATTGCAGGTTGCACGTGCTTATTCCGTTATTGTTAATGGTGGGTATTTAATTACGCCTTACTTGATCGAAAAAATTGAATATGACAATGATAGTGGCGTAATTTATCAGCATCAACCATTGATTGCTTGTCATAACTGTAAAGATGAAGTGGTAAAATTTGATTCTGTTTCAGTATCGTTAGATAATGTTGAAAACGAATCAAATGAGACGGGTAGTGAAGAGCCTGAAGAGGCAAATCTTAAAACAGAAGATAATTTAATCTTACCTAATATTAATAAAGACAATAAAACCACTGATGTTACACCTAAATATGCACCACACACCGTTGATAGTGGTATTGCATATATTATGAAAGATGGACTAAGAACAATTGTTTTTGGCGGTTCGGATTGGCAAGGTACTGCTTGGCGTGTAAAAGCATTAGGTCGTAAGGATGTTGGTGGTAAAACGGGTACTACTAACCAATCGAAAGACGTTTGGTTTTCTGGTTTCGGCGGTAACATTGTTACCTCGGTCTGGATGGGGTTTGATGACCACCGACGTGCTTTAGGTCGAACTTTCCGCGCTGAAGCCGGTGCAGTTACCGCTAACCCTATTTGGGTTGACTATATGAAAGTTGCTCTTAAAGATGTACCTGAAAAACAAGATGTAAAACCAGATAATGTTATTTCTGTTACTATCGATCAGCGAACCGGTATGTTACCAGGTTCTGGAGCGAGAACGATGTCAGAATACTTTATCAAGGGAACCGAGCCAACTACCTATGGATCGCAAGAAGTTGGTACCAGCGTGAAGGATTCACAGGGTAATACGCAAGAACTATTCTAAGTAAGGTTTTTATATGAATGGTTCTATAAGAATTATTGGTGGAAAATGGCGCGGAAGAAAGTTGTCAGTGCTTGATAAACAAGGCTTGCGACCAACCACAGATAGAATAAAAGAGACTTTGTATAACTGGCTAATGCCAGTTATACAAAATAGTGTTTGTTTGGATTGTTTTTCTGGTAGTGGATCATTAGGTTTTGAAGCCGCATCACGCGGTGCTCAAAATGTCACATTATTAGAGAAAGATAAACAAGTTGCCAATCAGCTTAAGAAAAATAAGCAGTTGATTGCATGTGATAATGTCGAAATTTATTCGACAGATACTTTTCAATGGCTTGATAGACCAGCCCAAAGACAATTTGATATTGTATTTATCGATCCGCCTTTTCATTATTCTTTAATCGAGAAAACACTAGAGCTTCTTGAGAATAACCATTGGCTAAGCCCATCTGCTTATATTTATATTGAATCTGAGCTGGGGCATGATTTTAATATTCCATCAAATTGGTATTTGCATCGAGAGAAGACAGCAGGGCAAGTTCATAGCTATTTATTTATACGAGAAGAGAGATAATGTTCATACTTTTGGGTAAACTAGTCTATTTATTTATATGGTTATTTTTATTATTTAATCTTGTTCATCCGTTTCCTAAACCAGCAAATATTCTCGCTTATATTGGATTGGTTGCTTTTACACTTATTCATGGATTACAAGCATGGATATTACAATCAACAATGGTTAATCAAGAAAAAGAACAGGATAAATTTAAAGCACTTAGATTTTTTATTTTTGGTGTTTTTGAAGCACTTAGCTGGAAAAACAAAAAATAAAGAATAAAATAGGTTGTCAGATATAAATATTTTTGTATAATGCTCACCACTTCTTTCGAAGCGTTCAATATGCGGGAATAGCTCAGTTGGTAGAGCGCAACCTTGCCAAGGTTGAGGTCGCGAGTTCGAACCTCGTTTCCCGCTCCAATTTCATCTCTATACAAAGTTTAGCTGTTAACTTAGTTCCAACACGATTATTTTTGTCCTGATTAGAAACTATCAGTCGTTTTAAAACCTCCGCCACCTGTTGATGAGCTGGATGAAAACCCACTGTCACTTGATGAACTATAAGATGACGAGGAGGAAGAATCCGAAGAGGATGATGAGCTCGAATAGGAAGATGATGATGATGAGCGTGAAGAGGATGAAGAGAAAGAAGAAGATCTCCTTGATGATGAATCGTCACGCGACCATCCTGAATTATGATTAGATGATTTTAATTCTCTCCTTATTGCTCTATACCCAAAAAGGGTTTGAACAACTGTTTCTGGAAAAATTTGATTGCTAAATAGCTGGTCTAATAAATCATTAAGCTTGAACGATGGTATGTTATATTCATAAATTGAGCTAGGAATATTGTTTTCCCTAAATAAATAGAATGTTTGTTCAAAACGATTATAAACATTGTCTAATTCGTTAAGCGTTTTTAATAACGAGGCCAGATATGCATCAATATCAAGTATTTGTTTATTTATCGCGACAATTTTTTCTAATAATTTATCATCTTCTGTTGATTTAGTTTGTAATGTTAAATCATTAAGTTGACTTAAAGATTGTTTTTGTAACAGTTTAACTAATTGATTTGAAATTAGTTTAAACTGCGAATTATTGCCTTTTTGAAGTTCTTGTAAGGTATTTTCTGTATCTTGTTTCTGTTTTTTATAATGTGCTAAATCTTGCTCAGTTAGCGCTATTGTTTTTTTCAATTTAGATAAATTTAGGTTAATATCAACCTCGCGTTCTTTCCGCTCTTTTGCTTTTAATGCTTGCTCATATGCTCGTTTTTTATTATTAAACCGTAACTGAGATTCTTTATATAAATCTTTAAGCATTTTATGATTTTTGAAATTTTCTGAAAAATTGATAAACCTTGCTACCCATGAGTCTAAATAACGAAATATTTTGAAGGCTTTATAATTTTTCTCTCCAAAGCGACGATTAATTAAATAATTGTAATAGTAATTTTGTTGATATTGTTTCAATTTGGTTGAAAATTCTTGTTGTGAACTTTTGAAGTTTTTTGTTTCTTTGGTTAGCTCGTCTTTAGTAATGTTATAATTATTTAATAGTGATAGATAATCTGCATCACTTTCAAGTTGTCGAATCTTTTCCGCGGTTAATTCATCTAATTTTAATAATGTTTCATCCATTTTTTGTTGGGAATCAGCAATAAAATGATCTAAATTACTGGATTTATTTTTTAAATTACAGTTTAAATCCTTTAACTGTTTAATGATTTTCTGAATTTCCAAATCGTTATTTTGGGGAGATTCTAATAGATAAATAGTCGCTATCTTTTGATAAATCTCTACTTGTTTATTTGTCAAATCAAGGATTTTTTGACGAGAGTTTTGCACCTCGTTATTAGTTTTCTCGATTGCACTAAAGATTTCCTGAAGTTTTATTTCAATACTTCGTTCAATATTGCTAGATTGCATATTTACCACTCTAAAATCCTACCTGTTTTAACTGTATTAGGACAGTTAAATTCTAGACGACCAATTGGTTTTTTACATAATTTATTTTCATCAATATGCCCATCGGCAATTTTATCTTTTTTAACCTTATTAAATTCTTTTTGAGAAACCTGCTGACCAAACATATCTACGAGTTTCGTTTCACCTGTTTCAATACTGGTTACCCATAGCGGTGTTGCTATTCCGGATGATGTTGTTGGTGTGACAATCACATACCAAGATTTACCGTTTGTTTTTTCGTGGGTGCGCTCAACTCCTGATTTATAATTAGGTTTGTCGACAATAGTAAGTGTCAAATTAGTTTGAGCTAGATTGAAATAATAAGACATCATTTGTTGATAATTTTCAAACTTATCAAAGTTGAGATTTTTTAGGTCAGCTTGTAAATCACTTTGTAAAGCAATAACAGGTACCATATCCGACTTCGGAACTTTTAGGGCTAATAATTTCTGATTATCAATCTGAATTTTATTTATAATGGTTTTTGCTCGTTCTGTGGAATTGTAAAGTGTTTCAATTTGATTGAAATCGATAACTCTTTGTCCTTGATTAAGATTATCAAGAACGGTATCGACTGCATTTTGTAGTACGTGATACTCTTTGCTTGTTTTTATAAACTCATCATCATCTATTAAATTAGCTAGCCGTTTATCATCTTCCAATAATTTTTTTAATATATTTAATTGAGTTCTAATATCCGACAATTTAGTGGTTACTGAGTCATTAATTTGCTTAAATTGTTTAACTAAACTATTTTCATCATCTGTAATAAAAGCCCCGTTAATGGTTGGCTTGGTGACTGTGGGAATAATTTTCTGGCTAAGTAGATTAGAAATTGAGGTCTTTAAATTTTTTACTGGAATCTGCGCATAATGAACAGAAGTTTTATCAATTTGCTTAAACTCGTTGCGTAATTCTGCTAATGAATCTTCCGACGCTAATATTTGACTATAGTAACTATCAATTTCTTGTCTAACGTCTCTTGTATAGATTAAATTATTAAAAAAGATTAAGGCTAAAATAAATAAGAATATGCTAAAAAGGCTAAATATTAACTTTCTTTTGATATAACAACGAACTAGAAAATGTTGAAACCAAGGACGTTTAGGTGCAACAAACCGTAACCGATTATCAAACCAAAGATCGATTCCTTCATCAACGATTTTATCGTCCACAATTTGACCTTTGGCTTCATAGAAGGTTTTAATGTTTTCTTTTAAATTAGCTCGTAATCCTTCGCGGTCAAGGTGCTCAAGTAGTAATTGTTGTTTTTGATATAATTCATCAATTATTGCCATTGCACCTAGTTGGTCACTAAGTTTAACATCCTGCATTAACCATCAACCTTCAAGATAATATTATTAAAGCGCTGTTTTCCATCTTCCACTATACGATCGATTTCTTTAGCATTATCAATCGATTCATTTCTTAGCTCTGTAATTAATTGTTGGCTTGATTCTTGATAATTGACAATGGCTTCAACTAATGCACGTAAAGAATCAGCTTTAATCGTCGAACCATAACCAGCTCTTAAACCTTCTTCAAGTTGCTTATTAGCTGAAGTAGCAATACTTTCAATGCCTTTATTCATACCATCTTTCATTGCTTCTAGTGTTTTAGTGCTTTCACTCAAACCTGTCAATGAAGTTATAGAAGCGCTTAATGCAGTAAATACAATTTCGTTGGTTGAAAAAAAGCTTACACTTTGTTGGTAGACACGCTCTTTTATGGAGGTTGTTTGTTGCAATCTTGCAAATACTGCTTCGGCAGAATTATAAGAAACGGTTAAATTATTGGCGAGATCTAAGATGATTTGATAACGGCTATCTTCTTGTTGTACATTGCGTAGAGCTTCGTCTCTAGCAAGTTCTAATCGTCCTCGAGCGACATGATCATCACCTGTAAAATTATCAACTTGAGCAATAGCGTCGGTTAATTTTTGTTTGCGTTCTTCAAGACGATCTGTCGCAATTTGCAGTACTTCTTCAGCAACGATTTGAGCTTGTTTTAGTCCAAAACGGAAATCTTGGTAGGCGTTTAAAATAATATGTTCACGCTCGACTTGATTACTTGTTTCTTTTGAAACATCTAAATAGGTTTTTTTTATTAAACTAAAACGATCAGGAATAGAACCACGTTGAAATGTCATCCAACCCATTTTAATTTTTTCCAAAAGATCTAACTTTCCGTCATCTAACCAACCAAGCATTTTTTCCATATCGGTACGGATACTATCAAAATGCTTGACAATATTAGAATAGCGATCAGAAACATGTACGCCATCAATTTGTTCCCGGACTACTTCATTAAATGCGCTTTGTTGTTGCAAAGTGTGAGCAATGGCGATAATACGATTTTTATCAATTTCAGCAACATTATCCAATAACTTTAAAATTGGCGCATCAGCCTGAGGTTTAACCATGATGCCGATTTTATTCAACAACTGTACTGCTCTATCTACATATGAAACTATTTGACTAGACATGTTTAATATTCCTTTAACTATTGTTCCTTAGTTAATTAAGAAAACTAAAAAGATTATATATCACTAAAAAAGTTATCACAAATTAGGATTAATTAGTTGTGAAATATAAATTTTAATTAAACTGTGATAAAAAACTAAGCTAAAGATGAACAAGGTAATAATATCCAAATTATTGAATATACCTAGATTTGACTTCCTCTTAGTTCTATAGGCCTAGAAGGAGGTCCATTTTAATTTCATTTGCATCTTTTTTATAATTTTGCTAACTTTTCCTGCCAGTATTCTTGATATTGTGGCAGGCGTTTTTGTGCAGTTTGGTACACCTGTTTTAGTTCAGTAGTATCGAGTTTTCTTTCCATTCTCTCCAATGCATAATCTAGTTTTTTCTGCTGCATATATGCCCTAAACAGTAGTGAGGCATCATAGGCTTCGCCCATATCCGGGGTGATTTTTTCAAGCTGTTTGATTGCCCGATAATTATCATCCTTCAAAACTCCGGCGGCTATAGCTTCATCCAAATACATCATACCGGGCTTGGAGTAATCAATGTTTGGGCTTCCTTTTGGACTATCGAAGTAATAGTATTGTTTTCGCAGTGCGAATAATTTCTCTTTATCGGGCGCTTGTTTGTTCATTGCATCTGCAATCTTAGCAAAATCCATTACTCCATAAATTAGCTGAGCTTGGTTTTTACCATAAATACCCATACCCACCTGATAAGGGGTGCCACTGAAATCAATCACGATTTTTTTTCCAAAGCAATACGCCTGTTCTGCACCCCAAATAATAGTAGAGTCGGGATTTATTTTATTCTGCACTTTATAAAATTGGATAATAGCGTCGAAAATGTAAGGATTGGTTATCGTTAATGGTGCAAAAATAATTGCTCTCCATGAGGAATCATAAGTATATAATTCATCGAGATCAAAACCGCGTTTTTTAGCTTGCAATGGTGTAATGACACAAGGTGGATTTTCAATAAAATCTTGCTCATTAATGATTAGCGGCTCGGAATCGCTTTCTGGTTTAGGTGGTGTAAATTCAATTTTATTACCCACCGCTTTATTTTTTTCATTCAATGCATCCCAAACCAGATCATGAAAATCAGCATAAATTAGTTTTTCGTCGAAATCGCTAGCAGAATTAAATAACTCTTTAATTTTTCTTAAAGCTTTTATACTTTTTATATCCGTATCATCTTCAAAGCCAAACCAAAATAAACGGCTGGCAATCTCTATAATCTTATTACTATTATGATACATTGAACCATGTTGGAAAAATTCAGTTAATGCAGCAAGATTCTGTGGTACTTTATAATATTGACTTGATAAACCACCAGATAACCAGTCAAAACTCAATTTTAACAAGGCAATTGCGACCGCTGTTTCTGGTGTTATACCCCAGTGTTTTGCAAGAATATTGCTAAAACGGCTTGCTAAAAATTCATGTTCACCGTCAGTTTCATTAGCATATTTGATTGCCACATCCATATATTTCACATCGGTCATGGCAAGTGAAATGGCGGCAAATGCTCCCGCCACCGATGATTCTTCATCCTGTAAATCTAAACTGTAGTGATATTGATACATAGTTAATTCAACAAACTCTCGAATTTTATCATGTAAGCTTTCATACATGGCTGCTTTGCGGAAAAAGGCATGTGAATTACTTGCCAGCCCAGGGTATTGTTTGATAATGCGAGAAAATTCAGGATAGTATTCAGGCTTGGCAACAAAATAAACATTAAGCCAATAACCCTCAAATATTTTTGAATAACCTTTTGCCATTAAGCTATTTAAATAATCAAGCGCATCGGAATATGCCTGTTCACTTTCTTGTTTAAAGCGTAAATAAATTTCTCCATCACTTGGCATCGCTCTGGCGATAATCGTGTCAGTTTCACAAAATACATCAGTTTCAGTAAAAGTATCATAAAAACGTTCGGTTTCAGATTGATCGTCTGGATCGTCTTTTTTTTCTGGCTTGCTATCAGGCTTGTTATCAATAATGCCCAGTTTATACCATGCTTGTTTTTGTATAACTGCTGGTTCATATCCTTTATCAACTAAGCATTCAACACCGTTATAAGCATATTTATAACTAAAATTTTCCCATTCAAACTGTAAATAAACTAAACTCCATTTGTTATAATCAAAATCTTTGTATTTCCTTAACAGAGAAGTTCCTTTCGATTCAGCCTCTTTTTCACCTGAATAAAGATATTTTTTTATTAATGCTAAAATTCTATCGGTATCGTATTGCTCAATAACGCCATTAAGGGCAAAATATTCGTCAATCGTGTCAGTTAGCAAATCTGCATAATATTCTTCCGATTGCTCCAGATATTTTAGGTCTCTTTCAAGCTCAAATATCCTTGTTTGTCGGAAGGTTTGTTCTATTGGTATTTCAATAAGAATATTATCTGTTTGGAAAAGGGCAATTCTGAAATATTTATCAGTCATACCACCAAAAAAACCATCATCCAGCATTTTTTGAAGTTTTTCGGTAAGTAGTGGAACAAAATATTGATTATTTATCTCAACGCCATAACTAGTCCCATCATATTCTAGCTCATTTAGACTTTCTGAATAATAGCGTTTGGAATTTCGTTCATTAAATAAAGCATATATTTCCAGCGTTTTATAATCAAAGGTAATATTAAAGCCACAAACATTTTCAGGGAATTTGTTAACTGAAATATTTTTTTCACCTTCTGTCTGGGTAGTTTCAAAAATACTCTGTAATGCGTTAACTATTTTATCCACCATTTGTACCGGATAATCGGTAAGATATTGTTCAGCCAGATAATGGATTGATTCGGAATGAGTCTGATAACGGTCATAAATATATTTCATCACACCTTGCGCAAAGATTTCTTGGAAAAGAATTTCTGGATCTCTGATTCTTAAAAGATAAGGAATGCAATCAAAGTGAATCGGTGATATTTTCTTCATAAATTTTGAAAATATCATTTGAAGCATATCTTTGATGAAAATTTGAAATTCCTTATTGTTTGGACTTAACGCTTTTAATTGTTCGAACTTAGCTTCAATATCGAACTGCTCACCTTGCTTTATATATTTCCGTAACAAAACTTTTAAGTTATCAAATTCTTGTTCTTGTGGTGTTTTGGTGACTGTCTCTTTTTTAATCGGAGTATTACTTTGTTTTGGTGGTTGTTTAACTGGAGCAACTTTTTTAGGTGGAACCTTACGTAACTCTTCAAAATCAAATGGGTTAGGTTGACCTTCACCAACCCATTCGTCGAGGTAAAACCATGGTTTTTCTTTACCGTCATCAATCACATCTTTGGGTGGTGTGGGTTTGGGGTGGTTTTTCGGTTTTGGGGCATCGGGCATTTTGATGATTGTTTTTTCTGTACAGGTTGATTGTTCAAGCGCTGGTGGGATCGCTTTTTCCTGATAGCCTTTTTTGATTTTCGATCTGATCAGTTTGTTGGCTTCTTTTTCCGCATCGGCAGGCGATGAAAACGTTTTAACTTGTGTTTGTCCTTTTGTTCCTATCTTACCAAATACGATTGTTAGGGATTCGTCTTGTTGGGTGATATACCAAAATTTATTCGATAATGTATCCTTAAACTCCAGATAATACTTCATTTCCTATATTCCTAATTATAATTCTATGTCAGTTCTTATAAATAAATTGAAAAGTAATTAATATAACTTTTTAGTTTATAAAATTTTGATTATAAAAACGACCATTATGAGTGTGTTGATTTAGTAAAACCGAGATGAATAATTTTATTACTATAAATGATGTTATTGACTAATTTTTAACAATAATTTTCTATAATTGCTTTCGAATTAGAATATTGCTTAGCAGTTTTATAAGAAACTTTACATTATTATATGTAAATTTTTATAATTTTATTGTTGTTTTTAATGGTATATGGTACAACTAGCAATTGATAGTTCATTTTTTTGAAAGGTTAATTCCTTAATATTTCTGAACTATCAATACTTTTCTTTTTTCCATCTTAAATATTTAAAAATGATTTTGAGCTTTGTTTTTCAATAAAGTAATAATTGTTTTATCTATCAACATGTTATCCAAGTTATTTAAAAAATAAATCCAGTATTTATTTTGAAATGTAAGGATCACATTATTCAAGAGTTTCATTAATTAAGTTTTTCATGTTTTTAAATTAAAAATTGGATTATAACCAATAAAAGATTTAGTGAGATAAAATATGAATAAAATAAATAAGTTAATTTTGAATTCACAATATGCTGTTAGTAATTCAAGGAAAGGAAAATTTAAAGGTAAAGCATCTCTAATCAAATTTATTACTACAACGAGCATAACTTTAGCAATGACAAATCCAAGCTTTGCTCAGTGTATTACTAGCGATCCAAATAATCAGGCTTGTACCGGTGATGTAAATAATCCCAACGGTAATGGGTATGAAAATACAAATTCTTCTGATATTTTCTCATTTGTCCAATCTGATGGATCCATTACAGGTAGTAAAAATGGGGTAGAAATTAATTACCATGGCAATGGTATTTTGAGCATCAATACATTAGCGAAAGTTTTTGGTAACGGAGGGGATGGAATTAATACTCAAAATAGTAGCAATTCACAAGATATCAAAATAACACAATTAGTGAGTGGTGAAACGAGAGGGAGTAAATCGGGCATAGAGGCTACTAATAATGGTAAAGGTTTAACCATTATTAATACAGCTGGAATAATCTCTGGTAATCAGGATAACGGTATATCAGTGCTCAATGGGACTCAATCTACCGATTTAACTATTAATCAATCAAGAGGCAGTATTGAAGGGCATAATCGTGGAATAAGTGCTGAAAATCAAGGTAATGGTATCTCTGAAATCATTGTTTCCGGTAATGTGAATGGATTGAGTAGTGAAGGTATATTTGTAAAAAATAGCACTAATAGCAAGAATATTACAATTAATCAATATGATGGTAGTACGGTTAGTGGGCAAAGTTATGGTTTGGCTGCTTATAATAATGGTAAGGAACAAACTGATATCACCATTGCTGGTTATGTTGAAGGTCGTAATAATGATGCAATTTATTCAGAGTCGTCAAGTACAACATCAGATGTCTTTTTAACGCAAATGGCTGATTCTCAAATTAAAGGTCATAATAACGGTATTAATATTCTTAATAATGGTAATGGATTTAGTGATTTAATCATTTCTGGTTCGGTAACAGGTGAGCAAATTGATGGTATTGTTGCTAAAAATCTTTCAGATACATCAACTGCTATGTCTTTGAGACAGTTAGGCGGTAGTATTTATGGTCATGTGAATGGTGTGAATTTATTGAATAATGGTAATGGTGATACCACTATCTCAACTAAAAATAATATTCAGGGTGATCAACAAGATGGTATTGTAGTTGTAAATGGAACTAGTTCTAGTAATATAAAATTAAATCAGATATCAGGTACGATTAAAGGTCATAATAATGGCATAAATATCACTAATAATGGTAAAAAGTCGACGATCATTTCAACTTCTGGTGTTGTTGAAGGTGCTCAAAACGATGGAATTAGGGCAATCAATAACAATTCGACAACCTCTAATATGAGCGTTATTCAGTCAAATGGCACAATTCATGGAAATCTTAATGGCATAAATGTAACGAATAATGGACAGGGCTATACGTCAATTCAAACAGCTAAAAATATTATTGGTGATCAAAATGATGGTATTGTGGTTACTAACGGTAATACATCAAGTGATTTAACGATAATCCAATCAGCAGGTAGTATTGCTGGCAAACTTCGTGGCATTAATTTAACCAATAATGGAAAAGGGAATACAAATGTTAATCTTAGTGGCTCAGTAACAGGCGATATTAATGAAGGCGTTGTAGTTCAAAATGGTACACAATCAAGTCACTTAAATTTAATTCAGATAGCAGGAAAAATCAAAGGTTTATTAAATGCGGTTAATTTAGTTAACAATGGTGTCGGTTCAACAAGTGTCAAAACTTCAGGCGATTTAGAGAGTGTTCAACAACATGGTTTGTTCGTTTTAAATAATAGTACAGCCAATAATCTTAATATTGAACAATTTGGAGGTACGATTACAGGTAATTATAATGGACTTAATGTAACCAATAAAGGAAGTGGAACGACTGAAATAAAAATTGCAGGTAAGGTTTTTGGTAATAATTCTGATGGCATTTTTGTGCTTAATGATGTTGCGGCACAGAACTTAATTGTTTCTTTGAACGACTCAGGTTTTGTTAAGGGCCATAATAAAGGACTCAATTTAACAAATAAAGGAAATGGTGAAACAAAAATTCTCTTAAATGGCAACATTGAAGCTGATCAAGATGATGCTATTTATGCTATAAATGAAAATAATGCTACTAACTTGACTGTTCAACAATTAGCAACCAGTAGCCTTAATGGTTTAAGAAATGGCATAGAATTAGAGAATACAGGATCTGGTTCTACAACTATTACTACTTATGGAACGGTTAGTGGTGAACAACAAGCTGGTATAGTTATTAATAATCGTGGTACAAGCACTGATGTTAATGTTAAACAAAATTCTGGAACAATTTTTGGTAAAAATAATGGAATAACAATCAATAACAGTGGTACTGGCTCAACGGTTATTGATATCTATGATACGGTTTATGCGAATGGGACCGATGTAAACAATAATTTAGATGCGGGTATCTATACAACGGGTAAATCAGACACAACAACTAATATTAACCTTAATGATGGTGCTAATGTTTATTCTGTTCTTGGTACTGCAATAAGAAATGATGTGACCAATTCTATTGTTAATTTAAATAGTGGTTCTAAAGTAAGTGGTAAAATATTACTAGGAACAGGTGATGATACGCTTAATATCAATCAAGGCTCTGATATTTCAGATTTAACCATGATTGATGGTGGACGTAAAAATATTCGAGCTAGTTCATCGAATGAAATGGATGTTCTTAATTTTAGTACCCATCTAGTTGGATCTTCTGATTCAGTAGGTATTCGTGGTGATGTAGCGATTCTTAACTGGGAAAATATCAATGTTGGTTCAAACGGAAGGTTATCATTAACTGGTAACTTAAATACCGATAAGCTTACTCTAAATTCAAATGCTATTTTAGATTTTGTTCCAAGGATACATCAAGCTTCGGTAAGTGGCGATGTTTATAATAGTGGTACTATTGCGCTGAATAATAATTTTACTGGAGATCATCTAACTATAACCGGTAATTATATTGGTAATAATGGTCAGCTTTTGCTTGATACAGTATTGCAAGATAGTAGTAGCTCAACTGATAAGTTGTTTATTGGAGGGAATGCTTCCGGAAATACATTGGTTAAAATAACCAATATTGGTGGATTAGGTGCAGATACTGGCAAAACGAATGGTATTGAAATTGTCAATGTCAATGGTGTAAGTTCGAACGATGCATTTAATTTAGAAGGATCACATTTAGATGTGGGCGCTTATGAATACTATTTACATAAAGGCGATATTAATCAACAAAATAATAACTGGTACTTACGTTCTAGTAAACCTACTGAACCAACTAATCCAACGAATCCAACGAATCCAACAAACCCAACAAACCCAACAAACCCAGAGCAACCTGTTAATCCAGTGTCTCCGAATAAGGTTGCTTATCGTAAAGAAGTACCAATGTTTGCTGGGGTAGCGGCACAATTACGCCAGGCTGATTTAATTATGCAAGCAAATATGCATCAACGTATTGGTAATACTTTACTACCAGACTCAAAAATTAGTTGGGGACGAATAATCGCTGAGCGCACAGATATAAAACAAAATGGCATAGCTGATATACATAGCAAAGGGAATTATACTGGTTTCCAAATAGGTAGCGATATCTGGAAAGAAGAAGATAGCTATTGGCGTGTAGGTGGTTACTTCGGTTCTTTACATGGTAGTTTAGATGTTGATGGTTTTGCCAGTAGTATGAAAGGATATGTAGGAAAAAATCGCTCAAATAGTTATTTCTTAGGTCTCTATGGTAACTATATGGATGAGAATGGGGCTTACTTAGATTTGGTGTTCCAAGGGGGGCGTCATAAAGTAGACATTAAACCAAATTATAATAAAAATAGTAAACAAAAAGGAAGAGGATTAAGTGCTTCCGCGGAAGTCGGTAAACCATTTGATTTAAATTATTATGATTGGCGAATTGAACCTCAGTTTCAAATTATTCACCAATGGATAAATCTTAATAATAGTCATATAAGTGGTAATACCACCGTCAAACAAAGTTATGATGATTCATGGCTTTTCCGAGTGGGTGCTAGACTTGAAAATCATTTCCAGTCAGAGTTAGGAACGTTTCGTCCTTATACTCGTTTAAATTTATACTATTCGCCCGATGGTTCAGATCGTATAAGATTTGATTGTTCCAGAGCTTCAACTAAATTTAATAGTGGTGCTGGTTATACAAGCACGGAATTAGCTATCGGTGGTAGTTATGAATTTAATAATCAAGTTAGTGCTTATACTGAGATTGGTCATACTTGGTCCAATAGTGGAGATGCAAACGTTAAGTCGCCAATTAATGGCTCTTTAGGAATAAGAGCTAATTGGTAACACGAGTAATAAACTAAGTTGTTTATCTTCCTGACCGATACTTTTAATAGAAAGTATCGGTTTTTTTCTTTATTCATTTAAAATAATTAATCTTAATAATTAATCTAAGTCATATAAAAAATAGTTATCATAATAATTTTTTTATAGTTTTAAGATTTATTTATGGTAATGTTTTTGCATTGTTTTGCTATATAAGGAAGTTCCATGACTCATTCAACCAATCCTTTGGTGCGTTTTTATTTTAAAGTAGGGCTTATTCCTCAAATTGTTTTGGGTTTGCTCTTTGGTATAACATTAGCAGCAATTTCTCAAGAAGTTGCGTTAAATATGTCTTTTATTGGCTCGCTTTTTATTAATGCCTTAAAATCAGTCGCGCCAATTTTGGTACTTATTTTAGTTATTGCGTCAATATCTAATCACCAACGTGGTAAACGCGCTAATATGGGTAAACTTTTTGCCCTATATTTTTCGGGGATGATGTTGGCCGCTTTGTTAGCAACTATTGCTAGTTTCATCTTCCCTTCTGATATTTCATTAGGTGATGCTGCTGATCAGAGTAAATTAACACCTCCAGGTAGTATTATTGAAGTATTAAAAACTCTGCTAAATAAAATGATAGACAATCCAGTTAATGCGCTTGTTAATGCTAACTATATTGGGCTCATTGTTTGGGGAGTCGGAATTGGGATTGCATTAAGACACTCAAGTGAAACAACCAAAACGATGATGAGCGATCTTTCTTTAGCAATTTCATTCATTGTAAAAATCATTATTCGTTTTGCTCCATTAGGGGTTTTTGGTTTGGTTGCTTCAACACTTGCAGAAACAGGATTTGGTGAATTACTTAAGTATGCTCATCTATTAGTTGTATTAGTGTCTTGTATGTTAATTGTGGCATTGATTATTAATCCATTATTAGCTTATATTGTAATGTGTAAAAATCCGTATCCATTGGTTTTTACCTCATTAAAAGATAGTGCTATTCCTGCTTTCTTTACTCGTAGCTCAGCAGCAAATATTCCAGTTAATATCGAAATTTGTAAAAAATTAAAAATGGATGAAGATACTTATTCTGTCGCCGTACCACTGGGCGCAGCAATTAATATGTCAGGAGCGGCAATTACTATCACTATTTTAACGTTAGCTACCGTAAATTCTTTGCATATAGACGTTGATATTCTTTCTGCAGTATTACTTTGTATTGTGACGAGTATATGTGCTTGTGGTGCATCAGGAATCGCAGGTGGTTCATTACTGCTTATTCCTGTCGCTTGTAGTATGTTTGGAATACCTAACGAAATTTCAGCTAAAGTCATTGGTATCGGTATAGCTATTGGTGTTATTCAAGATTCGGTTGAAACTGCGCTCAATTCATCAAGTGATGTTGTATTTATTGGTGCAGTATCAGAAAAAGTAAATCGTGGAAAAACTAGATAATGATATCTTAATCTTAAGTTAACCAATATTTATTATTAAGCCTGATAACTATCAGGCTTTTAAATTAATTGGATAGTGCTTTTACTCATCAAATTATTGCATTTGGTTATTTGACTATTTATTATGATTTTATTGCTGTAGGTATTAAGGAATTATCATGTCATTCAACGCCATTATTTTAGAAAAAGTTGAGATTAATGGGTTTTCACATTCATTAAAAACCATCACTAAACAACAGTTGCTGCAACAACAGGGTGATACTCTAGTTCAAATTCACTATTCAAGCATCAATTATAAAGATGCATTAGCGTTAACTAATAAAAGTCCTGTTGTTAGGCAATGGCCTATGGTGCCGGGTATTGATGGTGTTGGTACAGTTATTGAATCTAGCAGTGATCGTTATCAAGCTGGGGATACTGTTATTTTAAATGGTTGGGGATGTGGTGAAACCCATTGGGGGTGTCTGGCGCAATATGCTTACTTAAAATCAGATTGGTTAATTCCATTACCCCAAAATATCACACCCTATCAATCGATGATTATTGGCACCGCTGGATATACTGCTGCATTGTGTGTAAAACGTATTGTTGATTTTGGGATAAAACCACAAAGCGGAACAGTACTGGTGACAGGGGCGAGTGGCGGAGTTGGCTCAGTTGCGGTAGCTTTATTAAGCAAATTGGGTTATCAAGTTACTGCATCAACAGGTAAATTAACTGACAAAGAATATTTAAACAAACTTGGTGCAAGCAATATTATTGATAGTAAACAGTTGAAAGAGGCTGGTAAACCTTTACAAAAAGAACAGTGGTCAGCCGTTGTCGATGTGGTTGGTTCTCATACCTTAGCTAATGTATGTGCCCAAACTCAGTATGGTGGCATTGTAGCTTGTTGTGGGCTAGCACAAGGAATGGATTTCCCGGCAACTGTCGCACCTTTTATTTTGCGCGGGGTAACATTGGCAGGTATCGACAGCGTAATAGCAAGTTATGATAATCGTATTGCCGCATGGAACTTATTAGCTCAGTATTTAGATGATAAAATTTTGGCTCATATAGGCAATACTATTTGTTTAGATGAGTGTGTTGATATTGCGCAGAACATGATAGCAGGACAAACAAAAGGTCGTTTTGTGGTAGATGTGAACAAATAAAATAACTTTATATTGAATTTAATACAGATTTTTGTTGTGTTATTGAACGCAATTCATTTTTTATTTAGATTTGTTGGTTTTCTATGATTAGCAAAATCGTCACCTATGCAAGTAGCTAAATTATTTACTGTCAAGTAGTTAGCTACTTTGCATGTGTTGGTCATTTTCAACTATTCAATTGGATAGTTTTGTTAATTACACTAAAGGTTAGCTATTTGGATCTTATTTTTAGCCAAAATACCGCAATGGTGAGCTAGCTGATAAAAGAAAAAATAGGGTGATTAATCAAAGCAAATTAAAACTTGTATTCTTGCCAAAAAGAGACTAAATTTTAAACGTATTTTGATTTTGTAGCAGCTTAAACTTTTACCGTTTTTAAATTTTCATTCATGTATGATTAATTTATTGAGGAAATGTTATATGCCATATCAAACACGAGATGATTTACCCGAATCTGTACGCCATGTTTTACCCGAACATGCTCAAGATATTTTTAAAGAAGCTTTTAACAATGCCATAAAAGAGTACCAAGATCCCAAAAAAAGACGAGATAAAAGTTCGCCAGAGCAAATCGCATTTAGAGTGGCGTGGTCAGCTGTAGAAAAGGTTTACCGCAAAAATGAAAATGGTCAATGGGAACGCAAGTAAAAACTCAATACTATAAATGCTATCAAGTCCACAACTAAGTTATTATAGATATGGGTTTATTATCAATATGTATAGTCAATAAAAACTAGCTATTAAGCTGGTTTTTTATATGGAGAATTATTATGTTTATATTCACCCTAACTTATATTAAACCCATTAGTGAAGTTGAAAAATTTTTACAGCAGCATATCGATTACCTTGAAGATAATTATCGATAGGGACATTTTATTGCTTCAGGCCGAAAAGTGCCACGTACTGGCGGTGTGATACTTTGTCGTGCTGAGAATAAAGAACAAGCATTAACTATAATCCAAAAAGATCCGTTTTATATTCAGCAAATTGCCCAGTACGATATTATCGAATTTGTACCGTCCAAATATGCCGCTGGTTTTTAACAATTTATTTAGTTAATGATCACGGTAAGCGCAATTTAATTTTTTTAATCATCACGTTTTTACATCTATTTTCTTTGCGTATATTTTCCTGATCAATACGGAAAAAGTTGGTTAGTAATTCAAATTTTTTCCTTTTATACTGTATTTAATCTCTCATTTAATACAGGTATTTGATCATGAATAATAAAGGTTTACCAAAAGGTTTTTTATGGGGAGGCGCTGTTGCTGCTCATCAATTAGAGGGTGCTTGGCAAGCTGGTGGTAAGGGTCCTAGTGTTGCCGATGTGATGACTGTTGGATCGCCTAAAAGTTATCGAAAAATTACCGAAGGAATCATTCCTGGCGAGTATTATCCTAATCACGAGGCTATCGACTTTTATCATCATTATAAAGATGATATTAAACTCTTCGCTGAAATGGGGTTTAAATGTTTTCGAACTTCGATTGCTTGGACTCGAATCTTCCCGAAAGGTGATGAGCTTGCACCAAATGAAGAAGGGTTGAAGTTTTATGATGGTCTTTTCGATGAATGTTTAAAATATAATATTGAGCCGGTTGTTACCCTTTCGCACTTTGAATTACCTTATTATCTAGTTACCGAATATGGTGGCTTCCGTAATCGTAAATTAATTGATTTCTTTGTTCGCTTTGCTGAGGTCTGTTTTGATCGTTATAAAAATAAAGTGAAATATTGGATGACCTTTAATGAGATCAATAACCAAGCTAATTTTAATGAGGATTTTGCGCCTTTCACTAACTCAGGTATTTATTACAAAGCAGGTGATAACAGAGAAGAAATCATGTATCTAGCTGCACATTATGAATTAGTTGCAAGCGCAAAAGCGGTGCAAATAGGTCATGCTATCAATCCTGATTTTCAAATTGGTTGTATGATTGCCGTTGTGCCAATCTATCCGGAAACCTGTAAACCAGGTGATATCTTAATGGCTCAAAAAGTCATGGAGCGTAAGTATTTCTTTACTGATGTTCATGTTCATGGTCAATATCCTAATCATATTATCAAATACTGGCAACGCAAAGGCTTTAAATTAGACGTGACAAGCCAAGATCTCGAAGTATTAGAAAACGGTACAGTTGATTACATTGGTTTTAGTTATTACATGTCTAATGCGATTAGAAAAAAATCAGATAACTATGAATATAACGAAAAAACCGATTTAATTGGTAATCAATACGTTAAAAAATCTGATTGGGGTTGGCAGATCGATCCGGAAGGTTTGCGCTACACATTAAATTGGCTAACTGATATGTATCATTTACCGCTTTTCATTGTGGAAAATGGATTTGGTGCATATGATAAAGTTGAAGCTGATGGGAGTATTCATGATAGTTATCGTATTGAATATCTTAGAGAACATATTAAACAAATGAAGTTAGCGGTTGAAGAAGATGGTGTAGATTTGATGGGATATACTCCATGGGGTTGTATTGATTTAGTGTCAGCTGGAACCGGTGAAATGGAAAAACGTTACGGCTTTATTTATGTTGATAAAGACAATAAAGGTAATGGAACCTTAAAACGTAGCCGTAAAGATTCATTTGCTTGGTATAAAAAAGTCATTGAGTCAAATGGTGAAACCTTATAACGATTTAAATTCATTAGGAGAAGTTATGAAAAAAGCGTTAATTATTTGTGCAGCTGGTATGTCATCATCGCTTATGGCCAAAAAGGTAACTGAATTTTTTGCTAGTAAAAATGTACCTATTGAACTTGATGCGGTATCTGCAACTGAAGGTAGTAATAAAATTAAAAATAGTGATTTTTCACTGTTTTTAATTAGTCCGCAAACAATGATGATGTTTGATAAATTAAAAGCATTAGGTGATGAAGTGGGTAAACCTGTTGTGAGTATTCCTTTTCAGGCTTATATTCCAATTCAATCTGGTATTGAACAACTAGCTAAATTAGTTGAGGACAATATTAATTAAATTTAGGCAAATCTGAGTTCTACCGTTCTTGATGCGATTGTTTAGTTTAATAATCGCATCATAGAAGTAGCTTATATTTTAATGACTTGATCTTTTAGGATAATTCTCATTAATAGTTAAGGTATAGTAGATAATGATAAAACAAAAACAACGAGAACTTATTAGTTTATTAATTCGTTCTAAAAATGGATTTAAAAGTAGTCAAGAACTCGCGGAGGAATTATCGTTATCAGATCGTACTGTACGTACCTATCTTAAAGATTTAAAAACATTAATAGAACGCAATGGCGGTAATATAGTTAGTAAACAAGGCTATGGTTTTCAACTTGAAATATTAGATCGAACTGTATTTAATTTATTTTTGATTGAATATCATTTATTAGATAAAAATATTGAGAAATCCCAATGCCGGGAGGCAAGTGAACGAAAGCACTATATCCTTAATTTATTATTACTTGAAAGCCAAAAAATTGATGTTGAAGCATTATCTGAACAGCTATTTATTAGCTCATCCCAATTGAATAAAGATATTGCGGAAATTAAGTCCCAATTACAACCTTATGAACTCACGCTTAAAAAAAGCCATTCTTTAATTTATGTTGATGGTGAAGAAAAAGCTAAACGTCATTTTATTATGAGTTACTTTTTTCATGAGGATTCAATCAATTTTTTACACCATTTATCCTATTTTAATCAAGCATGTGAAGCAATTAGCTTTGATACCTTAACTATCATTATTTTAGATGAGTGTCGTGAAGCGAATATCAAATTATCTGATGTAATGATTCAAAATATAGTCCTACATTTGTCGTTAAGTATTAAACGTTTGCAGTCGGGGCTTACAATCCAAAATCTTGATTTACTTGTTTCAGATGATTCAGCTATTGAATATCAAGTTGCTAATCGAATCATCGCTCGTATTGAATCGATAATTGGTTTTCATTTTCCTAAAGAAGAGCAGATGTACCTTACGCTACATTTGATGAGTAAATCAAATTTAATCCAAGACGATCTTGATGAAGAACTTGGTTCTTTATTAACTAATTTACTTTTAAAAATTGAACAAGAAACAGGCTATCCTTTTTGGCATGATGAACAGTTGAAAAATGGGTTAATTCAGCATTTAAAACCAATGCTTGTACGTTTAGCGCAGAATATAAAATTAGAAAATCCTCTAATAGATGAAATTAAAAGCCAATATGGTGAAGTTTTTGGGTTAGTTAAGCGTTACTTCAATCAATTACCCAATTTAAATAAATATAATGTTATTGATGATGAGTGGGGGTATTTAGCACTTCATTTTCTGGCATCACTGGAAAAATTAAAAAATGAACAGAAAGCTAAAGTATTAATTATCTGCGCAACGGGGCTTGGTAGTGCACAATTACTTAAAAATCGAGTAGAAAGTGAATTTGATGAGCGAGTAAAAATTATAGCAACACGTGGTTATTATGAAATAGAACAAGAGATGTTAAATGATATCGATTTTATTATTTCTTCTGTCGATTTATCATCCAAAGTATTTAAAGTACCAGTATTTCATGTTTCTGTATTTTTTTGTGAGGAAGATGTTCAAGCAATTCGTCGATATCTTTCTCATAGACAAGCCCCCAATTCATTACCCAAAAATTTCTTACCAATTGATGATAAAAAACAGAATCATTCAAAATATATAGCTCAAGTATTTGATGAAATTGCTGCTGATTATTTTTATTTGTGTCCCAATAAACCATCTAAACAAGCCCTGTTGGATCATTTGCTTGATTTATTATCTATCAATGAATCAAAGAACTTTAAGCAAGAGATGAAAAAACAGATGGAAAAAAGGATGGCGTTAGGTGAAATAATCTTTAGTCCAACCATAGTGGTTCCTCATCCAGCTATTCCAGTAGGTAAGATAGCCAAAATAGCGATTGCTGTTATTCCTCAAGGTGTGAGTTGGGATATAAATTATCAAGATGTTAAGTTTATTTTTATGATTTCTCCATCAATATACCAAAATTCCAACTTAGCTATGATGACCAAGGCGATTGTCAATTTAATTGATGATTTAGCTATGCAAGATGCAATGTTAAAAATTACCGATTTTAATCAATTCAAATCTTACTTTATCCAATTAATTGAAAAAGGAGCGTAGCAATGACTGACATAATGAGCTCGGAGGATATTCAAATTACTGCTTTCAATATTATTTTGCATAGTGGTAATGCCAAAACCAAAATTCACCTTGCATTTAAAGCGATGAGAGAGGCTAATTTCGAACAAGCAACTCAGTTACTTGAAGAAGCCAATCATGAGATTTTAGAAGCACATAAATCTCAAACTGAATTGCTTCAATCTTATGCAAGTGGCACTAAAATTGAGATGGAAATCATTATGGTTCATGCTCAAGATCATTTGATGACGACAATGACATTGAGAGAAATTGCTATTGAGATGTCCCATCTATATCAACAAACATATAAGTTATCAAATCAATAAAGAGGTTTGAGATGAATACACCACTAGAAAGCCAACTTAAATTACATAAAAAAGTTAGTTTGACTAACCTCTATTTTAATCGCTTTTTAGCGGTTCGTTATGCTACAGCATTTTTTTTGTTTATAAATCTCTATTGGGCAGTTTTTTTTATGGGAAGTTTATCTATAGCTATCGTGCTACCTATTATGCTCATAATACTTGCTACGCTAACCAGTTTTGAGCAAATTAAACTTTATCGAAATCATAAAAACCATCTACGCTATGCAAGTTTATTTTATCAAATAATGTTGATATCTATCATTGCGTTAATTGTTTCGATATTCACTCCATTATTTCACTTTTTCTTTCCATTCTTAAAAAATTCACAAGAGGCTATAAACATACTATTGGGAATAATGTTAACAAGTTTAGTTTTTACAATTCTTATATTAATAAAATTGAAAAAAATCGAACGTAATGAGGATAAACATTTTAAAAAAATTCAAGCTTATCAAGAAATCATTAATTAAATGAGGAAAACAAAATGAATACCGGATTTGTGTTGCTACAAAAATATCTAATGACTCCGATGGCTAAAATATCGCAGTTTAAGATTGTAAGGGCAGTAATGGCAGCGGGGATGGCATCAGTTCCTTTTTGTATCGTTGGGTCAATGTTTTTAGTGTTTAATACATTACCAATGACATTTACTGGATTAGAAACTCTTTTCCAAAATACCATTTTCAAAGTAAGCGATCTTTATATGATTGCGAACACAGCGACAATGGGAATATTGGCGCTTTATTTTAACATTGTAGTTGGTTATGAATTAACCAAAATTGAGGAAGAAGAAACCGGTTTAAAAGTGAATGCGCTTAATGGTGCTATGTTATCAGTATTTGCTTTTGTTATGACTTTACCGGAATTAGTTCTACAAAATGGTTCTATGGTATTACTTAGTGACCAAAGTGAAGTCTTCAATGGATTACGATTACAACCATTTGTTTTCCGATTAGGTACTTCGGGTATTTTTATTGCAATAGTAATGGCTATTGTGGCAACTCAACTTTATTTCCTCTGTGTACGTCGTAATTGGGTGGTTAAAATGCCTGAAACCGTTCCATTAGGTGTATCACGCTCATTTACTGCACTAATTCCAACCTTTGTTATTGCTTTTACAGTTATTATTTTAAACGGTATTTTAATTTTCTTTGGTACTGATATTTTCGATATTATTGGTGTTCCATTTACCTTTGTAACCAATTTGACTAAAAGCTGGCTTGGTATTATGGTAATTTTATTTTTAATTCATGCGCTTTGGGTTGTAGGTATTCATGGTGCAAGTATCATTGGTGCTTTTATAACACCAATAATGCTGGCTAATATGAATGAAAACGTTGGTGGTGCTCATATTCCATTTGCGGGAGAGTTTAACAATTCTTTGGTTATTTTAGGTGGTTCAGGTTCTACACTTCTTATGACATTCTTTATTGCTTTTTGTGCTAAGTCGAGTCAATTGAAAATTTTAGGTCGAGCCTCAGCGGTTCCTGCAATCTTTAATATCAATGAGCCAATTATTTTTGGTATGCCGATAGTTTATAACCCATATCTTGCCATACCATTTTTATTAGCGCCAATGGCTTGTGGTACTTTAGGTTATTTTGCTATAAGTAGTGGTTTTATGAATCCTATTATTGCGCTAGTGCCGTGGCCATCACCAATGGGATTAGGGGCATTTATTGGTACCGGTGGTGATTATCGTGCTATGTTTGTTGCGATACTTTCAGCAATATTAGCTTTGGTGATTTATTTGCCGTTTGTCAAAATGTATGACAATAAACTTTATAAAGAAGAACAAGTAAAATCAGAAACTGAAGTTCAAACTGAAGAATAAGTCACAAAATCGTTTAATGAATTATTCTTGTTAAGGTAGTAATAGATAGAAAAATAAATTGATATAATAAAAAACCCGTTATAGTAAACGGGTTTTTTTATTGCTATTATCTGATGATTATTCAGGAATAATCTCAACAATAATTTTAGCAAAAGCTTCGCTATGTACTTGGAATAACACTTCGTGTTCACCAGTAGTACGTAATACACCATTTGGCAGGCGAACTTCGCTTTTTGATACTTGAATACCACGAGCTTTAACTGCATCAGCGATATCACGAGTACCAATTGAACCGAATAGACGACCTTCATCACCCGCTTTAGAAGTAATAGTTACTTTACCTAATGCATTGATTTCAGATACGCGCTCTTCTGCGGCTTTTAACGTTTCTGCTAGTTTTGCTTCTAATTCAGCACGACGCGCTTCAAAGAATTCAATATTCTTTTTAGTCGCAGGTACTGCTTTACCTTGTGGAATTAAAAAGTTACGAGCATAACCCGCTTTAACATTAACTTGATCACCTAAGCTGCCTAAATTAGCAACTTTATCGAGTAGAATAATTTGCATTATATGTTCCCTCTGTTGCTAATTACTGATGGTTGTCAGTATATGGTAATAATGCCAAGTAACGAGCGCGTTTGATAGCGCGAGCTAATTGACGTTGATATTTTGCGCTAGTACCAGTGATACGGCTTGGTACAATTTTACCACTTTCTGTGATATAGCTTTTTAATAAAGAAACATCTTTATAATCAATTTCTTTAACGCCTTCTGCTGTAAAACGGCAGAATTTGCGACGACGGAAATAACGTGCCATTTGGCTATTCTCCTAATAGTTTAATTTGGTCAGCATGTAAAACTAATTGACTGGTTTTATCTCGTTTAGTATGTGTGCTGATAAAGCCACTTACTAATACTTTGCTGCCTTTTTTAATACTGTAACTTAACTCTTGTTGTCCACTGACAATAACTGGCATTGTGCACCATGCTTGTCTTGGGAATCCTGCTTCGATTTGTTCAGAAACGTGTTCTAAATAAAACTGGCAGTGTAAAATCCCACTGGGACTCATTTTTTTTATCGGGGTTTTGGTAACCAAGCCCGACAAAACTAAACGATTATTCTTCTGAATCATCGTCCATGTTTACATCGCTATAATCTTCTTCTGAACTACGACGTTCATCTTTAGCTTTTAGCATAGGTGATGTTTCAGTTACAGCGTGTTTTGTGCGCATAATTAAACTGCGAATTACTGCATCATTGAAACGGAAGTTATCTTCAAGTTCATTGACTGCTTCTTGAGTAGCTTCTACATTCATTAACACATAGTGTGCTTTATGCAGTTTTTCGATAGGATAGGCTAATTGGCGACGACCCCAATCTTCTAAACGATGGATTTTTCCACCATCAGTGGTTAATGTACCAGTATAACGTTCAATCATACCAGGTACTTGTTCACTTTGATCTGGGTGAACCATAAATACAATTTCGTAATGACGCATTATCGCTCCCTACGGATTAATCAGCTTTCTGTCGGGGCAACCGCAACCCATTGAAAGCAAGGAACATGAAAATTAAGCGGTTGAAATCGACGGCGCATTATATATCAAATTAATCTCTTTAACAAATGAATAAGTTATAAAAATACGATTTAGCTATTTACGAGCAAAATATAGTCTTAATCATCAAAAAAACGGCTACTAGCTCCCTCAAAAACCCCGTTCCTCAACTTTTTTTATCAAAATATGAAGCGTAAATATAAAAATGTAACGATATCTATACATTTTTGTCATTAAAGTATGCTATTCTTAACAGAATAAAAATTTAAAATTAATAGCTATTTTTTTAGGGAGTGTTTATATGGCTGAAGAAACCATTTTTAGTAAGATTATTCGCCGTGAAATTCCTTCTGATATTGTCTTTCAAGATGATAAAGTTACTGCATTTCGAGATATTTCGCCTCAAGCTCCTACACATATCTTAGTTATTCCCAATAAATTGATTCCAACCATAAATCATATAGAAGCGTCTGATGAAGCTTTGCTTGGTCATATGGTGGTAGTGGCAGCTAAAATTGCCAAGCAGGAAGGTATTGATGAAAGTGGTTACCGTTTAATTATGAATTGTAATAAGGATGCGGGACAAGAAGTCTTTCATATTCATATGCATTTATTGGGCGGTAAAAATTTAGGGCGATTAATAGGTTAACTTATATGAAACAGTTTAAACGTACCGCATTAATTAGTATGCTGGCTTTAAGCTTGGCTGGTTGTCAACTTTTAGGTTCTAATCAAAAAACTGAAGTTAAAGCCCCAATTGAAACACCGAGTGATCCAGGTGTAGTAGATACGCCTCCACAGATTGCAAAGACAATTGATTGGAATACAATTTTATCACCACTTGTAAATAAAATAATGCAATCTTCATCCTCAATTGAAGGCAATAAAGTTTTGTTGATTAGTGATATTCAAAATCGCAGTGGAGATTATTTAGCAACAAATCAGGTTGATGAAACGTTACATAGCTTAATGAATAAACAAAATCTTTTTACTGTCGCTGATAGGCAATCTATCAACCGAGCCAAACAAGCATTAGGTATTTCGGCTGATGATAAACTTGTATCACGAAGCAAAATGATAGGTTTAGCAAAATCAATGAATGCTGGATATGTGCTTTTTACTACACTTTATAAATCTCCATCAGAAAATGATAATGCAAATCTTTCTATGGAATTACTTTCAACGCAAACTGGTGAAATTTTACAACGGGTAACATCAAAAGATGTGTCATCGGATAATGTTCAAGGAGCTGCGGAGTAATGGGGCCTTTATTGATTGATGTGCAAGGAACATCGTTAACTAATGATGATGTAAAGCTTCTACAAAATCCGTTGGTTGCAGGTATCATCTTATTTAGTCGTAATTACGAAGATCCAGAACAATTAACTGAACTTATTAAACAGATTCGTGCTACCACATCTGAGCGTTTATTAATTTCGGTCGATCATGAGGGGGGGCGAGTTCAACGCTTTAAAAAAGGTTTTACCCATATTCCTCCTGCTCAATCATTCGCATTGCTTAATGATATCGAACAGGCTAAATCATTGGCCTTCGATGCTGGCTGGTTGTTGGCTATAGAATTGATTGCCTATGATATCGATCTTAGTTATGCGCCGGTATTAGATTTAGGCCATGAGTGTTTAGCAATAGGTAGTCGATCCTTTCATTCAGACATCAATATTGCTTATCAAATTGCATCATCTATGATTGATGGTATGCATTGTGCAGGGATGAAAACAACGGGTAAACATTTTCCCGGTCATGGTCATGTGATTGCTGATTCTCATAAAGAAACACCAATTGATCATCGATCTAAAGCACTTATTGAAAATGATATGCAGATCTTTGCAAAATTGATCGCAGAAAAGAAACTTGATGCCATTATGCCTGCTCACGTCATTTATCCTGAATTTAATGATAAACCAGCCAGCGGATCAGCATTTTGGCTTAAAACTGTATTACGTGAACAATTACATTTTAATGGCATTATATTTTCGGATGATTTATCAATGGAAGGTGCAGCGATTTTAGGTAATCATGCTCAACGAGCAGAAGCTGCACTTAATGCTGGTTGTGATTTATTATTGGCATGTAATAACCGCAATGGCACATTAGCTATTTTAGATGCGTTGACTAATTTAAATAAAAAACAATCATTACTAACTGATAAAGCAAAACAGTTATTGACGATAACTAAAATCAATTGTGTTGACTTAATTAATAGCCATGAGTGGCAAGTTCGTCATAACAATTTAATGAAGTTAAATGAAAAGTGGGAAAATTGTAATGCAAGCAGCCATCATTGAAATCGATAATAATTCAAAACTGTTGGCTTATAATAATGTAGCAAAAGCGCTATTTCCTGTTAATTTATTGAATTTAAATCAAAAATTTGATTATCAAAATGTATTTAATTTGGATGCAGCGTTCAATTTAGCTCAGCATGATGATGCTATTATTGTTTTAAATTCGCAGTTTTTTTTATTGCAAAAAGTCCGTGAATCATTCAAAATTACTTTTGTTTTACAACCGGTTGAATATTTAAAAAGACGACTATCAAAAATCAATGTTGTTGGCAGTCATGCTTTTGATATTTTCGCCGTTCAAAGTCAAGCTATGCAAAAGTTGATTGCTCAAGCTAAAGCATTTTCGGTGCAACGAGAACCATTACTAATCACTGGTGAAACTGGGACTGGTAAAGATTTATTAGCTAGCGCATGTCACCAATATAGTCCTAGGGGTGATAAAGCTTTTTTAGGTTTAAATTGTGCAGCAATGCCCGATGATGTTGTTGAAAGTGAACTTTATGGACATGCAGCAGGCGCTTATCCCGGAGCCGTTGAAAGTAAAAAAGGTTTTTTTGAGCAAGCAAATGGTGGTTCTGTATTACTTGATGGCATTGATGAGATGTCATTCCAAATGCAAACCAAATTATTACGTTTTATTAATGATGGATATTTTCGAAGAGTAGGTGACGATAACGAAGTTTACGTTGATGTTAGAATCATCTGTGCGACTAAAGTTGATTTAGCTGAGTTGGTGGAACAAGGAAAGTTTAGGAAAGATCTTTATTATCGCTTGAATGTATTGTCTTTAAATTTACCTTCACTAAAAGAGCGCAAGGATGACATAGAACCACTTACTCATATTTTCATTGATGAATTTGCTAATAAGCAAGGTATTACCCCGCCAAAAGTGAGTCAGGATGTTATCCCTTACTTAACGCTATACTCTTGGCCAGGTAATGTAAGACAGCTTAAAAATGTACTTTATTCCGCATTATCTCAATTGACCTCATCACAATTAACAGTAAAAGATATTGTTCTACCTACGATAACATCGACCCAAGTTTCTTGGATCAATGATATCGAAAATAAAACACTTGATGAAATGACCAAACAATTCGAAAAAAAGATTTTGTTACAGTTGTATTATAACTATCCGAGTTCGCGCAAACTCGCGAAACGTTTAGGCGTTTCACACACATCAATAGCCAATAAGTTACGGAATTATGGCATTAATCGAATAGATGATTAATTTATAAAAAGAATAAAAGAATAATGATTGATTTGTTTTAAAAGATGAAATTGCTGAAACATTTATTATGGAAAATTGACGAGATAATAAAGAATGATTAATTCCTTCAAACAACTTAATCGATATAGAAATTTTTTAATTAAAAAAATTAAGAATAATTTCAAAACAAATCAACTTAATAAACGAAAGTTGAAAAATACTGTATTTGATGCGGATAATTATCACTCAATATTAATTGTCATGTGCGATTTTGGTATCGGTGATGCAATTGTTGCTTCTTTTCTTATCAATGAGTTAAGACGGAATAATTATCAAGTGAATGTTGTTGTGGATGAACGGTTAAACTTCTTATTTAATAGTTTCATTGAAGTCGACAACGCCTACTTTTTTAATAAAAAAAAGATAAAAAAATTTTGTAAAACCGAAAAGAATATCAAGATAGATCTTGCTATTGATCTTTATGATGAAGGTGATAATAGTCTTAGAAGGGTTGAACTTATCTCATCTTTTAACCCTACGCATACCATAGGGTTTAATCAATATAAATTCTTACAATATGATACTTCAATTGACTTTAACGAGGTGAACGCTCATATCACTAAACGAAGCTGTATGATTCTAGATCTTCTGAAAATTAGTTATAATTGTGTTCAATATTATCTTAATATTTATCATGATGAATTATTAACAGCCAAAAAGTTTATTGATGAAGTGTGTAATGGATCGGATAAATTTATTATTGTTTTTAATCCGTTTGGATCGTCTGAAGCGAAAAGTTTTTCGCATGAACAAATAACAAAAATTAATGCTTTTTTATCACAACAAAAAAATTGTACTACCATTATTGTCGGAGAGCAGAAGCAAATTTGTGGTATTGATGAATTACCGAATATTCATCTTAATAGAAATCCATCTTTTATTGTGGCATCAGCTCTTGTTTCGCTATGTCATTTAGTCATCAGTGTAGATACATCAATTGTACATGTTGCATCAACTTATAACAAACCAATGATCGCTGTTTATAATAATCGTTATAATGCCGGTTTTAATCTAAATAAAGTTTGGGCTCCTATTGGAACGAATACTAAACTTTTATTTACACAAGAAAACAAGATTACAAAAGAAGGCGATCGTATTGGTGAATTAAATATCCAATTGATTATCGAACAGATAAAAGAAACATTAAATAATTTCAGACCTTTAGTTTAATTTAAGTTTAAGCGTAATATACGCTATCGATAATTGTATAATTTTACGTAATGTGGGTTAAAATTGTTAAATAATTTAGTCTTCTGTTTGTACAAACGAGCTTTAAAAAACATTATTTACCTACTTTCATTTTTAAATCAGTGACTAAATGTATAAACTCGTCGCTATCCAATATTGAGATTATAAATATTAGTTAACTTTTTTATAAAAAAATAATGTTGACCTGTAATCGATTATTAAATATAACAATTGTATTGTAACTTAAGTATTAATATTCAGTAAAATCCCTTTGTTGCCTAATAATCCAAAAATCTTTAAAAAACTGAGACCTCTAAAATTAGTGTAAATAAATAAAGAATGTTGGATTAAAAATTATGAATGAAATAAAGGCATCTTGTTTTAAATAGTTGGCTGTAGAATAAAAATGTCATAATATTCAAATCAATACAAGAGGTAATATTAATTATGAGTTATCTTAAAGAGTTACAGAGAAAAGTTAATAAATATAAAAAAAAATATATTTTCAATAATAAGAAAATTGCGCTTAAATTAATTTGGTGGAACATTGTTCAAATAATTAGTTTAAAAACCAGTAAAGATAAAATATCTAAGAAAAATCTAAATAAAATAGCCTTAATTTTATCAGGGGGTATTGGTGATATTTTAATTGGCTTTAACTATGCTTGTTATTTAAGAGAATATTTAAATTCTAACAACATTATCATTGATATTTTTGTTAATAATGCAGGTATGGTGAAATCTTTAGACGGTGGGACTGAATTTAATATTTTCCCTGTTTTAGAGCCAATAAATGATAAATATCTGTTGAAAATAGCATTACTTAGATATCCACAAATTTTAGAAAATAATCTTATTTATTCAAAGCATTCCAAAAATAAAAAATTGCTTAAACTTATTGACGTTTACAAAGATTTTTACAACAAAAATCACCGTTTTTTTGATTACTTACCTTTTATGGACGGCATGACTAATCAGTTTTCGCTTATCAATGGACATAAAAGATTACAACAACCTGATATAGCTAATTTATTAAATATTAGTCGTAATTTTAAGTATACCCCTAAAATATTTCACGAAAAACGAATATTAAATAATTTAAGGCTCAAGCCAGGTAAATATATCACTATCAACAGGGGCGTTGATAATCAAGGTAATGTGATTGAGTCTACTAAACTGTGGAGTATACACAATTATAATGCTTTAGTGAACCTTATTAAAATTAATTATCCAAATTATAAAATTGTTCAATTAGGCGCATCTACCGATCGATGTCAACTGATTGATAATGTTGATATTAACTTGGTTGGAGAAACATCATTAGACGCTCTTAAAGTATTGCTTAAGCATTCTGTACTACATATTGATGGTGAAGGAGGTATGGTACATTTAAGAAAGGCTTTGAATGGAGGAGTATCTGTCGTGATTTTTGGTCCTACTTCTGTCGATTTTTATGGGTATGCTGACAATATTAATATTGCATCTAAAACTTGCCCATACAGTTGCGAATGGTTAAATGAAACATGGACAAAAACTTGCATTAATAGTCTCAACAACCATATCTGCATGAAATCTATAGATACAAATTTTGTTTTTGAACAAGTCAAAACATTTTTAAACCATGATGAAAGTATAAATTAATTATTATCAATGGTCGCTTTATTCGAAAAGTCAAAGACTAAATTAGCATAGTTAAATAACACGATTGTTTACTCTAGTTATAAATATAATTACTTATTTATTCAGTTTTTTTGCTATAAAAATAATTTTATTATTAGAAATTTTTTCTAAAAATTTTCCTTTATTTTAGGGTATAATATCCCGCCCAAAAGTTAAGTTAATATAAATATATTTTAATATTGAAACTATATGAGTAAATAAGAAATCAATTATGAACTATTTTGATAAATTACAGCAAAAAGTTAACAAATATAAATCACTTTATTCCAATAAGTATAAAAAAGCTGCAATTAAATTGTTGTGGTGGAATTTGTGTAAACTTTTTGACTTTAAATCAAATAAGCAAAAATTTGATCCTGAAATTGAATATCGCTTAGATCGTTTATCTGTTTTCATTCCAGGGGGAATCGGTGATATTTTGATTGGTCTTAATTATTGTAGTTATTTATTAGAGTATTTGAAAGATGAAATCAAAGCCATTGATATTTTTGTTAAGAATACTAAATTAGTCAAAGAATTAATTGGTGAATCATGTTTTAATATCTATCATGAAGATGAGTGGAATCAAGGTCGAGTAGCTTATTTAATTGATTTTAGAATAGATCGTTTTCCACTAATATTTAAAAATAATTTAGCTTTACTCCCGTCAAATGTAAATTTGAAATTAAAAAAATTGGTTAAATTGTATGAAGAATTTTATCGAATAAATGATAAAATTGTAAAAGGATCGCCTAAAATTGACTCATTAAGTATTCAGTATTCAATAATAAATAATCAAAATAGATTGCAACAGCCAGATATTTATGGTTTTTTGAATATTGAACGCAACAATTATAAATTTTTACCAGTCGTATCTGATGATAAAAAATATCTAAAAGATCTGAAGTTAGCAGATACAAAGTTTATTACGCTTAATCGAGGTGTTGATGGAAATAATCTTGAAAGTGAATCCACAAAATTATATCCGCTTGAATACTATAATGAATTAGTCAGGCAGATAAAAATTAACTTTAAAGATTATAAAATTGTTCAATTAGGTGTTTCGACGGATAGGTGTCAGTTAATTAAAGGCACAGATTTAAATTTAGTTGGAAAAACGACCTTAAATCAGTTAAAAACTATTTTGAAAAATTCCATGTTACACATTGACGGAGAAGGTGGAATGGTTCATTTAAGAAAGTCTTTGCAAGGGGGTATTTCAGTTGTGATTTTTGGTCCTACTTCTGCAGATTTCTATGGTTATTCGAATAATGTAAATATTTCTTCCAGTGCTTGTCCTTTAACATGCGAATGGATAAATAATAAATGGGTATCATATTGTATCAATAAGAACAATAATCATATCTGTATGAAAAGTATCAAACCAAATTCGGTTTTCGAAGAAATAAAAAAAATTTTAAAATAGCATAAACTGGAAATATTAATATGAATCAATTTTATTCTTACCTTTCTAGATTTAGAAATACTAAAGTAACGGTCATTGGGGATATTATGTTGGATCGTTTTTTGTATGGAACGGTAGAACGGATTTCTCCAGAAGCACCTGTACCCATTTTCAGATTGGATTATGAAGAGATAATGTTAGGTGGAGCAGGAAATGTGGCGGCTAATTTAGCGTCTCTTGGCTGTAAACCTACTTTTTTAGGATTCGTTGGTTTAGACTCAAACGGTAAGCTTGTTACCTCACTTTTAAAAAAAGCTGGTAGCCATAGTCATCTTTATCAATTAAAAAATCATCCAACTATTATCAAAACAAGATTTATAGCTAATCATAATCATTTACTTCGTGCGGATGCTGAAAAGCTACTTCCTTTTGTTCCTGAATTACTTCCTAAATTTTCTAAATTAGTTAAGCAAGCAATTAAGATGACCGATATTGTTTTGTTGTCGGATTACAATAAAGGTATTTTTAATCAAGAAACTACTCAGATGATTATTAATCTTTGTAATAAGTTTAATATTCCGGTTATTGTTGATCCCAAAGGTAATGATTATTCTAAGTATCGTGGTGCGACATTAATTAAGCCAAATATCAAAGAATTTTTTGATGCAACAGGTATTAAACTCAATCCTGATAGTCCACAATTTGATCATGAATTGAAACAAGGTGCTGATATTTTCTTAAAACAATATGGTATTAAAAATATTATTGTGACCTTAAGTGAATATGGAATGGCTCATATTTCATGTGAAAATAAAAATTTCATAGTCAAAATACCAACAGAAGCTAAAGAAGTTTTCGATGTTTCTGGTGCGGGAGATACCTCTTTAGCCACATTAGGTATTGCTTTAGGTGCAAAAGCACCAATTGCCGAAGCGATGCAATTAGCCAATATTGCATCAGGAATTGTGGTTGGAAAATTAGGCACAGCCACAGTTTCTTTTAATGAATTAAAAGCAAAATTAACGACAAAAAAATGTGAAATTAAGTGTACTCGAACAAATAAAATTATCAGTTTATCCGATGCTAAGCCAATTATTGATGAATTAAAAAAACAAGGTAAAAAAATTGGATTTACAAATGGCTGTTTTGATTTGTTACATTTAGGGCATTTAAGTTCTTTGCAACAAGCCAAAAATGTTTGTGATATTCTTATTGTGGGGGTGAACTCCGACGATTCCATAAAGAAATATAAAGGTGCAGATAGACCTATTCAAGATCAAAATACTCGAGCCACTTTACTTGCTTCACTCGAATTTGTTGATTATGTCATCGTATTTAGTGAAGATAATGCATGTCATATTGTTGAAGAGCTTCGACCTGATGTGATTGCGAAAGAAGGCTACACCATTGATAATTGGCCTGAAGCTCAAAAAGTAATTAGTTATGGTGGCGAGGCCATTATTCTTGAGCGTATAGAAGGTTATTCAACCTCTCAATTAGTTGCTAAATGTAAAAAATAATTGACCATTAGGTGATCAAAATGCATATCGAGCAGATATGCATTTTTTTTGTGAGAAGATTCTATTTTATTTTAACTTAACAAAGTTTAATTGTAGGAATAATTAAGACTCTTTTAAGCATTTATAAAACTAACGAGACATCGTTATTTGTAGTATAATACCTATTATTTTGATAATTTTTAATTAACTTTATGTCGGACAAATATACCTCTTGGAAAACACTTAGACTGCTTTGGCCTTTTGTTGCACCATACAAAAAAGCATTAATTGCGGCCGTGTTTGGATTGCTATTAAATGCCGCTACTGATGCTACGCTAATTTCTCTTACAAAACCGTTATTGGATCATGGTTTAATGGGGAAAAATTATTCGTTATTGATGATCATTGCCGGATCGATCATTGGTTTAATACTGTTAAGAGGATTGTCAAACTACGCATCGACCTACTGTCTATCGTGGTTGTCGGGCAAAGTTGTCACCAAATTTAGGCAGTTAATCTTCAATCATCTTGTTAAAAGCCCCGTTAGCTTCCATGATAAGAGTTCTGTGGGTGATCTTGTGTCAGTTATCACATTTAATACACAACTCTTATCCAAAGCGTCATCCGATGCGTTAATTATCTTGGTTCGAGAAATTACCTATGCCATCGGACTTTGTTGTGTCATGTTTTATGGTAGTTGGAAATTAGCATTAGTGCTATTTATCATTGTTCCTATAATCATTTTTATCGCACAATTTATTGCCAAAAAATTTAGAGAAACCATTAAATCGATGCAAAAAGGGATGGGTGAAATCACCACTGCTGCCGATGAAATGTTAAACGGGCATAAAGAGGTGCTAATATTTAATGCCAAAAATTACGAAAAACGTAATTTTAGCCAAATAACTGATACTGTGCGACGTGGCGTATTAAAAATTGAATTTGTTTCAAGATTGTCAACGCCAATCATCCAGTTGATTGCAACTTTAGGTTTAGGGGGCATCTTGTATCTGGTTGCCAGTGAAAGTTTGGATATCACGCCCGGATCTTTTACCGTGGTATTTTCTGCTATGGTAGCGGTTATGCGCCCACTTCGTGAATTAACCAGTTTACATGTTGAATTACAAAAAGGTGCGGTAGCTTGTGAATCGTTATTTGGGATCTTAAATTCACCATTAGAGGAAGATGAAGGTAAAATTGAGAAAGATAAAGTTAATGGTAATATAGAGTTTAGACATGTTACCTATACTTATCCTACTCGAAATACACCCTCACTCAATGATATCAGTTTTACGATAAAAGAAGGGCAAACGGTTGCTTTAGTTGGACGGTCTGGAGCAGGTAAATCCACCATAGCTAGTTTAATTCCACGTTTTTATGATGTAACAAATGGCGAAATTCTGTTAGATTCGATTAATATAAAAGATTACACGTTAAAATCGTTACGAAGCCAGATTGGATATGTATCGCAACGCGTGCATTTATTCAATGGAACAATAGCCGACAATATTGCTTATGGAGAGAAAGGAAAACATTCTCAAGAAGCCATTACGCATGCTGCAAAATTAGCAAATGCTTTAGAGTTTATTGATAAATTGGAACAAGGTATTAATACTGAAATTGGTGATAACGGCGTATTGCTATCAGGAGGACAGCGACAACGGATTGCAATTGCCAGAGTTCTGTTACGTAATAACCCGATTTTAATTTTAGATGAAGCGACTTCAGCATTAGATAATGAATCCGAACGATTGGTACAGGAAGCCATTGAAATTCTGCAAAAAAATCGTACATCTATCATTATTGCACATCGATTATCAACCATTGAAAAAGCAGATCGAATTTTAGTTATTGATGAGGGAAAAATCGTTGAAGATGGCGATCATGAATCACTTTTAGCGCTTAATGGTATTTATTCTCAAATGCATAAAATGCAATTTAATGCGTAATATCATTAATTTATTTATGAAGAACAATATGACTAAAAAACATCAACAAGAAAAGCATGATCTCGATAAAGATTCATCAACATGGCAAACGTTTTTGAAACTGTGGCCATATATTATTGAGCATAAACTCATTTTATTTGTCTCTGTATTATTACTTTTCTTAAGTGCATTTGCCGATACATCACTCATTGCAATATTAAAACCCCTTTTAGATAGAGGGTTTAGTGATGGTGATAAAAGTTTTTTACTTATGGCTCCCCTCTATATTTTTGGGTTGGTTTTATTACGAGGTATCGCTAACTACGGCTATTCGGTTTCGTTAGCATTTATCTCTGGAAAAATTGTCATGCGGATTAGACAAAGGTTATTTAACCATTTTGTCGATGCGCCGGTTAGTTATTACGATCAAAATTCGAATGGTCGATTATTGTCTCGTATAACTTATGATACCGATCAGGTAGCCTCGTCATCATCCGATGCTTTAATTATTATTATTCGTGAATCGGCATTCATTTGTGGATTATTTTATACGATGTTCTATAACAGTTGGCAATTATCATTGTCACTGATCATCATTACTCCCATTGTTATTGGTTTAATTACGTTTATTTCTGTGAAATTCCGACGATTAGCTAAAAACATGCAAAATTCAATGGGTAATGTCACTATGTCTGTTGAACAAATGTTAAAAGGCCATCGTGAGATCATTGTATTTGGTGCTCAAGATGAAGAGTCGAACAATTTTGTTAAAATAAGTAATAAGTTTCGTCGTGACGGTATGAGACTTGTCTCTATTTCAGCGCTCTCTACCCCAATTGTTCAGTTAGTTATCTCATTTGCAATTGCTTTTGTCTTATTAACGGCAAGTAATCCGGATTTAAATATCACAGCGGGTGAGTTTACGGTTGTTTTTTCTTCCTTAGTTGCACTTATGCAACCTATTAAAAGTTTGACCAGTGTGAATGCGAGTTTTCAAAAAGGTATGGCGGCATGTCAAACACTATTTTCTATTTTGGAACAACCTGTCGAAAAAGACTCGGGTAAGCTCAACATTGAGCGTGTAAAAGGGGATATCGAATTTAAACATGTCAGTTTTGGTTATGAAACCCGACAACAACTTGCGATCCAAGATATTAGCTTTACTGTTTCGGCAGGAAAAACTGTGGCTTTTGTTGGGCGTTCGGGTTCAGGGAAAACAACGATCACAAATTTACTGACACGTTTTTATGATATTTCTGAAGGCGAAATATTGATTGACGGACATAACATTCAAGACTTAACCCTGTTTTGTTTAAGGAATCAAATTGGATTAGTCTCGCAAAATGTTTTTCTGTTTAATGATACCATTGCCAATAATATTGCGTATGGTCGACTTGATCAGTATTCCCAAGCTGAAATAGAAGCAGCAGCTAAAAAGGCTTTCGCTTATGATTTTATCATGAATTTTGAAAATGGTTTTGACACCAAAGTCGGAGAAAGTGGTGTATTATTATCCGGCGGCCAACGCCAGCGTATTGCTATTGCAAGAGCATTATTGCGTGACAACCCGATTTTAATCTTAGATGAAGCGACTTCTGCATTAGACACGGAATCTGAACGTGCCATCCAAAAAGCATTGGATGAATTACAAAAAGGCCGAACATCTTTAGTGATTGCACATCGACTCTCAACGATTGAAAATGCCGATGAGATTCTAGTCATTGATGATGGACATATTATCGAGCAAGGTAATCACGCAGCTTTATTAGAGAAAAAAGGAATATACTTTAATTTATATACAGGTAAACAATTCCAATAAATTAAGTGAACGCAAACTATAATCAAAAGCTGTATTAGTCAAACCGGAAAAGTCGCTACTATTGGATTTTTGAGGGTAAAAAGAATAATTGCAAGATATTTAATTTAAAAATATTATTTGTAGTAAATGGTGCATCATGGAAATAATTTAGATGAATAAACATAATACGATTAACATCGCTTTTTGCTCAGATAAAAATTACTTAAAATATGTAGCGATAGCTATTCAATCAATCTATTTTAACAATTTGAACAATGCGTTAAAATTTCATGTTTTTCTTTATGATGTCGAACAAGACGATATTGATCAATTGAGTCGTTTAAGCTCAGATATTATCGTCTATCCTATACCTAAAGCATGTTTGGACAAATATGATAACGAACATGCGATAAAGCATCTTAATCGTTCCATGTTTATTCGACTACTTGTCCCGCGGTTATTAAATGGAAAAGTGGATAAATTAATCTATTTAGATGCTGACATCCTTTGTTTCAAAGATATATCTGCAATAAATAATATAGACATCGATAATGTCGTGTGTGCGGCCGGTATTGATTCATTAAATAATGAAAACATTTCTAAAAATATTCAACGATTAAACTTGTCGACTACACATTATTTTAATTCAGGTTTTTTATACATTAATGTAAAAAATTGGAATGATTTTAACACCGAAGATAAAGTAAATACGCTTTTATTATCGCATAAAGGTCAGTTGCGTTATCCTGATCAAGATGCGCTTAACATGGTATTACAAAATGATGTGTTAATCGTTGATCCTAGTTGGAACTACTTATTCACATGGATTAACGAAAAAAATAAAGATAAGTTTTTTGAAACTGAAAAAAATTTACCTTACTTTATTCATTTTACGGGAGCGAGAAAACCTTGGTACCATGAGCATGTGGGTGCTGCCCAGAATTGGTATCTTTTTTATAAACATTTTACACCTTGGCGAGATAGTGATTTAGACAACTATCAAGATAAAATGAGACCCACTGATTGTCGAGTCTATGCAAAAAAATTCTTTAAAAGTGGACATGCATTAAAAGCCTTAAAATATGCATTGATGTATATTAAACTTAAAAACAAAAATAAAGTTAATCAAAATGAAATTAAGTGATGAATTGTTTAAAGTAATCTATCGACTAACGCATTCTAAGCGTTATAAACATAACCGTAAACGTTGGCCTCATGTCAAAATCTGTCGTGGGGACTGTGGCCAAATAGTCGATTTTGCTTATAAAGGGATCACTATTCCTATCATCGATCTTAAATCATTAAAACATGCCTTTACTGGTCAATTAGTCATGGTTGCTTCTGGACCATCCATTAATCAAATAACGTTTAAACACTCTCCATCGGTTTTGACTTTAGGGGTAAATGGCTCATATTGTCTAAAGGACAAGATAAACTTTAATTTTTATGTTATCACGGATATTCACTTTTTTTCTCAACGACCTGAGATTGTAGAACAAATTATTGCTAACCCAGATCTTCTCTTATTTTTGCAAGTGGATGGTTTAGTGAAAATCATAAACCTTTTCGGTAACCAATCCATCTGTTGTAAAGTAGCGTTAATTGAAGATGCGTTCAAACTGACTTATCAACCGATCCAAACATTGACTGAAATTGAAAAAGATCCTACCCGAAATAAAAGTATTTACTTCTATCATAATGATCATCGGGAACATGAGCCGTTAGCCTTTGAGACAAATATTGTCAATGGCGTATTTCCGGCTAAAACTGTTGTTTATTGGGCGCTTCAAATAGCCGTTTACTTAGGTTTTAACCAACTTTATTTAGCTGGTGTTGATTTAAATAATTTCCATTTACCTCGATTTTATGAAACACCAGACAATATCACCTATTCACAATTAGCATCTGATTTTGAAAAAAATATTCTCCCTGCTTTTGAGCACGCAAGTTCTGTCATGAAAGCGTTAAAAGTAGAGGTTAAAAATATGTCTTTAGATAGTGCTCTTGATACGGATATTTTCGAAAAACAGGCTTATAACGATGTTTTTAATTCATTATAAATGAGTAAGCTTACGCTATATAAACTTCATGACAATAATATTTTTTAAGTGAAATCTGATTTAAAGATTTATTGTCAGCTGATCTATATAGTGCTTTAAGTTCATTATATCTAAATTTTGGGCTGAGTTTTCGGGTGCAATGATCTGTATTGCATTTTCATAATTAGGTTTATACACATCGTTATTTTTATATCGGGGATCAAAAGTATCAATCTCAGAACTATAAACACTAATTAAAGGTTTATTATAAGCATTGGCAAGATGTACAATAGAGGTATCAACTGAAATAACAAAATCACAATGTTTAATTAACGACGCAGCATGAAAAAAATGATTGAGTGGATTAATTACTATATTTGGTGATGGATGTAATTTACTGATTTTATCTGGCAAACCAACGACAATGGTTACTATATTGGGGTAACTCGACATAAGATCTATGATATCTTGTGCCTGTTTGCTTGAAAAACTTCGGCGATCTGAGGATGCATAAGGATTAAAAATACAGATTTTTTTAGATAGATAATTAGATAAAAGCTCTTCAACTTGTAAATCATATTCATTGGAATAATGAAGATCATATTTGTAATCATTTTCGCTTGTTTGTATATTAATTCTATTTAAAATATATCTAAATCTTTGACTAAAATGTGCACTAAAATCCGTATAGGTGATGATTGAGTCATATACACGGTAACAATTGGGATAGTTAAAGCCAATAGTATGTTTAGGTTTTATTTTCTTAATGATCTTAAAAATCCAATTGGAATAACTGGTTCTATTGTTTGGATCAATAAATAGATCGCATTCTAAAGATTTTAAAACACGAATCTGTGATTTGGTTAATGGTCTGTCAAGACAAATAACTTGACTGACATAAGGATTAGATTCAAATAAAAAAGCATTGGATTTTTTTGTCAGCACTGTCACTTCAAAACCGTGAGTGGCGAGAATATTAGGCAGTCCTGATATGATAACAGCATCGCCAAGTCCATTTTTACATGCTTGAATGGTGACTTTATCTATTTTTGATAAATCTAATTGAGACCTTTTCAGCTTAAAGGACAAAATAAAAAGTTTTACATTTTTGAATAAATAATTTCGTTTTCTGTTTAATTTGCTAATTGTATTGATAATTTTTTTAAGCATCGGCTAGGTCTAATTGTTTTGTCTTACTTTTTTTATTGTACCAAAATTTGTATCAGTAAAACATAACCATTAATAAGATAAAATGTTTTTTAAATTATGAAAAACAAATAAAGAATATTTAAATCTGATTGAATAAGAACACTCGAAAATAACGATATTATACAATATAATATCTTTATTCATTAATTAAAAAGGTAATTATTATGATTGTTGTGACCGGTGGAGCAGGATTTATTGGTAGTAATATTGTAAGAGGTCTAAATAAAAAAGGATGTAAAGATATCCTTGTTGTTGATGACTTAAAGGATGGGACAAAATTTTCTAATCTTGTTGATCTCGATATTGCTGACTATATGGATAAAGATGATTTTATTGTCGCCATTTTATCCAATGAAAATTTAAATATTGATGTCATTTTTCATCAAGGTGCATGTTCCTCAACGACTGAGTGGGATGGCAAATTTATGATGGAAAACAATTATCAATATTCTAAAGATCTACTACACTACTGTTTAGAACTTGATATACCATTTTTATATGCTTCTTCTGCTGCAACTTATGGTGGTCGTAGCGACAACTTTATCGAAGATAGAGCTTATGAAAAACCGTTGAATGTATATGGGTATTCTAAATTTTTATTTGATCAATACGTAAGACAAGTATTACCAACGGCTAAATCACAAGTATGTGGTTTTCGCTATTTTAATGTTTATGGGCCTCGTGAAACACACAAAGGTAGTATGGCAAGCGTTGCATATCATCTTAATGAACAGCTTCACAAAGGCGAAAAACTTAAATTATTCGCCGGAAGTGATACTTTCAAACGTGATTTTATTTATGTGGAAGATGTGGTTGATGTCAATTTATGGTTTTGGGAAAATAAAGTATCAGGCATTTATAACTGTGGAACCGGCAAAGCAGAATCATTCCAAACAGTTGCCGATGCGGTACTTCACTATCATAAAAAAGGTGAAATTGAGTATATACCTTTCCCTGAACATTTAGAAGGACGTTACCAACGTTTTACGCAAGCTGATTTAACAAAATTTAGAAATTCAGGTTGTCCGATTCAATTCAAATCGGTGACTGAAGGTACTACCGAATACATGAAATGGTTAAATAACCAATAAAGTTTATGCTTTTTGGGCCATAGCATTTTTAATCATTTTAACAACATCCTCCCTTAATAAACCTTTTTATTGTCACAACATTAAGGGAGGGGGTGATGAAGCGATTTTTCTTAAGTTTATAATATTATCTAGTGCTGCTTGTAAATAATTGTTATAGTATATCGATTATTTAAGTTACTGGTTGTTCAATTCCAATATAATAAATTCATCTCTTTTTTATGAAAATACTATTTTCTTCATATCAAATTATTCCTAAATAATTTTTCAAGTATGAATAAAAAATTGGGCTTATCTTCTAATTAGGTGCATTTTAAGTGATTAATGATTTTGCAGAAAATGGTTTGCTTGCGACAGCTATAGATGGTTTTGTTGCTAGAGAACCACAAAGACATATGGCAAATAAGGTCACTGAAGCAATAAATGCTCAAAAGTCATTGGTGGTCGAAGCGGGTACTGGAACGGGTAAAACCTTTGCATATTTAGTTCCTGCATTACGCAGTGAGAAAAAAGCAATAATCTCAACAGGCTCCAAGAATTTACAAGAACAGTTATATAGTAAAGACTTACCCATTATCAAAAAAGCTTTAAACTATACTGGTAAAATTTCACTTCTTAAAGGTCGAGCTAATTATCTCTGTTTAGAGCGCATGTATCATCAATATGCTGCTGCCGTAGATTTAGAGAAGAATTTACGAACTGATCTGGTTCGGGTTAAAAATTGGTCAATCAAAACAAAAGATGGTGACATTAGTAAATGTACAACTGTTACCGAAGATAATCCAATTTGGCCAATTTTAACTAGCACAAATGATAATTGTTTGGGTAGTGATTGTGAACATTACAACGATTGTTATGTGGTTAAAGCTCGTAAAAGAGCCATGAACGCTGATATTGTTGTTGTTAATCATCATCTATTTTTAGCTGATGTTGTTGTGAAAGATACCGGATTTGGTGAACTAATTCCTAAAGCTGATGTGATGATATTTGATGAAGCGCATCAACTTCCTGATCTTGCGTGTCACTATTTTGGTGAGCAGTTAACAAGTCGACAACTGTTCGACTTAGCTAAAGAGATAAATTTGGCTTATCGAACAGAAGTCAAAGACATGTCACAACTCCAGCAGTGTGCTGATAAACTACAAAAATGTACCCAAGATTTAAGATTGTTGATAAGCCAGCAAAATAATAAAGGAAATCTTCGTTATCTATTTAATCAAACCAATATTAAACAAGAATTATCTTATTTATTTGATGCGCTTGATTTTTGCAAAGAAGTTCTGTTATTAGCGATAGGGCGATCCACAACTTTAGATAATTGTTATGATCGAGTTAACCAATACCAGCAATTATTAAAAAAATTGTCCGAAACTCATGTACCAGGTTTCAGTTATTGGTATGAAAGTTCATACAGCTCTTTCCTCTTTGCATTAACTCCATTGTCGGTAACGGAAAAATTTGAGGAATTATTAATCCAGCGTAAAGGTGCCTGGATTTTCACATCAGCAACATTATCAGTTGATAATCAATTAGATTACTTTACCAAACGTTTAGGTTTAACTAATGCAGAATCATTAATTTTAGAAAGCCCATTTGATTATATCAATCAGACTATTTTGTGTGTACCACGTTATATACCATCACCAAATGAAAGAGGCAATGCTGAAAAACTTGTCAATATTTTATTACCGGTTATTGAGGCAAACAAAGGGCGTTGTTTTTTCCTTTGTACATCTTATGCAATGATGAATGCATTAGCTGAACATTTTCGCTTACATACCGAGTTACCGGTTTTAGTTCAAGGTGAAACAAGCAAATCAAAACTTCTTGAACAGTTTATTGAAAGTGGTAATGCACTATTAATCGCAACGAGCAGTTTTTGGGAAGGGATTGATGTTAGGGGAGATACTTTATCTTGTGTTATTATAGATAAATTACCGTTTACCTCACCAGATGATCCCTTAATGAAAGCGAGAATGGAAGATTGCCAAATGCAAGGTGGCGATGCCTTTAATGAAGTGCAATTACCTGAAGCCGTTATTACCTTAAAACAAGGTGTTGGGCGATTAATCCGTCATCATAATGATCGAGGAGCAATTATTATTTGCGATAATAGATTAGTTATGCGACCTTATGGGGCAACGTTTATAAATAGTTTACCACCATCGCCAAGAACCCGAGATGTTAACAAGGTAATCAATTTTTTATTATCTAACAACCAATCAGATAATCTGGAAACCAAATGAGTACTATTTTAGCCATTGATACTTCGACAGAAGCTTGTTCCGTAGCTCTATTTTTTCAAAATGAAATCACTCATGATTTTATGATTTCGGCACGTGATCATACTAAAAAGATCTTACCAATGGTTGATAAAATTTTAAGTCAATCAGGTTGCACGCTTTCACAACTTGATGCTATTGCTTTTGCTCAAGGTCCTGGTAGCTTTACTGGAGTAAGAATAGGTATTGGTGTAGCTCAAGGATTAGCATTAGGAATTGATAAACCGATGATAGGTGTCTCAACTTTGATGACCCTAGCGCAAGGCGCTTATAGGAAAACAGAGGCAAAGAAAGTCATACCTGCGATAGATGCTAGAATGGGCGAAGTCTATTTAGGACAATATGAGTATCAAAACCAAAATTGGCAAACGATCATTCCAGAATGTGTCGTCAAACCTGAAAATGTAATAAATAAAATTCAAAAAAGTCACAATGATTATTACTCAGCAGGTACGGGTTGGCAAACTTATCCTGAAATGTTAACAGGAACTAAGCCTAGTGAAGTATTCTTACCAGAAGCACAAGATTTGGTGGTTATCGCTCATCAAAAATGGTTAAGAAATGAAGTGGTTAAAGTTGAAGATGTCGAGCCAACTTATTTGCGTAATGAAGTTACATGGCAAAAATTGCCGGGGCGTTAAGATAAACCACCGAAATGGTTTATCTGTATTTGATGTGAAAAAGTATTTAGTCTTGAAATAATCCCAAATTAGCTTTGGCATATGCTTCAAAATCAGTACAGCCACCAATTGGTTTTTCATCAATAAAAATTTGTGGTACGGTTTCAACCGGTTTACCAACACTTTTAGAAAGATCTTCCTTGGTAATACCTTCTGCATTTATATCTACATATCGATATGAAAAATCATCACGTTCTTGAGATAACTTCTCGGCAAGCTCTTTAGCTCGCACACAATATGGACATCCTTGACGTCCAAAAATAACAGCGTACATATTTCACCTCTATGAGTTAAATTGAATAAAATTACTATACTTTAGTTTTGAATAAAAAAAAGTAGATAAATCTAGTTGATATAATAGATTATATCTATTGATATTACATCCGCATAGCGTGTAAGGTATACGTTTTAATCATTTAAATGATTAATTGATTATTTTATAGCTTTTTTTATTAAAAAAGTTGAGGAACGGGGTTTTTTAATTCTTTAAATTGATGCTAATTTGATATTACTCGCTATAATTTAAATTTCAACCATTAAATGGATGTCAAAATGCTAAAAAAATTAATAGTTATTTTTTCATTAACCTTATCAATAACAGTGTTTGCGGCACAAAAAGAGTGTGCTGTAAAACCCAATTACGATATAGTGATAAATAAAGACAACATCCAAATCGTAAATAAGTCGAATGATTTATCGATCAAGAATGATGGCAAAGTAATACTTAATAAGAAAACAATATCAGCTAGCCCTCAATTACGTAAAAATCTCAATGAATTTCAAAAAAGTCTAAGATCACAATTACCACAACTAGAACAACAATCATTAGATTTATTATTGGAAGTAAAAGTTGCTTTCGATCTAGCAATAACAAGAAAATTAAGTGATGACCGAGAACTACATGGCGAATTAAATAAATTATATAAACGATTAGTTAAATTGCTACATCGTTCAATTATTACTGAAAATGGAACAACAAAATTTTATTACCAAAACTTTAATAAATTAAAAAAAGATGGACAAGATATCGGCGAACGTATTTTTTATAATGTTGTGGGGGGAAGTATTTTAGAATTTAACTTCTTTAAAAACTTCGGTGCCATCAAAGATATCTCAAAAAATGAATGGAAAGCTCAAAAACCTAAACTTAAAGCATTCGATTCACATATTTGTTCGGTAATTACTGATATAGACAAACAATATCAACAGATTTTAACAGAACTTAGTCAATCAACCGATAAGTGAATAGACAATAATAAAAACTTTTGCGAGAATACCCCATTCATTGGGTAAAAGAAGTAATCGCTTATGACTGCAAAAATAATTGATGGTAAAGCGTTAGCGCAGCAAATACGTAACGAAATAGCCAAAAAGGTAAAATCCCGGACTGAACAAGGTTTATCTGTTCCAGGGCTAGCTGTTATACAAGTTGGCTCTGATCCCGCTTCTAAAATTTATGTTAAAAATAAGCAAAAAGCTTGTGACGATGTCGGCTTTGCTTCTTTTGCTTATGATTATCCATCTTCAACCACTGAGGCATTATTAGCGTTGATCGATGAATTAAATCAACGAGCTGATGTTCATGGCATCTTAGTTCAGCTTCCATTACCAGATAACATTGATAAGACAAAAGTGTTAGAGCGTATCGATCCTCGTAAAGATGTTGATGGTTTTCATCCTTATAATATTGGTCATTTATTACAACGCGATCCGATATTACGCCCATGCACGCCGTATGGTGTTGTTAAAATGTTAGAATCAACTGGCATTAATTTATCTGGCTTAAACGCAACAGTTGTAGGTGCATCGAGCATTGTTGGACGTCCTATGGCGTTAGAATTATTGTTATTAGGTTGTACCACAACGATTACTCATAGCAGAACTATTGATTTAGAAAAGCATGTTCGTAATGCTGATATTGTTGTTGCGGGTGTTGGAATCCCTAACTATGTTAAGGGAGAATGGATCAAACCTGGTGCTATCGTAATTGATGTTGGAATTAACCGTTTACCTGATGGCAAACTTGTTGGAGATGTAGAATTCGATATTGCTAGCCAACATGCCGGTTGGATCACACCTGTACCTGGTGGAGTAGGGCCAATGACGGTTGCAATGCTAATGAGTAATACATTAGAGGCATGTGAAAGATTAAGCGAGTAAGTCTAAGATAATAGACAGATTTGTATTATGATTTTTATGAATTAAAAAATGAAAATAAGGACATCTTATGATTATATTTCATACTTCTTTAGGTGATATTAAGATCAATACTTTTGATGATAAAGCTCCTGAAACAGTCAAAAATTTTGTTGAATATTGTAAAGAAGGTTTCTATGACAACACTATATTCCATCGAGTGATTAATAATTTTATGATTCAAGGTGGTGGATTTGAACCAGGTATGAAACAGAAAAAAACTAAGGCTCCAATCAAAAATGAGGCTGCTAATGGTCTAAAAAATAGTCGTGGTACTTTAGCTATGGCACGTACAAGTGATCCTCATTCCGCGACGGCTCAATTCTTTATTAATGTCGTTGATAATGATTATTTAAATTATCGTTCTTCTGATATTAATGGTTTTGGTTACTGCGTATTTGCAGAAGTTGTGGATGGCATGGATGTTGTCGATAAGATCAAAGCCGTTAAAACTGGCCGTAATGGAATGCATTCTGATGTGCCAGTTGAAGATGTCGTGATTAAGAGTGTAACGGTTGAATAATCCTGTTCGCTTTTTTATCGCAGATATTCACCTCGGTGAAAACGAGCCTGCTGCACATCATTTTGATATTACAGCAGGCTTTTTGTCATTTCTTAAACAATTACCTAATGGCTGTGAACTCTATATTCTAGGGGATTTGTTTGACTATTGGGTGGGGGATGATGTTGATTCAACACTACACAAACAGATTTCGGATGCTTTAAATGAGTTATCCTCAAAGCAAATTAAAAAGTTTTTTGTCCACGGTAATCGTGATTTTCTGATTGGTAAAGACTATGCTAAGCGATGTGATATGACCTTACTAGGCGATATTAATTGTTTAGTCAATCAGGATAAAAATATTGTTTTTTTACATGGCGACCTGCTTTGTATTGATGATCATCAATACCAAAAATTCCGAAAAATCATGCATAAAAAGTGGCTACAAAAGTTATTTTTATTCTTACCATTATTTATTCGATTAAAAATTGCGGCGAAATTACGAAAAGAGAGTAGTCAGCATAATCAAATAAAATCAGAAACTATCATGGATGTAAATCCACAAGCAGTGATTGATATGATGATTGAGAATAATGCCAATATAATGGTTCATGGCCATACTCATAAACCTGCAACCCATCATCTAACCATTAATGGTGAATCAGTAACCAGAATAGTATTAGGTGCTTGGCATGATGGTGTTTCATATATAAAACAAGAAGAGAATAGTACTACATTAAAGCTTTATAGCCAGTCTTTCAAATAGTTACTTTGTAATATTTGTTCTGTCGTACCAAAGTCTATTAATTTCCCCTGTTCTAACAGGGCTACATGCTGAGCAATACGTTTGACTTCATTAATATTATGGGTGACATAGATAATAGGTATGTTCAAGTCACTCACTAGTTTATTAATATAGTTTAATAACTCCTTTTTACGGGGCATATCTAAAGCGGATAAAGGTTCATCCATCAATAATAATTTGGGGTTGGTTAATAAAGCTCGACCAATAGCAACTCGCTGTTTTTCACCACCTGACAGCATCGCTGGATAACGATCAAGTAGTGAACCAATATTGAGCACATTGACAATATCATCAAATTTTTCTGTATTTAACGATCGTGCCCCATAAGTTAAATTTTTGATTACTTTATAATGAGGAAAAAGTAGTGCATCTTGAAAAACAGTACCAATTTGTCTTTTCTCTGGTGTGACAAAAATATGTTTTTCTGTATCGACTAAACTATCTTGTTTTAAATTGATATAACCATTATCAGGTTTGATTAAACCATTAATAAGGTTGATAAGTGTTGATTTTCCCGAACCAGAAACCCCTAAAACAGCAGTCACACCTTGGCAGTTAATTTCATGTTTAAATTCGAAAACAAACGAGGAAAGTTTTTTGCTTACATTGATATTTAACATTATCGCTATCCTGTTAATTTCTTTTTATGCCAACGATTTAGCATCTCTGAAACGAATAAGGCAACTAAAGATAAAATGATCGAAACAATACAAAGTCGTAATGCTCCTGACTCGCCATCTGGGGTTTGTAATAAGGTGTACATTGCTAATGGAAGGGTGCGTGTTTCTCCTTGAATGTTTGATACAAAGGTAATTGTCGCGCCAAATTCACCTAAGCAACGAGCAAAACCGAGCACGACTCCCATTAAAATCCCAGGGAAAGCTAATGGTAACGTGACCGTCATAAAGACTCGAAATGGTTTAGCACCTAAAGTTCGAGCTACATTTTCTAAACGTGAATCTATCGATTCAATTGCTAATCGAATCGATCGAACCATAAGCGGGAACGCAACCACAGCAGAAGCTAAAGCTGCACCTTGCCAATTGAAGCTAAAGCTTAAATGAAAATATTTATCTAACCATTCGCCAATAAAGCCATGGCGCCCCATTGTTAAGAGTAGAAGATAGCCTAATACTACTGGAGGCAACACTAAAGGCAAATGGACAATGCTATCAAATAGTGATTTACCGATAAATTGACATCTTGCTAAAATCCAAGCTGTCAACACACCTATTGGAAGGCTAAAGACAATTGCTGCTCCTGCTATTTTCAAGCTTAACAGCAATGTTTGCCATTCATACTCAGTTAACATCATCTTGTTTAAATTCTATTCAGTGATAAAACCATATTTTTGGAAAATCTTTTTGGCAGTTTCAGAACTTAAATATTGATAAAATTCTTTTGCTTCAGGTTTAAGTAATGTGATCGGATATTCAATTGGTGTAAATGTCTCAGCGGGAAAGCTACCAATAATTTTCACTTTATCACTTACTTTCGCATCAGTACTGTAAACAATACCTAATGCAGCTTCATTACGCTCAACTAACATTAATGCATCACGGACATTACTTGCTGGCGCCATTTGAGGCAATAATTTATCAAATACGCCTAAATTGGTTAAAGATTCCTTAGCATAAAGCCCTGCAGGTACATGGTCAGGATCACCAACAGCTAACCTTTCTCCTTTTGGTAAAATGGCTTGCCAATCAGTATTTGCATTAATTTCTACCTTTTCTAATTTAGATTGTTTTGGAGCAATCAATACTAATCCATTTTTTAACAAATTCTGTTTATCTGTTGCAACTTTGTGTTCAATAAGATAATTCATCCACTTTTGGTCAGCAGACATAAATATATCAGCAGGTGCCCCTTGTTCAATTTGTTTGGCTAATACAGAAGATGAAGCAAATGAGAAAACAATTTCTGCATCTTTGTAAGAAGTTGCAATATCTTGCATTGCATTAGTAAGTGATGCTGCTGCAAATACCGTAATTTTTTGGGTGGCAGATGTTGTTAAACTGACGAGTAAAGTTACTATAAATAGTGATACACCAATGATTCTACGCATTTTATTCCTCACATTCGTTATATAATGAACTATATAGCGATGCTATCAAAATTTATTAATAAAGTACAATCAAACTTTAAGCAGTACACTATTTTTATTCTTTACGAATATGGCTAAGGACATTTTTTGAAGGAAAAGAAAAAAACGTCTACAATAGATTTACTTTTTTATTGAAAGTAGCTTGTTTATTCAATTAAGGCATAAAGTAATGCTGTCACCAGAAATATTATTAACTTTAAACATAAATCAGCAATTATTTACTGATCCCAGACGAATTGCCTTATTAAAAGCAATAGAACTAACTGGCTCACTAACCCAAGCGGCTAAAAAAGTCGGTATTAGCTATAAAACTGCTTGGGATGCGATAAACGAAATCAATCAGTTATCACCAAAACCTTTTTTAATAACAGCAACGGGTGGTAAAAATGGCGGAGGTACAAAACTTAGCGCTTATGCGGTAAGGTTTATTCAGCTTTATGATCTCTTAACTCAACTCCAATATAATGCTTTTAATATTCTAAATGACGACAATATTCCTCTTGATGATATATTAAAAATAACCGCTAAATTATCATTACAGACTAGCGCCCGTAATCAAATCTATGGCAATGTTTCGAGCATTGAAACTAACAATATAGCTGGGTTTGTAAAAGTAAAATTAAGTGATAACCAAACTGAATTAAAAGCTTATATAACTCAACAAAGTATTGCGCGTTTAAAATTGAATATTGATAAAACTGTTCTTTTATTGATTAAAGCACCTTTGATTGAATTGAATGATTTAAATGAAAATCAATTAAGAGTTAAAGTTGAAAAAATAGTAAGCGATGGTCAATTATCTGAGATCTCATTTTCATTACCTTCCGGTATGATGCTTTATGCTAATAAATCAACCAGTGAAATTAATCATCTAAAATTAACCGAAGGCCAAAAAACTACCATATCCATCCATCCCCAGAACATCATTGTTGCCACATTAGTCTAGCAGTTTGAGGTATTTATGTTACAAATTGAAAATGCAGTATATAAAATAAGTGATTTCAACGTTTTTAAAATTGAATCATTGACTATCAATAGTGGTGACATTGTCGCTTTTGTAGGTCGAAATGGCTCGGGCAAGTCGGTATTGGCTAAAGCATTAGCTGGTAATCAACCGTTATTGTCGGGTAAAGTTATCAATCAATTTAAATCAATAGCGCATATCTCATTTGAGCAACTTCAAAAAATAATAGATGATGAATGGAAACGCAATAATACCGATATGCTTAGTGACAACGAAGATGATACTGGATTAACTACAGCAGAAATTATTCAAGAAGTTAATCAAGATGCCGAACTTTGCGAACATTTAGCCCGACAATTTGGTATTGAACATCTGTTAGATCGTCGCTTTAAATATCTCTCAACCGGTGAAACACGCAAAACATTGATATGTCGCACATTAATGAGCCGACCGGAACTGCTAATTTTAGATGAACCGTTTGATGGTTTAGATGTTGCATCTCGAGCAAACCTAGCTGAAAAACTTAAACAACTCTCTGAAAAAAATATTACGATTGTAATGGTGTTGAATCGTTTTAATGAAATCCCAATATTTGTAAAAAATATTGGAATACTTGCTAACTGCCAGCTATTGAAATTTGGATCCAAAGACACCATATTAAATGACGTAGCCATCAAGCAACTTGCGAATTTAGAACAGCTATCAAACTTTACTTTACCCGAACCGGATGAAACACCCATTCAACTACCCGATACATTAGACCGCATTATATTAAATAATGGTCATGTTCAATATGATGGAAAGGCAATTATTAATGGACTTAGTTGGTTGGTAAAAGCGAATGAAAATTGGCAGATCATTGGTCCAAATGGCGCAGGTAAATCGACATTATTAAGTCTAATAACTGGCGATCATCCTCAGGGTTATAGTAATGATTTGACGCTATTTGGGCGAAAACGAGGGTCTGGCGAAACAATATGGGATATTAAACGTCATATTGGTTATGTCAGTAGTAGTTTTCACCTTGACTATCGAGTTAGCTTGAGTGTGGAAAATGTATTGGTATCGGGGTACTTTGATTCAATTGGGGTCTACCAAGCGATTAGTGATAAACAAGCAAAGTTAGTTAAGCAATGGTTACAATTACTAGATTTGACTGGTTTAGCCGATAAACCCTTTCAATCATTATCTTGGGGACAACAGCGATTAGTATTGATAGCGAGAGCTTTAGTGAAACATCCAACATTACTTATCTTAGATGAACCGCTACAAGGGCTGGATCATCTAAATAGAGAACTAGTAAAAAATTGGATTGATAATTTAATCGATAAAGGTCGTACACAATTATTGTTTGTTTCACATCATGCAGAAGATGCACCAAAATGCATCACTCATCGATTAACTTTTGTGCCAAATGATACTGTTGGCTATCAATATAAAATTGAGCGTATCAAATAATGGATTAGTTATAGACTATTAAAATAAGACTTAAAAATAGAAATAATCAATAAAAAAACTTTTTTTTAGTGGCGTTTTTTTAAGCTAAAAATTCAAAAAAGTCTATATTGATTATACTTAGCAAGTTATCCCCGTTGCCTGTGGATAAGTCTGTGAATAGTTAATTGAAAAGTGTGCTAACTTCAATGTCTATCAGGTTTTTATTTAATTTGATTACAACTTAGCCATGATTTTAATAATTATTATTAATCATAACGTTACGATAAATCAAGGTATAGTTTTAATAATGTCTTAACAAACTTTTAACTTAACTGAACAAAAAATATAACATTTTTAAAGGTCAAGTGTTTTTGGGGATAATTTTTATTAATAGGTGAAATTTTAGGTTGCGATGTAATGAGAAAATTTAAATTATGTTCTGATTTTAAACCAGCAGGTGATCAGCCGGTAGCAATTGATCGTATAAATCAAAATCTTGATGATGGAATTGCGCATCAAACATTATTAGGAGTAACAGGATCTGGTAAAACTTTTACCATGGCTAATGTTATTGCAAAGCATAATCGCCCAACAATTATTTTAGCGCCTAATAAGACTTTGGCTGCTCAACTATATGGTGAAATGAAAGCGTTCTTTCCAGATAATGCGGTGGAATATTTCGTCTCTTATTATGATTATTATCAGCCAGAATCTTATGTTCCGTCTACAGACACATTTATAGAGAAAGATGCATCGATTAACGAGCACATTGAACAAATGAGACTATCGGCAACCAAATCATTATTAGAACGCCGTGATGTTGTTATCGTTGCTTCGGTATCGGCTATTTATGGTTTAGGTGCACCTGAAACTTACATGTCAATGATATTACATTTGGCAAGAGGGACGATTACTGACCAACGCGCAGTATTAACGCGCTTAGCAGAATTACAATATACACGTAATGAAATTGGCTTTAGTCGCGGTACTTTTCGTGTTCGTGGCGATGTGATTGATATATTTCCAGCTGATTCAGATGAACATGCAGTGCGTGTTGAGCTTTTTGATGATGAAGTTGAAAGAATAGTCATATTTGATCCATTAACAGGTAATGCAATTAATGAAGTACCACGTATTACTATTTATCCAAAAACACACTATGTCACACCAAGAAATATCATGGATGACGCAATTGTTGAAATTAAGCAAGAGCTTCAAGAACGCCAAAGAGTATTGTTGGACAATAATCGTCTATTAGAAGAGCAACGATTAACTCAACGCACACTATTTGATATTGAGATGATGACAGAGCTTGGTTATTGTTCTGGGATAGAAAACTATTCTCGTTATTTAGCAGGACGAAATGCAGGCGATCCGCCAGCAACATTATTTGATTATTTACCTGCTGATGGCTTATTGTTTATTGATGAATCGCATGTAGCAATCCCACAATTGGGTGCAATGTATAATGGTGATAGATCGCGAAAACTTAATCTGGTTGAATACGGTTTTCGATTACCTTCGGCTTTAGATAATAGACCATTAAAATTTACAGAATTTGAAAATATCATGCCACAAACAATTTATGTTTCGGCAACACCTGCTAAATATGAAATTGAAAAATCAGCAGGTGAAATCATCGAACAAGTGGTAAGACCTACAGGATTATTAGATCCAATCATCGAAGTTAGGCCTGTGGCTACTCAAGTTGATGATCTTTTGTCTGAAATTAAATTACGCATAAACCAAGACGAACGCGTTCTTGTGACAACATTGACTAAGCGAATGGCTGAGAATTTGACAGACTATTTATCAGAACATAATGTCAATGTTAAATATTTGCATTCTGATATTAACACTGTTGAACGAATGGAAATTATTCGCGACTTGCGTTTAGGTAAGATTGATGTATTAGTTGGTATTAACTTACTTCGAGAAGGATTAGATATCCCAGAAGTATCATTAGTCGCAATTTTAGATGCTGACCGAGAAGGATTTCTACGTTCAGAAAGCTCATTAATTCAGACCGTGGGACGCGCAGCTCGAAATGTTAATGGTAAAGCAATATTATATGCTGATAAAATTACGCCAGCAATGCAACTCACTATTGATGAAACTGCAAGGCGTCGTAAAAAACAGGAAGATTTCAATCAGGAACATGGAATTACACCAAAATCAGTGCGTAAAGAAATCAAAGATATCTTAGATGCAGGTTTAAGCACTAAAAAATCAACGGCTAAAATTCAAGCATTTGAACAAGGTGGTCAGTATAATTATGTTTCAATAAAAGAAGTTCAGGCAAGAGTTAAAGAACTTGAAGCCATGATGTACGAAGCTGCTCAGAATCTTGAATTTGAAAAAGCAGGTGTATTACGTGATGAGATTAAAAAATTGCGTTCGGATTTTATAAAGGTATCTTAATAAATAGTCTTTAAGGAAAATATAATGACAATAACACGAATAGATCCTGCGGAAAGGTGGTCAGAAGCAGTAATTCATAACAATGTAATTTACTATACTAGTGTTCCAACTGATTTGAGTGATGATGCTTATATACAAACTAAAAGTGCATTAGCTGAAATAGATCACATCTTGGCTAGAGCAAATAGTGATAAAACTCGCATTCTTGATGCTACACTATTTTTAGTAAACAAAAACGATTTTTCTGCCATGAACAAAGCATGGGACGAATGGGTAGCAAAAGGAAAAGCGCCTGTTCGTTGTACCGTTAATGCAGGGTTAATGAAAAAAGAGTATTTAATTGAAATAAAAATTGTTGCGGCAGTGAGTCCGTAATATACAGATAATTATCCGTCATAATCTTGGCGGATATTCTCAATCTGATAATTTAACTTATTGATAATCAACCTTACTTCTTGCTAGCCCATTCATTTAATTTTAGTGTATACTTTGAACACTTAATATTTTATATCTTCCTATAAACGTTTATGCATACTCAACCTAAAATTGCCATTGTAATGGGCTCGAAAAGTGATTGGAGTACCATGCAACATGCTGCGGATATCTTAGATACTTTAACCATTGCTTATCATGTCGAAATTGTTTCTGCACACCGAACACCTGATAAATTGTTTGAATTTGCGCAAAATGCCAAATCACGAGGTTTTGATGTGATCATAGCTGGAGCAGGTGGGGCTGCGCATTTACCTGGTATGTTAGCGGCGAAAACACTAGTACCAGTGTTAGGTGTTCCAGTTCAAAGTGCAGCGCTTAGTGGTATTGATAGCCTTTATTCTATCGTACAAATGCCTAAAGGTATTCCTGTTGGTACTTTAGCTATAGGTAAAGCTGGAGCGGCAAATGCAGCTTTATTAGCTGCACAAATTCTAGCATTGCATAACCCAGAGATCTATCTACGTTTATCAAATTGGCGATTGAGTCAAACTGATGAAGTTTTGAGTAATCCTGATCCGAGAGTCGATATTTAATATGACAATGCAATCTGTTTGTGTTTTAGGAAATGGCCAGCTAGGACGAATGCTTAGACAGGCTGGTGAACCTTTAGGAATCCATGTCTATCCAGTTGGCTTGGATGTTGATCCTGCAACCATCCCTTATCAAAGTTCAGTCATTACTGCTGAAATTGAGCGTTGGCCCGAAACAACGTTTACTCAACTCTTAGCTATCCACCCCCACTTCATTAATCGAGATGTATTTCCAATAATAGCAGATCGTTTAAGTCAAAAGCAGTTACTTGATGAGCTTAACTTACCTACGGCTAAATGGTACCCGCTTAATAATGAAAATGATTGGTCGAATTTATTTAAAAATTTGGGTGATTTATTAATCGTTAAACGTCGAACAGGTGGCTATGATGGTCGAGGCCAATGGCGCATAACTGCTCACGATTCGATTCCAGATGATGTTTATCAACATGCTATTGTTGAACAAGCCATTCCTTTTGAAGAAGAGCTATCACTAGTTGGTGCCAGAAATGCCAAAGGTGAAACTGTCTTTTATCCATTAACAAATAATTTCCATCAAGATGGCATTTTAAAAATGAGTGTTGCCATTCCTAGTAAAAATAATACATTGCAGAATAAAGCTGAACAGATGCTTTCAAGCATCATGCATAAACTCAATTATGTAGGCGTTATGGCGATGGAATGTTTTGTTATTGGGGATAACTTACTAATTAATGAATTAGCGCCAAGAGTACATAATAGCGGGCATTGGACCCAAAATGGGGCATCTATTAGCCAATTCGAATTACACTTAAGGGCAATTTTAGGACTACCAATGCCTAAACCGGATGTTTTTTGCCCATCGGTCATGGTGAATTTGATTGGAACAGATTTTAATCTCAAATGGTTATCAGTTGATTTAGCGCATCTACACTGGTATGAAAAAGAAGTAAGAGCAGGGCGAAAAGTTGGACACATCAACCTAACTCATAACTATAGTCCAAAATTAATTGAAGCATTAAACCAATTATCCTTTTTATTACCAGCGGAATATAGTCAACCAATAGCGTGGGCAAAACAAAAATTATAGCTGATTAAATCAAGGGACTGCGATATGATCGACTTTAGTAAAAAAATTAATTATCAACGATATGCAAGTAAACCGCGTGAAGCATTTGATGATTACTCGGTTTTACGCTTTTTCGAAAGTGATCGTGGTCGCATCCTTAATTCTGCTGCCATTAGGCGTTTACAACAAAAAACACAAGTATTTCCGTTAGAGCGTAATTCTGTCGTTCGAACACGCCTTACTCATTCAATGGAAGTACAACAAGTTGGTCGTTATATTGTAAAAGAGATTATTTATCGACTTAATATATCTGGACAATTAAAAGCTTTTGGCCTTGAAAATTCAGTTATGTCAATTGAAAGCCTAGTTGAAATGGCTTGCTTAATGCATGATATAGGTAATCCACCATTTGGTCACTTTGGTGAAGCGGCAATCAATCATTGGTTTGGTATGCGTTTAGGTATAGATAAAACGTCATGCTACTCAGTGCTTAATATTCAGGATACAGATGATCAATCAACTCAATCATTAAAATTGAAAATACGCCAAGATCTCTCTAATTTTGAGGGTAATGCACAAGCGATTCGATTAGTTCATACGATTTTACGACTCAATTTAACTTACTCGCAAATTGCGTCAATTCTTAAATATTCGAAACCAGCTTATTGGTCTGATCCTATACCTGATGAATTTAATTACTTAATGAAAAAACCTGGGTATTATCTATCTGAAGAGTCTTTTATTAAAACACTTTCGGAACAACTTGATATCCAACCTTTCCATCGTTATCCGCTCACTTATATTATGGAAGCAGCAGATGATATTTCCTACTGTATCGCCGATCTTGAAGATGCTGTAGAAAAGAAAATTTTAACTGTTCAGCAGCTTTATCATTATTTAAAAGAAGCATGGGGACCCGTTAAAAAAGGTGATTTATTTGATGAAGTTGTGAATCGCCCTTATGAAAATTTGAAAAAGAATGAATTTGAAGCGATAGGTATCGACCAGTTTTTTATGTATCTGCGCGTAAATACCATTGGTCAACTCGTGCCTCATGCAGCTGAACGATTTATCGAAAACATCGAAGCAATTTATCATGGTTCCTTTAATCATGCTCTACTTGAAGATCATGGTGCGGAATATAAATTACTTAGTATCTTCAAAACAGTTGGCTTTGAACACATCTTTAACCATGAAACGGTTGAAAATATCGAACTGCAAGGTTACCGAATCATTACTGGATTGCTAGAGATCTACAGCCCACTTTTAGCTATGCCTACTGATGATTTTATAAAATTAGTCAAAACAGGTAATCACAAAAAATATCCTATCGAAACTCGGTTGTATCACAAACTATCAGCAAAACATTGCGTAGCTTATCAACAAGCACTTGAGCAGATAGACAATCAACACTTTGATTGTTGGGAATTTTACTATCGTTGTCGTTTAATTCAGGATTATATCAGCGGTATGACCGACCATTTTGCTTATGATGAATATCGAAAATTAATGGTAACATTCTAATTTGGCACATTTAAAACAGCACCAAAAATAAGCACAAGCACCATATTAGTGCGACAATGAGGTTATTTTCAGCGTCAAAAACCCCGTTCCTCAACTTTTTTTAAATAGCAACTAATAACCTTTACTCATTTTAAGTATTTCACAATATTAATCACCCTCTTTTTAATTTTTGGCACGCCCTTTGCATTAACTTTAATAAGATTAATAGTTATAAGGAGTAATGGATGAAATTTGTCACTGTAGTTATTAAGCCTTTTAAATTAGAAGAGGTTAGGGAATCACTATCCAATATAGGTGTTACTGGTTTAACTGTTACTGAAGTTAAAGGTTTTGGTCGACAAAAAGGTCACGCCGAACTGTACCGAGGCGCTGAATACAATGTTAACTTTTTACCAAAAGTAAAAATAGAGTTAGCCATTAGCGATGAATTACTCGATGAAGTCATTAACACCATTAAAAAAGCTGCTTATACCGGAAAAATAGGCGACGGCAAAATATTTGTTACGCCATTAGAACACGTAGTTCGAATTCGTACCGGCGAGACTGATGAGTCAGCACTATAACAATCAATAAGGATATCATTATGTTGAAGAAAATTATTCTCTCTTTAGGTTTGATGTTAACTAGTCCTGTCTTTGCCGGCGAAGTGGAAATTGCGGATAAAGCCGATAATGGTTTTATGATGATTTGTACTGCATTAGTGTTATTTATGTCTGTGCCTGGTATCGCATTTTTTTATGGCGGATTATTACGATCTAAAAATGTGCTATCCATGTTATCGCAAGTCTTAGTCACCTTTTCTTTAATTGCTGTATTATGGATTACTTATGGGTATTCATTAGCATTTGGTGAAGGTAACTGGTTTTTCGGCAATTTTGAGCAATTCTTATTGGTTAATGTTGGTATTACTGATATTTCAGGTTCGATTTACGAACTAATTTGGATTGCATTCCAAGGTTCATTTGCTTGTATTACTTGTTGTTTGATCTTAGGTGCGTTTGCTGAAAGAGTCCGTTTTTCAGCTGTCCTTATCTTTATGGTGTTATGGTTTACTTTTTCCTATATTCCGATGGCACACATGGTATGGGGTGGTGGTATCCTTGGTGATGAAGGTGCATTGGATTTCGCTGGCGGAACCGTTGTGCACATCAATGCAGCTGTTGCCGGTCTATTAGGTGCTTATATGCTTAAAAGCCGTATTGGCTATAACCGTGAACCATTAAAACCATTCAACCTACCTTATGTTTATTTAGGGGCCGCAATATTATATATTGGTTGGTTTGGATTCAATGCAGGATCATCAACACACGCTGACGAAATCGCTGGGCTAGCCTTCATCAATACCGTAGCTGCAACAGCCGCAGCCGTACTCGCCTGGACCATTGCCGAATGGATACTACGTGGCAAACCATCATGTTTAGGCGCTGCATCGGGTGTAATAGCTGGATTAGTTGGTGTAACACCTGCTGCTGGCTTTGTTGGTGTTGGTGGAGCAATGTTAATTGGGCTTGCTTGTGGTTTTGCAGGAGTATGGGGCGTATCATCTTTAAAAAGAGTCTTAAAAGTAGATGATACTTGCGACGTATTTGGCGTTCATGGCGTGTGTGGTATTGTTGGCTGTATATTAACTGGAGTATTTACCTCCGAATCACTGGGTGGTATAGGCTTTGCCGAAGGCGTTACTATGGCTAGTCAAGTTGGCATACAATTAATGAGTGTGATTACCTGTGTAATTTGGACTGCAATTATTGCCTTCATTGCTTATAAAATCGCTGATATTACAGTTGGTTTACGAGTTTCAGAAGAATATGAACGTGAAGGACTTGATATTAATAGTCACGGAGAAAGCGCATTTAATAGTTAATATATAAAACTATAAATAAAAAAAATCTACAGTATGTTACTACTGTAGATTTTTAGCTTATTAATTATTGTTAAGTTTTTTTCTAGTCATCCCAAAGCATAATTGCATTATCTTCGGTTAAGACTAAAGGTGGAGCAAAAAGGTACTCTTTAAATTTAGTTGGTAATAGTTGAACATTATTTAAATTAAGTTGTATTTCTGGGTAAAATTTGGCAAATTCTTTTAAACGATCACTAAGTAATTCCATAACTTTATTGGATTCTTTGGCAATCAACATCTCTTCTTTTAACATGCCAATCTGTTTTTTATGGTGTTCTGATTCAAATATTTCAGGGAAAATAAATGAAAAACCTGATTTCTTATTAGTGTCATTATTATGTTCCCTGTATTCAGAATGGTGTAGCTTTAACTCCTTGATACGTAAACCAATAATTTCGTCGATGTGATCGGTATAATCATTTAATGTTGAATCTAAATAAGCTAAAGTTTTGTGTTCAGGAATAGCATCATTACTGTGCACTAAGGTAAATAATGGCTTTTTATATGTCTTCATTCTGTAACTTCCTTTTTAATTCAGGGTAAAAATAGAACAATAAATTTGATAATAAACACTCATTGCCAAGGTATATCTGTATAACTTTATGTTTATAAATAAAAATCAATTAAGATTTTTAAAATACTGCTATTTACTACTGACTATTAAAACTTGTGGTTTTTTTACAAAAAAGACCATACGATTACTATAAGCCTATCAGACTAATTACTAGCTTATTTAAACCGGCTATTTTTTCAGTACCCTCCATAATATTTTGAAAAAACTAATTAAAAAAATACCAATTATGATCTACAAATCAAAGATTAACTAAATAAACTCTATCTGGATTAAAATAAATAAGACTTCTTACAACTAAACATTTATCACTCAGTCAAGCTATTCATCTTGATAAAATATTTGTCTTAGAATATAGATTAGGGGGCATATTGATACCTCAATCCAATCATTGGTTGATATAAGTCCATTTAAGAAGTATCAAATCTTCTTGAAAATGTTTGCAATAAAAGGGATAAACTCAACTACTAATTTATCGTATATCGGACTTAAACTCTTTCGTTATTACTCTACTAGAAAATATTTTTAGAAAATAATTAACTCTTGGTGATGCAAAATATTTTTAAGATAAAAATATATTACTTTATATTGGGACGATCAATAAATTTTTAAATACCAAAAGATAATATTACTTCATTTCTACTTTATTTAACTAAATAAACTAAATAACAAAATGTATCAACCTCGGTAAAGACTTTATTTTAAAGATGTAAAAAATACCTTAAAAAACATAAACTATTTTATCAATAACATTACTGTTTTTCAGGTTATTAAATACTAGTATTTTTTTATATTTTTGTCCAGTATTTGATAAATGATATATTGTTAATTTAATTTAGCGAGATTATTTAAACATTTCATTATTTTAATGGGCAGAATAACGGTGAAAAATATTATTGGCATTCTGATTATTTTTTTTGCTCTTTTCACTCGAGCGATTTTGAGCTCGAAATTATTACAATATACTAATTGTTATCACGTCAAATATTCTTCAGGATAAAATAATGGGGAGCAGGGTAACTTATTGTATCTCCACGATAGATAAAATCAGCCTATGCTTAACGTTATAATATTTGTGAGTAACAAAAGAATCCTGTAAAGAATCTTTAGACTATTGGTTAAAAAGTTAAGTACAAGATCTGTTTGAAGATAATTAAGTGTGGATAACCACACTTAATTTATTGAATATTATTTCTTTAAATGTTTTAGATTTGGTAAGGCGATTGCAAACAAAATAATCACTACTCCAATCCATTGATTCAAATAGACCGATTCTTTTAAATAAAAATAAGAGCAGGTTACAGCTACAGGCAGTTCTGCAGCGGATAAAATCGCACTCAACGAAATGCCGATTTTAGGCATACCGACTGAAAATAGAAAAGGGGGTAAGACCGTACCTAATAAGGCCAATAAAAATCCGAGTTGATAAATTTTATCGTCAATACTGAGTTCAAAGAAAAATAGTGGCGGAAAAATACAGAAAGTCACAATACAAGCACCGGTTATCATCAAGGCACTTTTCTCTAATTTTGGTAATTCATTGCCGATATTGCTACTAGTTGTAATAAAAAGCGAATACATAAGCGCTGCTAGAAAACCAAATAAACAACCTGTTAAATTTAATTCAATAGCTTGATTAAAAAGACCAGCAGCAAAACAACTACCAACAATTATGATAACGACTGTGACTAATTGAAGTGGTGAAGGTCTATTTTTAAAAATAACAAAATCAATAATGACACTAATCCATAAGTATTGCATAAGCAAAATAATCGCAATTGATGCTGGCACCAACTGTACACATTGATAATAGCAAATACCCACTAATCCGGGAAATATACCTACAGCACATACTTTCCATTTTGGGGTTAATGTTTTTTTATTTTTAATCTTTGGTTGTTTGAGCGTTTTTACAATCAGATGTATCCCCCATAATATCAACATACCTAAAAAACATTGAACACCAGTAACTTGTCCGAGGGTATAACCTGATTGATAAGCGGTTTTTACAATAGAAGAGAGAACGCCAAAACTACATGCACCTAAAAAAACTAATAAACCACCAAAAAATTTTTCTTTCATACTAAAATCTCATTACTTTTAAAACTATATTTATCGCCAATAATTGGCGCATAAAACAATCATAGCCGACAAGCTATATATTGCGGCTTTATGTCACTATTTTTTACGGTATGGTAATACTCAAAAAAAACAGAGGATAAATAAGGGACTATGTATCCCTTATTTATATTGATAAGATGTTACTTCGCAGATTGTTTATAATTAAAGGTAAAATAAAAAACAAAACCTAAAATTAATGCGTAAGCCGCAAAAATTAACCATATTGAGTGCCAATCTTTTAATCCATCATGAGTATTGATATCAACGACAAAACCACTGATGAAAGAACCTATAATCGCACCAATACCATTAACCATCGTCATAAATAGCCCTTGGGCACTCGCACGTATATTAGAGTTAACTTCTTTCTCAATAAAGATAGAGCCTGAAATATTAAAGAAGTCAAAAGCACAACCATATACAATCATTGATAACATCAATAATACAAAACCAAATGGCGTTGGATCACCATAGGCAAAAAAGCCAAATCTAAGTGTCCAAGCGATTAAGCTGATTATTATGACTTTTTTGATTCCAAATTTCTTGAGAAAAAATGGGATCGTCAAAATGAAGGCAACTTCAGCCATTTGTGACACTGATAATAATATTGCTGGATGTTGTACAATCACGCTATCTTGAAATTCTGGGATTCTACCAAAATCTTTCAAAAATGCTCCGCCGAAGGTGTTGGTGATTTGTAATATAGCCCCTAATAGCATCGAAAAGAGAAAAAATATCGACATTACTGGGTTTTTCAATAATACAAACGCATCTAAACCAAGGCGTGAAATCCATGATTGTTGTTGATTAGTGATGACTTTAATATCAGGTAAAGTCGCACTGTAGATAACCAAAATCACAGACGCACCACAAGCAATATAGAGCTGTGCATTACTAATATCGAATTTTAGTAAACTGATTGTCCACATAGCAATAATAAAGCCTATTGTCCCAAAAACACGAATTTTTGGAAAAACGGTAACAGAGTCTAAATTGCTTTTATCTAAACAGTGATAACTAATTGAATTAGATAATGCAATTGTTGGCATAAAAGCCATTGCATTGATAAGCATCAACCAATAAAGTTGAATTGGTGTTGTTGCGGTTGCCGCATAAAATAGTGCAATAGCACAAACAGTATGGCAAAGCATAAATAAGTATTTTGGTGGAATAAATTTATCCGCAATTATTCCAATAATAAACGGCATAAATAATGCCGCAAAGCCTTTAGTGCTATAAACCAGACCGACTTCTGCACCAGAGAAATGCAACGTATTGATTAAATAAATACCAAAAGTTGTCAACCAGCTTCCCCAAATAAAATATTGGAAAAACATCATTACTTGTAATCTATGCTTCATGTTCATTATTTATATCCAAAATAAAGTGAACTGCTGATGTGAAATTATACAAATTAAAAACGCGCAATTGTTTTAGTTATCAATTGTAAGAAAGTTGATTTAACGCGTTCAGCTGTTTCAATCACTTCTTCATGCCCTAAAGGTTGATCTAAAATGCCACAAGCCATATTAGTTAAACATGAAATACCGATAGTTTTAATGCCAGAGTGATGAGCAATAATTGCTTCAGGAACCGTAGACATACCAACCGCATCAGCACCAAGGGTACGGATCATTCTGATTTCTGCTGGGGTTTCATAAGTTGGGCCTGTCCACCAAGCATAAACACCTTGTTGTAATGTGATATTTAGTTCCTTGGCTACTTCGCTAACTGTTGCTCTTAATTGCTTATTATAAACTTCGCTTACATCCAAAAAGCGAACCCCTAATTCAGGATTATTTGGCCCCATTAATGGATTATTGGCTGTTAAGTTAATGTGATCAGTGATTATCATTAAATCCCCTGGCTTAAAGCTAGTATTGACTGCGCCACAAGCATTGGTAATGATTAGTTTTTCAACGCCTAGCATTTTCATTACACGCACAGGGAAGGTAACTTGATCTAATGAAAAACCTTCATAGTAATGAAAACGGCCTTTCATTGCGACAACAGTCTTATCACCGCATTTACCAATCACTAATTCATTTGCATGGCCAACAGCAGCAGATTTAGCAAAGTGAGGGATATTGTCATAAGGAATATGAATGGCATCTTCAAGAGTATCGGCAAAAGGACCTAAACCTGATCCAAGTATAATCCCGATTGTTGGTTTTTTGTCTGTGTGTTGTTGAATATAGTTAACTGCTTGTTGAATATCTGCTGTTTGATGCATAACACTATCCTTTCAAATTTTAGTAGCTACTTAATTGATAAAACTGTGTGATCAAAATCATAAATAGAAAAAGTTCACGTAATCTATAATAAAAACAAAGTCATTTTTATTTTTAGCGTATATTATGATGATCTTCGACCAATAAAGAAAGACGTGGAATGTGATATCTTCGTATAAAAAAGTTAATATATTGTTTTTATTGTGATAATTAATATCGATTAATTTTTAATTAATTTAAATAAAAACTGCATATTATTTGAGAATACGTTCTTTAGTAGAATAAATAACACCTTGAGTATCTCTAAAAAATCCAACTAATGTTAACTGACACTGTTTAGCTTGTTCAATCGCCATAGAAGTTGCTGCTGAAACGGCAAAGAGGATCTCGACTCCACAACGGGCTGTTTTTTGTACCATTTCATAACTTGCCCGACTTGAAACAAGAATTACACCTTTTAAATTTTGATTTCGTAGAAATGTGGCACGATAGCCTAATAGCTTATCTAAAGCGACATGCCTGCCCACATCTTCAAATCCAACAATAAAATTACCGTTTAAATCTAACCATACCGCAGCATGAGTACAACCAGTTTGGCTGCCCACAGTTTGAACCTTCTTCAGATAATTAAGGGACTGTTCAAAATCAGAAAGATGAATTTTATCGTTCAAAGAAAGGGGGGGAATAAACTGGCAAACTTGCTCTATCTGTTCGGTACCACAAATTCCACAGCCACTTCTACCAGTTAAATTTCGACGTTTTTCTTTTAATTGCATAAAACGTCGTGAAGATAGCTCAATATGGACTTCAATGCCTTGCTTAGTATCGATGATCTCAATACCATAAATTTCATCAACAGACTCGATGATTTTTTCTGTTAATGAAAAGCCAATAGCAAAATAATTAAGATCTTTGGGTGTTGCCATCATTACCACGTGAGAAATACCGTTATAAATAAGCGCAACAGGTTTTTCAATTGCGACAGTATCTTCTTGCAATGGTTGTAATTGACCTTGTTTAAATTTATTCACATTACATTTTTCAATGCCTACTGTCATGGTATGTCTCATCATTATTAGCAATTTAATTCCAATTATAATAACTGAGGTTGATATCAATAAAAAGCCTGTCATTTAACTTATTACTTTTGTTAGTTTCTACCAATGATTAGTCGAACTATACTGCTTTTGTTGTGTTAAAATGAGTTATTCTAAAAAAATAGAAGCTAAAAAATTATGTCATTAAATGAGATTACGCATACTATTATGCAATTTATTGAGCATCATCAAATTTGGGCATTGCCAATTATTTTCATATTAGCGTTTGGCGAGTCATTAGCGATTATTTCATTGCTGGTACCTGCTACAGCAATTTTATTAGGTGCAGGAGCATTAGTGGGAACAGGGGTGATCTCGTTTGTCCCTGTTTTGATATCGGCATCATTAGGTGCCATTGTAGGGGATTTTATCTCTTATTGGTTAGGTAAACATTATCACCAACAGGTAATCTCTTCATGGCCTTTAAATAAATACCCAAAAATGATATTTCGTGCTGAACAATTTTTCCTGCGATACGGTACTTTCGGCGTGTTTATTGGTCGATTCTTTGGACCATTGCGTGCAATCGTTCCATTAATTGCAGGAACAATGCATATGCCAGCAACAAAATTCAATATTGCCAATATTGCTTCAGCACCAATCTGGGCATTTGTTTTATTGGCACCCGGTGCATTTGGGGTGCCATGGTTAGAAACCTTGTTTGGTTAAATGGTACCAATTGTATAACTACGACGCCCACTTTTGCGACCAAGCGCTTCTAAATTGGTTTGTAAAGGTGGGAATGGCAATGTCAAATTATGTTGGCGATAAGCTTCAAGAATCAATTTTTGTATTGAGCTACGTAATTTCATACGATGTCCCATTTCAGCTGCAAAAACACGTAGCTCAAATAATTGAATACCTTCTTGAATATCCACTAAAAAAACTTGCGGTTCAGGATCGTTAAGAACAAATTCACACTCCTCTGAAACTTGTTGTAATAGCTTCATAACCAGTTCACTATCGGCATCAATCGTAGCGGGTATAGTTAACACAATACGAGTAATTGAGTCAGATAAAGACCAGTTGACCAATTGTTCAGTAATAAAAGCCTTATTTGGCATAACAATTTCTTTACGATCCCAATCAACAATCGTTATTGCACGAGTATTAATTTTGGTAATGTTACCTGTTAAATCACGAATAGTTACGGTATCGCCAATTCTCACCGGCTTTTCAAACAGAATAATTAAGCCAGAAATAAAGTTAGCAAAAATCTCTTGTAAACCAAATCCTAAACCAACACCTAATGCCGCTATTAACCACTGAATCTTAGACCAATCAATCCCGATAAATGAAAAAGCAATCATACAACCAACCATCAAAATAATATATTTTGATACGGTTGAAATGGCATATCCAGTGCCGGGTGCGAGGTCTAAATGTTGTAAAATGCCTAACTCAAGCAGCGCAGGTAAGTTTTTTACTAACTGAACAGTAATGGTCATAACCAAGATCGCGATACAGACAGCACCTAGGGTAATATGTTGTTCAATTTCGTTGCCATTAATAATGGTACTTGTTCCCCATAGCTTGATATTATTCATAAAGGCAAAAGCGGAATGAAGTTCAGACCAAAGTAAAATCATACTAATTAAAGCAGTTAGCATAATAATTGACCTGACTAGTTGTAATGATTGGGCACTGATCGCATCTAAGTCGATAACAGGTTCATCCATATTATCATTTAATGGGGTGAGATCTTCTTCAATTCCTTTAGCGCGTTGCATACGTTCTAATCGACGTTGTTTTGTACGTTCAAATTCAATTCGTCGTTTTTGTATCCACATCCAACGGCGTATCATAAAATAGACCACTAACAAGCCAAACCAGATAATGACCGAAGCTTCTAATCGTCCTAATAACACTTCAGCTGTCGATAAATAACCTAAACAAGCAGCAATAATGGCTAACCATGGTGCACTCAACAACACAAACCACAGAATATGACTTAATAAATTATCGCCAGATCCTTTTTTATCGATATAAAGTGGAACTCCAGCGCGATGAATAGAATTAGTCATAAATACGAGTGCAAAACAGAGAATAATGAATGCGGTACGACCGATAGTTGCTGCAAATTGACGGTTGTTAAACTGATCAAAGCTCATTACAACCATTACTAAAGGGATAACCACCCAAACCGACAGTTGATAATATTTCATAGCTTGACGGACATTTTTCTTTGACCAGCCAAAATGAGTAATAAATAGCCCATTTTGAGACGCAAAATGCGCGGTGATAATAAACACCCACAAAATTGGAGCAGCAGCATTAACGCCATAGCCTAGAGCAACGGCTACAGGATAATCCCAGTTAATTTGAAGAGCATAACCCAAAGCTGCCCATAAAATAGGAACCGGCAATGCCATAATTAATGACAAAACAATCACTTCCAAAGTAAGTGAATAACTATCTTGGGTGACTTTACCAACCCGAGCCGCCGATTTATTTAAGAAAGCGTTATATTTTCCTCGCATTTTGAAATGTACAAATACAAACAATAAAGATAATACTAGGAAAAACAATGGTTTTGGCGCACTAAGTACTTCAACACCAGCATTATATAGTTGTGACAGCGTATCAATTTGAACGGTGACATAAACTACATCTCTGGCTAAATCAAGAATAAAACTTAATGAAACGGGATTGACGTCAGCAACCCAGAAAAAGTAACGGTGTGCAGCATCATTAACCTCATCGATAGCATTGGTTAGTTGCTTATTTGATATTTTTAATTTAGTTAGTTCAAGAATCGTGGTATCAGTACCCGAAATCAACGTTTTGATGAGCTCACTTTGTTCTCTTAATAAACGGCGATATTGACTAGCTGATTTTAGATTATTCAAATTACTTGGTAACGTAGGGTAACTATCTAGCCTAGCTAAGGTATTTGAATAATTGAGTTGCTGAACTTTGGCTTCTGCGATTTCAGCATCAAGGGGTTGTGATTTAGGTTTTTCAGGTAATCGTAATAACTGTTGGCGAAGAGTTTCACCTAATGCTGTTGAAAAACTTAACCATTCGCCCTGTTCAGCAAGGGTTGCGAGCGTATTTTGAACATGGGAAATTTGTGTATTAATATTATTTTGTTCATTGATGATGCTGGTTAAATGTGCTTTTTGATACTCCATATTCTGACGAAGATCTTCATTTTTTTCATTAAGCTTAGCAATAACTTCGGTAAGCTGATCTTCATTATCAATATTGGGTATTGATTCTTCAGCAAAAGCAAAGCAAGACAGAAGGAGTAATATTCCACCCAAAAAACCACGCATCAACATAAAGTTAGATCCTTTCAGCTAGTTTTTGACCTACACGAGTAACGTCACCAAGTTTAAGATGGCTGTCAAATTCAACAGCATTTGAAGCAAACAGCGTAATAACGGTTGAACCTAATTTAAAGCAACCCATATCTTCACCCTTCGCTAATTTAATCTGACCAGAATAAGTCCAACGTTTCATTATGCCGTCGCGAGGAGGCGTAATAACGCCTTCCCAATTTAATTCAATACTTCCTACAATCGTTGCCCCAACCATAATTTGTGCCATTGGTCCAAATTCAGTTTCAAATAGACAAATTACACGTTCATTTCGAGCAAAAATATTAGGAATAGTTTCTGTTGTTGCTTTATTAACTGAAAATAGCGAGCCAGGAACATAAATCATCTCACGCAATATACCATCACAAGGCATATGAAAACGATGGTAGTTTTTAGGTGATAAATAGGTAGTCGCAAAAGATCCATTTTTAAAAAACTTAATCATATCAGGATGACAAGCAAGCAGGGATTCTAAAGAATAAAAATGTCCTTTAGCTTGCAAAAGAAGATTATCTTGAATGTTACCAAATTGACTAATTATCCCGTCTGCTGGCATTACAATACTATTTGCCGCATCATCGATTGTTCGCGCATCTTCTTTTAGCTCACGAGCGAAAAAGTCATTGAACGTTTTGTACTCTTTAGCATCAGTCAATTTAGCTTCAATTAAATCGATTTTATATAATTTACAAAAACCGATAATCATCCATGTAGTGACTTTTCCTAAACGTCTGTTAGCTAACCAACCAAATAGGGTAGTTAATAATTGTTTTGGAAGAAGATACTGAATAATTGCTTTTAACTGATTTAACATAGATAGCTCTCAAATTATTTTCGAAATAATGCATTATATCAATATTTATTCTGAAAGTATAAATAGCACAACTTAATTCATATTTTGTGGCAAAGATCACAAGCATTTTAAAAATTTTGCCAAACTTCACTAACAATGGCAGTCAATTAAAAGTGTCTATCAAAATAGTTCTCTAGACTATCCCCATTAGCAAAATTGAGGGTAGTTATAATGGCAGATAGATATATTGCTGCAATTGATTTAGGTGCATCTAGTGGCCGAGTTATGTTGTCGAGTTATCAATCTCAAAAAATCACATTAACAGAAATCCACCGATTCAGTAATGGGTATAAAAGTGATGGTAAAAATTTTTGTTGGGATTTGAACTATTTAGAACAAGAAATCTTAAATGGATTAAACAAAATTATTCAACAAGGAATCAAACTCGATAGTATTGGTATAGATACATGGGGCGTTGATTATGTATTACTTGACAAGCAAGGCCAAATCGTCGGACCGACATACTCTTATCGCGATCATCGTACTGACAATATCATGTCAAAGGTACAAGATGAAATTGGAACAGAAAATATTTATCAAAAAACCGGAATTCAATTCTTAACCTTCAATACACTCTATCAACTCAAAGCTATGATGCTTGAATCACCATCTTGGCTATCGCAAGTATCTGATTTTGTGATGATTCCTGATTATCTGATTTATCGATTGACCGGTGTTTTAAATCGTGAATATACCAATGCCACCACAACCCAACTTGTTAATGTTGCAACTCAAACTTGGGACAAAGATCTACTTGATTATCTAGGCATACCACGTAAATGGTTTGGTGATATTTGTATGCCCGGAAACCAAGTTGGATATTGGCAAAGTGCCAAGGGCGATCGTATTCCAGTAATTGCAATTGCAAGCCATGATACTGCCAGTGCTGTTATTGCTGCGCCATTAATGGACCAACATAGTGCTTATTTATGTTCAGGTACTTGGTCACTTATGGGATTGGAATCTAAACAACCTTTCACAGGAAAAGAAGCGTTAAAAGCGAATATTACCAATGAAGGTGGTGTTAATGGTAATTATCGAGTGTTAAAAAACATCATGGGATTATGGTTATTCCAACGCGTTTGTTCTGAACACGAAGTCAAAGATATCAATCAATTAATCACATTGGCAAAACAAGAGCAACCTTTTGCTTTTCTCATTAATCCTAATGATCCAAGGTTTCTAAATCCTGATGATATGACAGAAACCATCAAACAGGTATGTTTAGAAAACATTGGTCAGGCTCCTAAAAATCTCCCTCAATTGGTGAGATGTATTTTTGACAGCCTAGCACATCTATATCGAGATGTATTAAACGAATTATCGATGCTAAGTGGTAAACCAATTAACACATTACATATTGTCGGTGGTGGTTGCCAAAATGCTTTTTTAAACCAGTTATGTGCTGACTTATGCAATGTCAATGTTACCGCAGGTCCCATTGAATCATCAGCCTTAGGCAATGTGGGTTACCAGTTAATTTCATTAGGTGAAATTGCTGATGTTAACGCATTAAGACAACTCATTTCACAGAATTTTGACACTAAATATTATCAACCCAAAAGTAATTAACCAATTATAGAAAAATTTTATATTTATTAAGGAGTATTTCATGAGCGCAATTGAAAATGCCTATCAGATCGCTAAAGCAAGATTTGCTGAAATCGGTGTGGATACAGATGCTGCTATAGCAGCAATGGCAAAATTACCGATTTCTGTACATTGCTGGCAAGGCGATGATGTTGCTGGTTTTGAAAAGCAAGAAGGTGAATTGACTGGTGGTATACAAGCGACAGGTAATTATCCGGGTAAAGCTCGTAATGCAGATGAATTAAGATCAGATTTAGATAAAGCTTTTAGCCTTATACCAGGACCAAAACGATTAAATCTACATGCTTCTTATTTAGAATCAGATCAAAAAGTCGATCGTAATGAAGTCAAACCAGAACACTTTGCCAATTGGGTCAAATGGGCTAAAAAACATCAGATTGGTCTAGATTTCAATCCAACATATTTTTCACACCCTTTGAGTAACGAAGGCACTCTTACTCATGTTAATCCAGAAATTCGTCAATTCTGGATAGATCACGGAAAAGCTTGTCGTAAAGTATCAGAATATTTTGGTAAAGAATTAGGTACACCATCAGTCATGAATATCTGGCTACCAGATGGAATGAAAGACATTACTGTCGATAAATTTGCACCAAGACAACATTTAGTTGAATCATTGGATGAAATTATTCGAGAAAAGATTGATCAAAAATATCACATTGATGCAGTCGAAAGTAAATTGTTCGGTATTGGTCTTGAATCTTATACTGCTGGATCAAATGAATTCTATCTCGCTTATGCTACATCACGTAAAACTGCACTATGTTTAGATGCTGGACATTTCCATCCAACTGAAGTCATTTCAGACAAAATTTCTGCCGTAATGCCTTTTGTTGAACATCTCTTACTACATGTTAGCCGTCCAGTGCGTTGGGATAGTGATCACGTAGTGCTCTTTGATGATGAAACTCAAAATATCGCGAGCGAAATCATTCGAAACAAACTATTTGACCGCGTACATATTGGTTTAGATTTCTTTGATGCCTCTATAAACCGTATTGCCGCTTGGGTAATTGGCACTCGCAACATGAAAAAATGCTTGTTAAAAGCACTATTAGAACCTACCGAACAATTAAAAAAATATGAACACGATCGTGACTTTACTTCACGACTAGCATTACTCGAAGAACAAAAATCATTACCTTGGCAAGCAGTTTGGGATCAGTACTGTTTATTGAATGACGTCCCAGTTGGTAGCCGATGGTTAGATGAAGTTCGTCAATATGAAACAACAGTTTTAACTAAACGATCATAAGGAAAACAAAATGCAACAGATTCTTTCTTCTTGGTTTGTAAAAGGGATGATCAAAGCCACTTACGATATGTGGTTAAAAGGATGGGATGAGCGTAATGGTGGTAATGTTAGCTTAAGATTACTTGAAAGTGATGTGGTCTCTTTTCAAAGTGACTTTTATAAAAATCCCCGTCACGTATCGTTAACACAAGATGTGACTAAACTTGCTAACCAGTACTTTATTGTCACAGGATCAGGTAAGTTTTTCCGCAATGTCATTTTAGATCCTGCTGATACGTTAGCCATTGTCAAAATTGATGAACAAGGCAAGGGTTATTACATCATGTGGGGATTAATAAATGGTGGATTACCGACTTCTGAACTCGCTGCTCATCTGCAATCACATATTGTAAGAATCGAACAAAGCCAAGGAAAAGACCGCGTGATCATGCACTGTCATGCGACCAATTTAATTGCATTAACTTATGTCCTAGAACTTGATACTGCGGTAATAACGCGATTGTTGTGGGAAATGAGTACCGAATGTTTAGTTGTATTTCCAGATGGTGTTGGTGTCGTTCCTTGGATGGTTCCAGGAAAAGACGAAATTGGTTATGCCACTGCAAAACAGATGGCAAAACATAGTTTAGTGTTATGGGCTTTCCATGGTGTATTTGGAACAGGACCAACGTTAGATGAAGCTTTCGGCTTGATTGATACAGCTGAAAAATCAGCAGAAGTTCTTGTAAAAGTCCTATCAATGGGAGGAAAACGTCAAACCATATCCACGGAAGAGTTCAGATTATTAGCTGAGCGTTTTGATGTGAACCCAATGGAAGAAGCATTAAAACAGTAAAAGCTACTAATAAAAATATCAAATTATATTTCAAAAATATAAGGATAAATATATGGGTAGTTCAATTATTTTAGGCATATTTTGGCACTTTGTTGGTGCCGCTTCTGCTGCGTGTTTTTACGCACCACTTAAAAAAGTAAAAAATTGGTCATGGGAAACCATGTGGTCAATAGCCGGACTATTTTCATGGATCATATTGCCATGGTCAATTAGTTACTTCTTATTGCCTGACTTTTGGTCTTATTACGGATCGTTTAGTTCAGATATATTAATTCCAGTTTTCTTATTTGGCGCCATGTGGGGAGTAGGTAACATTGGTTACGGATTAACAATGCGTTATTTAGGCATGTCGATGGGTATAGGTATTGCGATTGGCATAACCTTAATCGTTGGTACGCTAATGACGCCAATACTACAAGGTAAATTTGGTGAATTATTGGCTTCAACTGGCGGAAAAATGACATTATTAGGTGTCGTTGTTGCGGTTATTGGTGTCGCTATCGTAACTTATGCGGGTTTATTGAAAGAAAAAACACTCGGAGTACAAGTTGAAGATTTTAATTTAAAGAAAGGACTTCTTCTTGCCATCATGTGTGGTATCTTCTCTGCTGGTATGTCATTTGCCATGAGTGCAGCAGTACCAATGCACGAAAAAGCTGCCGAACTTGGCGTAGACCATCTATACGTAGCTCTCCCAAGCTATGTCATTATTATGGGTGGTGGTGCAATTATTAATCTAGGTTTCTGTATTAGTCGACTCTGCGCTAAAAAAGAACTTTCATTTAAAAAAGATATCTCAGTTGCCAAATCCCTACTTATTAGCAACATACTATTTGCCATTTTAGGTGGCGCAATGTGGTATTTCCAATTCTTCTTCTATGCTTGGGGTCATGCAAATATTCCAACTGAATATGGTTTCATGAGTTGGATGTTACATATGAGTTTCTATGTACTTTGTGGTGGTATTGTTGGATTAGCACTAAAAGAGTGGTTTGGTACTGGCAAAAAACCAGTACGAATACTTTGTATTGGCTGCTTAGTTATCATTGTTGCAGCGAACATTGTTGGTTTAGGCATGACGAATTAAAAGGAAAACATTATGGCTTATAGAATGATTCTAAATGAAACGTCTTACTTTGGCGCTGGTTCAATCAGCCACATCGTAGATGAAGTAAAAAAACGGGGTTTTAAAAAAGCATTAGTCGTTACTGACAAAGATTTAATTAAATTCCAAGTAGCAACTAAAGTAACAAAACTATTAGATGACAATGGCTTTGCTTATCAAATATTTGATGAAGTCATGCCAAATCCAACGATTGGTATTGTTCAAAAAGGGGTTGAAGTCTTCAAACAATCTGGTGCCGACTATCTAATTGCAATTGGTGGTGGCTCACCACAAGATACCGCAAAAGCGATCGGTATTATTATCAACAATCCAGAATTTTCTGATGTTCGTAGTCTTGAAGGGGTAGCGCCAACGAAAAAACCAGCAGTACCCACAATCGCTATTCCTACAACAGCAGGTACAGCAGCTGAAGTGACCATTAACTACGTCATTACCGATGAAGAGAAAAAACGTAAATTTGTCTGCGTTGACCCTCACGATATTCCAGTTGTCGCAATCATAGATTCCGATATGATGACAAGTATGCCAGCGAGTTTAAAAGCAGCAACAGGTGTTGATGCCTTAACTCACGCCATTGAAGGTTATATAACCAAAGGCGCTTGGGAACTATCAGACATGTTCCATCTTAAAGCAATAGAAGTCATATCTCGTTCATTACGTGACTCAGTAAAAGGGATTGCAAAAGGTTCTCAAGACATGGCATTAGGCCAATATATTGCTGGCATGGGCTTTTCAAATGTGGGATTAGGTTTAGTTCACGGAATGGCTCACCCACTTGGAGCATTTTATGGAACTCCTCACGGTGTAGCTAATGCGGTACTTTTACCTCATATCATGGCTTACAATGCTGAATTTACTGGTGAAAAATATCGTGATATTGCTAAAGCGATGGGAGTGGCTAAAACAGAACAAATGACGATCGAACAAGCAAGAAAAGCTGCTGTCGATGCTGTTAAACAACTTAACATAGATGTTGGTATCCCTCCTACATTAAAAGATATTGGCGTAAAACTTGAGGATATCCCTGCGTTAGCTCAAGCTGCTTTTGATGATGTTTGTACCGGAGGCAATCCGCGTGATACTAACGTAAAAGAAATTGAGCAATTATATCATTCTATTTACCAATAAAAATTGAATGTACACGTGATAATGAAATAGGTTAAATGCAAATTTAACCTAATTCATTAAAAAGGAGCTATTATGATAAGAAAAGCAAGCATAATGCAGGTCCATCCTGACAAACATGCTGAATATAAAAAACGGCATGACGAAATCTTTCCCGAGCTGGTAAAAGAACTAAAAGCCCATGGCGCTCACAATTACTCAATATTTTTAGACAGCAAAAGAAGTCTACTTTTTGCTTATGTTGAAATCGAATCAGAAGAGCGATGGGATGCAGTAGCTAAAACAGCAGCTTGTCAAAAATGGTGGGCGTTTATGAAAGATATCATGCCAAGCAACCCAGACAACAGCCCAATTAGTGAATCATTAGCAGAAGTCTTTTATTTAGAATAAAACATTACTCTCTTTTAAAGCCTAAAAGAGAGTAAATTGAATATATATTTAATCTACCTTCACCTAGCACTTCTTATCATTAAATTTAGCCCGGTACTCTGAAGGCGTTTGATTAGTTTGCTTTTTAAACACTGATGAAAAATAGTTACTATCATCGTAACCACACTCAGCAGCAATCATACTAATCGAATAATTAGTATTACGAAGTAAAGACATGGCATCACATAATCGCCTTTTTTGTAAATAACCACTAATGGTCATCCCTGTTTGGCTTTTAAATAAACGACTAAGTGAACGGCTTGCAATATGATTTTCCTTGCAAAAAACATCAACATTAAATGGTGTTGCAATACTGTTATGGAGCGCGGTAAACAATAAATCCAACTGATGAGTAGCAGTCGGCTCCGTTACCTTTGGTGCTTGTTTTATCCGGTCTAACAAAATAACTAATTGCAGAAAAAGTGCCTCAGATAAATGTACGGAGGCTAAATTATTTTTCTTTGATTCGATAGCTAATTTTTCGATAAGAGGAGATAAAAGTTTAAGGTATGAAGGTTGAACTCGCCAAGAACGCTCATTATGTTTGGCTGTCACTTTAGGTAAATAAGACTCGATAGTCGATAATAAAAAAAGTGACTCTCTCAAATATAAAATATTATCCAATTTTAGATCATTAACTGACTCATAACCATGCACATCTTTGGGATTAATGTATAAAATATCACCACTGGTAATTGGATAAATATAATCATTCCAATAATGCAAACCATTACCTGAACAAACAATCACAATTTCATAAAAATCGTGATCATGTAAAGGAAAAGGGTGTTGATGATCACGTTTTTCGACAGTAACAGTATTCATCTTTGAAATAAAATAATCTTGTTTATATAAACGCAAACATCTTTCCATAAACTGTTCCTGACTTACTAGTAAAACAACTAATGATAACCTTTATCTGGGTTATTACGTAATGCTTGTGGCGAAAACGTAAATTCTTGTTTAAAACAGGTAGAAAAATAAGCACTATCATTAAAACCACATTCTTGCGCAATGGTTGTAATAGATTTATTGCTATAAATTAACTGAGTATAAGCATTAGCTAACCGCAACTTTATTAAATATTTTTGAGGCGTGATGCCAATCTCATTTTTCATCTTCCTATGAAAAGAGCGCAATGACAATGAAAATTGTGCCGTTAACTGTTCCCAATCAATTTGCTCCTTAAAATTGATCTGTAACCAACGCAACAACTGCTTAACGCGATTATCAGATGATCCAGAACCTTCATTGACATAAAAATTCTTATTAAAAATAAGTAGTAATTGTAAAAATAAACTTTCCTGTACAGCACTTGATTGATTTTGCGTCAATTGCTTAATAATCGATTGAATATTTTCATCAGATTTTTTATCAAAAAAGTAATGAGAATGAATCGGATCAGGATTTGGAATTAACTGATTTATCCCATTAATAAAATGAAAATTCTCAGGATCTCTAAATAAAATATTGGTCAAATGTAGATTATTAACGTTCTCATACAAATGGCAGTCCGAAGCCTTAATATAAAACATCATACCTGGATATAAATCAAATAGTCGCCCATTTAAAATATGTTTTCCATATCCACTTGTCACAATAACAATTTCATTAAAATTATGCGTATGTTCAGGGTAGACGGGTTGAGGCGCCCGAGGCTCAACGGTGATATTTTGATCGCTAGACGAAAAAAAATCTTTATCAAGTAACATCTCAATCATTTTGAACCTCACTCCTTATAAAAATCTACAACCACATTCTAAAAAGTAAATCGAAATCTCACCTTTAAAATTTGGACAGCTAATATAATATTTTGGCAATAAATTATAGCTATACAGGAATTTTTATTAAAAATGTGCGAAGCTTCACATTTTTAAAACCACTTCATTCAAAAAATTATCAATATAACAACGAAACAGCTTAATTTTTTACAAAACTTTTCTAAAAATTTATCTTGTTAGCAGGTGTTATGTATTATTATCTCACAGCTTATTTAAATTGATTTATGTCAAAAAGAAGATGTTCATATGGAAATATTAATTGTAATTTTGATTCTTTTAGTGTCACTACTTGTACGATACAATAGAGTGATTACGATTCTCATTAAAACTTTAAAACACAAATCTTTTCCCCAAAATTCTCAAAAAACTGAACAACTGACAGTTGACCAGCAAAATGCATTATCAGCTGGACTTATTATTGCTGAGCAGCATATGTTTTGTTGGGATAGCTTAGAAAGTGATGCACGAAACTCTGGTAAAAAAGAACAGCGATATCGCTTAAGTTCAGCTTGGGATGTTACTTCTCCGGAAAGTGCTACTGAATGTTTATCCTCTTTTGGATCAACTCACAAACTCATTGATATAGCGATTGAAATTTATCTAAACGTACCTAAAGAGCAGTGGCAAAGTTGTATTGATGACCAAGTTCCAGAAGATTACCGTGATATTATTACAATCTATTGCTCAAGATTAGATCAAGTATCTTCAATGCTGATTGAAAACAAAGTCGCTGAAGACCAAGACGAATTGCGTCAAATTTTACTACGAGGTTCAATTGCATGGGATTTAGGACGCCTAGTTTATATTGCCAGAGCAAGCTATATAGCGGGCTATATTAGCAAAGATCAAGCATGGCAATCGATTAACTCAGTTTTACCAACGGTTAAAGAAAATTTTGCCAATTGGAAAGAATTTGGTCAAAGTTATATGCTAGGTCGTGCTGTGTACCAGCCTGATGATGCATCGCTTTCTGGTCTATTTGATATCTACACTCAAAGTACCACTTCCGAAGAAAGCCCATGGCTCAAATATCCGTTGAATAATTAAGTTAATGCTTGTGACAGTGTAAACTGTCACAAGTACTTAAATCCTTAATCGTTATTTAAAACCCAACCATATTAAAATCTAGTTAAATTTTCGCTCTTCAGATGGCGTGATACCAAACGTTTTTTTATACAGTGTAGTAAAATGAGTACTATTAACAAAACCACAAAGTAATGATATTTGGGTAATAGTCATATCACTTTCTCTAATCTTTAATCTTGCTGACATTAACCGTAATCGTCTGATGTAATTTTCAGGAGTTAGGCCGGTTGCTTGTTTAATATGCCTAAACATCGTACGCGTTGTTAAATGAAACGTTTGTGCTATATTGTTCCAATCATATTCATCAAAGCAATTTTCTTGAAGATGGTTAAGTAAAAGATGGAGTTTATAGCGGGTATTATTTTGTTGTGACTGACGTTGATATTGCTTAATGATAATAAGCAATTTAAAAAACAGATACTCACGATGCTCAATTGAATTATTTAAATTAAATAACTGATCAATAACAGAATTACACTCTTTACGAATATTAGGCGCTAACCAAATATAAGAACTTAAATCACTTGCGGAGATAGGCCTTAATAGCTCCTCCATATTCTTCAAAAAAGTAAAATTCTGATTGGGATTAATCAGGATATTAGTTAGCTTTAGCGTTCCGAGATCATCATAAAAATGGTAATCATGCCCCCTAACTAAAAAAACATCACCTTGTTGAATAAATAATGGCTTACCATTAATAACATGTAAACCATGACCGTGCTCAACAATCACTAACTCGTCGAACTCATGATTATGCTCGCAACCGTTGTCCTCAGGGTCACTCTTATAAAGCGCTAATTTATCTGATTTATGATTAAAATAAGTGTCAATTTTTAAAGTATACATATTGATTATATCCTTACAACGGTAACTTATTATCAAGGTATCCCGCTAAATAAAAGACAATTTTTATCCGTCATATAAATACAATAAAGTAATTAAACATGAGATAAAAAATAATAATCTTAAAAATGTGAACTTGCTCGGTATAAGCTTTTTAATATTGCCATTTATAAACGCAATCTGGCAGTATCTTAGTGGCTAGCTTTTGTTTTGCATAGCTATACTCCTAAATGTTTTCTATAGGAGAAGAATATGGCACAAGCAATTCAAAAAAATATTGATGCAGTTATGGTAAAAGATAATGCATTTATTCTGAAAGCAAAGCAATTACAACCAAAGATTTATCAAAAAAAGATCTCACCCCAAAAGATTATTTCGCTCATCAATGATCCAAGTGCTATTCATCATTGGTCATCAAAAATAGTGAGTGATGCAAATGATTATCTCAATCAGAGTTTTCATTCAGGTGATAGTTTTATAATTGATTTTGGTCAACACAATGTTGGTTACCTCTCTTTCTTGTGCGAATCCACTGGTAGCCCTCCTGATGCTCCTGCGCATATAAAATTAACATTTGGTGAAACACTGTGTGAAATTGCTGAACCATTCAGTCAATATCAAGGTTGGCTTAGCAAAAGCTGGTTACAACAGCATGATGAATACATTGATATTTTACCCTCTAAAATCAACTTATCTCGACGCTACTGCTTTAGATACTTAAAAATAGATGTTGTCTCACTATCGCCTAAATACCAAATTTTATTTAAAGATATAACTTTTAACACAGTCAGTTCAGCACCAGAACACTGTCTTAGCTATCAATCATCAGATCCGCTATTAACGAAGATAGATCAAGTCTCCATTCACACGCTTCGAAATTGTATGCAAGACGTATTCGAGGATGGTCCGAAAAGAGATAGAAGACTGTGGTTAGGCGATTTACGCTTACAAGCCCTAGTGAACAACGTCACTTTTCAACAGCACGATTTAGTCCGCAGATGCTTATACCTCTTTGCTAGCCATCGTCGGGAAGATGGTCTGGTTTCCTCTAATGTCTTTGTTAAACCTGACATTATTGCTGACGATACGTTCTTATTTGATTACTCACTTCTTTTTGTCGATGTCCTTTATGACTACTTTAATCAAACTAATGATCGACAAACGGTTAAAGAGCTATGGCCGATCGCATTACAGCAAATTGAAATAAATCTAAAACGTTGTGACGCGCAAGGATTAGTTCAAGATAGTGATGATTGGTGGTCATTTATTGATTGGCACGAAAAACTCAATAAGCAAGGCGCTTCTCAAGGTGTTTTAATTTACTGTTTAGACAAAGCATGTCGACTTTCCCAACATTTTCAACCTGATATAACTCAGGCGCTTAACCAAAAATTAGATTTGGTTAAAAGAGCAGCACAAACATTATGGGACGAGCAAGCCGGTTTTTACACCAGCGGAGAACAAAAACAAATTAGTTACGCCACACAAATTTGGATGGTTTTAGCTGATGTAGGCGATTTAGCTCATCAACAAAAATTATTAACCCAATTAATAACAACTCCACCAGAAATCGGCATGAACACGCCTTACTTACGACATCACTACATCTTAGCCTTGTTCAAAACAGGCATGAAACAACAAGCCATTGATGAGATTAAAGCATATTGGGGAAAAATGGTCGAATTTGGGGCAGATACATTTTGGGAATTGTTTGATCCAAACGACCTTAATTATTCACCGTATGGTAGCAAAATCATCAATAGCTACTGTCATGCTTGGAGTTGCACACCGGCTTGGTTTATTCGACAAAATAAACTTTAACTAAAAATTTATAAGGAATAAAAAAATGGTCAATTCATTATTTTCTCTTTGGCGGCAACGCATAGGTTATGGGATTGCTGACTTATCTTGTAATTTAGTATGGCAATTAATCTCATTATATCTTATGTATTTTTATACGGACGTAATGGCACTACCCGCTTATTATGTCGGTCTAATGTTTTTAGTTACCCGGCTGGTTGATGGTGTTGCTGATGTCTTAATGGGCTTAGTTATCGATAATACATCCACACGTTGGGGACGTTGTCGTCCATGGCTATTAATCGGCGCAATACCGTTTGGCATATTGTGTATTTTAGTTTTCTATGTGCCTGATTTTGGAACGACAGGTAAACTAATCTATGCCTTTATCACCTATCTTTGCCTCTCTTTTATCTATACCTTGGTCAACATACCATTTAGTGCAATGTTGCCATTTTTAACTGCGGATTCATTAGAAAGAACAACCTTATCTTCAGTAAGAATTTTATTAGGTTCCTTAGGTTCAACGATTGTTGCAGTTGCAACATTACCGCTAGTTGCGACATTGGGAAATGGTGATCAAACACATGGCTTTTTATATACCGCTATTGTTTTTGGGATTATTGCGACTTTCTTTCTGATAGTCAGTTTTAAAAATGTTGAGGAAAAAATCACTATACAACAAGAGCGAATGACCTTAACTAGAGCATGGAAAGGTTTAAAAGACAACAACCCATGGAAAATCTTTGCAACTAACATCTTTCTTATGTGGGGCGCATTCTTTTTACAAACTGGCTCCTTAGTCTATTTCTTCAACTATTACGTACAAAGCGAAAACCTTACCGCAATAATTGCGGGAATATCAACTTTCGTCCCCTTAATTGGCACACTTACCGTACCATTCTTAGCCAATCAGATGAAAAAACGACATGTCTATCTATTTTCAAGCGCTATCAACTTAATTGGTATGGGAATAATGATGTTATCGGGCGTGAATCATCTTGGTCTTATCATCGGCGCGGTTATCTTATCACTCGGTGCTGGGCAACGCCTTGCTATTTATTTTTCAATGCAGGCTGACCCGGTTGATTATGGTGTATGGAAAACCGGTATTAATACTGCCGGAATTTTGACATCAATCAATGGATTCTTTGGCAAAGTGGCGATGGCAGGTGCTGGTGCTATTACCGGTTTTTTACTCTCATCTGGTGGATATGTTGCCAATGCAGTTCAAGTACCAAGTGCGCTTTTTGCAATCAAACTCTGTTACTTATATTTACCTGCCATTTTAATTATTGCCTCGATGATTTGGATAGCTAAGTTCTACAAACTTGATGACAGTTATACTTCAATTCGAGCTGAATTAGATGCCCGAAACCAAAATCTTAATGATGAACAAAAAGTTTAATCAATTTACATTAAAAGGAAATAACGATGAAATTAAAAATAATAGCTGGAGTCTGCTGTTTCTATTCTTTATCCGCATTAGCATCCATTGAATGGCAGACCGAACAAGGAACACTTAAACTTTATGGCGATGTCGAATTTAATATTGATGCTGCAAGCAAAAAAAAGCAGTTAACCTCACTTAGAACATCGGCAAACAAAGACTTTGATGCTAATGACACAGATCAGTGGGATATAAATGGCCGTATTTTATTCGGCTTGGATGGGAAAAGAGAATTAGCGAATCAGAACTATGCAGGATTCTCGGTGCAACCGCTTGCTGACATGGGAGGTAAAGTTAACCTAGATGATGCTAGTTTCTATTTTGGTAAAAAAGATGATTGGCGCCTACGAATTGGTCGCTATGAAGCTTATGACATGTTCCCACTTGGGCAAGATACCTTCATAGAATATTCTGGCAATACTGCCAACGATTTATATAGTGATGGTTTTGGTTACATCTATATGATGAAAGAGGGTAGAGGGCGTAGCAGTAACGGCGGTGCAATCGAATTAACCAAAGAGTTGGGGGATTTGAACTTGCAAGTTAATGCGATGGTAAAAGATGGTACCTCCTTATTTGATCATAGCCGTTATCATGGATATAAGTTGCAAAAAGATAAAAACGTCGTTTACTTACGTCCCATCATATCCTACCGAAATAATGATATATCAGCAGCTCTAGCAATGGAGCGTAATGTTGTTAATAACGCTTATGGTTATCATGATATAAACGGCAAATGGCATGATCAGTCAAAACGTAATGGGTATGGCTTAACGATGAGTTGGAATAGTGCAGGTGATTTTGATAAATCATCTGAGGGATTACTGCTCAATAGCAGCATCTCCTATTTAGATGCCGAACAAGAAAAAGATTTTACCGCGGGTATCAATGGTATTTGGAAAGGTATTGGTCTTGGTTACATCTATGCTGCCAATGATATAAAAGCATTTAATACAAATTATCGAGGTGATGGTGAAATTTATGCTAAAGGTAAATATAAATTACATACTGTCAATGCCTCATACTTAATTTCAAATGTGATGGATATGGATAACTTCAATATCTATTTAGGGACTTACTTATCTAGATTAGAGCGCGATGAAAAACAAGGAGGAGGTAACGATAATCGTTATGGCGCAAGGGTCCGTTTTAAATATTTCTTTTAAATAAGACTAATTAACATTCACCCCAAGTAAAAATAATACGCACTTTACTTGGGGAATTCTAAAAAGAGTCATTTCTTAAAAAAACACAAAAAACACCAAATTATCAATAATAAAAACCGGAATCAAAATCCCGATTGACCACTTCATATAACCAAAAAAGCTAGGCATATTGATTTTATTTTGATCCGCAATGCTTTTAACCATAAAGTTAGGGGCATTACCAATATAACTTAAAGCGCCCATAAATACCGAGCCCATTGAAATGGCCAGTAAAGTGCTTTCAAACGTCGTCATTAAGCTACTAGCATTACCCGAAGCAAGATTGAAAAAGACCAGATAAGTTGGTGCATTATCTAAAAATCCGGATAGCAATCCTGATAACCAAAAATACATACTATTTATTGGCGCACCTTGGTCATTAGTCACCAATGAAATGACCGAAGCCAACGCACCATCATTACCCGCACGTAAAATCGCTAGCACAGGCACAATAGTAATAAAAATCCCAATAAATAACTTAGCAACCTCTTTTATCGGCTCCCAATTAAATTCGTTGCCTGCTCGAACTTGTTTTGGGGTAATCATTATTGAAATTATCGTAATAGCAATAAAAAGACCATCACGAACTAAATTTTGTAATGCGATTTGTGAACCTAAAATAGTAAAACTTATCGATGAATGCCACACACCAGACAAAATCACGCTAGCAATAATAGCCAATAATAATACAAGATTATTTAGACCATATAACTTAACAGGCTTAGCACTAATTGGATTGCTATTCACACCATACTGCTTAACGTAATAGTAATGATCGATAAAATAATAAATAATTAGCAATAACCCAGATGTAAACACAACAGGCAACAGCATATGCTTAACTGTCCAGAAAAAATCGACACCTTTTAAAAAACCAATAAATAACGGTGGATCGCCTAAAGGCGTTAATCCACCGCCAATATTGGCAACTAAAAAGATAAAAAATATTACCGTGTGTACAGCATACTGCCGTTGACGATTAGCTCGAAGTAGTGGACGAATCATCAACATCGCAGCGCCAGTTGTTCCCATAATTGAAGCAAGCACAACGCCAATCATCAGTAAAATAACGTTGGATTTTGGTGTGCTGATTTTATCACTCTTAATCAGAATGCCACCGGAAACCGTAAACAAAGCCAAAAGTAATAATATAAAAGGAATATACTCCTGAACAATGGCGTGTACTGTTAGTTCAATTGTTGTCGTTAAACCAAATGAAACCAGCGCAAACCCCAAAAATAATAACGTCCAAACGGCAACAACTTTACCGTAGTGATAATGCCATAATCGGGCTAAAAATAGTGGACATAAAGCAATCGATAACAAAATTCCAACAAAAGGGATCACCCAAAGTAATGATAATGCCTGTCCATTAAACTCACTCGCATAGGAATCAAAAGACATAAGCATTAAACTCAAAAAAGGGAATATCAAAAATTTTTTTAGATTTTTCATTGTATTATCGGTTGGATTTAAAGTGGATGATTATAACAAATTCAAAATTAATTTTCGAATCATCCACAATCGTATAACTTAACGATTATAAAAAAAGTTGATGAGCGGGGTTTTTGAAGCATAAAATCTCTCGCTATTTTCACAAATTTGCTCAAAAACGTTATAATAGTGATTAATTCTCTATGTTGGATCATCCATGCAATCAATCAAAAAAACAGCTTTACACCACCGCAATAAACACATTAATGGTTATCCATTTGATTTACTTATCAAAACATTGAACGAGCTATCTAATTTTGTAAAGCCTAATCAATATGGACGGTTAACGATTGATTTTGCTGATCCTACTGCGGTCAAAATGCTAAATAAAGCGCTATTATTGCACTATTATCAACTTTCGTATTGGGACATTCCTGACAACTATCTATGTCCGCCAATTCCGGGGCGAGCAGATTATATACACTATCTTGCCGATCTGTTAGCGCAAGATAACCAAATTCCTACAGGTAAACAGGTTCGCATTTTAGATATTGGGGTTGGGGCGAATATTATTTATCCAATTATTGGTTGTGCAGAGTATGGTTGGTCATTTGTTGGTAGTGATATCAATCCAACATCAATTAAAATTGCTTCATTGATAGCACAATCTAATGATCTATTAAAAAACACATTACAATGTCGCTTACAACCTGACAACAAAGCTATTTTTGAAAATATCATTCAACCTAAAGAATTTTACCTAGCCACCCTATGCAATCCACCTTTTCACTCCTCCGAACAAGAAGCACATGCAAGTGCTTACACTAAACTTAAAAAGTTGGGAAAAGTAAATTCAACGAAAGATAATCTCATCCTCAACTTTGGTGGACAACACGCTGAACTCTGGTGCAAAGGGGGAGAAAGTGCATTTATCACTAGAATGATAAAAGAGAGTATCAAATACAAAACGCAATGCCTGTGGTTTACCTCATTGGTATCGAAAAAAGAGACGCTAAGCAAAATAAAAAAACAACTAAAAGTGGCAACTGAATATAAAATTGTCTCTATGGCTCAAGGGCAAAAAATTAGCCGTTTTGTTGCGTGGACGTTTTTTGATCAAGAAGAGCGAAAAATGATAATCAAAAAAAGTTGAGGAGCGGGGTTTTTGGCATTTAAATCTCTACCTAGAAATCAATAAATAAACAAAATTTAAATAAAATTAAATTTTCTCTGGATTAAAAACTATAATTTTAAAGATTTATAAAGTTGATATTTATCAATTAAACCAAAATTTAGCCAATAATTATTTGGATCTTTTTTTGATCGCATTTACAAAAGTTAACAATATAAAGTAAAAAATTTATTGCGTCATATTTTTCCAGTTATTATACTTTCGGATCAATTTAGCTGAATAGCTAAAATTTTATCAACAAACATAAAATAGTAAATAAATCAAAAATTTACTTGACAGGATAGTCGAATATGTATTACAATTTTCAACAGGCAACAGGCAACAGGCAACTTGGCCAACCTATAATTTAAATTCACCAAATTTAAACTCTCAACCTCTTTTTTTTCACTCCAGTTTATTAATCGACGAAAATTTAAGATCGCATAGTGAATCGTTGCACCGATCGTTATTTCGATCGTCATTTAGATCATTCCGATCAACTCTCAGATCTAAATTATTTCGGCAGATCTTTTTACCGCTTGGCTTTTTGTTAATACCTTTTTATTCTAGCCATGCATTAACCTCTAAAACCACGAATATGATTCATGGTAATCCACCGCATTTAACTTTCGATGGTGGCCGGACTAGTACTCTTGATCTTGATTATCTGCTCAATATTACGTTATCTAACGGAAAGCGATACACGACTACAACCAATACTTCATCATCTTCAACACCAATTGAGTTACCTGCTAAAGGTCAAAGCTTTTCTGATATAAATATGTTCATCCCAAGAGGAGAAGATTCAGTCGAATTAGACAGAATTCTACTTCCTTATTGGGATGATGGTGATGGTGATGGTGATATTAATATTTCTGGTTTTTTAAGGTTATCTATCTATGATAGAATCGGTAGAACTATATCATCGCGCAATACAGTGCTAACGTCTTGTGGTGCACCTTATCGGATTGTATTAGAGGCTATAGGTGGTACATTAAGCACTCGTTATGGTCTTCCAAATAGTAGTAGTCTTAATTCCAATAATGTCACTTATTATGTCAAACCTGTGGGTATTGATATTTGTTTTGTCAGCCCAAGCTTATCTTATGAGGGAGAGGGTGGTGTAAAAGCAGGTCCTCCTGAAATTTTCAATCCTTCTCTTGGTTTTTTCCCTCAGTCAACTAACCCATTAGATTATGGTAAAAACTTTCCAACTACTGGAGCTAACAACATGTTCTTTGATTTGCGGATTGGTTATACTGAGGCACTATCTTGGGCTCCTGTTTCGCATGGTGGTATCACTGCTACTATGACTGATGTTACAGCTACAAGCGCACGAGTTACCTTAACTGGCCCTGTTGCAACTCAATCCCAATGGAATTCCGGCAATCCAGGTCCTATTACTAAGCCTACTTTGCCTCAGACATTCGAGTTAGTTGGTCGAGATAGTAAAGGTAAAGCTATCGTTAAATATGGTTTTACATTAAAACAATGGTTTGTCAACCGAGGTAAAAGCTATTACACCTATTCTAGCATGGAATCCTGGTGTAAAAGTATTGGTTATCGCCTTTCTAGAGTTAAAGATTTAACTAATGCAAAACGTTATGAAATTACTGGTGGTACACCTTCATCATCAGGTGATTATTATATGCGTACAATTGGTGCAGGCTTGCTTGCGGAGTGGGGTAATATAGGCAAATATGATCGAACCAACTTTGACGCCGTCCGATGGTACTGGACCAGTGATGAAAAAAGTTTGAGTCGGTTCGTCGTTTTTCCTACAGATGGTCATATACATTGGGCTGAACCCTCGTATGATAAATCGGTAGGGCTTTGCACTTATCCTTAGTGCCATTAGCGAGGTGGAAATATAAAAAGTATATTCGTTAACGAATTGAAAAATCCAATTTTGGGTGGCGATTATACTTTTTACCCAATTTTAGCTTAATGGCTAAAAGATGAAACAGAAGGCATAAAAATAAAATAAATCAAATCACTATGTTAATTGCAAATATATATTATAAATTAAATGGAGTTAAATGCCGATGTTTTGCATGTTTTTAAGGCGTTTATACAAGAGATCTCAAACGCGATAATTCCTCAATTATTCAGGCAGACTATTTTAGCTATTTTGCTGTCTGTCTTTTTTTCCAGCTATGCATTAACCAAACAAACTTCAAATATTATCCACGGTAATGTTCCATATTTAACGTTTGATGATGGTTGTATTCGAACGGTTTATACAAATGATCTGAACGGTATTACGTTATCTAATAGTGTTAAATATACGCCTTCTACCAATTCTTCATCTGCAACCCCCATCGTTTTGCCTGCTACAGGTTAGAGTTTTGCTGTGCCTAATTGTAAGCTCAATGAAGGTGGTTGAGAAAATATAGCCTTAAGTTGTTATGAGTTAGCTGACTCAAAGAGTCAATGTAGCCAAGCGTTAAAAAACGATTTTGTAAAGCATATCAATAATCGGCCTTTAGGCTATGATGGATTTTATTGACGAATGTGTTGTATTATAAAATCACAATTCTCATTGTTAAAATGTCTATTTGTAAGATAGAATGTTACAGTATTAATTATTTAGTAATGAAATACATTGCGCATAGGGTGGGAGATTTTTATCCTTTACTCGCAGTTTAGTAAGTAGTATTTTAATGAGAAGTTATTGTTAGTTAAGGAGCAGTAGATAAAAATAAAAATTTAAATAAAACTTAATTGATAAGGTATTTGTTATGATATGCAATTTCAAAGACCAAATCTGTTCAATTTATAATTTACACTTACTTAATTTAAGCTCAAAAAGTCTTTTTTTTAACTCTAGTTTATTAATCGTCAAAATTTTAAGATCGTTATGTAGATCATTGCAAATATCTTCCAAACGATTATATTATGCTTTCATATTATCTCGCCAAATGCTTTTGTCGTATGGCTTTTTGTTTATAACTTCGTATTCTTGTGATGCATTAACTTCTATAACATCAAATGCGATTCAAGGGAATGCGCCTTATTTAACATTTGATGAAGGGCGCACGCGAGCCATCAATACTGACGATCTGTTATGGATATCTCTTTCTAATGGGGATAAATACACACCTTCAACAAATAATTCGTCAACAATCCCAATTGAATTGCCTGTAGCTGGTCAAAGCTTTTCTGATATTGATATGTTAATGCCAAGGAATAGCTATTCAGTTGGTTTGAATACTCTTATTGCTGCGCCTTTTAATTATTGGAGCGATGATGATGGAGATGCTGATGTTTCAGTTACTGGTGACCTAAATTTGTATATTGTTGATGAAGACTATATATTCTTATCACGTGATACAGTGCCATCACTGTGTAATGGTTCTTATCGTGTTACATTAGCTAATACAAGTGGAACATTAACTACTCGTTATGGCATTCCTAATAGTAGTACTTTTAATGCTAATAGTGTTACTTATCATATTAATCCTAAAGAATTGCCAACGGTTTGTTTTGCCAAGCCAGATACAACTTACGGTAATTATAGTTATGCTGGTCCAACTACTATGTGGAAAACTGATAAGGGTTTTATTCCACAGTCTTTTATTTCGTCATCTTATAATTTAAACTTCCCCACTACAGGCGCTAACAATTTGTTTTTTGATTTAATTATTGCTGGTAATCATCAGCCATTAACTTGGGATACGGTCTCCCATGGCGGTATTACCGCTACTATGACAAATTCATCAAATACAGGGGTTCGTGTTACATTAACTGGCCCTGTTGCAACTTCATCACAATGGAGAGCTAAAAATCCTGGAAATATACCAAGCCCCTCCTTACCTCAGACTTTCGAGTTAATCGGTCGTGACAGCCAAGGTAATGAAGTTGTTAAGTATGGGTTTGAGTTAAAGCAGTGGTTCATCAACCGAGGTACTTTTGAAGACAATTATGCTAATACATTATCTTGGTGTAAACGTATCGGTTACAAAGTTCCTAAGGTTAAAGATTTAACTAATGCTTTTTGTGCTGAAAATAGTACTTTAAATAATGAATGTAGAGGTTCAGTCGGTGCAACTCCTTCTTCAATCGATAATTATTATCAGCGTATAATCGGCGCAGGATTTTTTACCGAGTGGGGATTGATGAAAAATTACTCACAAGCCAATTTTTCCTTTAAAAATTATTGGACAGTTGATACCAATCCTACATATAATCAGCCGTTTGTTGTGGGCTCGTACTACGGTAATACGCTATTCGTGGACCGATCTCGCAACTACAACGGACTTTGTGTTTCTCCTTAACTTTTATTCGATAGTTCATATTACTTGAGTAAATAAACTGGAGATAGCAATAAGTCCATTAGATAGTTGACTTGAAGTGTTTAAAACACCGTCTTGATTAGGACTAATTTTTTTTGTTTTTATAGTAAAAAAGTTGAGGAGCGGGGTTTTTGGGCTCCTTAATTGCTTGCAATTAGAAACTTCTGTCTTACTTTCAATTAACTGAGTTTACTTTTCCGATAATTTACTATGATATTGCCGTCGATATTCAGTGGGTGTTCGTTCGGTTTTTTTTCTAAAAATTCGGCAAAAGTAGTTACTATCTTTAAAACCCGCTTCAAGCGAGATTTCTTTGACGTTTAAGTCGTAATCTTTAAGTAGTGATTTTGCGTACTCTATCCGGATATGGTTGAGATATTCATTTAAGCCAATTTTGCCTTCGTTTTTGAATAGATAGGATAAATAGTTGGGTGAGATATAAAACATTTTAGCTAGAAATTCACGGCTTATATCTTCCCGAAAATGAGTATCAATATATTGGCGTATTGCTTCGAATAAGCTGGTGGTTTTTGATGCGGTTTTTATGTCGGCATTGAGTAAATCTAGGGTGTTACTAAGCAGGCTTTGAATCAAGTAGTAGCCGGTTTGAGTTTGTGGTTGATTTTGCCAAGTCAATTCAGATAGCGCTTGAATAATAAAGGTGCCAACTCGTGGACCTCGCCTTGGTATGTTGGTTTGTGCTAGCGGAATTAATTGGTTGCCGTCCCAATAAACAATGCTGATGCCAATTTGCTGTTTACCAAATAAGATGTTTAACCAGGTGATTGGGGTTGTGCGGATAGGTTTGTTCCAACTGTTAGCGGTAATGTAGAGCAGATCATTAACTTCAAGTTGTTGTGTCATTATTTTGCCATTGCTGTCAGCCCATTGCATAAGCTGTTGACCTTCTATAATCACTTCGATCCTCGGAAAATCAACTTGATAAGCATGTAGCGGTGCCGTTTGTTGGTTATTGGCAAAATAGAGGTGGTTGATTTGTTGGTTAGTGAGCTGAGTTAATACGTTTTTTAGGTTTGTGGTCATATTGTTAGTAAACCAAGTAATGTGCAGTTGGTTTAATTATAGCTTGTAGAGTTAAAGTTGAAAAATTTATTTAATTTAATGTGTTATTAATTATTATTAAAAATGTGATCGAGATCGCATTTTGCTATTTATCGTACAAAAGTCCAGTAAATAGAGATTTTGTCTTCTAGGCTTGAATTAAATTTTTTTTTACTATGCTACTCATCAATTAAGCATTTAATTAGGAGTGGGTATGGAATTATATTTAGATACAGCCGATGTTGCAGCAATTAAGCGTTTAGCTGCAATTTTACCAATAAAGGGGGTTACCACTAATCCAAGTATTGTCGCTAAATCGGGTAAGCCAATTTTTGATTTGTTATCTGAATTACAAGATTTTCTGGGTTCTGATAAGTTGTTATTCGCGCAAGTGCTTTCTCATAATGCTAAAGAGATGATTAAGGAAGCTGAGCAACTTCGTAAAGTCATTCCATCGATTGTGACTAAAATCCCGGTTAATGCCGAGGGGTTGATGGCGATTAAGGAGTTGACCAAGCAGGGTATTCCAACTTTAGGTACGGCCGTTTATGGTGCGGGTCAGGGCTTTTTGGCTGCGCTTGCTGGGGCAAAATATATTGCTCCTTATGTCAATCGTATTGATGCCCAAGGTGGTAATAGTAAAGATACGGTTTATGAGCTACAAGCGCTGTTAGATTTGCATTGCCCTGAATCGATGGTGTTAGCAGCCAGTTTTAGAACGCCAAGACAAGCTTTAGATTGCATGCTTGCCGGTTGTCAGTCAATTACCTTGCCTGTGGATGTGGCGGAGCTGTTTATTTCAGATCCGGCCGTCGATGCTGCTGTGGTTAAATTCGATCAGGATTGGTGTGGGGCGTTTGGAGCCTTACGCTTTTAATACTTGCAATTGATTTAGATTCCACCCATTTAGGGTGGTTTTTTTTCTCTTTCTCGTGATTAAAAATTCCCCTTTTTTATTTCAATTATGTTGTATGATAGTGATGCGATATTAGAGGAATAGAAGAGAACACCAAATGCACGAAAAATCAAAAAAATACATTATTAATGCTTTATTGACGGTGATTAAAGTTGAAAGGCCGTCAGAGAGTTACTTTCGGTTACATTTTAGTTGTGATAAGCCTTTAGCAGTTAATCCGAATTGGATTTGCCCTCATTTAAAGTTGTTATTTGCTGATCCGTTAACCGGTGAAATTGTTTTTCCGATGTTAGATGAAAATAATAAAATTTTAGTGAGTGATAAAGTTCGACAGTTTGCTCGCAGTTATAGTATTCGTGCTTATGATGAGTCGTCCAATCAAATTGTGATTGATTTTGCGATTCACGACAGCGGTTTAGCGACGGTTTGGGCTCAACAGGCAAAAGTGGGCGATCAAATCGGTATAGTTGGGACAGCAGGTAAGTTAGAATTTGATAATCAATATTTGATTTTGATGGGTGATGTGTCTTCTCTGCCAACCATCTGTTATACCCTTGAACATTTACCTGCAAATCATAAAGCAGTTGCTTTTATTGAGGTTAATCATAAGAGCGATATCGTTGAACTGCCATCTGATTTAACTGTTCAATGGTTGATTAAAGATGCCAATCATCCTAATCAATTAGTTGATGCGGTGATGAGTTGGGATTTGAGTCAGCAGGATAATCTATTGTTTTGGGGCGGGTTAGAGTGTTCGCTTGCTCGGCAATTACGTCAGGCAATTAAAGATAAATATGTCGATTTGCAACCTAGTTCGGTCCACATTACTAGTTATTGGCGAGAAGGTTTTGCTGAAGGGGAGTTTAAACATCGAGATTAGCCATGAATATTCTTGCACATTTACATTTGGCAACCTTGGCGAATAGTTCGTTGATTGGTAATACAGTTGCTGATTTTGTTAAAGGTGATGCTTATCGACAATATCCTAAAGAGATTTCTGATGGGATTATGTTACATCGTAGGATTGATCGTTTGATTGATAGTTTTGCTGAAGTTAAGCAAGCTAAATTGCTTTTTCGACAATCACATCAACGTGTTGCACCGATCACTTTGGATATTATTTGGGACCATTTTTTGTCAAAATATTGGGTGGAATTTAACGCTAAGCAATCTCTTTCATCATTTAATACCTTTACTAAGCGGCAGATTCAGCCTTATATCGCAAATTACCCAGTTGATTATCAAGATTTTATGGGGGCAATGTGGCGTGGTGAATGGTTGGTAAATTATGCCTCGGTAGATTTTATTGGTAAAGTTTTAAACGGTATGGCAAAGCGTCGACCTAAGCTCTATCTATTAAGCGATACCTTTATTGATTTTGAACAAAATTATACGCCACTCAAAACATTGTTTTTCGAGCTTTATCCTAAAATGTGTTCACTTATTAAAGTATCGAATATAGATGATTAAATGACTATCGAATCGTACTTGATTTGTTCGATAGTCATTTGTGAATTTGATTTTATTGCGGAAATATAATTTTGCCATTATCGACAGTGATTAGATTGTTGGTATCTGGAGTTTGCGATATTGGGATTAGATTTTCAGCCGTAGCTTGTGGCGCTTGTCCACTTATGCCTCCTCTCGGTTTTGTGCGAATGATTTGGCTTTCCGGTAAAGTGGTTTGATTGGTTATATTAGCCCATAACCATTCCATGGCTTCATCACCATAATAGTCAATAGGTAATAGCGTATTGTCAAAAGGCGCTTTGCCATCAAGATAACTTGCATTTTCAACTTCAATATAACGGAGTTGTGACTCTTTTCCTTCCACTTTACTGTTTAATGCAACATAAGGTCGAGATGTGTAGTCGATAAGTTGTTTAGGGTTATTTTTACCATGAACAATAAAGGTTTTGACTTTGTTTAAGTTACCTGTTGCCTGGACTTCTTTTAAACCTTTAATCACGCGTGGATCTTTTATTTTTTCTCTTAAACAGATGGCACCTTTAGTTCCATAATCTATTTGATGTTCAATGGTAGAACTTGAATACCATTCACGTCGAGGAGAGGTGACATCTTTATTTTCAACAAGGTCAATAGCTGTGGCATCAGGGTTGGCCCAGATTGGTAACTGGCCACTAGATAATCCCCAAATTTCGGCAAAATTGACTTGTTTTAGTGGTTTTACTTCACCAGAATTGTAATATGGGTCTTGTTGGGTACTTGCCACTGAAAAGTCACACATGTTTTCAGTTACATCATATCGACCATAGGCGCTAATATATTTATAAGGGTAGGCAATTGATTCATTAAGATAGAAATAAGGTAATTGGATGCTCATTTCAGGCTTCCAACCATAATCATACAGCTTGTTTAATGCCTCTTTCGGCGTGCCGGTTGATAGTAAGTTGGCTTGCTTTAATGCATCACAACGGTTTTGTGAAAAAAGATATTTAGAGGCATCGGGGACGTATTTGTCCTGTTTATTCGGTTCAATTGCCGGTATGGCACAAGGAATATAAAGTGCCCCATAGGAGCTATAATCGGGTAATGAACGAGAGCTTATGTTTTCGTTACTATTTACTAAACTTGTTTGAATTTGTGGATTAACTGCAACCACACCATTAATTCTACTTCTTAAACGTAATTCAGCTAGCTTAAGTGCCGCAGCTCCACCATCCTCAGCTCCATAGACTAATATGATGGTATTAGTATCGTTAAAGTAAAGATTATTTGGTTCTGGAAATAGTTCGTTTAATTCATACAAGGCGAAAACAATTGAATAGAAGGTATATGTTGGCCATTTTGCTTCTTGATTTTGCTTTGAATGGAGCTGTTTTACTGCATAACGGTGCGGATTATTTTTGATAAACTCTTTTTGATTTTGTATAGTTGGCTTGAAGAGTATGTTGTCCTTAGCAACTTGACCATCAACAGTAAAGCCTTGTTCGTTGGTAATATCATAAATACCAGTACCTAAACCTTTGTCGTTATAAACTACTGCGCAGTTATGTTTAAGAGCCCACAATCCACGGATTTGTATATCTTTGGCGTTATATAGTCCATCAGAACCAGAAGCTGGTACGGCAACAATACAGGGTTTTTTCTTATTAAAATCGATGGGAACTTGTAATAGTAAGCCAACATTTTCATCTTTTATGGTGGCTAAAATTTCTGTGCCTGCAATTTTTCCATCAAATAAAGGCGACAATTCTTCACTTTTGAATCCAAATAGAGAGCCTTCTCCGGTTTTTGTATCAATAAATCGATTTAATTTTGCACGGCGTAATTCTTGGGTGGTTGGATTTGATGGATCGGCATAATTGACCTTTTGGATCATTTTCGATAAGGCAGTAAACCCTATTCCAGCGGTAACAAGATCATCACTATCACCATCATAGTAGTTTGAGCTATGAACAACCAACCATTGGGGTTTATGATTAATTGGATTTTGGTTTGCAGGATCACCTAATTCAGCACCGCTAGGATTTGAAAATATTGTTAAAAAGAGTAAGGTGGATAACGTGCTTGTTTTTTTTAATTTTATTGGCATTACATTCATTCCCTACATTTTGCTTAACTGCTATTACTCATTAACTACAGTTTATTATATAATTTATTATTGGGTTGGTAAATTTGGGTTACTAATAATCCAAAATGCTGAAATAATTTTTTCTGATAATCGTCTTTTTTGCACACAGATGCCAACATCAAACGGTTCCATTAAATTGGTTGACCATTCTGTGATGCGTTCTCTTACTCTTTCAGGGCTATTTTCCATTACCACTTTAGGCAATAAAGCCACACCACATCCCAAAGCAACCATGGAGACAATGGCTTCGTGCCCAGCTACCGTTGCATAAATTTTGGGGCTGATGATTTTTTGTTGTTTAAACCATAAATCTATTCGATGTCGGCTTGGACCGTGCTCAGGCAATATGAATGGGATATTATGCCAATCTGGTGCTTTTTGATGCAATTTGTCACTGAATGAACTATTAAGTTTAGGTATGAGTAATACCATTTCAATTTCACCTAATTTAATAAATTCAACACCAGATGGTAGTTGTTTGGGTTTACCTGCAATAGCTAAATCAGCTTGATGAGATTGAATTTTTTCTACAGCATCGGCTGCATCTCCCGTAGATAGTTTAATTTCTACTAATGGGTAGTGTAGGCGAAAGCGATCAAGTATTTCAGGTAGATGGCTGTAAGCCGCTGTGACCGAGCAAAATAAGGTTAATTCACCAACTAATCGTTGATCGGCTTGGTCTAGTTCTTGTTTTAATTGTTGGTGTAGATTAATGACTTGTTGGGCAAAGTGTTTTACTTTTTCACCTTCGTGGGTAATTTGAACTTGCCGGTTGTCGCGGATAAATAATCGATGACCAAATTGTTCTTCAAGGCGCTGGATCTGCCTTGAAAGGGTGGAAGGGCTTACATGCATAGCATCGGCACTTATTCCAAAATGACATGTATCACATAGATGTAAAAACAATTTTAAGTCACGAATATTCATATCTATTTAATTATTGAGAAATATTTAGCGTAGACACCGTTATAATTGATTAATTATATCATCTTCGATTTTATTTGCTCTATTATGCATAGATATCAGGCAAATAGCAAAATAGCGTTCATCAATGGCAATATAGATAGAGACCTGCTAGAATACCGCATCATTTTTTTGCTTAGCTAAATTAATTAATTTTATGACAGAACAAGCTTATTTAGACGAAGTGAATGCTCGTCGTACTTTTGCAATTATCTCTCACCCCGATGCCGGTAAAACAACCATTACTGAAAAAGTTTTGCTTTTTGGACAAGCCATTCAAACTGCGGGAACAGTAAAAGGGCGTGGTGCTAATGCGCAGCACGCTAAGTCAGACTGGATGGAGATGGAAAAACAGCGTGGTATTTCAATTACGACCTCCGTTATGCAATTTCCTTATAATGACTGTTTGGTAAACTTGCTTGATACCCCCGGGCATGAGGATTTTTCGGAAGACACTTATCGAACTTTAACCGCAGTTGATAGTTGTTTGATGGTGATTGATGCAGCAAAAGGTGTCGAAGACAGAACGCGTAAATTAATGGAAGTTACACGTTTACGAAACACACCTATTTTAACTTTTATGAATAAGCTCGACCGTGATATTCGTGATCCGATGGAGTTGCTAGATGAAGTTGAAAACGAGCTTAATATTATGTGCGCCCCAATTACTTGGCCAATTGGTTGTGGCAAGTTATTTAAAGGGGTCTATCATTTAGCTAAAAATGAAACTTATCTTTATCAAACCGGTAAAGGTCATACCATTCAAGAAGTTAGAATCATTAAAGGATTAGATAATCCTGAACTTGATAGCACCATTGGTGATGATTTGGCCCAACAACTTCGTGATGAATTAGAATTAGTGCAAGGTGCATCAAATGAGTTTGATTTAGATGCATTTTTGTCTGGTGATTTAACGCCTGTGTTTTTTGGTACTGCGTTGGGTAATTTTGGTGTAGATCATATGCTTGATGGTCTAACCGCTTGGGCGCCAGCACCACAGCCTCGGCAAACAGATAAACGAGAAGTTGAAGCAAGCGAAGAAAAATTTACCGGTTTTGTATTTAAGATCCAAGCAAATATGGATCCTAAACACCGAGACCGTGTTGCATTTATGCGCATTGTTTCAGGTAAATATGAAAAAGGTATGAAGTTACGCCATGTTCGTATTGCTAAAGATGTTAATATTTCTGATGCATTAACCTTTATGGCAGGCGATCGTGATCATGTTGAGCAAGCTTATGCTGGTGATATTATTGGTTTGCATAATCACGGTACGATTCAAATTGGTGATACGTTTACCCAAGGTGAAGATCTTAAATTTACTGGTATTCCTAACTTTGCACCGGAATTATTCCGTCGAATTCGTTTAAAAGATCCACTTAAACAAAAACAATTGTTAAAAGGTTTAGTTCAGCTTTCAGAAGAAGGGGCTGTTCAAGTATTCCGACCAATTGCTAATAATGATTTAATTGTTGGGGCAGTTGGGGTGTTACAGTTTGATGTGGTGGTTGCCCGTTTGAAATCTGAATATAACGTTGAAGCAATTTATGAGCCAGTAAACGTCACCACTGCGCGTTGGGTTGAGTGTAGCGATGCTAAGAAACTTGAAGACTTTAAACGCAAATGTGAACAGAATTTGGCTTTAGATGGTGGTGATAATCTTTCTTATATTGCACCAAGTATGGTTAATCTAAATTTAACCCAAGAACGTTATCCGGATGTTGAGTTCAGAAAAACTCGCGAACATTAATATGCTATGTAATAAAAGAGACGCTGTCTCTTTTATTTACTTTCCAAACCATTCAAAGCAAATCGTTCAAATGATGACCATTGAGAAAAATAGGTTGATAGCTGGTTAATCGTGCTAAATAATTTTTTTTCTTCCCCCATAAAGCTAATAGATTGATTTAAGCTTGTGGTTTGTAATTCGTCACTTTGTGGATATTGATTGTAATTTTCTGATGTTTCATCTTCAATAATGCTGCTTTCAAGAGCGATAACAATTTTTTTATTGTTGAGCTCTCCCCAAGTTAGCCATTGAGAACAAATCGTATAAATTTGTGCTAACTTTGTGCGATAAGCCATAATAATTAATTTTGAGCTATATGGTAGTGTCTTTTCGACTATATTTTTTCCGTCTTCTATATCAAGTAACCAAAATGGCAAGACTATTTCAATTTTATCATGCCAAGTTTCGCTTAATGTTTTTATTGCATTATTCCATCTTTGCCAAATGTGGCTTTTATTTTGTGCATATTCAGCCAATAAGTATGGTTCAATATCATATTGAATTCCCGCAAGACAAGGATTGTGTATTTGGCATAACTTTTTAATGACTTTATTGCGTTCAATGGCATTTTTTAAACCTGAATCAGTAATCATATCAGGTGCTCCTTCAACAGCAATAATGCTCATTTTCTTTTTAGCTGCGATATCAAGTAGCTGAAATAGCTTATCTTGATTTTGAATATGCCCATTTACAATATTCAATTGGAGATAAACTTGATTAATACCTTTTTGTTTTAGTTTAGTCAGAAATTGACTTGGTGAATGAATCCAATTTTCAGTTTGCCAATTCCACATCGAAATATTGATATCGGATCTATATTGATTGGGCAAAGAGGTATAATTTGACTTCATCTTATCCGCATTTAATTGATTAATATTTGAATAGACATTGGCATTTTTAAGCACCGAATTAGTGTTTATGAAATCTTTTTTTTCAAGTAGCTTTAATATTAAGGTAGCACTTTTTTTGATTTCATGAGTACTTAAGTAATACCAATGTTTTAAATTGATGGAGCTAATATTTAATGCTAAATTTTCAGCAAATGTTGCAGGACTCATAAAACTTATCACAAATAATAAATAGATGATTTTAAGTTTATTTGTCAAATTTTACCCTCTCCATTTTTCCCCAAGATAAATTGCCTTTTATTAATCTAGCATAGCCTTTAAGCTTCCAATATAGGTATAACTGTCGATAACCAAAGTTATCTAGTAATGCAGTAATAAATAGTTTTAGTAGATATCTAGTTTTATCTAATCCTGATAATAACACACCATCAATCGCTATAGCAAAAGCACTTATAAGGCTATTGTATCCAAAAACAATTAAAAAATAAGATAACATTACGTTGCTATCTATCATGTCAAGAGACCAAATCAGCGGTATTAAAAAGTACCCTAGCAGTTCAGCAATTGGACCTAAAATATCGGTTAATATTGAAAAAGGTAATAGCATAAGGCTTAACTTTTTATATTTTAGTTTAAAAGTTAACGACTTAAAATTTATAAAAGTTTGTAGTGCGCCTATATGCCATCGTATACGTTGGTTTTTTAATACCTTCCATTTTTCAGGCACTTGGGTCCAACATATGGCGGTTGGTACATAATCAATTTTGTAATCAACATTAGAGTCATAAATATATTTGTGCAATTTTAGAGTAATATCATAGTCTTCACCAACAGAACCGACACAAAAACCACCGACCTTTATTGCAAAATCTCGTCTAAATAAACCAAATGCACCTGAAATTATCGGTAAAGTATTAAAATGATTCCAAGCAATTTTTGCCAAGAGAAATACTCTCATATATTCAAGAATTTGAATTTGTACGATGAATCTTTTAGATAAATTGATTTTAGATATTATTCCATTTCTAATAGAACAACTATTAGCAACTCGCACAGCTCCACCTACTGCAACTGTTTTTGGGTCGTCAATTAGAGGGACTACAGCTTTGTTAATGGCGTCAGGTGCTAAAATTGAATCAGCATCTATAAGACAGATAATTGGGGAATTACTTAAATTAATTGCTGCATTATGTGCGTCTGCTTTGCCACCATTTTCTTTATCGATAACTCGAAGCCGGCTATCTTTTTTTGATACATAAACATCTCTTATTTTAGCATGAGAGAGTTGATTACGTTCATTTAAGTGATGCGCAATAGGTTGTAAATCAAAGTATTCTTTCACTTTTGAAAAAGTGTTGTCCGTTGAGCCATCATTTACAACTATCATTTCAACATTAGGATAATGAGTTGCTAATGTTGATTCGATACTATCAATTATAGTTACACTTTCATTATAAGCTGGTAAAATGATGGTAATTGGATGTGAAATACCGTCATTTTCGGTCTGGATTTTTCTCTCTTTGTTTGGATTTTTAAGTAACACATAAATTGTTACTAGTAGCTGCACAAAATAGATGAATATTTGCACTAATCCAATTAGCATTATCGTTATAACTAAGAATTTAACACCGAACATCATTATGTTGTTTATATAATCACTCATTGTTTCACCCACATTTCTTGCTTTAAGAATTATTTAATTTTTATCGATAAATAGTTTGCTTTTTAAATCAAAATGTTCTGTTATTAGTTTTTCAATGCTTAATGATTTCTTTATGTAACATTCTTCATTAATGAAATTAAGAAGATAACAACTGTGTATAATCCCTTGTGGTGTTGTTTGTAGTTCCAGTAAGTTTTCAAAAAAAGTTTGCATATAAGTACGCTCATCTTCTTTTGCAAGAATAAAGTAGGGGGTAATGTAGTTCTTAGAAATTTTTTTTAAGATAGTAAAAAATTGGTGATTGGCAAACTCTTCACAATTGATTAGCGATTCAAGCTCTAGAAATTTATTAGAAGGTAAAAGCCTAAAAAAGCAAAATACGCCTTTTTGCGGTATCTTGTTAAATAGCGTAATAATTATCTGAATTATCGAAATACCTGAAGCGTTTTTAACTAGACTCAATGCTGCAGCAATGGCGACTTCTTGACGAGAACTGTTACAAGCCTGAATTAACGCTTGATTCGTTTTTTCGCAAGGATAATATGCTAACATGTTAGCTGCATCAATTTTCTGTTTTATTGTGCCTTTTTTTAATAGTAACCTAAGTTTATTTTGGAATGGTTCCAGATCAAAATAAGTTAAAATATGTTTTTCGCGATGTTTCTCGAAAAAATAGGCAGCAATTATTGCTACGCAATTTAGCGATAATTTTTTTGTTATCTCTTGCTTAAAATAAGATTCATCACCAGTTTTCAATGCTTTTTTGTAAATTTTTAGCAATTGTAATTTTAATTTCTTGTGTCTTCTAAATTGAATTTCACGTTTGATGTAAATTGCAATGGTTACTATCAATACAATAAAGCTAATAAAAATGAAACAGGCATTATATAAATTTAGGTATCGAGTTAGAATGTCCATTTTATTCCACATCCTAGTGTTTTTTTAGTATATAACTTACGGCTGTGGTTGGTTTGAACTCTTTCTTCATTATTATAGTTTACAAACCCAGTTATTGAATTAGATATGTCATATGACAATCCAATAAAATGAGATTTGACTTTAATTAATGAACGATTAAATTTTATCGAACGGTCGGATGTTTCTTGACTATTTGCATATCCTGCAAATAGATGTAATTCTTCTGTAGGTGATATGGTGGTTTTAAATAAATAACCACTCATATGATGGTTGTCTTGATCAAATGTGTTGTACCATTTACCTGCTATGGATAAACGATCATTAAAGAAAAATTGTTCAATACCCGGTGAAATAGTTTTAATGTTGCCATCGTTATAGTGGTCCAACTTTGCATCGAGGGTGATATGGAATGAATTTATTTCATCATTATACGGGGAAAATAATTGATAATCCCCACCGCTTGTTATTGTATATGTTGCGTAAAATTTTTTAGATGTGGCGACAGAACCTGATAGATAACCATACGCTTTATTGTTGAATGTGTGCCAATAAGTGAGGCCTATTTTTTGGTCGTTGCTATGAAAACGGTTTGCTTGGGTAAAATGGCCGGTTATGGTATTTTGCTGTGATAGCCGATAAGATAGTGCTAAATCCACTTCATTCCAATTCGGCAAAGATTTAGATAATCGACTATGTGTGCCAGATAGAACAATATTCCAGTAATGTGTATTTTTTTTTATGTTATCAATGTTTGCCTGTAGGGACAGTAATTGTTCGTCATTAGGTGTTAGATTTAAATACTTATCAAGCAACAATTTGGCTTTTTCGGGATGGTTAGGATCTTTTGCTAAAACAACACTAACTAAACCATATTGCGCATCTACGTAATTGGGGGCGATATCAAGTGCGGATTCAAACGATTTTTTTGCTTGTTCTAACTGAGTTAGTGCGTAATAATTGAAACCTAGTTGGACAAGAATATCGGAATTATTTGGCTGTAGTTGATTCGCTTTTATTAATTTTGATATTGCTAATTCAAAATTTTGTGTTTTTTTCGCATCAATACTTTCTTTTAATAATTGATCTGCTTTTATTGCATCATTATCTCTATTTGTGGTTGCTAATGTTTGATAACTGCAAAACAAAATACTGACAATTAAGACAAACTTATAGTACATATAATTACCTTAATCCATTAAATTATTTCTAAATATCAAAAACTAATGTGTATCTTTATGCGTCGATAAAATCGACAAATTTGGGAAAGTTTGGGACTGAGTAGCGTCTAACGTATTTTTACTAGATTAATACGATAAACGTATTGGGCCGAATTATATATGAAACAGATAATAAAATACATATAAAAATTAAGTATGTTTTTTGAAATTTGACATATGTCCTTTTATTGTTGGTTTTTAATCGTTTTATTTATTAATTCGGAATATAATGAACGCTTATTTGGAAAGAATTCTATGAATAATATGAAAACAAGAACACTATTTTTTACTGCATTAACTCTTTTTTCTTTTAACAATTCATTTGCTATTGAAAATAAGCATGATCATTCTGTTTTATTAGATAAAGTTCACCAAAGCGAACGAGATGATCGTCAATATGAAGTGATTGAACTTGATAATAAAATGCGTGTGTTATTAGTTTCCGATCCTAAGGCAACCAAATCACTCGGCTCTATCGCATTGCCTGTTGGTTCATTATATGATCCAGCCCTTCAACAAGGCTTAGCCCATTACACAGAACATATGGTGTTAATGGGTTCGAAAAAATATCCACAACCATCAAGTTTTACAGAATTTTTGGCTCGACATGCTGGTAACTACAATGCGACAACTAGCGGTAATCGCACCGCATTTTTCTTTGAAGTTGAAAATAGTGTAATTGATAAGGCGTTAGATTATTTAGCCGATGCCATTGCTGAGCCAATTTTTGATCCTAAATTTGCTGATAAAGAACGTAATGCTGTTAATGCTGAGATGACGTTATACCGCTCTAGTGATGGTTTTCGAATTCAGCAGGTTGACGCTGAGACGATTAATCCGGATCATCCGGCATCACAATTTTCTGGTGGGAATTTAGAAACTTTACGTGATAAAGATAATAGTAAATTGCAAGATGCATTGGTTAATTTTCATGATAAATATTATTCAGCTAATATTATGGTTGGGGTTATTTATAGTAATCAACCGATCAAAAATTTAGAAGCGTTGGCTGAATCTACTTATGGTCAAATTCCTAATAAAAATATAACTGTTTCGCCAATTACTCAACAAGCTGTTACTCAGGAGTTTACTGGTAAAGAAATTACTATGATACCAGCACAACCTAGAAAAATGTTGTCGTTAAAATTTCCGATTGAAAATGATATCGACAAATTTTCTGATAAGACTAATGAGTACCTTATTTATCTAATCAGTAATAATAGTAAAAATACGTTAGCTGATCAGCTACAAAAACAGGGCTTAGTTGAAGCCATTCAAGCCACTAGTGATAGTAAATATTATGGTAATAGTGGCACATTTAATATTAATGTTATTTTAACCGATGAAGGCTTAGCTCAGAAAGATAAGGTTATTGCTGCGATTTTTAATTATTTACAATTAATTGAGAAGCAAGGTATTTCTGATGCGTATTATGATGAGATAAAAAAGGTCTTTGCTTTATCCTTTAAGTATAAAGATGTTAACCGTGATATGTCTTATGTAGAATGGTTATCTGATCAGATGCTTCTTTATCCAGTTAAAAATGTATTAGATTCTGATTATGTTGCTGAACATTTGAATAAAGATGCGGTTATCAATCGAATCAAAAGTTTTACTCCAGAAAATGCTCGTGTGTGGTTAATTGCCCCAAATCAAACTACAGATAAAACGGCCTATTTTCTTAATGCACCTTATAAAGTTGATAATATTACTGATGAATTAAAAACAACTTGGACCGATTTAGGTAAAGCGTTTTCTTTTAGTTTGCCTGAGTTGAATCCGTATATTCCTGATAACTTTGATATTGTGAAACAAAATAATGATCAGATTCAACCCGCTACATTTAGTAAACGGGGTAATCATATCCATTTTGTTAGTCGTCACTTTAGTAACGATCCTAAGGCTGTAATTGCTGTTTCTTTACGCAATAATCAGGCGTTTAAAGATGCAAAATCGTCAGTTGCTTTTGAGTTGCTTGATTACATCGTGAGTCGAGATTTGACGCAATTACAATTTCAAGCAGGTAATGCTGGAATATCATTATCAACGGGTCTTGATAATGGTTTGATGGTAACCGCTAATGGTTTTAATCAACATTTACCGGATATGGTTTTAGCTATTCTTAATAGTTATCGCCAAGTGACCATTGATGAGCAAAATCTACAATTAGCTAAATCATGGTATCTTCAACGACTTGATGGAGCTGACCATTTTGAAAGTGTGCGTTTAGCGTCAGAGCCTGTTCTCGCATTATCTAAAATGCCTCACTATTATGAGCGAGGTGAAAGACGACAAATTACCAATAATATCACTGTAAGTGATGTTCAAGCTTATCGCGATAGTTTGATGACTCAATCAGTTCCTTATATGATTAGTTTGGGTAATATCTCAAATGAAGATTCATTAGATCTTTATCATGCCATTCAAAAGACTTTAAAGCGTGATGTTGAATTTACACCATTAGATGATATTAAAATTAAAACTGCCTTTACAGCTAGAATAACCCAACAAGCAAAAAGCACAGATAATGCGTTGTTAATGACCTATTTTCCAATCAATTATGAATCCACTAAGAGTCAAATAGTTGGATATACTTTAGCTAACATTATGTATTCTTGGTTTTTTGATCAACTGCGTAGCAATGAACAATTAGGTTATCTGGTTGGTGTTTTTCCATCATACATAAGTGAATCAGTAGGACTAGGGTTTGCTGTTCAAAGTAATCAATATGATCCTGCTTATTTATTAAAACGTTACCAAGCGTTTTATCCAACAATGTTAACTAAACTAGAAGCATTATCTAATGATGATGTTGAGGAGTATAAGAGAAGTATCATCGAAGAGCAGACAATGCCACCACAATCTTTAGATGAAGAGTTTGATCGTTTGAGATCAGACTATCGCTTATCTCGTTTCCAATTCGATTCGCGTGATAAAAAAATAGAGTTACTTAAGAAACTCACTAAAGAGGATTTAATTGAATTTTATAAAAGTGCAGTTATTGAACAAAAAGGTTTGGTAATAGCATCGCAAGTATTAGGTCAACCAGAGGATGGTAAAAAACAACCTGAAGCGATTACCGATTATACTGAGTTCAAAAATGCATCATCGTTACAAGACGAATTGTTAAAATAATATTCTTAAACATAGATTCGATCTGAAATATCATTACATTAAATTGGCATTGTACTTATCATATGGTACACTGCCGAAATCCCAATAGTTTGAGTAAATTATGATTACTGGATCGACTGATTATTTTGCTATCGGACAGCGGTTACGAGCTTATCGTATCGCTGCCTCTCTTAGGGCTGAAGAGGTTGCTGAAAGTCTTAGGATCTCAAGAGCTGCGGTTTACCGTTTAGAAAAAGGCGAAATCGTTAAAATAGAAACGCTTGAACGATTAGCTTCTTTGTTAGATACGTCATTTGCTAGTTTACTTGGCATTGATACAGAATATTATTCAAGTGGTGATGGTTTTTTTGAGCGTATGCGTCAACTCGAAGAGCAGTCCACTCATATCTTTTCTCATTTCGATCCCTTTTCTTTTCTTTTAACTTCGCCTGATTATTTGTCTCATTTAGGGATGATGTTAAGAGAATCGAGTGATAATATTGAAGCTGAAAGATATGCGACTTCTTTATCTATTTTACATGATCGCAAAACTCAGTTTTATCAATCTGTCCCTAAAGTAATTAATTTAATTAGCTTACGTAATGTTGAACGGTTTTTGCATATCGGCTTAGTTGGCAATCTGACTATTTCGCCGGGTAAAAAGTCTGAAAGAATGTTGTTGGCGCGCAAGGAGGTCTATCATTTAATCGAATTAATTGAAGATCAAGCTTATGCACCAACAATTGCTATTACTGAGCAAGCTATTCCATCTATTGCTTTCCAAATATTTTATCAAAATGATAATGCGTTAGCTTTAGCTATGAGCCCGTTTAGATTAGGTGAGTTACCTAATATTACAACTGGTATCGCCTCAATAACTTCATCAGAAGATGCGATTAAGCGTTATCGTCATTTATTTGATAAATTGTGGCAAGATAGTGCCAAAGATCAGCAAGCGATAAATTTATTGAAAGCCACCTTAGATAAATTCTAAAGAATATTGAAATTATTAAAGAGAGTTACTATGTTATCTTTAACATTACAACCGATAAAAAAATTTAGTGGTACGATTAATCTACCTGGTTCTAAAAGTGTTTCAAATCGTGCCTTACTTTTGTCTGCACTTAGCAATGGTAAAACACGATTAACTAATTTACTTGATAGTGACGATGTGCGCTATATGCTTGATGCTTTAAAAGCTTTGAATATTAAATATCAATTATCAAGTGATCGAACAATTTGTGATATTGAAGGAGTAGGTGGCAAATTACACTCTACTCATCCATTAGAGCTATTTTTAGGTAATGCTGGGACCGCTATGCGTCCATTAGCCGCTGCGTTGTGTTTAGCTGATAACAATATTGTATTAACCGGCGAACCTCGTATGAAAGAGCGTCCAATTGGCCATTTGGTTGATGCTTTGCGTCAAGGTGGGGCTAAGATTGATTATCTTGAAAACGAAGGTTATCCTCCATTACATATCCATGGTGGTTTCACCGGTGGAAAGATTGAGGTAAATGGTTCGGTATCAAGCCAGTTCTTAACCGCACTTTTAATGGCTGCACCGCTAGCTGCCAACGATACTGAAATTACTATTATTGGTGATCTGGTTTCTAAACCTTATATTGATATCACGATAAAAATGATGGAGATGTTTGGTGTTTCGGTTATTAATGAAAAATATCAAAAATTTATCATTAAAGCTAATCAAACTTATCAATCACCAGGCCATTATTTGGTTGAGGGTGATGCCTCTTCAGCCTCTTATTTTTTAGCTGCTGCAGCAATCAAAGGTGGCACTGTTCGCGTAACAGGTATTGGTATAAAGAGTTTACAAGGCGATACCCAGTTTGCACATGTGCTTGAAAAGATGGGCGCTAAAATCACTTGGGCTGATGATTATATTGAATGTACTCGCAATGAATTAAATGGTATTGATATGGATATGAACCATATACCTGATGCAGCAATGACCATTGCAACTACTGCGTTATTCGCTAAAGGTCCAACGACTATTCGAAATATTTACAATTGGCGTGTTAAAGAAACGGATCGCTTATCAGCAATGGCAACCGAGCTACGTAAAGTAGGTGCGACCGTTGAGGAAGGGGATGACTATATTACAATTATTCCTCCAATTAAATTAAATCATGCTGATATTAAAACTTACAATGACCATCGTATGGCAATGTGTTTTTCATTAGTTGCACTGTCTGATACTCCAGTCACAATTTTAGACCCAAAATGCACAATGAAAACCTTTCCTGATTATTTTGAACAATTTAAACGATTAAGCGAAATATAACATGACTAAAAATATTCCGGTTATTGCTGTTGATGGACCAAGTGGAGTTGGCAAGGGCACTTTGTGTCAAGCATTAGCGAATCATTTTAAGTGGCACCTTTTAGATTCTGGTGCAATTTATCGTGTGCTTGCACTTGCTGCTTTGAAACAAAATATTGCTTTAGATGATGCTAAACAATTAGCAACATTGGCTCTTAACCTGCCGCTTACGTTTGATACCAGTAGTGATGATGTGAAAGTTTTGTTAGATGATGTGGATGTTTCTCGCGAGATAAGAACAGAAGAGACTGGTGGAGCCGCTTCAAAAGTTGCGTCAATAAATGAAGTTAGAGTTGCTTTATTACAGCGACAACGTGACTTTAGACAGATGCCAGGGCTAGTTGCTGATGGTCGTGATATGGGGACAGTGGTATTTACTGATGCCCCAGTTAAACTATTTCTTGATGCTAGTGCACAATCAAGGGCAGAAAGAAGAATGAAACAGTTGCAAGATAAGCAAATTCATGCTAAATTCGCCGAAATTTTGCAGGAGATAACCGCGCGAGATGAACGAGATCGTAATCGAGTTGTTGCGCCATTAAAGCCTGCGGTTGATGCACTAATAATTGATACAACATCGCTTTCAATTCAAGATGTTTTTAATCAATCTGTTATGTATATTAAAGAAAAACTTGCGCTGTAAGTTTATATTTAAACTTTGGCGTGAACCAAGCTCCATTACAAGGATGAGTGGAGTATCGTAAACAACCCCACAAGACATGAAGTAATGTGGACGTTAAATTAAACTTAAAGTAAATAAAATATGACTGAATCTTTTGCTCAACTCTTTGAAGAGTCTTTAAATCAACTAGACACTCGTTCTGGTAATATGATCCGTGGTACTGTCGTTGCAATCGACAAAGATGTTGTTTTAGTTGATGCTGGTTTAAAATCTGAATCAGCAATTCCAGTAGAGCAGTTTAAAAATGCCCAAGGCGAATTAGAAGTTCAAGTTGGCGACGTTGTTGACGTTGTTCTTGACTCAATTGAAGATGGCTTTGGTGAAACAATTTTATCTCGTGAAAAAGCTAAACGTCATGAAGCGTGGCTAACATTAGAGAAAGCAGTTGAAGATGCTGCAACCGTTTTAGGTGTTATCAATGGTAAAGTTAAAGGTGGCTTTACGGTTGATCTTAATGGCGTTCGTGCGTTCCTACCTGGTTCGCTTGTTGATGTTCGTCCATTACGCGATACTTCTCATATTGAAAATAGAGAAATCGAATTAAAAGTTATTAAATTAGATCAAAAACGCAACAACGTAGTTGTTTCTCGTCGTGCAGTAATTGAATCTGAAAATAGCGCAGAAAGAGAACAACTTCTTGAAAATCTACAAGAAGGTTCTGAAGTTAAAGGTATCATCAAAAATCTTACTGATTACGGTGCATTCGTTGATCTTGGTGGGGTTGATGGTTTACTTCATATCACTGATATGGCTTGGAAACGTGTTAAACACCCAAGTGAAGTGGTTGAAGTTGGTCAAGAATTACTTGTTAAAGTTCTTAAATTCGATAAAGATCGTTCACGTGTTTCTCTTGGCTTAAAACAATTAGGCGAAGATCCATGGGTTTCAATCGCTAAACGTTACCCAGAAGGTACTAAAGTAACTGGTAAAGTAACTAACTTAACTGATTACGGTTGTTTCGTAGAAATCGAAACTGGCGTTGAAGGTTTAGTTCACGTTTCTGAAATGGATTGGACTAACAAAAACATTCACCCATCTAAAGTGGTTAGCTTAGGTGATGAAGTTGAAGTTGTTGTTCTTGAAATTGATGAAGAACGTCGTCGTATTTCTCTTGGTCTTAAACAATGTAAACCAAATCCATGGTTACAATTTGCTGAAGCACACAATAAAGGTGATAAAGTTAGCGGTAAGATCAAATCAATCACTGACTTTGGTATCTTCATTGGTTTAGACGGTGGTATTGATGGTTTAGTTCATCTTTCTGATATTTCTTGGAATATGCCAGGTGAAGAAGCAGTTAAAGCTTATAAGAAAGGTGATGATATTGAAGCCGTTGTTTTACAAGTTGATGCTGAGCGTGAACGTATCTCATTAGGTATCAAACAACTTGAAGACGATCCATTCAGCAGTTTTGCATCTAACTTCAAAAAAGGATCAATTGTTAAAGGTAAAGTTACCGCTGTTGATGCTAAAGGTGCAACAATCGAAATTGCTGAAGGTATCGAAGGTTACTTAAAAGCACAAGATATTGCTCGTGAACGTGTTGAAGATGCAACTACTGCATTGAACGTTGGTGATGAAGTTGAAGCGAAGATTGTAAATATCGATCGTAAAACTCGTGCAATTTCTTTATCTATCCGTGCTAAAGATGAAGCTGATGAGAAAGAAGCACTTGCTGCTGTAAATAATACTGCACCTCAAGAAGATGCGTCATTTACTAACGCAATGGCTGAAGCATTCAAAGCTGCGTCAAAAACTGAGTAAAAAATATCTATTGAAAGAGTAAAGAGGGCTTGCCCTCTTTTTCTTTTGTGGTATAAAATGAATAAATTATATACTACATAAATTAAATTAGGAGTGACCATGAACAGATCCGATTTAGCTGAAAAAATAGTCAACTGGCGGGCACACCTTCCTGTGCAACTGGTTGATGATGCTGTTAGAGATATTATTGAGCAAATCGCATTAGCGATGGAGACTAACGATCGTGTTGAAATCCGCGGTTTTGGTAGTTTCAGCTTAAATTATCGTGCTCCACGTAAAGCAAGAAACCCTAGAACAGGTGGAAATGTTGAAGTTAAACACAAATATATTCCTCATTTCAAACCAGGGAAAGAGCTACGTGAACGCGTAAATAATGCAGCTAAAGCATAATTAAATTTAGTTAATAACAAAAAAGCCTTTGAGTAAAATCAAAGGCTTTTTTGTTATTGAATAAGTTATTTTCTTTAATATAAAAAGTGAAAGAGTTATCTGTAAATTGGAATAGAGATCTAATATTAATTATAAATTAACTTCAAAAAAATCTGAGCATGTTAGATTGGCTGTTTAGTCAATATAAGAAGTAGAAGTTGATGCGGTGTTCAATAGATTTAATGGCAATAGCAATTTCATTAGGTAGCATTCCATTAATTTTTTTACCATCGTTACCCAATGATCAAGATTGGTATATTTTAGCTTTTACACTGATTATTTTAGCGGCTAAATTTCAACGTTATTTTACTTTTATAATCATCCTTGGATTAAGCTTTCTCTGGTCGACCGCTATAGCAAAGCAATATCTCAGTTCAATTGAACCTTATATTGACCAAACATTAGCAATAACGGCAAAAGTTGAAAGTATTAATACACAGGCTCCTGCTAAAATTCAAACCATGACTCCCCATTATGTAAAATTTTCAATTACCAATATTTCCGATCAACCTTTGCCTTCACCCATACCTGTCATTATCTATTGGGAACAACCCGAATTAATAAAAGCTGGACAAATTTGGCAATTAACCATAAAAACTAAAGTAGTCCATAGTTATTTAAATGAAGGAGGATTTGATAAACAACGATTTGCGATAGCCAATAAATCTTTATTAAAAGCCAAAGTCATCAAATCAGTTCTAATCGAGGATAAATCTAATTTTCGACAACTCATTGCAGATAAATGCCTACCTTATATTAATTTATTTAGTTATCGAGATATTTTATTAGCACTTGGTTTTGGTGATCGCTCACAACTTGAAACTCATAATCGAATAACAATGATGCAAACAGGTGTTGCTCACTTAATGGCTATTTCTGGAATGCATATTCTATTAGTCTTTTATATTTGCTTTGGGATAACTAAAGGATTCGTTTTTTGCTTACCACAACGTTATATTTATTTCTTCCTACCGATTATAGTAGGTTGGTTGTGCAGTATTGGTTATACGTGGTTAACCGGCTTTAATCCACCAGCATTACGAGCGATTTTTGCTTTATCGATTTGGATATATTTGCGTTATAAGAATAATCAAATAAGTGCATGGCAAAAAGTTAATCGTATTATTGCATTACTATTAATTATTGATCCGTTAATGATATTGTCCGAAAGTTTTTGGTTGTCTTGCTATGCTGTTGTTAGTTTAATTTTTTTGTTTGATTGGTTACCACTACCTAACGCGATGAAAAATAAAAAACGGTGGTATTTATTTAGATTATTACATTTACAATTTGGTTTGACACTATTACTTCTACCAATCCAATTGTATGTTTTTCATGGTATAAGCGTTGTTTCACTGGTTGCTAACTTGATTGCTATTCCTATTATCTCTCTAATTACTTTCCCAGCAATTTTACTGGGACTAGTATTTAGTTTAATCAACTGTTTTTATCTTGCTTTATGGTTTTGGTTTGTTGCCCAATATTCGCTTGAATGGTTATTTCATTGTTTAGATTGTCTAAATTATATGTGGTTAACTATCTCAATGGATTTTTACTTTCTAAGCTTTATTGGTTGGTTAGCCTTTATAATAATAAGAGCAGCAGTTTGGCGAAGGTTTAGTTTTACACTTTTCATTATTTTGACGCTGGCTTTTTCTCCATTCTATAAACAACCAGATTATCTTTGGCGAATGGATATGCTAGATGTTGGGCATGGTCTTGCTATTGTAATTCACAATGGTGAATCAGCTATTTTATATGATACGGGTGCAAAATGGGAAAACAGCTCAGCAGCAGAGCAAATTATTACTCCTTTTCTGCAATGGCATAACCTCCAGCTTGAAGGAATTATTATTAGCCATAGTCACAATGATCATATTGGAGGATTATCCTATTTACAACAACGTTATCCCAATGCCTGGCTTATGAGTTCATCTTTAAGTTTACGCAATGATTATAATTGCTTAGCTAAGCATAATTTTTATTGGAAACACTTAAATCTTAAAGTGCTATGGCCGACTAAATTAGTTGATAACACGGAAAATGATGATTCGTGTGTAATACAACTTACTGATGGTCGATTTTCAGTGCTGTTAACCGGTGATTTAGAACGAAGGCAAGAGTATGATTTAGTTATGCAACATAAGAAAAATTTATCTTCAACAATATTACAGACTCCACATCATGGTAGTAATACTTCGTCAAGTTACCCATTTTTAAACTACGTTAATCCAGTTAATGCATTAACTTCAACCTCACGTTATAACCCTTGGCAACTCCCTTCAAATAAAATCACTGCTCGTTATAAAGAGTTAAATATTAATTATTTTGTTACAGGAAGAGAGGGGCAAATAAGTCTGTTTTTTTATCCTACTTCATGGCAGCAAAAAACGTTGCGACATGACATTAATCCAAGATGGTATCATGATTGGTTTGGTAGTTTACCGTTTTATGAGTAAAATAAGGGAAGTACTTTAAATAGGGTCACTAAAGGTTTAAAAATGATTGAAAATAGCAGGCGATATGATGATTGAAAAACTGTGGTATGGTAAAAATAAATCATTTTGGTTGCTACTGCCATTTTCATTATTATATGGATTTATTGCTTCCGTTCGTCGTCAACTATACAAACTTGGTGTATTAAAATCATGGCAGTCTCCTGTTCCAATTATTGTTATTGGAAATTTATCGGCGGGTGGTAATGGTAAAACGCCACTTGCCATTAGTTTAATTGAGGCGTTGAAATCTAAAGGGCTAAAAGTAGGATTAGTTTCGCGAGGTTATGGTGGAAAATCTGATCACTATCCATTAGTCTTAGATGAACATACTGGAACTGAACAAGCCGGTGACGAGCCTGTATTAATTTTTCAGCGAACCCATATACCGGTAGCAGTCGCGCCAAAACGAGTTGACGCAGTTAAAGCGTTATTAGAATCTTATCAATTGGATGTGATTTTAACCGATGATGGTCTACAGCATTATGCGTTAGCTCGTGATATTGAGATTGTTGTGGTAGATGGGAAACGCCAATTTGGTAATGGGTGGTGGATACCTGCTGGACCTATGCGAGAAAGAAGAGAAAGATTAAAATCGGTTGATTTAATTATAATCAATGGAGATAGCACAGGTGATATAGTAAATCAATTTCCAGATAAAACCTTCATCATGCAATTATTACCTGGTCATGTAGTTAATCTCTTAACTAACCAACAATGTGAATTGTCATCACTTCATCGTATTTGTGCAATTGCAGGTATCAGTAATCCAAAGCGTTTTTTTGATATGTTAATTAAAATGAAAGCTGATTTAGCTCATACAGAATCTTTTGCTGATCACCAGAATTTTACACTTCCGTTATTAGAGAAAGTAGTAGAAAATAATCAAACACTTTTAATGACTGAAAAAGATGCAGTAAAATGTCGTCAATTTGCATTACCTAACTGGTGGTATTTACCCATTGATGCAGTAATACCAAATCAAGCTATTGATAAGATTTATTCACTGTTTGTAGAAAAAAAATCACTAAGAGAAAAAAAATGATTCTATTAAGCGCTATTGCTTGTCCTATATGCCATGGTCAATTGGAGTATGATAAGCAAAATCAACAATTAATTTGCCAAAAAGATCGGCTGGTTTACCCGATTAAAGATGGTATTCCGGTTTTATTAGCAAGCGAAGCAAAGCAATTAGTTCCATCTCATTGTGATAAAGAATAAAAAAGTTTAGAGGTAATTTTATGAGTTTTACGGTAATTATTCCTGCAAGATATGCTTCAAGTCGTTTGCCAGGAAAACCGCTTGCAGATATTCATGGCAAACCAATGATAATTCGAGTTATGGAGCAGGCTAAAAAATCGTCAGCTAATCGAGTAATTATTGCAACTGATAACCAACAAGTATTTGATGTAGTCAAAAGCTATAATGGTGAAGTAATTCTGACTAGCGATAAGCATAATTCCGGTACAGAACGGTTAGCGGAAGTAATTGATAGTTACAAATTTGCTGATGATGAAGTTATCGTTAATGTTCAAGGTGATGAGCCTTTGATTCCCCCAGTTATTATTGATCAGGTAGCCGAAAATCTAGTGAAATTCAAAACTGGCATGGCAACGTTAGCTGTTCCTATTGATAGCGTTGAAGAGGCGTTCAATACGGGAGCAGTAAAAGTCGTGACAGATAAAGATGGTTATGCACTTTATTTTTCAAGAGCGACTATTCCTTGGGAGCGAGACCGTTTTGCTAATTTAAATGAGCAAGGTAAGGTAGATCAAATTGGCGATTTTTATTTACGTCATATAGGAATTTATGCTTATCGAGCTGGTTTTATTAGGCAGTATATAAAATGGGCACCTTCGGCATTAGAGTCAATTGAAATGCTAGAACAACTGCGTGTACTTTGGTATGGTGAAAAAATTCATGTCGCTGTAGCTAAAGAACCTCCAGCAATTGGTGTCGATACTCAAGAAGATTTAGAAAAAGTAAGAACATTATTTAAGGAGTAGATGATGGCAACGTTTACAGGTTTTACTCAGGCAGGATTAAACTTTTTACAAGATGCATGGATTAATAATAGTAAGGCTTGGTTTGATGAACACCGAGCTATTTATGACAATGATTTAGTAAAACCTTTTAGATTATTAGTTGAGCAGTTAACGCCAGCTATGCTAAAAATTGATGAGTGGTTTGAAACGCGTCCCGCTATTGGTAAAACCATATCTCGTATTCATCGTGATACTCGATTCTCAAAAGACAAATCGTTATATCGTAGCCGACTATGGTTAACTTTCAAACGCCCAAATCGTGATTGGAAAGAGGCGCCAGCCTATTTTTTTGAAATCAGTCCAGATTGTTATCGTTACGGATTAGGTTATTATTGTGCATCGAAACAGACTATGGATATATTTCGTGAAGAAATTTTAAATGATACCGAAAAATTTCTAAAAGTTATTCGCTGTGTTAAAAAGCCATTTGAATTAGTTGGTGAGTCTTACAAAAGACCTTTAATCAAAGATGAAAAAATATCGACATGGTACAACCGAAAAAATCTTGCCGTGATGGTAACCAATAATCATATTGAAGATGTATTAGATGGTAACTTAGCGGATAAACTTGCTAAAGGTTTTAAACAACTATTACCACTATATGATTATTTAATGCGGGTTGAAATGATTAAAAACATTCCAAATCTGTAAAATAGCTATGAAAAATAGCGCTCCTCAAATATTTGGAAAGCTTAATATTAATTCTTTAACACCATTTATAATAAACTGGGTACCCACACAAACCAATAAAAAAACCATAATTCTTGAAGTGGCTTCAATGCCACTTTTTCCCATAAACCGCATTATGTTGCCTGCGCTACGCATACAGAACTATAAAATAATACATAATAGTAATGGAATAGATGATGCATAAACTACCCAAGTTGATAGGTTATATCCCCCACTTTTCAAAGTTGAGGACATACTGATAATCATCGAAATAGTTCCTAGACCAGTGGTGCTTGGTATAGCAAGAGGTATAAATGCAATATTATTTGAAAAAGGCGTAATTTATACGCCTATATAAAAACGAATTGAGTAAATAACGATTAAAACGGAATATCGTCATCGAAATCCATTGGTGGTTCTGGCATAGCTGGTTGACTTGCTGGTGCAGTTGATGAAGCACGAGGTGCTGCAGGAGTAGTTGGCGCAGAGGATGTATTATTTGCACTTTGTCCCCAACTTTTTGAACCTTCATTATAAGAGTCATTATTAGGGCGGTTACCTAAAATTTGCAATACGCCACCAATAGGGTTGATAACAACTTCTGTAGTGTAACGATCTTGACCTGATTGGTCTTGCCATTTACGAGTTTGTAGTTGCCCCTCAATATAAACGAGTGTTCCTTTTTTAATGTATTCACCAGTAATTTCAGCTAATTTACCAAATACGACAATTCGATGCCATTCTGTTTTTTCTCGATTCTCGCCAGTTTGCTTGTCTTTCCAAGTTTCTGATGTAGCAACATTAAAATTTGCGACAGTATTACCAGTTGACATGACACGTACTTCTGGATCTTGACCTAAATTACCAACTAAAATGACTTTATTAATTCCTCGGGTTGCCATTATAAACTCCTAACAATTGCATATATATAATTGCGCTATTGTAACATGAGACTGAAATAACATCACCGAATTTAATTTAAATTTGGAAGTTTGTATCCAAATTTTAAAAATTCAGAAAGATTGGCTTAGACATAGGAATTTTTGCCTATAACGAGTATAATGCCACCCATTTCATATCTTAAACATTTTTCTGCTGGAGGCCTTATGATTAATGCGTTTGGATTAAAAAACAAACAATTAGTAAAAATTAATGAAGGCGATATAAAGAATGCGACTTGGATTGACTTGATCGAGCCGGAAGAAGCTGATCGTGAATTCATCCTGACCAATTTAGGTCAAAATTTAGCAACAAGTATCGAATTAGACGATATTGAAGCATCAGCTCGTTTTTTCGAAGATAATGAAGGACTACATGTTCACTCCTTCTTTTTTTATGAAGATGCAGAAGATCGTGCCGGTAACTCTACCGTCGCTTTTACAGTGCATAATGGACGTTTATTTACATTGCGTGAACGCGATTTACCTGCGTTTCGACTATACCGAATGCGTTCTCGTTATCAGGGAATGAATGATGGGAATCCGTATGAAGTTTTATTAGATTTATTTGAAGTTAAAGTTGAACAGTTAGCCGATCAAATTGAAAACATATATAGTGAGCTAGAAGAATTGAGCTTAATTATTATGGATCGTTCCGCTCAAGAGCATTATGATGAAGCGATTACTTCCTTAGCTGAGCTCGAAGATACGGCGTGGAAAGTACGTCTCTGTTTAATGGATAGTCAGCGTGCGGTTAACTATTTAGTTCGTCGTGCTAAGATGCCTGTTGAACAGTTAGAACAAGCGAGAGAAGTTATTCGAGATATTGAATCATTGGTACCCCATAATGAGTCATTATTCCAAAAGGTTAACTTTTTAATGCAAGCAGCTACTAGCTTTATAAATATTGAACAAAGCAGAATAATTAAGATTTTCTCGGTTGTTTCTGTGGTATTTTTACCACCAACAGTAGTTGCATCAGCATATGGTATGAACTTTGAAAATATGCCTGAGTTAAAATGGGAATATGGATATCCATTATCTTTATTGTTGATGTTAATAGCAGGGGTCGCTCCTTACATTTACTTTAAACTCAAAAAATGGCTTTAGTGGTTATTTTCCTTTCAACTTTTTAAAAATTACCCGCTAACAATTTTGTTAGCGGTAATAGTAAATTCTGTTAAAGCAATCTAGTTAAATCATTATAAATAGTCCATAATATTGCCAGTTTTATTTTTAATATTTATTGAACTATTGTTCATATAGAAAGATTTTATTTTTAGAAAAAGGGAATAACATGAGTCAATATGCACTAGTTACGGACATTGGTGGAACCAACGCTCGTTTTGCACTTTATGATTTAGCAACTAATGAATTATCCGCAATAACTAAAATCCTCATTTCAAAAGATGATGTACTACTTGAATTAATTAAAAACTATTTGAAATCCCAAGCGGTAACAGTGGATATGGCTTGCATTGCCATAGCTTGCCCAATCAATGAAAGTGATTTGATTGAAATGACTAATAATAATTTGTCGTTTTCTCGTTCAGAACTTATCAAAGAACTTAAACTAACTAAGTTAGAAGTAATTAATGACTTTACTGCAGTTTCAACATCTATTCCTCAATTATCCGCGCAAGATGTGGTTAAAATTGGTGGTGAGGAGCCGAATCTTGATTATCCAATAGCAATCTATGGTGCCGGAACGGGGTTAGGGGTTTCTCATTTAGTTAAAGTTAATGGTTATTGGATTAGCCTATCAGGCGAGGGTGGTCATACAGAATTACCTATGGTTAATGAACAAGAAGATCGAATTTTAGCTCAGTTAAGAAAAAAATTTGGTCGAGTTTCTTCAGAGCGTTTTTTATCGGGTAATGGTATTGTTAATATCTATCAAGCTTTGTTACAGATCAATAATCAACCAGTTGAAGATATCACCCCAGATATTATTGTGAATAAAGCATTATCAAATAGTTGCCCAATTTGCTCAGAAACATTAACTCATTTTTGTACTTTTATGGGGCGATTTGGGGGTAATTTAGCTTTAACACTTAATACTCAAGGCGGTGTGTATATTGCTGGCGGTATTGTGCCTAGATTTATAGAATTTTTTAAATCATCACCATTTAGAGAAGCATTTGAACATAAAGGTCGTATGTCTTATTTAGTTAAAAAAATTCCTGTTTATGTGATTACTCATAAAGATCCGGGATTATTTGGTGCAGGTGTCTATTTGCAAAATAGCCTGAGATAATTGAGAAATAGGATTTTAGTTTATGATGTGGTGTTATATTTATAGAAGCACAAAAAAAGAAAATTGTTATCTTTATATGGAAAAAGAGAACGATTTCTCTCCAATTCCTGAAAAAATTATGTCAATTTTTGGCACGCCAGCTTTTGTCATGAAAGTCTTACTCGATGGTAAACGGCGTTTTGTGGTAGGAACAGCACAGGAAATTGAGGAAAAAATTAAAGCGGATGGATTTTTCTTACAAATGTTAAATGAAGACGATTTTAAAGTATGATTGAACCATTTTGGGAATATAAAACTTTAGATCAAATGAGTGATGACGAGTGGGAACAACTATGCGATGGTTGTGGCCAATGTTGCCTAAATAAATTACAGGACGAGGATACTGACGAAATACTGTATACCAATGTTGCATGTAATTTGCTTGATTCAAATACCTGCCAGTGCAGACATTACCACAACCGTTTTAAATATGAGCCTGATTGCATCAAGCTAACAAGAGAAAATTTACTGACAATTGAGTGGTTACCAGCAACTTGCGCTTATCGTTATTTTTCAGAAACAGGGCAGTTACCGCAATGGCACCCATTAATTGTTGGAAATAAAAAGTTAATGCACAAATTAAAAATATCAGTCAAAAATCGAATTGTGTATGAAAAAGATGTGATTTGTTGGGAAGATCATATTATTTAAAAAGAGAGCCTAGGCTCTCTTTTATTTTTATAGTATAAGCCATAAATTTCCAAGAAAATCGACAGCTAATAAGTTTAAAAACATTAATATAAAAACAAATATCATAAATGAAATATCAATCATACCTAATGGCGGTATAATGCGCCGAATAGGTGCAATAAGTGGTTCTGTTAATTGAGCAAGTAATTCATCAGTATAAGATTGTCCACGACTAACCCAACTTAAAATAGCTCTAAATAATAATAACCAAAAAATGAGGTGTCCAACCGCATGAGCCATTGCAGCCAAGGCGAATAATAAGTAATAAGGGCTAAACAACGGTGCGTTATATCCCTCAAAACGGAAAATAAACATAATTTTTAGTAATGCAACTGCATAAAAGAGAATCCATGTCGCCGTGTCGATAAGGCCAATAGATGGAATAAGTTTTCGCATTGGACCAATAATCGGTTGGGTAATACGAACAATAAATTGAGTAAAGGGATTATGAAAATTTACTCGCCCATACTGCATCCACAAACGTAGAATAAGTATGTATAAGCAAATAGTGAAAATAGCCCTTCCTAAGAAGATTAACGAAATCATTTAATACTCCTAAAATCTAAAATGATCTGCAATATATCACACATATTGCCGTGCACCAAAGATTGCACTACCAATGCGAACCATTGTACTGCCTGCAACAATAGCTGCTTTCATATCGCCTGACATGCCCATTGATAATGTATCTAAAAAAGGATAATCCGTTTTCAATGATTCTAAAAGCTGAGTCATCTGTTCAAATACCTCAAGTTGTTTGGCATAATCATTTTCTATCTCGGGGATAGCCATAAGGCCACGTAACCTTAAATTAGGTAATGTAATTATCTGCTTAACCAAATCGGCGACTTCATCTACTGCAATTCCAGATTTACTCTCTTCATTACTAATATTTACCTGAATAAGAACATTTAGCTTATCCATATCTGTAGGTCGCTGATCATTTAAACGCTGAGCAATTTTGAAACGTTCAATGGTGTGCATCCAATCAAAATTTTCAGCAACTAGCTTAGTTTTATTTGATTGCAATGGCCCGATAAAATGCCAAGTAATCGGGGTATCCGGCATATTTTTATTAAAGTAAGCAATCTTTTCAACACCTTCTTGAACATAATTTTCACCAAAGGCTAATTGGCCTGCATCAATTGCTTGAGCGATTAATGTGACCGGCTTGGTTTTACTTACTGCAATAAGTTCAATTGTATTGGGATTTCGATCGCAATCTAAGGCAATTTTATGTATTTCATTTTTAATCTTGATTAAATTGTCATGTACTGTATTCATATTAATTCCCAATAAACTAATGGATAGTGAGTGAAAATGATAAATTCAATGTTGGCTTTTAGTGTAACGCAAAAAGCTTCTGATTTGCATCTTTCTAGTGGTGAAAAACCGTGGATTCGTATTAATGGTGAGCTAAAACCTATTGCGCAAGATAAATTATCGCCACAAAAACTTGAAATTGATTTATTTAATCTATTAAATGACGATCAAAAGGGGCTATTACAACAGCATCGACAAATTGATTTTGGTTATCATCTTGAAGATATAGGCCGTTTTAGGGTAAATATTTTTTTTCAAAAACGTGGTATTTCAGCCGTATTTCGAATTATTAAGCAAAAAATACCAAGCTTAACTGATATTCAGGCACCTGATGTACTAAATGAATTAGCAAAAGCAGAATCTGGAATTATCTTAGTTACTGGCGCAACAGGTAGTGGAAAATCGACAACTTTAGCTGCATTAATTAATCATATAAATCAGACGTTAGCTAAACATATTATCACATTAGAAGACCCTATTGAGTTCATTTATCAAAGTGATAAATCACTTATACAACAACGCGAAATTAACCATTTTGGTGATGCAATTGATAGTTTATTAAGGCAAGATCCAGATATCATTTTATTGGGTGAATTACGCAATAAACAGACCATTCAAGCTGCATTAACTATTGCTGAAACCGGTCATTTAGTTCTTGCTACATTGCACACACGTACCGCAATACAGACAATCAACCGTATTATTGATGTCTTTGAAGAGGGAACACGTGCATTAATTCGCACTCAACTATCAAATAGTTTAAAAGCGATAGTCTGTCAAAAATTAATACCTTATAAACAAAGTCGAAAAGCTATTTTTGAAGTTCTGATCAACACCCCAGCCGTCAGCAATTTGATCAACGAGGGTAAAACAAGGCAGATATTATCATTAATGCAAACAGGTCAACAAGTTGGTATGCAATTAATGCTGGATTAAGTTAAATAGTAAAAATTTCGTCTTCTTTTTACTCGTAAATTTTATAAGTTTTATTCAAAAATTTATTTTATAATCTTTATAGTATTTCATTCATAAAGGTATAAACAAATGGAACAGCGTATAGGTCTTATCGGTATTGGTAATATGGGGAATGCTATTTTACAAGGTATTTTAGCAAGTAATATCGTGCCGAGAACGCAAATTTACGTTTATGATCCTCATCCCGAAAAGGGCCAAGCACTTAATCAAACTCATTCAATAAATAATTTAGAATCGGCAAAAGATGTTGCACGAGAATCAGATATTGTTTTCATAGCAGTTAAACCCAATGTTATTGTGGATGTATTAAATGATATTCAAAAAGAGTTAAAAAAAGATACTATTGTTATCTCGATTGCCGCCGGTGTAACGATTAAAACTATTGCGCAATGTGTAGGCTATGAACAAAAAATTGTTAGAGTTATGCCAAATACTCCAGCTTTAGTTAATGCCGCTATGTGTTCTATCACACCTAATACAGAAATTACTGATCAAGAATTAACAATTGTTGAAACTTTATTAAATTGTATTGGTGAAACAGAAGTTGTACCTGAATACTTAATTGATGCCGTAGTTGGGGCAAGTGGCTCTTCTCCTGCATTTGTATTTATGTTCATTGAAGCATTGGCTGATGGTGCAGTTAAAGGTGGTTTATCTAGAAAACAAGCTTACAAATTTGCGGCACAAACAGTGATGGGTTCAGCTAAATTATTGCTGGAGACAGGAAAACATCCAGGTGAATTAAAAGATATGGTTTGTTCACCAGCCGGTACTACAATTGAAGGCGTGCAAGTACTTGAGGAAAAAGGCTTTCGAGCAGCTATCATTGACGCAGTAGAGGCTTCAATTCAAAAATCCAAAGATTTGTCAAAAAATTAAAGATTGTTAACATGAACAATAACAAATAGTTATTGTTCATTTCATTTTTAATTGTAAATAATAGCAAATCATTGCTTGTGTTAGTCATCTATTTATGAGTTAATAGTCATCAGCATATTACATGCAGATATATTTTGTAACATTTAGATTTATGCAGTTTGTAGTTTACTTTAATCACATTTGTATTAGTTCTCTTCAGTCTTCTCTTCTGTTTGTTAATAAGTAGTCTAGGTTTTATGTTCTAATGTTTCGCCTTTGATGGCTGTAATTAATTTATTTATAGGAAGATTTTTATGTCTAAAAAAACTGGTCAAGTTAAATGGTTCAATGAAAGTAAAGGTTTTGGTTTTATTTCACCTGCTGATGGAAGTAAAGATGTGTTTGTTCATTTTTCTGCAATCTCTGGCGATGGATTTAAAACTTTAGGCGAAGGTCAACAAGTTGAGTTCTCTATCCAAGATAGTCCTCGTGGCCCTGCTGCTGCTGATGTTACAATTATCTAATTGTATTCTCATATAACCTTATCAGTATTCAAATACTGATAAGAGTTTTTACATTTAAATTATAGACTTTCCTTAGCAATTCTTATATTATCCCTCCGAAGTAATTCAATAACATATTTTATGTTCTAAATATTTATAATTTTAAGGAAAAGAAACAATGAAAAAATTAGTATTATCTGTTGCATTATTAGGTTTATCTTCTGTTGCTATGGCTGAGTTATCAGAATCTTGCAAAACTTACTTTGAAAAAGTTGATAGCTTTGTTAAAGCCATTCCTGAAGATGCTGCAACTAAACAACAAACAGATATGATCAAACAAAATTTAGAAACAGCTAAACAACAAATTTCAGCAATGCCTGCTGCAAATCAAGAAGAAGGCTGTAAACAAGCAACTGAAGTATTAAAACAACTAGAAGCTTCAATCCCAGCTAAAAAATAAAGTCATTGTTTAGACGCTATTATTTCTTACGATAGCGAAAATCCCAAGGGGCTATTGGATGTTTATCTTTCCATAGTCCTTTTTTGTTTTGTTTAGCTTTTAATTCGAGCTTTACCATATTCTTATTACTAGCAACGCCTTTGAAGCGGTAAGCCCACGCAAAGCCATTTTCCACCATCTTAGCATTAATGTTGACTTGTTTTAGATAGATGACGCCTAATGTCCGTTGATAAATATCCTTTTTATTTTCTTTAACATAAACAGTTTTACCCGCAATCAACGATGCTAAGTATTTTCTTGATGCATTACCATATGCTTGGTGTCTTTCTGGAGCATCAATATCGAGTAACCGGACGCGAATTTTTTTATTTGTTAATATATCAACGGTATCACCATCAATTACTTTTACAACTTTACCATTAAAGTCTGCTTGTGCTTGACCGATTACAACAAATAAGAGGATTAGTAGAGATTTTCTTAAAAAATACATTACGGATTGTTTCTTAAAATAGTAGCGTAAAAAAAGCTACTCCTTGCTAATTATCAATAATTAATAATAGTGAGCAAGGAGTGTAAGATTATATTGAATTAAAATTCAGACGTGTCTTTAAATAAACCAACTTTAAGATCAGTTGCTTCATAAATTAATTTACCATCAACGTAAACTTCACCATCGCCGATTCCCATGATTAATTTACGATTAATAACACGTTTAAAATTAATTTTATAAGTCACTTTTTTGTTATTAGGTAATATTTGACCTTTTAATTTTAATTCACCAACACCAAGCGCTCGGCCTTTACCTTTACCGCCAATCCAGCCTAAATAAAAACCGACTAATTGCCATAAAGCATCAAGACCAAGACAACCAGGCATTACCGGATCGTTTTTGAAATGACATTTAAAAAACCATAAATCAGGATTAATATCAAACTCAGCTTCAACATAACCTTTACCGAAACTACCACCGTCTTCATTCATTTCAATAACGCGATCCATCATTAGCATCAAATCAGACGGTAATGGCGGTCCATCATGACCAAATAATTCACTATTACCTGATTTAATTAGATCTGCTTTATCATACGAAGATTTACGTTCAAATGTCATAAAAAAACCTTTTATTTTGTTGTCATTACATAATTGCTTATAGAATCATTATTGATTAAAAAACTAATAATTAACCTAAGCTGTAAAGTTTTACATGATTATTTCATTAATCGCATCAATGAAATTTTGGTCTCAAGTTTATTGTGTATTGTTACTTTTTGCAATTTTTTTCCAGCGACTAAGCCAACCATCACGTCTTCTATCTTGAATTAGCATTGATTGCATACGAGCATGAATCAACTTATAAAGACTAATATTATTCTCATCTTTGTAAGGAATACCAGTTAACAAATAGAGCGCATCGGCGACATGTTCGACAGTCCAAATAGAGAATTTATCATTATTAATTGCCTCAATAATGTCATCGCTTAAGCTTAAATGGCGCTGATTACTAGCAGGAATAATAACACCTTGTTGGCCTGTCAAACCTTGGTGCTGACAAACAGCAAAAAATCCTTCTATTTTCTCATTAACGCCACCAATAGATTGAACATGGCCAAATTGGTCAACCGATCCTGTCACAGCTAATTGCTGATCGATAGGTTGATTAGATAGCGCACTAATCAGCGCGCAAAGCCCCGCCAGTGAAGCGCTATCGCCATCAATCTCATTATAGGATTGTTCAAATACTAATGATGTAGAAAACGGAAGTTGATGATTGATTGCAAACTCAGACATAATAAACGCTTGCATAATCATCATCCCTTTAGAATGAATATTGCCAGCAAGATCGGTTTTACGTTCAATATCAATTAATTCACCGTCACCAAAATGGACAAGACAGCTTAACCGTGTTGGCTCACCAATCGCTTTTGGATAACCGGGGTATTCAATAACTGACAACCCATTAATCTGCCCAACCACTTGTGACTGAGTATCAATCAAAATTTGATTGGTAAAAATCTCATCATGGAACCGCTCAGCTAAATAATTTTCTCGCCATGCTTTTTGTTCTAAAGCCTTTGTGACGGCTAAAGCATCAATATTCTGATTTTCTATAAAATAAGATGAATTTAGCAGAATCGATTGCACCCATTCAACGCTAAGTGGTAAATAATATTGATCACCCGTATACCTTGTTGCGTGTTTATAAATTTTAGCAAAAGCAGATTGCTCAATTTTGGGTAGCGCTAAGTGGTGACTTATAAATTGTAAATAATTCATCCAATCATTAATTCGCTGAGGTTCAGTGATATGCATTTCACTTTCAAATTCAGCGTAAATAGATGATGAATAAAATTCTGGTTCAAATTCCTGCAATTCAGCTAGAGAGAGTCTATCTCCGACTAAAATAATGCGTAAATCCAACGGCATGGCAGGAATAGATAATGGTAATGGATGAGAATCATCAGCTGAAAACCATTCAAAAGTTTGTGACAGAACCATCTGTTTTAACTTAGCCCAAACTACTGGTTGCGCAAGCAGTGAACGCAATCCTAAAATTAAAACACCACCATTAGCATCATGAACTAAACCAGCTTGTAATTTGATTGGACTATTTTCAGGTTGCCTAACACAACCAAATAGTTTTTCCATATCAACGATTGTTGCTGATAGACAATTATCTTGGGATGCAAAATTATCTTGCTTACTTTTCGCTTCAGTTAAGGTAATTTTATTATCACTAAAGTAATAGCTATAACCTAAATGGGTCGTTGTGAGATTACGCTTTACCGACTGCTTTAATAAATCAAAAAAAAGCTCGCTTTCAGATGCTTTTAAAAGCACAAAGCGTGAACGATACTGCGTATTATGATTTTTGCACAATAAGGATACAGCAGCAGCAACGCGAGGTTGCCACGATAACAAATTGGTTAATCCATCACTGCATAAATTTGTTTTAATATCGCTATTATTTACAATGTCATTTACGTTAGGTTGGACTTCTTGAGAGTTGAGTTGTTTGATTGCCAAAGTTAGTATCTTTTTAATTAGCTATATTATTAAAGCAAATTATAACAAGTATCGATAGCAACGCCAACAAATAACCAAAGGCTTTATGCTAAAAAAATTACGGAAAGATTTTAAAAAATCAGTTAAACTGTGACGTAAATTTCAATTAAGTTTTTCTTGGTAATTACTACAATTAAATATGCTCAAACTCAAAAACAATCATATCAAAGACGATAAAACCTCGCAGATAGTTAGTTGGGGGCATTGGTTTACGCTATTTAATATTCTGGTAGTCATTTTACTTGGTAGCCAATATTTGCTCATTGCTGATTGGCCCCGAACATTCATGGGGCGTTTTTATGCAATTATTAGTGCGATTGGGCATTTTAGTTTTCTTACTTTCATTGTTTATTTGATATTGCTTTTTCCGTTAAGTTTTCTTATTCACTCTTCACGATGGCAAAGGATTATTGCAACTATCGTTGCAACGATAGGAATTAGTTTACTGCTTATTGATGTTGAAGTTTTCTCGCATTTTAGAATGCATCTAAATTTATCTATCTGGCAACTATTTACCTCGGATAAAGCATCTTTTCTCAATAGTGCATTTATATTAATACCCTTTATTCTTTTGGTTGAAATATTATTCTCGATTTGGAGTTGGAAAAAGCAACGCAGTTTAAGTAAACGCAAACGTTTTGCCAGACCTGTAGTAATAGGTTTTATTCTATGCTTTGTCTCATCACATTTGATTCATATTTGGGCCGATGCTAACTTCTATCGTCCAATTACGATGCAACGATCAAGCTTACCGCTGTCGTATCCGTTAACGGCGCGTCATTTTCTTGAGCGTTATGGATTTATTGAAGAGAATGGTTATCGTAATCGCGCAATTCAAGAAGGTAACCCATTTGCGATCGCTATTGAATACCCACTCGATAAAATTTCATTTAATGAAAATCAAGATAAACCGAATATCTTGATTATTGATATTAATGGCTGGAATGATCGACTATTAGCCAATAATATGCCTTGGCTGAAAGAATTTGCTAGCCAAAATATACAATTTACTAATCATTATGGCGCAAGTAGCCAAGCCTACTTAAATAACTTCTCATTATTCTATGGCCTTGACCCGAATTATTATAATAGTATCTTGGCAGGGCATAAGCCATCGGTATTATTCGAAACTGTAACGAAACAACATTATAACGTTGGTCTATTTTCTGCTGATGGTTTTTCTGAACCACTTTATCGTTATGCATTATTGTCTAATTTTACTACCCCAGATGGTAAAAAACAGTCTAACAAGCAAACCACTGATAATTGGATGGCATGGCATGATGAACAAAATCAACTCGAAAACCACGCTCCTCTATTTTCTGTCATCCAATATTCACTGGGTGCCAAAAATAAAAAAATGCCAATAACCGAACTAGAAACAGATGCAAAAAAACTCGACCAATATTTAGAATCTTTAATTGCATATTTAACATTATCTAATGCATACGAAAACACCATAATTATTATTACCGGTTCTAATGACATAAAAATAGATGATGCTAAAAAATCTGCTTTACGTAATGATGAAATTAGCTTTAATCGAAATACCTTAAAAGTACCATTAATTATTTCGTGGCCAGGTAAAGAGGCAAAAGAAGTTGATAATATAACTTCTGAAACGGATATATTAAGAACATTAATGCAAGATGCTCTCAACGTCACTACACCTGCAAAACAGTATAGCCAAGGTCAAAATCTATTTCAAGAGCGTGAATGGATTCTAGCTGGAAGTGAAAATCAGGTTGCAGCGCTTTATGGTAATAAAACCGTGGTAATTGATGCGTATGGACGATCTAAAATCTATGATCTAAACGGTAATCAATTGAAAGATGAAAAGATAAACTTACCTACATTCTTACAAATTGTCACCGAAAATCGTCATTTTATTGTGGTAGATAATTAAACAATGTTTTCCAAAGAGGTGAATATTACTTCACCTCTTTTCCCATTGCTTGTAGATCAGCATGATAAGATGAACGCACAAATGGTCCGCAAGCTGCATGGGTAAATCCCATAGCCAGCGCCATCTGTTTTAATTCATCAAATTCCTCAGGTGAAACATAACGCTCCACTGGCAAATGATACTTACTTGGTTGGAGATACTGACCTAAAGTTAGCATGGTAACACCATGGCTACGCAAATCTTTTAAAACCTGAATAAGTTCTTCATTGGTTTCGCCTAAACCAACCATCAATCCTGATTTTGTCGGAATTTCGGGGTGTTTTTGTTTAAACGTTTCAAGTAATTGTAACGATCCCTCATAACTTGCTCCTGGGCGTATTTTTTTATACAAACGAGGAATATTTTCCAAATTATGATTAAACACATCCGGAGGGTTTTCACTTAAAACCGCAACGGCTTCATCAACACAACCACGAAAATCAGGAGTTAAAGTTTCAATTTTTATATTCGGGCTTAATGAACGAATCTCTTGAGTACATGAAGCAAAGTGACTTGCTCCGCCATCTTTCAAGTCATCACGATCAACAGAGGTGATCACAACATAACGCAATTTCATCTCTTGAATTGTTTGCGCAAGCTTATTCGGTTCCTCACGGTCTGGTGGCAAAGGGCGACCATGAGCAACATCACAGAAAGGACAACGACGAGTACAAATATCCCCTAAAATCATAAAAGTCGCGGTCCCATGATTAAAGCACTCCGCCAAGTTAGGGCATGAAGCCTCTTCACAAACCGAATGTAACCCATGTTTACGCATCGTATTTTTAATATGCGTAATATTTTCTGTATTTGCCGACAACTTAATTCTCATCCAATCAGGTTTTTTTAAAGGAGCTGTATCCTCTATAGTGATTGAGGGAATTAGACGCGTTTTTTCGGCATCACGATATTTTGAACTGCGGATTTCAGTATTTTGCATAATTCACATCTTAATAGTTTGGTAGCTGATTAATAAAATAATCAGTCAATAAATGGTTAATCTCTTGGCGATCAATTTTTGAAACATATTGTTTCAACTGCGTCATTTCTAATCCAGCATAACCACATGGATTAATATAATTAAAAGGAGTGAGATCCATATCGATATTAAGGGCTAATCCATGTAAGGTACAGCCACGCTTAATATGTAATCCAAGAGAACAGATCTTCTGTTGATTGACATAAACGCCCGGAGCGTCTTGTTTTGAATAGGCGACTATCTCATAGTGTTTTAATGTTTGAATAACACTATTTTCTAAATAATTGACGACATCACGAATACCTATTTTACGCCTTTTTAAATCCAATAAGATATACATAATTTGTTGTCCAGGCGCATGGTATGTAATTTGACCACCACGATCAGTTTGCACAACAGGAATATCCGTTTTAGTAAGCAGGTGCTCAGGTTTTCCAACCTTACCTTGAGTAAAAACCGGAGGATGTTCAACTAGCCAAATCTCGTCTTGAGTTTGCTTATCACGCTGCTGAGTAAAATCATGCATAGCTTGATAAGTATGCCAATAAGGCATAGTGTTTAACTCTTTAATAATGACGTTTTTACTTGGCATATTATCAGTCAATTCAGTCTTAATTTAACAATAAATTAACAACTATATAGCAGATTTTACTATAACTTGACAACCGCTAACTATTCAAGGTATAACTCAAAACGCAGTATTCTTTCCAATCTCATGAGTTAAATTTGACTTATATCAAATAATTATCTTTTTATTTATATTAATAATTGAAATAGTTGATTAATTTAATAGGAATTAACATTCTTTTCAGAGCGGTGGTTTGCTTTACTTTTTAATGGAAACTGGCAGACTGATATCAATTAAGCATCCGTAATGCAAAGTTGAAGCTTATAATTTTAGTTATGGCGTCTGTTATAGCTAAGGATAGCAAAAACTGCATTTTTTAAACAAAAAAGAGGTTTTATATGTCGGACATGCAAATGAATGATATCGATCCAGTCGAAACAAAGGATTGGCTGGAAAGTTTAGATTCTATTATTCGAGAAGAAGGCGTCGAACGTGCTCAATATATTATTGAACAGATTGTCAATAAAGCTAGAGATGGTGGTGTACCTTTACTATTTGGTTCTTCAACCAGTAACTATATAAACACAATCCCTGTCGAAGAACAACCAGCATATCCAGGTGATTGGGAAATTGAAAGACGAATCCGTTCAATTGTTCGTTGGAATGCAATTATGATGGTCTTACGAGCTTCTAAAAAAGATTTAGAGCTTGGTGGTCATATGGCATCATTCCAATCTGCTGCTACATTTTATGAAGTATGTTTTAACCATTTCTTCCGTGCTCGCAATGAAAAAGATGGTGGGGATTTAATCTATTTCCAAGGTCATATCTCACCGGGTATCTACTCACGCGCTTTTATTGAAGGTCGTTTAACTGAAGAACAGCTTGATAACTTTAGGCAAGAAGTTCACGGTAAAGGTTTATCATCTTATCCTCATCCAAAATTAATGCCGGAATTCTGGCAATTCCCAACCGTATCAATGGGGTTAGGACCAATTAGTGCAATCTTCCAAGCTCGCTTTTTAAAATACTTAAACCATCGTGGTTTAAAAGATACCACTGAACAAACGGTTTACGCGTTCTTAGGTGATGGTGAAATGGATGAGCCAGAAGCAAAAGGTGCAATCACAGTTGCAACACGTGAAAAACTTGATAATTTAGTCTTTGTTATCAATTGTAACTTGCAACGTCTTGATGGTCCGGTAACCGGAAATGGCAAAATAGTGAACGAACTAGAAGGTGTGTTTGCTGGTGCTGGTTGGAATGTGATTAAAGTACTTTGGGGCGATCGTTGGGATAAATTATTGCAAAAAGATAAATCAGGAAAATTAATTCGTTTAATGAATGAAACTCTTGATGGCGATTATCAAACCTTCAAATCAAAAGACGGCGCTTATGTACGTGAACACTTCTTTGGAAAATATCCTGAAACGGCTGAATTAGTCAAAGATATGTCTGATGAAGAGATCTTTAGACTAAACCGTGGTGGTCAAGACCCCGAAAAAATGTTTGCTGCATTTGCAAGAGCAAAAGAGACAAAAGATCGCCCAACAGTTATTTTAGCCCACACCATTAAAGGTTATGGAATGGGTGAAGCCGCAGAAGCGAAAAACATTGCACACCAAGTCAAAAAAATGAATATGGATGGCGTTCGCCATGTTCGTGACTTCTTCAACATTCCAGTTACTGATGAAGCACTCGAAAAATTACCTTATATCAAATTCGAAGAACATAGCCCGGAATACAAATATATTCATGAACGACGTCAAGCATTACATGGTTATGTGCCTTCACGACTAACTAAATTCTCAGGAACGGTTTCTATCCCTCCTTTAAGCGAATTTGCGCCATTACTTGAAGCACAATCTAAAGAAATCTCAACCACTATCGCTTTTGTGCGTGCACTTAACATCATGCTAAAAGATAAAGATTTAGCACCGCGACTAGTACCAATTCTCGCTGACGAAGCGCGTACGTTTGGTATGGAAGGTCTCTTCCGCCAAATTGGTATATATAACCCACATGGTCAACAATATACCCCACAAGATAAAGAGCAAGTTGCTTACTATCGTGAAGATGAAAAAGGTCAAATTCTCCAAGAAGGTATTAACGAATGTGGCGCGACTGCATCATGGTTAGCGGCTGCTACTTCTTATAGTAATAACGATTTACCGATGATTCCTTTCTACATCTATTACTCAATGTTTGGCTTCCAACGCATTGGTGATTTAATGTGGGCGGCGGGTGACCAACAAGCTCGAGGCTTCATGATTGGAGGAACTTCTGGTCGCACTACATTAAATGGTGAAGGCTTACAACACCAAGATGGTCACAGCCATATTCAAGCATTAACCATCCCTAACTGCTTATCATACGATCCAGCCTACGCTTATGAGGTCGCGGTTATTATGCAAGATGGCTTACGTCGTATGTATGGTGAACAAGAAAATGTTTACTACTACATCACCACACTAAATGAAAACTATGCCCAACCTGCAATGCCTGAAGGTGCAGAAGAGGGGATTCGTCGTGGTATTTATAAGTTAGATACCGTTGAAGGCCAACAAGGCAAACCAACAGTTCAATTATTAGGTTCTGGATCAATACTACGTCATGTTCGTGAAGCGGCTGATATCCTTGCTAAAAACTATGGCGTCAGTTCTGACATTTACAGTGTAACGTCATTTACCTTACTTGCTCGAGATGGTCAAGATTGCGAACGTTACAACATGTTACATCCAAGCGAAGAAGCAAAAGTGCCATATGTTGCTCAAATAATGAATAACAATCCTGCCGTTGTTTCCACTGATTACATGAAACTTTATGCAGAACAAATTCGAGGATTTGTACCAGCAGAAAGCTACCGAGTACTCGGTACAGATGGATTCGGTCGTAGTGATAGCCGAGAAAATTTACGTCATCATTTTGAAGTCGATGCATCTTATGTTGTGATTGCAGCACTAGGAGAACTAGCTAAACGTGGTGATATTCAACCGAGTATTGTTGAAGACGCGATTAAAAAGTTCGAAATCAATGCTGACAAACTCAATCCACGTATTGCATAAGAGGTAAAAATAATGAGTATTGAAATAAAATTACCTGATATCGGAAGCGATGAAGTTGAAGTAACAGAAATCCTAGTTAAAGTCGGCGACAAAGTTGATGTAGATCAATCACTATTGACTGTTGAAGGCGATAAAGCATCGATGGAAATACCGGCACCACAGGCTGGTATTGTGAAGTCAATCATTGTCAAAGTTGGCGATAAAGTGACTACAGGTGTTAGTATTATGGAATTTGACGAAGAGGGCGCAAGCGGGTCAAAAACGCCTGCTCCAGAAGTTTCAGCTCCAGCTTCAGCACCAGCGCCAGCACAAAATAGTAGCCAAGTCGTTGATGTCAATGTCCCAGACATTGGTGGCGATGAAGTAGAAGTGACTGAAATATTAGTTAAAGTTGGTGACTCTGTTTCAGTTGATGATTCACTCATCACCGTTGAAGGTGACAAAGCTTCAATGGAAGTACCCGCAACTATAGCTGGTACAGTAAAAAGCATCACTGTTAAAATTGGTGATAAAGTCAAAACTGGCTCCAAAATAATGGAGTTTGAAACGAATAGTGCACCCGTTAAAGCTGAACCTGCGCCAGCTCCAGCTCCAGCTCAAGCTCAAGCTCAAGCTCAAGCTCAAGCTCAAGCTCAAGCTCCTGCACCAGTTGCTGAGACTGCTAAACCTGCACCAACTGCAAATGAATTTGTAGAAAACGATGCTTACGCACATGCCACACCATCAGTTCGACGATTAGCAAGAGAATTTGGTATCAATCTTGCAAAAATCCAACCTACAGGCCCTAAACATCGTGTACTTCGTGAAGATATCCAAAACTATGTCAAAAATGCCGTAAAACAAGTTGAAAACGGTGGATCATCTGGTGCATTCCCTGGATTATTACCATGGCCAAAAGTCGATTTCAGTAAATTTGGTGAAATTGAATCTTTACCATTAACCAAAATTCAAAAAGTATCCGGTGCAAATTTACATCGAAACTGGGTGATGATTCCTCATGTTACTGAATTTGATGAAACAGATATCACTGAACTAGAGGCATTTCGTAAGCAACAAAATGCTGAAGCAGAAAAGAAAAAACTCGACCTCAAAATTACTCCGCTCGTGTTTATCATGAAGGCCGTAGCGAGTGCTTTAACTGCTTATCCGCGTTTTAATAGTTCATTGTCAGAAGATGCACAAACCCTTATCATTAAAAAATACATCAACATCGGTGTGGCAGTTGACACGCCAAATGGTTTAGTTGTTCCTGTATTTAAAGATGTAAATAAAAAAGGCATTATTGAACTTTCACGTGAACTTGCTGAAATCTCCAAAAAAGCGCGAGACGGTAAACTCACAGGTAGTGATATGCAAGGTGGTTGTTTCACTATTTCAAGTCTTGGTGGCATCGGAACGACATCATTTACCCCGATTGTAAATGCGCCAGAAGTGGGCATACTTGGTGTATCTCGCTCAAGTATGAAACCAGTATGGAATGGTAAAGAATTTACACCACGCTTAATGTTACCTTTATCATTATCCTTCGATCACCGAGTGATTGATGGCGCAGATGGTGCACGCTTCTTAAGCCATATTGTTAATGTTTTATCCGACTTACGTCGACTAGTGATGTAAGGGGGGGAAATCAGTTATGAGTCAAGATATCAAAACACAAGTTGTTGTATTAGGTGCCGGGCCAGCGGGTTATTCCGCTGCTTTCCGTGCCGCCGATCTTGGATTAGATGTGACATTAGTCGAACGCTACTCAACCTTGGGTGGTGTTTGCCTTAATGTTGGCTGTATTCCTTCTAAAGCATTATTGCATGTTGCTAAAGTGATGGATGAAGCAAAATCCCTCACCGAACATGGCATCCATTTTGGAACGCCAAAGTTAGAACTCGACAAAGTTCGTGCTTGGAAAGAAAAGGTAATCAATCAGCTTACTAACGGGCTGGCAGGCATGGCCAAAATGCGTAAAGTTAATGTGATTCAAGGTGAAGCGCAATTCACCGGTAGTCACACAATGGATGTTACCTCTGCCAAAGGTATAACTAAAATTACCTTTGATAATGCTATTATTGCAGCAGGATCTCGACCAATAACCTTACCATTCATTCCACATGACGATCCTCGTATATGGGACTCAACCGATGCGTTAGCATTAACCACTATTCCTAAAAAATTACTGTTAATGGGTGGTGGTATTATTGGTCTGGAAATGGGTACCGTATATCACGCATTGGGTTCAGAAGTGGATGTGGTTGAAATGCTAGATCAGGTGATCCCAGCTGCGGATAAAGATGTGATAAAAGTCTTTACCAAACAAATTCAAAAGAAATTTACCTTACGCTTAGAAACTAAAGTAAATACGGTCGAAGCCAAACATGATGCAATCTATGTCACCATGGAAAAGAAAGATGGAACAATCGAAACTCACACTTACGACGCAGTACTAGTGGCGATAGGTCGAGCGCCAAATGGTAAACTTATCAATGCTGAAAAAGCTGGAGTAAATGTGACCGATCGTGGTTTTATTGAAGTCGATAAACAGATGAGAACTAACGTTCCACATATCTATGCGATCGGTGATATTGTGGGTCAACCAATGTTGGCTCATAAAGGGGTTCATGAAGGGCATGTTGCAGCTGAAGTGATAGCTGGTAAAAAACATTATTTCGATCCGAAAACCATACCATCCATTGCTTACACCGAGCCAGAAGTTGCCTGGGTAGGATTAACTGAAAAAGAAGCGAAAGCAAAAGGTATCGATTATGAGGTCGCCATATTCCCATGGGCAGCATCAGGGCGAGCAATTGCGTCTGATTGTTCAGAAGGGATGACTAAACTAATCTTTAACAAAGCCGATAATCGCCTTCTTGGTGGTGCGGTAGTTGGAGCGAACGGTGGTGAACTACTTGGAGAGATCACTCTTGCTGTAGAGATGGGCTGTGATGCAGAAGACATTGCACTAACCATCCACGCTCACCCAACCTTACATGAATCAATTGGACTCGCGTCCGAAGTGTATGAAGGTACGGTTACCGATCTACCTAATCCAAAGGCCGTTAAAAAATAAGTAATATCTACTCTTATCATTGAAATAATGCCGTTAGCTTACTAACGGCATTTTATTTTTCTTGCTTGAGAACATTGACATCCCAAACTTCCCGATTAAATGAGTAAAAAAGGGGAGATAACTATCTAATTCATCAGAATAATCTAACCTACTTTATTATCCTGCGATTTTCAATCGCTAAATCTTTTCACATTATCGGAAAGTACGAATAAAAAACTTACAATTTCAACAATCCTATTTAATAAATATGCTCTAATGATTCGCAAAATGATAAATTACAATATCAAAAAAAGTTGAGGAGCGGGGTTTTTGAAGGTGTTTTTTGCAAAATCATGGAAAATAAAAATGTAGCTAAAATTCTTTTTTATAATGAGAGTCTTCTAATTGATAGGGAAGATTTGATTTTAATATCTTGCAATTTTTAACCGCTAAATTTTTTCACATTATCGGAAAGTACGAATAAAAACTTACAATTTCAACAATTCTATTTATTAAAAATGATCTAATGATTCGCAAAATGATAAATTACGATATCAAAAAAAGTTGAGGAGCGGGGTTTTTGAAGGTGTTTTTTGCAAAATCATAGAAAATAAAATTGTAGCTAAAATTCTTTTTTATAATGATTGTCTTCTAATTGATAGGGAAGATTTGATTTTAATATCTTGCAATTTTTAACCGCTAAATCTTTTCACATTATCAGAAAAGTACGAATAAAAAATTATAATTTCAACAATCCTATTTATTAAATATGCTCTAATGATTCGCAAAATGATAAATTACGATATCAAAAAAAGTTGAGGAGCGGGGTTTTTGAAGGTGTTTTTAGCAAAATTATGGAAAATAAAAATGTAGCTAAAATTCTTTTTTATAATGAGAGTCTTCTGATTGATAAGAAAAAATTGATTTTAATATCATTATTAATTGGTTGATCATTTCACCAACTAGCCAAAAGCAATAAAAAAGCCAGTTTTAAAAATAAGCATTAAACTGGCTTAATCGAGAATTTACTTCAACTAATTAAAAGAAGTATTTAAATCTTACACGAGCACCATAACGATCATCGGTGTTATCGCCATGAGATTTACTTCTATCAAGTAATGACCAATAAGCACCTAAATAGATATTAAAATTATCCATATCTAACACATCATCAATTAGATATGAGGCATTAACAGTATGAATTTTATATTTACCTTTGCTATTTATATGGCCATCTTTAACACGATTATATGGATTAAATTTTTTGATATCATTGTTCGCAAATAAGTAACCTAAGCCGATTTTTTCCCAAACAATATTTGTGCCAATGGTCATATCTTTTTCATCTTTAGCATTCATATAAGCAAAGCTGGCATTAAATCTGAATCCTGCTGCATCCCAATCGCCTTGATTGTTCCATGAAAAAGTCGCGCCATAACCAGTTCTTTGTGATTGATCGCGGAATTTACCGTTATCATCATGATAACCGTAAGCATTTTTTACCACATTGGTTTCGGCAGCAATTGCGGTTGAAATGCTTTCATTTTTCCATGATAAAACTGGACGTAAATAGACCACGTTTTTCTTCTTATCAATTTCATAACCATGATAAGCCGATTTATTAAACATTTTCTCGCCATTATTGACCAATGCATTTAACTCAAAATTGACATTATCAAATAGCGGTGTATTTAATTGAATACCGCCACCATTATTACTACGTCCACGACCCTCTTTCAACATATAGATATAGCCAAAGCCGTCTTCATATAAATCATTGGCAGTATTACCTGAATATTCAATAAAGGTATCTTGTCCAAGCGGGAACATATCATAAGCTTCATAACGACCAATTTTAATATTCCACTCGTTTTTCTGACCAAAATAAAATGCCGCATCATCCAGATTCACATCACCACCTAAATCTGCTAAGGGTTGCACCACGAATCCAGCAAAGTTTTTGTTGTTAATTTCACGATAGCCATCTAAACCAATCAATATACGACCATTGATATCCCAACGATCTTTATCAGAAGGTTTATTTTTTTTATCAGCAGTCTCCCTCAAAGAGCTAAGTTGCTGTTTGCTACTAGCGGCATCCACATTAAATTCGACGTCTCCATATAACTTTAATTGTCCTTGCGGAGTATCCCATTGAATAGCCGCATTTGCCATTGAACTTAACCCAATCAGACTACACATAAACATCTTCTTCATAAAATTAACTCCTTGAATAGTTATAATATTTAACAACAGTTTTATGTATGCGATAACAAAATTTAAAGCAAAATGGTGGTTCAATCTTAATAAAAGCGTTATTGATTCGTGATGACATCGTTTACAAATGATGTTATATGGAGTTAAGTAAATTTAAAATGACCAAAATTGAAATCTGTGACACGTGTAACATTTTTTATTCAATCTAATAATCATATCCTCACCAATACAGTGCAATTAACAATATTGTTTAGCTTAGCCATAAGTAAGTAGAAACTGTATTTTAAAGGCAATTAAGTATATAATGCCGGGCAAATTCAATTAATCATTATCAAATATATAGAGTTATGAAACCTTCAATTATCAGTAAATTGGAAACGCTACAAGAGCGTTATGAAGAGGTTCAAGCATTACTATCTGATGCAACGGTTATTGCCGATCAAAACCGATTTCGAACCCTTTCAAAAGAATATGCACAATTAACCGATGTGGTTAAGTGCTTTGCTAATTGGCAGCAAACTCAAGAAGATATCGAAACTGCCAAGATGATGCTATCTGATCCTGAAATGAGTGAAATGGCTCAAGAAGAGTTAAATGAAGCCATGGCTCAAGTTGAACAGCAAGAAAAACAATTACAAGTACTCCTGTTACCGAAAGATCCGAATGATGACTACAACTGTTTTGTTGAAGTTAGAGCGGGCACAGGTGGTGATGAAGCTGCAATCTTTGCTGGTGATTTAGCCAGAATGTACACAAGATACGCGGAATCTCGCAACTGGCGTGTTGAAATCATGAGTGCAAATGATGGTGAATATGGCGGTTATAAAGAAGTGATCATGTTAGTCAGTGGTGATGGTGTTTATGGCCACTTAAAATTTGAATCAGGTGGACATCGTGTTCAACGAGTACCTGAAACTGAGTCACAAGGGCGTATTCACACATCTGCTTGTACTGTTGCTGTTTTACCTGAGATTCCTGAAGCAGAAATGCCAGAAATCAATCCAGCGGATTTAAAAATTGACACCTACCGTTCATCCGGTGCAGGTGGTCAGCATGTTAATACCACTGATTCAGCAATCCGTATTACCCATATTCCAACTGGGATTGTGGTTGAATGTCAGGATGAACGTTCACAACATAAAAACAAAGCGAAAGCGATGTCAGTATTAGTTGCACGTATTCAAGATGCCGAAGCGCGCAAACGTCAACAAGAAGAAGCATCAACCAGACGTAACTTATTAGGTTCGGGTGATCGTTCAGACCGTATTCGAACATATAACTATCCTCAAGGACGGGTTACTGACCACCGTATAAATCTTACCATTTATCGCTTAGATGAAGTGATGGAAGGTAAATTAGATATGCTAATTGAACCAATAGTACAAGAGTACCAAGCAGATCAGCTTGCAGCGTTATCGGAACAGGATGAATGACCTATTTAGAATGGCTTAAATTTGCGTCGCAAACCTTAACTGAAAGCGAAAGCCCAAAACGTGATGCAGAAATTTTATTGAGTTTTGTAACTCATAGAACACGCACCTTTTTAATGGCTTTTAGTGAAACATCATTAACTGACGATGAAGTCATTGCGTTAGATGCTTATTTAAAAAGACGTCAAGAAGGTGAGCCGATTGCCTATATTACGGGCGAAAAAGAATTTTGGTCATTAAAATTTAATGTCTCCAACTCGACATTAATCCCACGCCCCGATACTGAAAAGCTTGTTGAACTTGGTTTAGAATATTTGCCAAAGGCACCTTGTGAAGTCTTGGATTTGGGGACTGGAACCGGAGCGATAGCAATCGCCATGGCAACTGAACGTCCTGATTGCTTATTTACCGCAATCGAAAAAAACAAAGATGCGTTAATATTAGCTCAAAAAAATGCCAAGCAAATCGATGTTAATAATGTTTACTTTTTACTGGGTGATTGGTATAAACCAATAAAAAATCGTAAATTTTCTATGATTACCAGTAATCCCCCTTATATTGACCCGACCGATGTTCATCTATCGCAAGGCGACGTTCGTTATGAGCCTCGTAGCGCATTGGTTTCTGAAGATGATGGACTTGCCGATATTAAAGTCATTGTACAAGGCGCAACTAAACATTTAAATCAATATGGTTGGCTGCTAATCGAGCATGGTTGGAAACAGGGCTTAGCGGTGCAAACTATTTTTAAACAACACGGATTTCAATTAGTCGAAACCTTCACCGATTACAGTGGCAATGACAGAGTCACACTTGGTCGTTGGTTTAAACCTTAACTAGGAATGAGTTTATGATTAAACAAAAAAAAGTAAAAGTAGGTAATATCACGGTAGCTAATGATTTACCGTTTGTATTATTTGGTGGTATGAATGTGCTTGAATCACGCGATTTAGCCATGAAAATTTGTGAACATTATGTCACAGTAACCGATAAACTGAATATTCCTTATATTTTCAAAGCCTCTTTTGACAAAGCTAATCGCTCATCAGTTCACTCTTATCGAGGACCTGGGTTAGAAGAAGGGATGAAAATCTTCCAAGAATTAAAACAGCAATTTGGTATAAAAATTATCACTGACGTTCATACCGAAGAGCAGTGCCAACCCGTTGCCGATGTCGTTGACGTTATTCAATTACCCGCTTTTTTGGCAAGACAAACAGACCTAGTTGTTGCAATGGCGAAAACTGGTGCGGTAATCAATGTCAAAAAACCACAATTTGTTAGCCCAGGACAAATGGGCAATATTGTCGAAAAATTTGAAGAAGCGGGTAATGACCAAGTTATCCTTTGTGATCGTGGTAGCTGCTTTGGTTATGACAACCTTGTTGTTGATATGCTTGGCTTTAACGTAATGAAAAAAGTTAGCAAGGGTTCGCCAGTGATTTTTGATGTAACTCATGCGCTACAATGTCGTGACCCAATGGGAGCAGCGTCAGGTGGTCGTCGTGGTCAAGTTACAGAATTAGCTCGTTCAGGGATGGCGGTAGGTATTGCCGGATTATTCTTAGAATCACATCCTGATCCAAGTCATGCAAAATGTGATGGTCCATCAGCATTACCGTTAGCAAAACTTGAACCATTCTTAAAACAGATGAAAGCCATTGATGAATTAGTAAAAAGTTTTGAAGAGCTAGATACTGAAAACTAATTGCGCTATCAATTCCTAAGAGAAATGTTATACATTTCTCTTTTTTTACCTATTACTCACCCCATTAAACTTATTCATTTCATTACTAATTCTGCCCATAATTTCATGACTTAAAAACCATCAAAAAAATAGAGCTTAATTAATTTATCACATAAAAAAAGAGCCGAAAATCCCACAAAAATAAGCCGAATTTTCATCATTTTGGTGATTTAGATCACGAATTTAGATTAATTAATTTGCGAACTAAAATATGTTTATGCATTATAAAAATGCATATTTGTCCAATCTCCACCTAAATATGTTTCGTAGTTTAGAAAGCAATTCAAAGTAATAACGAATTTAGTTTGGCTTATAGCATCCGATTAAAGCAATTTAGCGGTCAGTTATATAAATATGGGAATGAAATTATGAGTCTGGATAATGCACTTGGTTTACCCTATCGTTTTAATCATTTTACTAAACTTTTTTTATCGATAACCATTTTAAGTAGCATATGCCCCGCACAAGCTCAATATGCTAGTGAATTTATTGATGATGCATCATTAACCGGTAACGTATTTTTTTGGAATCGCGATCGAGAAAGAAAAAATATTGAAGAACATAAATATGAAAAAAACCTCAGGCACTCATCATTCAACACAAATTTAGATTTTAGATCAGGCTATATTGCTGATCACCTTGGTATTGAACTGGGCGGATATGGTGCATGGGAAGTCAGTAACGGTGGCAATGGTCATCCTAATGAAATTGGTTTTAGTGGCGCACGCACCCGCTGGGGTGAGGATTGGAAAAAAGATGTCAGTGGTGTGAGCTTTTATAAAGCACAGGTCAATTTTAAGCAAGATGAATTATTTTGGCTAAAAGCCGGTTTTATTCAGCCATCTGGTCAAACACTATTAGCCCCTCACTGGAGTTTATTACCGGGTACTTATCGAGGTTTTGAATTAGGCACAACGCTCGATTTTGATCAAGCTGGTGCCTTATCGATGTCTTATATGTGGACAGATAAATATAAAGCGCCATGGTACAAACGCCTTTATGAATTTAAACAATGGGGAAAAGGGAAGAAGATTGATTATCTACACTCAGCCGGTTTGAAATATGACTTTAAAAATGATTTAGTGTTAGAAACCGCCTTTGGTCAAGCCAAAAATTACATGAATCAATATTTTGGTAAAGCATCTTATAAAACAGATATGCTTGATAATCCGTTAACCATGAGTTATCAATTTTATGGTGCTAAAGACCAGTCTCATAAAGGGGATAAGGTCTATGACGGCTTAGCATGGTTACAAGCGGCAACATTAGCTTACCAAGTTGGACCAGTTGGTCTACGCCTTGAAGGGGTAGCAATTAAGGCTGAAGGTAAACAAGGCTTCTTTTTACAACGTATGACGCCTGATTATGCTTCATCTAATGGACGACTAGATGTTTGGTGGAACTCACGATCGGACTTTAATGCTAATGGTGAAAAAGCCCTATTTGCTGAAGTGACTTACGATTTAGGGAATCTATCAACGTATCTAACCGGCTGGAGAACGGGCGCATCTTATGCTTTTGGTTGGGATGCAAAACCAAATTCAATAGCAAAAAATCAAAAAAATCGCTTAGTTGAATCAGCTTACAATTTTGATTTAGGCTACACTATTCAAGACACTTGGGCTAAGGACACCTCTTTCCAATTACATTACACCAAATATAATAACCATGAAAATCATATCAACAGTTGGGGTGGTGGATATGGCAACATTTTCCAAGATGAACGAGATATCAAGTTTATTGTCACAATACCTTTCACTGTGTTTCAAGCAAAGCAAAAATAGGGAAATATTATGAAAAAATCTAAAATATTGTTTACTTCAATCGTTTCTCTGCTAAGTTTTGGAGTAGCTTCTTCGGCTTACGCCTCTCAGAAAATTGTTGATGAAATAAGTTCAAAGCTTAGTGTCAAATATACTATTGTTGATAATCAAGCTGGTGAACATGGTGTTGATTGTGCAATTTTAGGTGCTGATTGGGCATCTTGTTTCAAAGCCACAATCTCGTTAAACAATGATGGCGAAGCTATCAACGACAAAGATTGGGCAATCTATTTTAGTAGTATCAGAATGATATTGGCGGTTGACAATGATCAATTCAAAATCACTCATCTTACCGGTGATCTTCATAAAATAGAGCCAACTGAAAAATTTACCGGATTTCCGGCTAAAGCCAGCATAGATATACCTATTATTGGTGAGTATTGGCAGTTAAGCGAATCGGATGTTATCCCTCGCTGGTATGTAACATCAACCGACGCCACACCAAAAGTGATCAGTAATACGGAATTGGATGATTTTGTTTCCCTAACTGGTGAACAGTGGAAGCGCACGCCCGATGATCATAATATTTTAATGACGACGGTTAATCGATTTGAACGTAATGCCGATATTAAGCCACTTGATAAAAAGGCCATGCGCGGGCAAATTATTCCAACGCCGGTGAAACTTACCCTTGCTGAAAAAGATATACAGCTTGGTAAAAATGGCATTCATCTTCAATTAAAAGGACTTAATGACGCCAGCTTAGCCGTACTCAATCAACAATTTAACAATTTAAATATCCCATTAACGGATAAAGGTTATAAGATTCTAGCAAATATTGATGCGACCAAATTTAAAAATGGCGTATCAGGTGCTTATCAACTGAATATTGGCGATAAGCAAGCGACTATAACTGCCTTTGATGAACGGGGAATTTTTTATGGTGTAGAATCGATCTTATCGTTGATTCCTGTTAACGAAAACCCAACCATTGCTATGCTAAAAGTCGAAGATTACCCACGCTTTGACTATCGTGGCATTATGTTAGACACCGGACGTAACTTTAAAACAAAGCAAGCGGTGTTAAGATTACTCGATCAAATGGCGAGTTATAAATTAAACAAATTCCATTTTCACCTAAGTGATGATGAAGGGTGGCGAATTGAGATCCCAGGTCTTCCGGAATTGACCGAGGTCGGTAGCAAGCGTTGTCATGATCTGAGCGAAAACAAATGCCTATTACCGCAATTAGGATCAGGACCTGATAGTGATAATTTAGGTAGTGGCTACTTTAGTCGTGATGATTACATTGAAATTGTCAAATATGCTAAAGATCGCTTTATTGAGGTGATCCCTGAAATTGATATGCCAGCACATGCCAGAGCGGCAATTGTGTCTATGGAAGCACGTTATCAACGCCTAATGCAAGAAGGTAAACAAGCAGAAGCTAATGAGTTTCGTTTAGTTGATCCAAGTGATGATTCAAATACCACAACGGTACAATTTTACGATCGAAAAAGTTACCTAAATCCTTGCTTAGATTCATCTAAACGCTTTGTCGATAAAGTGATCACTGAAATTGCCAAAATGCATAACCAAGCAGGACAACCATTGACTGTTTGGCACTTTGGTGGTGATGAAGCCAAAAATATTCGACTTGGTCCGGGATATCAAGATATCCACGCAAAAGAGGCGGGTAAAGGCTTAATCGATCAAAGCATTGAAGATCTACCGTGGGCAAAATCCCAAGCCTGCCAAACATTGGTTAAACAAGGCACCATCAAAGATATAAAACATCTACCGAGTTATTTTGCTATTGAAGCCAGTAAAATAGTTAAAAATCATGGCATCAATCACATGCAAGCATGGCAAGACGGCGTAAAATATGCCGAAAGTGCCAAAGACTTTGCTGTCGATAAAGTCACTGTTAACTTTTGGGACACACTTTACTGGGGAGGTTTTGATTCAGCGAGTGAATGGACCAACAAAGGTTATCAAATAGTGATATCGAATCCTGATTATGTTTATCTTGATTTTCCTTACGAAGTTAATACGTCAGAACCCGGTTATTATTGGGCTACTCGTTTTAATGATGAACGTAAAATATTTAGCTTCGCGCCAAATAACTTACCCCAAAATGCTGAAACATCCGTTGATCGTGATGGAAACCCATTCAATGCTAAAGGCACGTTAGATTGGTCTGGCAGTTACGGCTTATCAGCACAACTATGGAGCGAAATTGTTCGTACTGATAATCAGATGGAATATATGATATATCCAAGGTTAATAGCGGTCGCTGAACGAGCATGGCATCAAGCTGATTGGGAAGTTGCTTACCAAAAAGATCGTGAATTTTCGAAAGGAACGACGCATTATGTCAATCAAAACCAATTACTTAAAGATTGGACATTATTTGCTAATTTAGTGGGACAACGCGAATTATCCAAACTTGATTTAGCCAAAATTGTTTATCGCTTACCAACACCGGGGGCGAAAATTGAAAATGGTAAACTCATTGCTAATATCGTCTATCCGGGATTAGCCATTGAATATTCAACTAATCAAGGCGAAAGTTGGCAGCGTTATAAAGGACCCGTTGCCATTAACAATGTCGAACATGTATTGGTTCGTAGTGTCTCTCCAAATCAGAAAAGAACCAGTAGGGCTGTAGGCTTAAAAATGTAAAATATAATTCTTATCCGCTATTTTAGCGGATAAGAATACATCCCAAAAAGTTGAAGGGTGATTAAGAAGGGGATTAATTAGTGCAAAGTTTCCACATCTTCAGCATCATCATCACTGCCATCCTCGAAGTAGGTTCCCCAACCGTCATAATTAACCCCGAATTGGTTTGCCAATGTAATCACCTGAGCAATTTGATTATTGATTGACTCAGCATTTAACGGACTTTCAGCGATAATATCAAAACCAATAACAACATTGCCTTCATCATCAACATCCTCATCAGGATCTGTTGCTTCATAGCCTAATTTATAAGCTTCTACCGCCACTTTTTCGAGCTGATCGAAGTTTTGTGATGAGATATGGTGCTCAATAATATACATAGCATGTGGATCACTACCGTCTTCTAAAAGTTCCTGAATAATAGCAAGAGTGTCTTGCTGAGCAAGCTGAATTTGATCTTTCATAATATACCTTTTAGTGGTCGTGCAAATTGTGTGGTATATTACACGTTTAAAAATAATTTTCGAGAAAAAAGTGATTGTCGACTTACATTCGCACACAACTGCATCAGATGGCATCTTAACGCCAACTGAACTGGTTAAAAGAGCTACAGATAATCAAATCAACATGCTAGCTATCACCGATCACGATACGATCAAAGGTTTGCCTGAAGCAAAAGAGACTATCGTGCGTGAAAACTTACCAGTAAAATTGATTTACGGTGTAGAGATATCGACGATATGGAAAAATAGCGAAATTCATATTGTTGGATTGAATGTCGATATTGAAAATTCGCAGTTGCTTGAATTGTTATTAGCCCAAGAAAAAGGCCGAATTGATCGAGCAATAAGCATTAGTGAAAAATTGGCTAAAGTCAATATTCACGACGCTTATCAACAAGCCCAACAATATTCGAAAGGCGATATCGTTTCTCGAGCCCATTTTGCTCGCTTTTTAGTGGCTAATGGTTATGTCAAAGATATGAAACGAGCATTTAAAAAATACCTAGGCAAAGGTGGTTATGCTTATGTTCCGGCCAATTGTTGCGGTATTGCTGATGCGATTAATGCCATTCATTCTGCTGGTGGACAAGCTGTATTAGCACACCCATCTCGTTATGATTTGACCCTAACTAAATTAAAATTATTAATTAGTGAATTTAAAACATTCGGCGGTGATGCGATTGAAGTTTCACAAAGCCGACAAACACAAGATGATTTACAAAAACTAGCCAAACTGGCTAATGAATTTGAGTTATTGGCTTCGCAAGGCTCTGATTTTCATGATTTGGTCAATTATCTTGATTTAGGTAAAACAACACCATTGCCGGGTAGCGTAACACCTATATGGCATGATTGGGTATAAATTAAACCGTGATGAAAAACCCCGTTCCTCACATTTTTTAACCAGCAATCAACAAAGAAGAATATTATGAGCCAAACATTTTATATTCACCCAGATAATCCACAAACAAGATTATTAGATCAAGTTGTCAAAATATTAAATGACGGCGGTGTAATAGCATTTCCGACTGATTCCGGTTATTCGCTAGGTTGTTTGCTTGATAACAAGTATGGTGTAGATCGCATTTGCCAAATTCGCAACCTTGATAAACACCATAACTTCACCTTAATGTGTCGTGATCTATCCGAACTCTCATCTTATGCGTTCGTTGATAACACCACTTTTCGGTTGCTAAAAAACAATACACCAGGAAAATACGTCTTCATCTTACCTGCAAGTAAAGAAGTGCCACGACGCTTAATGAACGAAAAACGCAAAACCATAGGACTACGCATTCCCGATAATAAAATAGATTTAGCGCTTCTCGAATTACTTGGACAACCTTTAATGACCACCACGCTAATTTTACCTAACGAAAATGAAGCCCAGTCTGATCCTGAAGAGATAGAAGATAAAATCGGTCATCAACTTGATGCCATCGTTCATGGTGGCTATATCAGCGAACAACCAACCACAGTTATTGATCTAACTCACGATTATCCTGATATTATTCGAGAAGGAAGTGGTGATACTTCACCTTTTAAATAAAAAAAATTAAATATTATATAGGGAAAGAAATGAAGAAAATAATGGCACTTATTTTAATTATAAGTATTGGATTAATGTCATTGGTACTCTATCTATCGATAAAACAGATCAATTTTATTAACTCTTCACTAAGTACTACCGGCACCGTTATTGACTTTGAAGAGTCCTATTCAAAAGATTCTAATGGCAATCGATCTGTATCTTATTATCCTATCTTTCAATTTGTTGATACTCAGGAACAAGTCCGAAAGGTTCAATCAAATGTTGGTAGTAATCCTTCAGCTTATCAGAAAGGTGATGTGGTTGATATTATCTATGATCCGCAAAACGCTGATCATGCTAAAATTAACGATACTTTCTCAATGTGGCTTGGAGAAATAATTTTAGGCATACTCGCAAGCCTACTATTTTTAACAAGTGGTGGTTATTTTTATTTTAAATCTAAAAAAAATAAACTAAAACGTGCATTGCTAGCAAGTGGCCGACAAATTGAAGCCAAGATAAATTCGATTGAAAAAAATACCTCATTAACTGTCCGAGGTCGCTCTCCTTACATCATTTATAGCCAGTGGCAAGACAGAACAGCACCCGATGAGATTCATCTTTTTAAAAGTGAAAACATTTGGTTTGATCCAAAACCTTTCATTAATCAAGAGACAATAACCGTCTATATTGATGAAGCAAACCCAAAACGTTATTATGTCGATATACGTTTTTTACCCAAGGTAAAATAAACCAACTTTAGATAAAGATACCTGTGAAGGTAGCGAGGCAAAATGAAAAAATTGAATTCTGAAAAATTACAAAAAGTATTAGCCAATTTAGGCAATGGTTCTCGTCGTGAGATTGAAGCCATGATCGTTGCTGGCAAAATTAGCGTTGACGGTAAAATAGCAACGCTAGGTGATCGCGTTGACGTCAATGCCAACCCTAAAATTCGCATCAACGGCCACTTAGTCCAGTTAAGAAGCAAAGAAAAAGAAGTCTGTCGCGTACTGGCTTACTATAAACCAGAAGGGGAGATCTGCTCTCGCCATGATCCGCAAGGTCGTGCAAACGTATTTGAACGATTACCACGAATAAAAAACGCACGCTGGATCAATATTGGTCGGCTTGATATTAATACCTCTGGATTATTACTCTTCACCACCGATGGCGAACTAGCCAACCGCCTTATGCACCCAAGGCATGAAATCGAACGGGAATATGCGGTACGAGTATTCGGCAATATTACCGACCAACAACTGAATCAACTTCGCAAAGGTGTACAGCTTGAAGATGGCCCAGCTGCATTTAACTCCATCAAACCACAAGGTGGGGATGGCTTAAATCAGTGGTTCAATGTGGTTATTACTGAAGGTCGCAACCGAGAAGTCCGTCGCATGTGGGAAGCCGTAGGTGTCCAAGTTAGCCGATTACTCCGAATTCGCTATGGTAATATCACCTTACCGAAAGGCTTATCTAGGGGGACATGGATGGAACTAGGCATAGACTCGGTTAATTACTTACGACAATTAGTAGGCTTACCAGAGGAAGTAAAAAGCTTTACCAGCAAATCAACCTCAGAAAAGCGCATTCCAAAACGGGTAAAACTCAATCCAAGAACGAATAAACGCGTAAGCAAAACTCGCATTTAAAGTGCGATTAACCCTTAAATAAAATATTATTTAAGGGTTAAAAATCAATCCGCCAACCAGTCTTAACTTCTTTCATCAAGATGATCCCTTTTTATCAATAGACCCATGAATTAAAACAATTATACGCATAATCTATCTTCAAATTTCTACAACTTTAATCAAAGCAGATTAAATAGTGAAAAGACGATACGTAAGTAAGCTAAAAATAAAAAAATAAAGAGAAATGAAAACTATCGTCTATAAACAAAAAAATCCCACAAAAAGTGAGATTTTATAAAAATTTAAAATCAGATTTCTAGGCAATTATTCAAGCCCTAAAACCATTCGCCCATTTTTGGTTGCAACATTCACCACATTATCTAAATCAGTATAACGACAACCCGTCACGAGTAATTTAAGCTCTTCCCACATATTACCGGTTGAAAAAGGTAACATATAATCACTCACATTATCCGTACCGATAGCAACAGGAATACCCGCAGCAGCCAGTTCATCCACAGGCGTTAAAGAATTACGAGTAGGGCCATGTTCTTCACGACGAGGGCTATCAATCCAAGCAAATGGACAAGCAATCACCATCATCTTTGCCTCTTTCATTTTTTGATAAAGTTTTTGGCGATATTCCAAACTATGCGCAGTAATCGAAATACTATGAATGGCGACCACCTTACCATGCATACCATGCTCAATAGTTTTGTCGGTAAGTTGCTCAGTCTCGATCTCATCTGATGAATTAAATTGATCAACATGCACATGTACCATTTTGCCTAATGATTTACCTGTTTGCATCAACACATCTAAATGGAGAAGCCCCATACCTTCACCATGATCACGCTCATCACGACGAGGCAAGCCACCGATAATATCGACTAAATCAGCCCCTTTATCAAACCAATAACGCGCCTCTTTATCAATAACACCCTTAAGCGTTTGGTTCACTAATTTAATGGTAATATCTTTTTTATACGTCTCACGCGCCCGCAGAGCACCTCGAATCGCCCGTTCCTCAGCAATCGGATCAATATCAACAAACGACCCCATTGCTGACACACCTTGCTCAATCATCCGCTCAACAGCCATGCTAAAATGGCGATAATAATCATCTTCGCTCATAGCGGCTTTTACTTTATCAAGCGTATCCCATTTCTCAATCAACGTCTGTTTTTGATAGACATCAAAACTATCAACCGTAATGGTAAAAGCACGGTCTGCGTGCATATGTGAATTAACCCAACCACCATTTTGCTTAATTTTATTCATCAAATATGCTTTTAAACTTTGATCTCGACTCGTTGATAACAGGGTTTTACTATCGGTCATAATGGGCCTCTACAATTGAGTTACTTTTAAAATTAATTGGACAAAAAAAATCCCCCAAAAAGGAGGATCAAACTACTTTACATTCATTATTGTTTAGGACTGCAAAATTACAATTTGTCATAAATAGTTAACTTTAATCTTGAATAAATTGCAGAGAATTCTAATCATTTGAATGATAAGATCAAGCACTTTAAATTAAAAAATATTTAAACAAATGAAATGGTTAAAGTATTATTTTTGAGATTTTAACCCAACCAAATCACCATACAACAGTCTATAGTTTCTAAACAAATAACCCAAACTTAGCTAACTAATTATTTAATAATAACTAACGAGAGTCGAAAAAATGAGATTAACATTATCAATGTAAAAATAATTGAGGAGTCTATACCGTCATAATACTGTATTGACTGCAAATTTAATAATTTATCAAGGCAAAGCAATAAAAGGGCTAATTCCAAACTCAGCAAAGCGCGACCAAATTTAACGCCAATGTTTACTAATCAAGGTGATATTCAGAAAAATTAGTAAAATCTTTAGAAAATGCCAAGTCATAACAATAATAGACAATCATTAAACCCAGTGAACGCCTTTTACACAATATTCTTAATCCCAATAAATAATATCTAAAGACAGCATAAAAGCGTTGAAAACAGATAATCTTTTTAATAAAAAAGTTGAGGAGTGGGGTTTTTGATCTTCTAAATTCCATTTCAAAATTATTTAATGATCAACGTCATTGATTTTAAACTCAAAGATAAAATTTTCAGGATCAATAATCACATTTTTAAAGATTTGTAATTGCAACATCTTAAATTAAAACAAGAATTAATCAAATATCATTTTGATCCTTTTTAGATCTTATTTACTAAAGTTAACGCAAATGAGCGAAAAAAGTGTTGCAACGTGTTTTTCCAATCACTATACTTTTTACACGGTTTTAGTTATTAGGCTAAAACATAACTTAAAAATTTTAAATAAATCAAAAAACTACTTGACAGGATAGTCTAAAATGCATTATAATTTTCAACAGCCAACAGCCAACAGCCAGTCTGCCAAACCTATCTTTTAAATTCGTCTAAGTCTAGCTCCCAGTTTAAATTTTTAACTGAAACTTATTTTTCCACGCAATCAAGTGAAATTCTGCGAATTTTCGCGCCATCACTTCCGCGATCCTTTTCTCGATCGTTTTTCGGATCTTTTTTCCGATCCTTTCGTTTTTTCCAATTATCCCAGCAGATTGTTTTTTTCGTGGCGTTTTTTCTTCCTTTTTCCAGTCATGCATTAACTTCACAGACAACTGCAAATCATATACAGGGTAGTGCACCTTATTTGACTTTCGATGGTGGTCGTACTCGTGTTGTTAATACTAACGATCTGCTTAGGATTACGTTATCTGACGGAACTAAGTACACGCCTTCAACCAATACTTCATCTTCTTCAAGACCTATCGTCTTGCCGGTTGCAGGTCAGAGTTTTGCTGACATAAGTATGTTGGTTCCTACTGATACTAATTCAGTCACTTTGAGTTCTCTTATCGGTCCGCCTTATAATTATTGGGGGGATGATGATGGTGATGCTAACGTTACCGCTACAGGTTCTTTGAGTTTATCTATCTTTGATAAAAGAGGTCGATCTGTATCGCGTAGTACAGTTCCTGAGATTTGTAAGGCACCTTATAGGGTTACGTTATCAAGTACTAACGGCACATTATCTACTCGTTACGGAGTTCCTAATCGTAGTACTTTCAGGGCCAGTAGTGTGACTTATTACGTCAATCCTAAGGCTGAACCAGTGGTTTGTTTTGCCAGACCTAATTTGGAAGTGGGTACAGGTAATTTTGCTGGCCCGGCTTCTATGTGGGACCCTGCTAATGGTTTTCTCACACAAAAAACAGACCCTCTCTACTACGGTCAAAACTTTCCTACAACTGGCGCTAATGGACTGTACTTTGATCTACTCATTACCGGTAGTAGTCAGCCGTTGTTTTGGTCTCCTGTGTCTCGTGGTGGTATCACTGCTACCATAACTAATTCTACAGCTACAAGCGTACGCGTTACTTTAACTGGTCCTTTCGCTACCACAACTCAGCATAATAATTCTAGAAATCCTGGTCGTGTTTCTATTCCATCTTTGCCTCAGACATTCGAATTAGTCGGTCGTGACCGTCAAGGTAATCCTGTCGTTAAATATGGTTTTAGATTAAAGCAGTGGTTCGTCAACCGAGGTTCTAGGGATGACGATTATTCTGATACTTTATCTTGGTGTAATAATATTGGTTATCGAATGCCGCGTGTAAGGGATTTAACCAACTCAGTTCGTAAAAGTCCTACTATCTCTGGCGCCACCCCTTCCGCACCCGAAAATTATTACATGCGTCATATAGGTTCAGGCTTTTTCACGGAGTGGGGCAATGCGCTCAATTACTCCGGCGTAGGCTTCAGCGGCGTTTGGTGCTGGACTAGTGACCCGAATGCTGATTACTACCGGTTTCTTGTGAACACAAAAAACGGTTTTGTGGATTGGGGCTACTACACTAGCTACTACTACGGGCTTTGCACCTATCCTTAGTTTTTATTTCTTCGTCCTTAATCCTTAGGGCGGGGGTGGAGTGATAAAAAATAGTATTAGGTGATTAAAAGTAAGCTAAGAGTCAACGTCATTTAGCCATAAAATAGCGATTTTGTGGCTAAGTGGCGCTACAATTACCCGCCTCGGCGGGTTTATTTTTTAGGTATTTTATCGAAAAAAAGTTGAGGAGAGGGGTTTTTGAGGTTTTAAATTTCACTTAAAAATTATTTAATGATCAACATCATTAATTCTAAATGCTAAGATAAAATTTCTCAGGATCAATAATTATAATTACTAAGGTTTTGTAAATGCTATATTTCCAATTAAAACAATAGGTAGTTATTTTTTAACCATGTTATTTCATGATAATCTTTACGAAAGTTAACGATCTAAAGTAAAAAAAGTATTGCACCGTGTTTTTTCAGTCACTATACTTTTTACAAAATTTTAGCGGGATAGCTAAAACAATAAATAGAAAAATATTAAATAAATCATAAATATACTTGACAGGATTGTCACATATGCATTATAATTTTCAACAGGCAACAGGCAACAGGCAACTTGGCCAACCTATAATTTAAATTCGTCTAAGTTCAGCTCCCATCTTAAATTTTCCACTGACGTTTATTTTTCTACTCAATCAAGTGAAATTCTGCGAATTTTCACGCGATCCTTTTTTCGATCCTTTTCTCAATTATCCCGGCAAATTGTCTTTTTTGTGGCTCTTTTTCTTCCTTTTTCGGGGCACGCATTAACTTCACAGACAACTAGGAATGCGATACAGGGTAGTGCACCTTATCTGACTTTCGACGGTGGTCGTACTCGTATTGTTAATACTAACGATCTGCTTGGTATTACACTATCTGATGGTAAACATTATACGCCTTCTACCAATTCTTCATCTATAACCCCAATCGTCTTACCGGTTGCAGGTCAAAGTTTTGCTGATATTCGTATGTTGGTCCCTACTAATACTAATTCAGTCGCTTTAAGTGCACTTATCGGTACGCCTTATAATTATTGGGGGGATGAAGATGGTGATTCTGGCGTTACTGCTACAGGTTCTGTAAGTTTATCTATCGTCGATAAATATGGTCAAGCTGTATCACGTAGTACTGTGCCAACAATTTGTAAGGCACCTTATAAGTTTACCTTATCAAGTACTAACGGCACATTATCTACACGTTATGGCGTTCCCAATCGTAGTGATTTCAGTGCAAGTAGTGTAATTTATTACATCAATCCTAACGTTACGCCGATGGTTTGTTTTGCCAGACCTAATTCAGGTGGTTATGCTGGCCCAGCTTTGATATGGGACCCTACTAAGGGTTTTCTCACTCAGTCAAATGAGCCATCCTCTTACGGTCAAAACTTTCCTACTACTGGTGCTAATGGATTGTATTTTGATTTACTTATTAGTGGCAGTAGTCAGGCGTTGTATTGGCCTCCAATATCTCAGGGTGGTATCACAGTTAAAATGACTAATTCTACAGCTACAAGCGTTCGTGTTACTTTAACTGGTCCTTCCGCTACTAGATTCCAGATTAATTCAGACAATCCTAGTCGTATTTCCAAACCTTCTTTGCCTCAGACCTTCGAGTTGGTCGGTCGTGATGGTCAAGGTAATCCAGTTGTTAAATATGGTTTTACTTTGAAGCAGTGGTTCGTCCACCGTGTTTCTTGGAATGGCAATTATTCTCCTGCCTTATCTTGGTGTAATGGTATCGGTTATCGAATGCCTCGCGTAAAGGATTTAACCAATGCAGTTCGTAAAGATTTAGTTGTACCTAGTGCCACTCCTTCCTCATTTGGTAATAGTTTTATGCGTCATATAGGTTCGGGTTTTTTCACTGAGTGGGGTTATAATACCGTTGGCACCGCCTTCGAACTTTTTTTCTGGACTAGTGACTCCATTGGTCGTGACCAGGTTATCGTGGGTACGCACAATGGTAATGTGATGAGGCAGAACCTCTTAGGCAGCGACGGACTTTGTGCCTATCCTTAGTTTTTATTTCTTCGTCCATAATCCTTAGGACGGGGGTGGGATTGATAAAAAATAGTATTAGGTGATTAAAAGTAAGCTACGAGTCAACGTCGTTTAGCCATAAAAGCGATTTTGTGGCTTAGCGACGTTTGAATTACCCGCGGGTTTATTTTTGAGGTGTTTTATCACAAAAAAAGTTGAGGAGCGGGGTTTTTGAGGTTCTAAATCCAACTTTTTAATATTGTTTTATATGAATAATCCAGCTTTAAGCTGTGGCGTTTAGTTGTGTTTTTATATCAAAAAGTTGAGGATTTTTGGGGGATGAATTTGGTTTTATAAAATTACCCTCAATTTTAAACGCTGAAATTTTTAAGATGTTTTTAAGTGGAGATATACCACCGATATTGAACAATATCGGTGGCTGGTTTTGTTACATTTTTTCAACCGTTTTAATTCCAAGCATATCTAAACCGGTTTTAAGGGTTTTTGCTGTTAAAGATGCCAGTTTTAGACGGCTATGTTTCAAGTCTTCATTTTCGGCTGCCAAAATTGGGCAGTGCTCATAGAAGCTAGAAAATAGGGTGGCGATATCATACAAATAGGCGCACAGCAAATGCGGTGTGCCTTCTGCAGCAACGGTTGAAACGGTTTCATCAAATTGAATTAATCGAATTGCTAATGTTCGCTCTTTGTCCGTGCCTAAATTGATATTACCAGTTAAGCTATCTTCGTTGATATTTGATTTTCTAAACACCGACAGTACGCGTGTATAGGCATATTGTAGATAAGGTGCAGTATTGCCTTCAAATGACAACATGTTATCCCAATCAAAAACATAATCGGTGGTACGATTTTTGGATAGGTCGGCATATTTCACTGCGCCAATCGCTACTGCATCAATCACTTTGGCAAGTTCTGTTGGAGAAAGATCGGGATTTTTACTTTTAATTAGTGCTTCTGCACGCTCTGTTGCTTCGTCAAGCAGGTCGTTTAATTTTACGGTATCACCTGAGCGAGTTTTAAACGGCTTGCCGTCTTTACCTAACATCATTCCAAACATGTGGTGTTCAAGTTTTAAGGATTCTGGTACATATTTCGCTTTATGTACGATATCCCAAACTTGTTCTAGATGTTGGTGTTGACGTGAATCGGTATAATATAAAATACGTTCAGCATGAAGTGTTTCGTAACGATATTTTACACAGGCAATGTCGGTTGTTGCATAAAGATAGCCACCATCACGTTTTTGGATAATAACGCCCATTGGTTCGCCTTCTTTATTTTTATATTCATCTAGAAATACGACGATGGCACCGTCACTTTCAACCGCTAATTTTTTCTGTTTTAGATCGGCAACAATGCCTGGTAGCATACTGTTATAGATGCTTTCGCCCATTGTATCTTCAACCGATAAGGTGACATTAAGGCGTTTATATGTGGCAATGTTTTGTGTCATGGTGATATCCACCAATTTTCGCCACATTTCACGGCAATATTGATCACCACCTTGAAGTTTTACGACATAATTACGGGCTTTTTCGGCAAAGGCTTCGTCTTCGTCGTAATGTTTTTTAGCTGCGCGATAGAACGATTCTAAATCTGAAAGTTCCATGTCATTGGCATGTTCGTTTTCCATTTTTTCAAGATAGGCGATTAACATCCCAAATTGGGTTCCCCAATCACCAACATGGTTGGCACGGATAACATTATGACCAAGAAAGCTTAATACTCGGACACTAGCATCACCAATAATAGTTGAGCGTAAATGGCCGACGTGCATCTCTTTTGCTACGTTTGGTGCAGAGTAATCAACCACAATAGTTTGTGGTTTGGCTGGTAAAGTAATATTCAGTTTATCACTATTTAGCGCGACTTCGTTTTGTTCAGCAATCCAACTATCTTTTAAAAAGATATTAATAAAACCAGGACCGGCGATCTCGATTTTATCGGCAATATCATCAATATCAAGATGTTGTAATACTTTTTCAGCTAATGCTCGTGGTGGCATTCCCAATTTTTTAGCGGTAGACATGATACCATTTGCTTGGTAGTCACCAAATTGGGCTTTAGCTGATTGCTTGATTAAAGCGTCGCAGTTTTTATCAGCACCCGCCATAATCATTGCTTGAGAAACACGTTGTGTTAATAGTTGTTGAATATTCACACTGAACCTAATCGATTAAAATAAAATGCCCAATATAATACTGATAAATTGATAAATTGTCACTGTGGGATTAGTTAAGGACAAGTAAATAGCTGATTCTTTTATAAACGAAAATTTTTTTATTTAGATGTAATCTATCAACTCAATTATAAAATAGATAAAAAAATAAAGAGAAAACAGGTGCCGAAATTTATTTAACTAACTGATTATTAATATCCTTTTGCTCTTTTCAACTTCGGTGTTTGCTCAAGGCCATCTGCAACAACTCAGATTCACAATTGACAAAATAGTATGATAATCATGGTGAAAATATCCTTTTGGATGAATATGCAAAACTCACTCACTCCTTAAATAAGCAAGAAATCGATTTTCTGATTACAAATGGGGCTAAGCGGGAATTTTATAAAGCTATCAGTTTGATCAAGCGCAGTTACTCTCTTCCAAAATCATAGATAAGTTTGTAGGCAACCGTTGAGGGTAACTATTTACAATTATACCTTCACCCTCTAAACTAATGTCGTTCTCAACGGGGTGCCCTAGTGGGCTGAGAGTGTCAGATTGACTGACATAACTCGTCGAACCTGAACTGGATAATGCCAGCGGAGGGATTTGAGTTATTATATCTGCTCAAACCTTTTGTCTTTTACCTATTTCTTTGGAGGCAAAATGTTTTGTAAAAACTTTTTACTACCTGTTATTTTTTTATTTTCACTTTTTAGCCCATTAGCCAATGCAGAACTGCCGACTTTGACGGTTTATAGCTATAATTCATTTATGTCACAATGGGGACCCGGTGAGGCAATCAAAAAAGGGTTTGAAGCCCAATGCAATTGCCGACTTGAGGTTGTGACATTAGGTGATGGTGTGTCGGTTTTAAATCGTATTCGCCTTGAAGGCGATAAAACGAATGCGGATGTTATTTTAGGGTTAGATAACAACCTATTAGAGCAAGCCAAACAAGCGAATATTCTTATTCCTCATCAAATCGCTAAACCCGACAATCTCAACACCAATTGGTGGGATGATAGTTTTATGCCTTATGATTTTGGTTATTTTGCTTTTATCTACAATAATAACAAAGTCAAAAATCCACCTCATTCTTTACATGAACTGGTTGAAAACAAAGCCGGTTGGAAAATCATCTACCAAGATCCAAGAACCAGTACACCAGGACTCGGTTTACTATTTTGGGTAAAAAAAGTTTATGGAGATAAAGCAGCAGAAGCGTGGCAACAAATCGCTAAAAACACGGTGACAGTCACCAAAGGTTGGAGCGAAGCTTATGGTATGTTTTTAAAAGGCGAAGCGGATTTTGTACTTAGTTACAGTACATCGCCAGTGGCACATATCATTAATGAAAACGAGCATCACTACGAAGCAGCTATTTTTGATGAAGGGCACTATCGTCAAGTTGAAGTAGCCGGAATTATTAAATACAGTCAAGAAATTGACCTAGCGCGCCAATTTTTACGTTATTTGCTGACACCTGAAGTCCAACACCAATTTGCTGAGAAAAATGTGATGTATCCGATTATCAAAACGGATCTACCTAATGCTTTTGCGCAAATTAATTCAGTCAATAAATCGTTAGAATTTGAGCCGGCAGAGATTGAAAAACATCAAAAAGCTTGGATTCGAGAATGGCAATCGGCAATTAGTAAATAGATCCGTATCGCCAATGTTGAAATTTAAATCGTTATTACCCGGAATGAGTGCAGCGAGCTTAATACTCATCATTTTAAGCTCGGCACTTATTGCTATTTGGCGATTTGCCTTAGAGTCAGGAAATTTGACGATTTATCTTGATAGTTATGTGCTTCATATTATTTGGATCACTTTTTATCAAGCTTTGTTATCGACAATACTTTCGCTGGCATCAGCAATATTAATGGCTAAGGCGCTCTCCTTTATTGATTTTAAAGGTAAAAAGTTACTGATAAAAATAATGCCAATTACCTTTATTTTACCCGCTTTGGTGGTTGTGACAGGGTTGTTGTCGGTATATGGGCAACAAGGTTTACTGGCTTACATTTGCCAAGTACTGCATATCCCATTTTCATTTCCTATTTATGGCTTGCAAGGTATTTTGTTGGCTCATGTTTTTTTGAATTTTCCTTATGCTTGTGTGCTCTTTTACAAAACATTAAACAGTGTTGCGATAGAACAAAGACAGTTAGCGGCACAACTTAATTTTTCAACATTTACCTATTTTAAATTACTTGAATGGCCGTTACTTCGTAGACAAATATTGCCTATGGCAGCACTTATTTTTATGCTCTGTTTTTCGAGTTTTGCCATAGTGCTTGCATTGGGTGGTGGTCCAAAATATACCACGCTGGAAGTGGCTATTTATCAAGCGGTGCGAGACTTTGATCTATTACAAGCCGCATTACTATCTTGCGTGCAGTTGGTTTGCTGTATTGTTTTTATCAGCTTGATGCAGAAAATAAATAGAAATGATAGAAAGCTGAGTGTTAAATTTAGTCACTCCAACTATCAATTACCGATAACCAATTGGTTAAAAATGATTAGTATGATAATTATCGTAATAGGGGGATTATTTATATTGTCCCCGATGATTACTATACTTTTTCAAGGTTTCTATTTTTTCCAAATCTCATTACTCACATCGATGTTGCAACAAGCTTTACTCTATTCAATCCTTATTGCTATAGGTTCGGCTATGATAGCGATGTTACTTGGGTTACTTTTGCTATGGACCAATTGCCGACTATTGATTAACCAACAACGTCAATTAAGCAATCGGCTTATGATGGTTGCCTCATTGATATTAGCCATACCAAACATGGTATTAGCATCGGGATTGTTTTTATTGTTATTCGGTTTTAGTCATAACACTGTTTTTATCTGCTTATTAATTATGGTTTGTAATGGGTTAATGGCGTTACCTTTCATCCTTAAAAATTTAGCTACGCCGATGTATGATATTACGGCTCGCTATTGGCAATTAACCCAAACCCTTAATATCAATGGTTTAACGCATTTTTATTTGGTCGATTTTAAGGGGTTAAAAAGCCTTATGTTGATGAGTTTTGCCCTTGCTGCCATATTGTCATTGGGCGATTTTGGGGTAATAGCTCTGTTTGGCGGGCAGTCGGTGACCACGTTACCTTATTATTTATACCAACAGATATCGCATTATCATTATCAAGAAAGTATCGTGACAGCCGCGATATTATTACTTTTATCTTTTAGTTTATTGGTTGTGATGGATTATGATCGAACTTCAAAAAATTGAATATCAATATGACAACTTCAACATGCACTTTACGCTAAATATTGCTGCTAAAGAACGGGTTGTTATTGTCGGTCCAAGTGGCGCGGGCAAAAGTACATTACTTAGCTTGATTGCGGGGTTCATCTTTCCTAAATCAGGACAAATCATCTTAAATAACCAAAATGTCACAACAACGTTACCCGGTAAACGCCCGGTATCGATGCTATTTCAACAAAATAACTTATTTAGCCATCTAACGGTTGAACAAAATATTGCTTTAGGCATCAAGCCGACATTAAAACTGAGTCGAGCTGAACAAATGACTATTAATGATATTCTGGTTCGTGTCGGGCTGGAAGGCTTTAACCATCGCTATCCCGAACAGCTATCGGGTGGCCAACGGCAACGCGTGGCACTGGCTCGCTGTCTTATACAACATCGTCCTATACTATTATTAGATGAGCCATTTTCTGCTCTTGACCAAGCTCTTCGCTTTGAAATGTTGGCATTGGTGAATCAGGTTTGTAGTGAATTTAATCTGACCTTAATGATGGTATCGCATTATCTGGATGAGTCACTTAGCCATTTTTCCCGCTGTGTGGTTATTGAAAATGGAAACGTCATATTTAATGCAGAACCAAAACAGCTAGCTGAAAATCAAGAGATAGCTAAATTGTTAGGGATAAGTTATTATTCATAATTAGAATTCTCCGTAAAAAAAAGTTGAGGAACGGGGTTTTTGAATCCCTTTCATCATAATCAATAAATAATCTTTATTAGTTCCATCTTAAGGTTTTGTTAATCTGTTTTTGTTAGTTTAGTGACACTTCTATTTGTGATTAATGAGGCAAAAGTTGGATAGGAATTTTAGTTGGCGTTCGTTGGTTTATGCGATTTTGTATTTCTGTTACTTTTCTTGTGCTTTGCAACTTTATATTGCGCTGTCAGGTCATGCTAATTTTATTGGGCTTCGCGATTCGATCATTTATAGTATGATTTGGTTGATTCCAGTCCTATTTTTTCCTCATTTTACCAAAAAATATGCAACCATTTATGGCATTATTGTCGGTGGGTTGTCGCTGATTTCTATTGGTTATTTTACGATATATCGACAAGAGTTTTCGCAGAGCGTTTTTTTTGTGATGGCGGAGTCGAACTATAATGAGTCACATGAATTTATTTCCCAGTACCTTAGTATTAAGCTCGTCGCCGTGCTGTTGATTTATATTTTGGTTGGGGTGTTTTTGTGGTTTAAGGTTAAACCGTTTTATGTCAAAAATATGACTAAATGGGTGGTGTCGATAATCATTGTGGTTTATGCGTTGATGCCATTGTTTATTAGTGTGGCGATTAAGAAGACTTCGTTTGAGCGCGCTACCCAGCATCTGTTAAGTCGGATGGAAACGACGGTTCCATGGCAATTGCTCAGTAGTTATATTGCTTATCGTTCTCAGCTTTCTAATATGGACAAAATCTTGAATCATCTCGAAACCTTGCCTAAATTCGAAAATTTAACTGATGCCAATGGAAATACTCCAAGAACGTTAGTGCTGGTGATTGGTGAGTCAACTACTCGTAGCCGTATGGGCATTTATGGTTATGACCGTGATACGACGCCGTTAATCGAGCAATTTAAAAAAGATAACCCTGATTTTCTTGCTTTTAATGATGTTGTTTCATCAAGACCTTATACGATCGAGATTTTGCAACAAGCGCTAACCTTGGCCGATGAGCAACATCCTGATTTATATCTTTCTAAGCCATCTTTAATTCATTTGATGAAGCAGGCCGGCTATAAGACTTTTTGGATTACCAATCAACAAACGATGACCAAGCGCAATACGATGTTGACGATGTTCTCTAAGCAAGCTGATGAGCAGTTTTATATGAATAATGATCGTAACCAGAGTTCCAGACAATATGATTCGTCGGTTTTTGAGCCGTTTAAGAATGTGCTAAATGATCCTGCTGAAAAGAAATTTATTGTTATTCATCTGCTCGGTACGCATATGAAATATGAGCTGCGCTATCCGGAAGGTGAGGAGTATCAGCGTTTTAAAGATAAGACTGGCGTAAATTTTGATTTGGATAATGATAAGTTAAAAGTTTATAACAGTTATGATAATGCGGTCGCGTTTAATGATTTTGTTACCACTGAGCTGTTTAAGCTATTTAAGAATGGTGATCCAAATGGTTTTATTTTGTATTTTTCCGATCATGGTGAGGAAGTTTATCAAACGGCTCCGCATGATGTTTTAGGGCGTAATGAGAAGGCGCCAACTAGGGCTATGTATACGGTTCCTTTTATGCTTTGGCAATCACCTAAGTGGTTAGTGAGTCATCCTAATAATCATTTTGAGTCTTATGTGAATCGAAAATTTAGTACTCAGGATTTGATTCATACTTGGTCTGATTTGGCTGGGTTAAGCTTCGATGATTATCAACCCGAAAAAAGTATTGTGAATGAAAAATTTGCACAGCCAACTCGATGGATTGGTGATCCTCATGGTAAAGAGGGGTTAACCGATTTCGATCAGCTCGCTAAATAGTGATTTACAGATAAAGTAAAGGTATGGTATTGTATATTTATACAGTTATTTTCTATATACTAATACCTTCATTATGCGAAAAATTATTCATGTCGATATGGATTGTTTTTATGCTGCTGTCGAAATGCGAGACAATCCACGTTATCGCAATGTGCCGATCGCCGTAGGTGGCGATCCGCGTAAGCGTGGTGTGGTGGCAACTGCTAATTATATTGCTCGTCAGTATGGTGTGCATAGTGCGATGTCAATGGCACAGGCAATTAAGCTGTGCCCTAATATCAAGGTCATTCCTGGTCGTCATGCCGTCTATAAAGAGGTTTCCAATCAAATCCATCAAATATTTAAGCGTTATACTCAAGCCATTGAGACGCTTTCGCTTGATGAGGCTTATTTGGATGTGACGGATTGTAAGCTTTGTCATGGTTCTGCTACGTTAATCGCCCAAGATATTCGACAAGCAATCTATAAGGAACTTGAGTTAACCGCGTCAGCAGGTGTGGCTCCACTTAAGTTTTTAGCTAAAATCGCATCTGATATGAATAAGCCAAATGGGCAATATGTGATTACACCCGATCAGGTTGAAGGATTTATTGAGCAACTTCCACTGAAGAAGATCCCCGGTGTGGGTAAAGTGACCGAGAAGAAGCTAGCAGAGTTGGGGCTTTATACCTGTAAAGATGTGGTTAATTATGATTTGACTAAGTTACTTAATCAGTTTGGTAAGTTTGGACGTATTTTATATGAACGTTGCCAAGGGATTGATGAACGCGAAGTCTGTAATGATAGGCAACGCAAGTCAGTTGGGGTAGAGCGCACGTTGGTTGATGATATTCACAGTTGGGATGAGTGTTTAGCACAATTTGATCCGCTATTTGAGGAGTTGGAGAAGCGTTTAAGTAAAGTCCGCTCCGATCTCTCTATTGCTCGCCAAGGTGTGAAACTTAAGTTTGATGATTTTCAGCTTACGACTCAAGAGCATGTTTGGTCTAAGTTGGATAAAGCTGATTTGATTGAACAAGCTCATAAAGTTTGGCTAGAAAGGCGCAATGATCGGGGTGTTAGGTTAATTGGTTTTCATGTGACGTTGATTGATCCACAAGTTGAAAAGCAACTTATTTTTAAGTTTTGATTGATGATGTTTTGATTAGATGAGATGGGTTAAAGGATCTGATTTTAATTCGCAAATCAGATCCTTTATATTATTAAGTGATTATTTTAAGCTTTGACCATTGGTCTTAATCACATTTTTATACCATTCGAATGACTCTTTTTTATAGCGTTTCATGCTTCCGTTACCTTCGTTGTCACGATCAACATAAATCACGCCATAACGTTTTTTCATTTCGCCAGTGGTGAATGAAACGACGTCGATAATCCCCCAAGCGGTATAACCAATCACATCAACTCCGTCGTAATCCATCGCTTTTTGCATCGCTTTAATATGCGCGCCGAGGTATTCGATTCGTGGTTTATCGTGAATTTGGTTGTCGTGCTCAAGTTCATCAATCGCGCCAAAACCATTTTCAACAATAAATAGTGGTAGTTGATAACGATCGTATAAGCGATTAAGTGTGTAACGTAATCCTTCTGGGTCGATCGGCCAACCCCAGTCACTGCTTTTAATGTATGGATTTTCAACTGCATTTGGTAATGCACCATTGACGATGTTGTCACGGTTGTCGTTTTTAACATCCGCTTTTACGACCGTTGACATGTAGTAACTAAAGCCGATGTAATCAACCGTACCTTGTTTTAAACAAGCTAAGTCTTCTTCTGTAATATCAAGTTTGTAGCCTTCGCGTTCAAACTCTTTTAATGCGTATGATGGATAATATCCACGAACATGTACATCAGGGAAGAAGAAGCGTTGATGCATAGCAATTTCTGATGCCATCATGTCTTCAGGGTTACATGAGTATGGGTAAATTGGCACGTGAGAAATCATACAACCAATTTCAAAGTTAGGGTTGATTTTTTTACCAGCAATAACCGCTTTAGCACTGGCTAATAATTCGTAATGCGCAACTTGGTAAAGCACTTCTTGTGGATTTTCACCTGGTTTAACTTGTACACCTGAGTTGGTCCAGAAGAAGATTGGGTTACTGGTGTCCATTTGGTTGTTGATTTCGTTAAAAGTCATCCAATATTTAACTTTGTTTTTATAACGTTCAAAACAACTTATAGCAAAACGTTCAAAAAACTCTACGGTTTTACGATTACGAAAACCACCATATTGACGAGCAATGTGTAATGGGATTTCAAAATGTGAAAGGGTAATAACCGGTTCAATTCCATTCGCAATGAGTTCATCAAATACGTCATCGTAAAATTGTAGGCCTGCTTCATTTGGCTCTAGCTCATCGCCTTTAGGGAAAATTCGAGTCCAAGCAATTGAAGTACGGAGGCATTTTAGTCCAAGTTCAGCAAATAATTTGATGTCTTCTTTATAATGATGATAGAAATCAATTGCTGTGTGATTTGGGTAAAATTTGCCTGCTTCGATATCTTGAGTGATTTGTCTTGCAACACCATGTGCGCCAGCGGTCATGACATCAACCACGCTTGGTCCTTTGCCCCCTTCATTCCAGCCGCCTTCGAATTGGTGAGCGGCTAATGCACCGCCCCATAAAAATGGTTTTTTAGTCATTTTTGATTCCTTGTTATTGCTTAATTTCGAATATGATATCGTCAAGATTTACGTCTTTATTTTCAGTTAATGTGATCAATTGGTATTGATCTGTATTAACAATAATAATTGGTGTAATTAATGGATAACCTGCTTGTTTGACCGCTTGTGGATCAAAGCTGATTAGCAAATCACCTTTTTTAACTTGTTGACCCATACTGATGTGATAACTAAATTCGTTATTAGTTAAATTAACGGTATCTATTCCAACGTGAATTAATAATTCTACGCCGTTATCTAGGACTAAACCGATAGCATGTTTTGAACTTTCAAATACCGCACTAACTACGCCATCAAATGGTGCATAAACATGGTTATCTGTTGGTTCGATAGCAATACCTTCACCCATTAATTTTTGTGCAAAAGCGGGATCTGGTACTTCGCTTAGTGGTAATGCTTTACCGATCATTGGGCTAGTAATGTTAACTTTATCAAGAACGACTTTTGGGGTGTCGTTTTCAATTTTTTCATCACTTTGTGCTTTTTCATTAGTACCAAAAATTTGCATTAAGATCACTGGCCCAAATAGTGCTATTGCTGAACCCAGTGCTACGCCGATGATTGATCCATAATGTTCTGGGTTAATTGCATTAACAATAGTTAGTGGTCCAGGTAATGCTGCATAGGTGTAGTAGTAAGGCGTAAAGATACCAGCGACCATCCCACCAATTGCAGCACAAATACAGCCATAAATAAATGGTGTTTTAAAGCGTAAGTTAACCCCATAAATAGCTGGCTCTGTGATACCAAATAGACCCGTAATAAATGCAGAGATTGATACACCTTTCATCTCTTTTGAGCGAGTTTTGATATAGAATCCTAATGCTGCACCGACTTGACCAATTACCGCGATAGTTTGGTAGGCTTGGAAAGAGTCTTTACCATATTGGTTAATGTTTTCGATAATAACTGGTGTAATACCCCAATGCACACCAAATATAACCAGAACTTGCCAAAATGCCCCGATAATCGCACCCGCGACCCATGGCGCAAGGTTTACAATCCAGTTGTATCCGCTTGCAAGGTAGTGTGCTGCACCAGCTGTAATAGGTCCAATTACTAATAAGGTTAATGGAACCATAATCACTAAGCAGATTAATGGCATGACTAATGGTTTAATAATGCTGTGTAAGCGAGGTTCTAAGAAACGCTCTAAATAAGAGAGTAACCATACTAAAAATAGTGGTGGTAATACGGTTGACATATAGGTGGTTTCAGATAACGGTAAACCAAATAAGTCAAATGTTCCCCCATTTTTTATTGATGTTGCAATTTCTGCCCATGTTGGTGATAGTAGCGCTGCACAACATGCTACTGCAATATAGATGTTGCAACGGAAATGTTGCGATGCAGTAATGGCAATAAAGATAGGTAAAAAGGTAAATGGCGCCCAAGAGATAAAGCTAAATACTTGGCAAGTGCCAGTTTGTTCAAATTCTGGATAGGCAAGCTTAATTAAAATTAAGATCCCTTGTAATATACCTGCTCCAGCTAAAACATAAACGAAGGGAGCAAAAACAGCTGACATTGTGGCGATAACACGATTTAACATACTACTTTTGCTATTTACATCAACTTTATTGTTTCCACTCATTAATTGCGTAAATGCATTATAGACTTTGTCTACATTTGTGCCGATAACAACTTGAATTTGTCCACCTTTTTCAACCACGGTGATAACACCCGGCAAACTGGCGATTTTCTCTTTCGCTTCTGCTGGGGTGGTTTGAGTAACGACACGCAAACGAGTTGCACAACGTGCGACAGAAACAATATTATTTTCGCCGCCTAACTCATTTAATATATCAACTGCTAATTTATTATAATCTCTAATTTTAGATGACATCAATTAAGCTCCTTTTAACAGGTAAGAGAGCATATCTTATCCTTAAATTGAAAATTGTTAATGACCAATTTTATTGTTTGTGATCTAGATCGCGTTTTCTAGCAATTTTGATTTATTTAATTAAGGATAAGTATAGAATGTCAATCATTTATACCAATATCAAAGAACGACTAATGTTAAAATACCAAGATGTGGCAAAGAAAATTCAACAGTCGATTTATCAACAAAATCTGCCTAAAGATACACAATTGCCTAATATCGAAGGATTAATTCAACAATATCAAGTTAGTCGTACCACCATTATCAAAGCACTTAATCGCCTTGAAAGGCACGGTGTGATCTATCAAATTCAAGGCAGTGGTATTTTTGTTAGGCAACCCAAAAAACGGGGTTATCTGAATTTTTTAGAGAGTCATGGTTTTAGTGTTGACCTAAATGATTTACCAGGCGCTTCACAAGTATTTAATGTTGATGTTATTCAGCCTAATGCCAAAGTAAAAGAGAACTTACAGTGTGAAGATGGTGAAGAAGTCTATTATATAAAACGATTACGTTTGGTTGAAGGCAAGGTTTATGGTTTTGAGCAATCTTATTATCGTAAAAAGATCATCTCTTACCTTAATCGAGAAATTGCCGAAAACTCAATTTTTAGTTACGTTAAAGAGATTTGTAAAATCAATATTGGTTTTTCTGATAAATATTTCAAAGCGATAAAATTAGATGAGGAGATCGCCCCTTATTTAGGATTAAAACCTGGCGATCCCGCTTTATGTGTTGAAGAGATTTTTTATACTACAGCAGGCGAACCTTTCGATTTTTCAAGAATTATCTATCATTACGACAATGCTAAATTCTATGTACAAAGTCATTCAAAATAGTCGAAGGTATTTCATTTAGTTAATAAAATAAATTACTAACTAAATAAAATTTTATCAATTTAACAGCTACTACTTTTGTTCAACTTTTTTAAGTGTTTCGAATGTACCTGATAAAGTTAATGTGACTTCATATTCTGGTGGGGTATTGATATCTACATCCATAGGATCATCGGCACTCCTATCCATAGCTAGATAACGTTTTTCACTTTTGGCGTTGCTATATGATGAATATGTTCTATCAAAATCTCTTGAGTCGAGTGATAGTGTAATCGGTGCGCCTAGTACATACTGTTTATCCAGTAATCGTTCAACTTTAGCGCTCAATTTGTTTAGTAAAAGGGTTTCATGCTCGTTTAGCGCAGCTTGAATTGCTTCAGGCGAAACACTATAAGAGATGTTATTGTTGACTTGCATCTTTAATTCTTGCGCTTTAGCAATAATTTTACCAATAAGATCTAATTTATTTATTTTTATTTTTAGTGTGTTATTGACGAAATAGTGTTTTTCTTCAATTTCTTTAGCCTCCATTTCGCGTACCATATATTTTTTAATTGATACGTTCGTTAAGCCTATCTTTTTTAATTCGTTAGCGATATTGTTAAAGTCTTTGTACAGATCATCCTTTGCTCTACTTTCTCTATTACTGGTTGTAGCAATGGAGAATTCATAGTAGTTAGTCAAATTTTTATCGTCAATCTGATAAATGTTGTTTATACCATATTTATCAAGTATTTTATTAAGATTGATGAAGCTATCATTATTATCAATCGTTAATACAACATTAAGAATAGCTGCATAAGTGGGATTGTTTTTACTATCTGGTTTCGTCACAGTTCTAACACTGTTTTTGTAGTCGGTGGTAACTAAATTATCGTCGGTAATATTAAGTGTATTTAAATAAGTTTTTAACTTCTTCATTGTTTCGACATTAAGATTAGAAGCTTCCGTTGATGTTTCACCCTCTGTTTCTAAGGTTACATAAAATTCAACTGTATCGGGTTTTAATATAATGTTATCAGTAATTTTGGAGGTGATTTCTCCAACAGGGATAAGGTTCTTTCCATATTTTAATTGCTGTAGTTCTAAATAATTATTGCTAACGTTTAACGCATTATTTTGGGCGTGAGATGGAAAGATGGTACTTATATTCATTAATAGGATTAATAAGAAGGTTTTTTTCATTTTATTTCCTTTATTCAGTCTAGTGAAATGGGCTAGTAAAGTAGGTTCAATGTAGAAAGATAAGATGATTATAATTAATATAATTGGAAAGTTGTAAAAAAATTGTAAAACTTTATGAATATAAAAAAGCGTCTTACGACGCTTTATTATTTTATTCCATATTCAGCACGATAGGCTTCGACTTGGGTGACTTGGTCTTTTCGTGATGGATCTTGGTAGAGGTATTGGATCAAATCATCTAAAGTAATAATTGAAATTACATCACAATGATAAGTCTGTTTGATTTCTTGAATAGCAGATAAATCACCTCGGCCTTTTTCTTGACGATCTAAGCAAATCAATACGCCAGCAAGTTTAGATTGATTGTCTTCCAAAATTCGCATTGATTCACGAATTGCTGTACCAGCGGTAATTACATCATCAACTAACATAACGCGTTGTTGATATATTGAACTACCTACTAGATTACCACCTTCGCCATGGTCTTTCGCTTCCTTTCGGTTAAAGCAGTAAGGAACATCAACATTGTGGTGTTCAGATAGGGCAACCACTGTTGATGAAACGATTGGAATGCCTTTGTAGGCTGGACCAAAGATAACATCATATTGTAAATCTGCATCGATCAATGCAGCGGCATAAAAACGACCTAATAACGCTAAATCTTTACCGGTATTAAATAGTCCTGCATTAAAAAAGTAAGGGCTTTTTCGACCTGATTTTAAAGTAAACTCGCCAAATTTTAATGCTTGCCTATCTAAAGCAAATTCTATAAATTCACTTTTATATGATTTCATCGATCCTCTCCAATTAATCTTTTAAAGCTTGTTTTTGTGCTTCTGTAATAGTTTTTATGCCATTTTTTGCTAGTTCTAATAGGGTTAATAATTCTTGATGACTAAATGGTTCACCCTCGGCAGTGCCTTGAACTTCTATGATACGACCATCATCTGTCATAACGACATTCATATCGGTTTCAGCATTAGAATCTTCAATGTATTCTAAGTCGCATAGAGCTTCACCGTTTACAATGCCTACCGATACGGCAGCCACTAAAGATTTAATTGGATTTTCTTTGATTTTGCCATTAGAAATTAATGTATTTATTGCATCAACGAGTGCAACACAAGCTCCGGTAATCGATGCAGTTCTTGTGCCACCATCGGCTTGAATAACGTCACAATCAAGGGTAATGGTGTATTCACCTAATAATTCAAGGTCAACCATCGCGCGCAGTGAACGGGCAATTAGGCGTTGGATTTCCATTGTTCGGCCAGTTTGTTTGCCTTTTGCAGCTTCTCGTTGTGTTCTTGAATTTGTTGCGCGAGGTAACATGCCATATTCAGCAGTGATCCAACCTTGATTTTGACCTTTTAAAAAGCGGGGTACAGATTCATCAATTGTTGCATTACAAAGTACTTTGGTTTCACCAAATTCGACTAATACAGAACCTTCTGCATGCTTAGTGTAATGACGGGTTATTTTGATTGGGCGGACTTGTTCCGCAGATCGACCAGACGGGCGCATGCAATTCTCCAGCAGTTTATTTTATCTTCGAATTAATTTTTTAGGGGGACATCAACAAGAAAGCGTCGATGTTTAGCCTAAGCTAAGGGCACATTATACAGAATTCGTGTTACAATGCACACTAAGTTTTTATAAATTTAGGAACCTATTATGATTTCTAGTATGACCGCGTATGCGAGAAAAGAGTTGAACCAATCATGGGGTAATGCGTCTTGGGAGTTGCGTTCGGTCAATCAACGCTACTTAGAAACCTATATTCGATTACCAGAACAGTTTCGCTCACTTGAGCCGATCGTTCGTGAGCGTCTTCGTGCTCGATTAACTCGCGGAAAGATTGAATGTAACTTACGCTTCGAACTTGATCCCGCTACTCAGAACCAAGAGTTATCATTAAATATTGAGCTGGCTAAACAGATATTAAATGCAGGTGATTGGATTAAACGTGAATACCAAACCGGTCCAATCAATCCGCTTGATGTTTTACGTTGGCCGGGAGTGATGTCGAGTAAAGAACAAAATTTAGATGCAATTTCGCAAGAAATTTTAGCTTTACTTGAAAAGACAATCGATGAATTTATCACTGTTCGTGAACGTGAAGGTAAAGCCCTAAGCGAATTAATTACTCAACGCTTAGACGCAATAACTGTCGAAGTTAATAAAATTCGAGATTGGATGCCACAAATCTTAGATTGGCAGAAAGAGCGTTTAAAAAGCAAACTAGACGAAGCCAATATTGAACTAGATAGCTCACGTCTTGAACAAGAAATTGTGATGGTTGCACAAAAAATTGATGTGGCTGAAGAGTTAGATCGATTAATGACTCATGTCAAAGAAACTTATACAATCTTAAAGAAAAACGAAGCAGTAGGGCGCCGACTTGATTTTATGATGCAAGAATTTAATCGTGAATCAAATACCATCGCTTCAAAATCAATTAATGCGGATGTAACTGCAAGTGCGATTGAACTTAAAGTATTGATTGAGCAGATTCGAGAGCAAGTACAAAATATCGAGTAATTTAATGAGCAAGTATTTTGTCATCGGCAAAGTCCTTCACTCAATATAGTCTTAAATGTTTATATCGATTAACAGACTGATTTATTATTTACTCAAAAACAATCAATGTAGATTAAATTAACAATAGGGGCGCAATGCCCCTTTTTTATGTCAAGATATTATGAATTGCTTTTTCAAAGATTATTTATAATTAATAAAGAAAAATCTTTACTTTTATCTAGTCTAATAAACTTTACTTTTCATAGAGCATGTTTAAAATGCACCAGTCAAATTAATAACTCAGTCCTAGTTATTGGAAAAAATAACAAAAATTGACAATTATCATTTAAACATAGCTAGAAGTTTTTTTATTAGTATTATAATTTTTAAGGAATAATAAGGAATAAAACAATGAGCTCTACAGTTAGTCATTATCAGTTGTCACATAAGTTTAATCCGCTTTTAACCATTGTCTTTACCATAATAGGTATTTTTGTCGCAATTGCTTTGGGCATTATCTATTCAATCATCTCTTATTATTCTCCGTTTGTTATAATTGATATTGGTTTAGTCGTTGTAATGGGATTGACGTTAGCCTATCTTGCTTCATTTCTTGCAAAAGCAGCAAAAGTAAGAAACACCATGGTTAATTTTTTTATGGCATTCTTTATCTGTTTATTTGCTTACTACTCAAGTGTATGTGGATTTGAAGTAGGTCTTTTTTCGGGTGATTTTACAGATTATATTAAACTGTTTTTTTCACCGTTCACAGTCGTTGACATCATGTTTGATGAAATTCTTCCATACCGTGAAATATCCATCACCAGAAAATCGAATACAAGTCACATTTCTGGTTTAATGTTGGGTGTTGTTTATTTAATTGAGTTGCTTGTTTTCTTCTACCCATTAATCGTTTCATTTCATATTGACGATTATTATTGTGAAGATTGCCAAGCATGGTACAAAAAATATCAATTCTTTTCATCAAGTAATGAAAGCCTAGAAACTAAACTTTCTGCCAATTTAACTGGTAGTTATGCCGATGTATTATCGCAAACAACTTTTTATACTGATACAAAAGGAATAGTTAATCAAGTCGATCAATCAGCAGGAAATATCGATGTATTAGAATATCAATATTGCCAATGCCCAAAATGTCGTCAGAAAAGCATTCTTACCATAGAGAAAAAATTGTTGAAAAAAGACAAAAAAGAGTATGAATTAAAAGGTGTTAGTGATGGATTTATAGTCCAAGATGCCTATATTGATAACAAAACCGATGCATTATTTGAAAAAGAAATATAAATTGGTAAGAAAGATAAAAAGGGACAGATGTCCCTTTTTTATTGTATAAAATTAAAACTGCTGAGGCTTTTTTGTGATAAAAAATGGAATCCTGTAAATTATTCCTTCATAAACTTGAAATCGATCATCTATTTTTCCCTCAAAACTAAAAGATTAATTTTACCCTTGAATATGTGTACGAGTTAGTTCTAAAAAGGATCATTTTTAAAATGATCTTTTCCTTCTCAATTGTAAATAAAAGTAATAGAAAAATAATAAATTAATAATATTTTTATAAATATTTAACAAAATTTGACGAGCAGAAAATCTCTTAATTTTCATTACCTTAACTTATTTTTAACAATGTATGTCGATTATTGGAAATAATTTAAATATTTTTTAATAGAAATTTTCGAATGATTAAATATTGATTGATCGTTTATTTCGATCAATAATGTTTAAGACATCGCTAATTAATTATTAGCAATGTTTAATTGTTGTAAAATAAGGAAAATTAACAAATGAACAAAATTTACAAAGTTTTAAAAAATAGTAAAGGAATAAGCTTGGCGGTTTCAGAACTAGCCAAGGGAAGAGGGAAAAAAACGAAATCAATATTAATTAGCGCTACTGTAGCCAGTGCTTTATCTGTATTAATGGCAGGTAATGCATCTGCGGTTCGAGTTAATATAGATACAAATCAAACTATCAAAGGAGATAACACAGGAACAATAGCGAGTGGCCAAGACACTAAAGATGAATATTTTATTGGTCAAAATGGACATTTAACAATCAGTGATAATGGTAAGTTATCAATGGGCCGAATCATGGTGGGACATGTTGATGGAAGCACTGGCCAATTAACACTTGATAACGGTCATCTAATTAATACTTTTGGCGATCCTTATTTTGGTGCTGAAGGTAACGCGAATGTTCTTATTACCAATGGTGGTACTTTTACTAATGCTGGTTGGGCGGTACTGCGCGTGGCTTCTGGTGTTAATTCAAATGTAAATCTAACTGTAACCGGTAAAGGTAGTGAGTTAAATCAAGTTAAATCACAAGATATGAGTATTGCTTCTAATGGTAACGCAGTGGTTAACGTATTAGATGGCGGTGTTATCAATTCTACTAGAGGTACATTTGTTGGTCATGAAAACGGCAAGGGTATTATTAATATTAGTGGAAAAGGTTCAGCTTTTAATACAGGTGGTATGAGAGTTGGAGCGCTTTCTGCGGATAAAACTGGCTATGGTGAAATCAATATAACTAATGGCGGAGCCATGAATGTTTCTGATGGTGACTGGGGTCTATACAACAAGTTAGCAATCAGAAATGGTAAAGTATTAGTTGACGGTAAAGATTCTAAATTGAATGTTATGACTGAACTTGTTGTTAATCAAGGCGGTAATCATTCTTCAAGTTTAACCGTTTCAAATGATGCTGTGGTTAAAACTCAAAAAGGTGACCAATCAGGTGAAGATTTAGGTATAACAATTGATAAGAATGGTGTCGTCAATATCGGTGGAGAAGCTGGAAAAGCAGCTGAAAAAGCCGGTATTATTGATACATCAAAAGTTGGATTAAACGATGGTGGTAAATTAAATATTAATCATACTAACACCGATTACGATATAACATGGGATATAGCTGGAAAAGGTGATGTGAATGTAACTTCTGGTGATAACTTAATTAGTGGGCATCACTCTTATGACGGAAAAACTAATATAACTGGCGGGTCATGGACTGCAAAAGGTGAAAATGTCTTTAGTCCTAACTCTGATTACAATATTGGTAAAGATGGTTCACTTAATTTAAATGATCATAACCAAACCATTGGAAGTGTTGTTAATGGGGGTACTATTGACTTAGGTAAAAACTCACCTGATACCACACTAACAGTCAATGGCGATTACCACGGAGATAACGGTAAACTAAATATTTATATGGATACCGAAAATGGTAAGACAGATAAAATGGTTGTCACTGGTAATATCACTGGTACAACTAACATCGATATAAATGAAATTGGTAATGGTAAAGCTAATAACGGAACCATTAATGTTATTGAGGTTGGTGGTACAGATGGCGGTAAATGGAATGTAGTCGAAAAAGCTGACAGTGAATTTGATTACACCATTGGACGAGATAAAGATGGTAAATTAACTATTGAATATACCAATGTTTTATCAAGTGTAACTAATTCTCCAGTCGTTGCTTCTATATTTGGTAATCAGCTAGCTGCATTAAATATGTTCCGTCATAGTGCCCATGATCGAGATACTTCGATTTATGTTCCAGATTCTAATGTTTGGATGCGTTATAACTATGACCGAACCAAAACCGATTTGTTTAATGGCAAACAGTCATTAGACATGAAAACCTCAATGATCGAAATGGGTGTTGATGTATTAAGTTTAGACCAATTCAAAGCTGGGATTTATGGCGGATACGGTCACAGTACAATCGATACTAAACAAAAACATTCTCGCCGTAAAGGTGACGGTAGTGTTACAGGGTATAACTTAGGCGTATACGGTAATTGGAATGCACAAACCAATGGCGAAGGTCTTTTTGTTGATACTTGGGCACAATACAGTTGGTTCAAACACAAAACATCAGTTCATTTATCAAACATAAGAAACTATTCAAGTAAATATGATGGAGATGCGGTAAGTTTATCTGCTGAAGTAGGTTACGGAATGGTTATGCTTGAAGGAGATGAAAGAAATTGGTTACTTGAACCTCATGCTCAAGTTGGATATACCTGGTTAAACAGCGATAAATTCACTTTCGGTCGCGCAGGTGATGTGGATGACATCAATGCTGATGGTGCCCAATTACGCTTAGGTGCTCGTTACTATGGCCAAAGCACTAAATCAGGATTTGGTGTATTACCATTTATTGAAGCAAACTGGCTTTATGACTCTTCAGCACCTGAAGCTAAAGTAAAAGGTAAAAATGTTGAATCAAATTTAGGCAAAAACTTTGCTGAGGTTAAAGTGGGTGTGAACGGTAATTTCACAAATTCACTTAGTGGTTATGCTCAATTAGATACCAGATTTGGTTCTGATAAATATTCACATATAGGAGGACAACTAGGCATTAATTATTCATTCTAATAAATTTTAAAATAACTTCCTAAATAAGCAGCAGTACTAAATGTACTGCTTTTTATAGGTAAGTGTATCTTTATATTGACATAAAACAATTATCTTATTAGGAAATAGTAATTTTTTAACTGGTATTTTACTTTTATTGGATGCTTTTATTGTTTATAACCATATTATTATTTCCTATTTTATCCCATTTGCAAAAAGATCTACTGATTGAGTTTTGGTGAACAATCTCTATTTTTGATTGATCTAAAATAGCAATGAAGTACGACATAAGCCGTGCCAGTCGATAACAGATCCGCAGTTGGAGAGGCAGCCCAAACGCCATCTAAATCAAAGAATAATGGAAGAATATAAAGTGTTGGTAACAAGATTAAAATTTGTCTTGAAAGGCTTAACAAAATAGAAATTTTTGCCATACCAATACATTGGAAGAAACTGGTAGTTACCATTTGGAACCCAACAAACGCAAAAGAAAATGTAGTATAACGTAGTGCAATTGCAGATATTGCTACTAAATCAACATCAGAACTAAATGCTCTAACCAGCACATCAGGAATAAAACAACCTAGTACAAAACCAACGCTAGTAATGACGGTGGCAATTTTAACCGCATAAATAAACGTTTCCTTAACCCGAGCATAATTTTTGGAGCCGTAGTTATAACCAATAATGGGTTGCATACCTTGATTTATGCCAATAACAATCATAATAATTAGTGTAATTAATCGGTTAGCGTTAGAATAGCCGGCAATTGCATCATCACTTGAAACATGTGATATTGGTGCATAATGGGTTAACTGCCAGTTGATAAATACCACAACAACCGACGCAGCCACCTGCATGGCAAACGGTGACATACCAATCGATAAAATAGATTTAACATAAGTAAAATCGAGCTTGAAGTTGCGACGATATAATTTAATATTGCTGTTTTTGCTGATAAAGTGTTGCATTACAAACAAAAAGCTAATAAACATCGATAGCGTAGTTGCAAACGCTGCGCCACGCATTCCCCAACCTAAAGCAATAATGAAAATTGGTGCGAGAATAATATTAGCAATCACACTGATAAACATCGTTACCATGGCTTTGAAAGGATAACCACTGGCGCGCATCATGTTGTTGTAATTAAATGTTAGTGTGATAAAAATACTACCCGGTAAAAATACCTCTAAAAATTCCCGTGCATAAATATGATTAGTGGGGCTTGAACCGATAAAGTGTAAAACCGGATCAATAAAATAAAGTAATAATGCTAAAGTAATACCGCTAAGCACAGCAGTTAACATAAACGATGTGCCTGCTACTCTTTCGGCTTTATCAATCTCGCCTCGACCCAAAAATATCGAAATACGGCTTGCCGAACCAATACCGACCAACATACCAATGCCGGCAGCAAGATTCATCACAGGCAAAATAATACCAGCGCCACTTAACGCTTCGCGACCGATCCAATGACCAATAAAAATTCCATCAATAATATTGTAAAGCGTATTTACTGTTGTCCCAATAATTGATGGTAGCGCATATTGCCAAAATATTAGGCTAATTTTTTTATGTTTAAAATCATCATAAATATCGCGTGAGTTTGTCATTTTTATTCACATTGAAAAAAGTTAAAGTTGCTAAGAATTTTAGAATATACGTAAAAGTATAAAATTGACTTGAATAATCATAACTAGTTTAACAGAGATAAAAATTGATGATAGCACTTTTTTAGTGCTTTGATAAAATAGTCGATTATCAAATCGTCTAGCGTAATAGGAATTTTCATGAGTGTACAAATAGAAAACGTTGTTTTACATAAATTAATAAGAAAAAGCGATACGGAAATCGAATTACAACTTCGTGACTCATTACTGAACAATGAACAAGCGGTAACCAACTTGATTGAAGATATAAACCGCGTTTATAACAACAAAAGTAAAGCTTATGGACTATTTAATAGTGAAAGCCTTTTTGAACAGTCGCTTAAAGAATTACGTTTAGGTAATCAAGACTTCCTTAATTTTAGTCAAGAATCTACCAAACAATTACGTAATGAACTGGCCAAATATCCATTTGCTGAAGGTGGCACCGTTATTTTTTGCCATTATCGATATCTAGCTGTTGAGTACCTTATTATTGCTGTATTAAATAGCTGTTTAAGTATGTTAGTCAACGAACAACTCAATATATCAGAAACCCAGTATTTAGATATTGACCATGCCGATATCATTGCTCGCATAGATATAACCGAATGGGAAACGGCTCCTGACTCAAAACGTTACCTAACTTTCCTAAAAGGACGAGTAGGGCGTAAGGTTTCAGACTTCTTTATGGATTATTTAGGTGCGAGTGAAGGATTAGATGCTAAAGCGCAAAATAAAACACTTGTTAAAGCGGTTGATGACTATTGCCAAGAAATGCAATTTGACAACAAGAATAATGCCCGTGAAAATGTTTATAATTATTGCCAAGCGCAATTACTAGCAGGTGAAGAGATTGAACTGAAAAATCTTGCTAACGAATTGCCAGCGACTGACGAGAATAATTTTATGGAATTTGTCAAAAATAGTGAATATGATCTGGAGGACACTTTTCCCGTTGATCGTAGTGCACTACGCCAACTTAAAAAATTCTCCGGTAGTGGTGGTGGATTAACCTTAAGCTTTGATTCTGATCTATTAGGCGAACGAATCAAATGGGACCCGCAAACTGACTCACTTGTGATTAAAGGTGTTCCACCTAATTTACGTGACCAACTTCAACGAAACAGTGGCTCAAACTAGGAAAAAATTATGAAATATATTGGTGCTCATGTGAGTGCTTCTGGTGGTGTCGATAATGCTCCAATTAATGCTTATCAAATTGGTGCAACGGCTTTTGCTTTATTTACTAAAAATCAACGCCAGTGGCATGCAAAACCGCTTGAATCAGCAGTGATTGATAGTTTCAAAAAACGCTGTGAACGATATGGATTTACTAGTAAACAAATCCTACCGCATGATAGTTACCTTATCAATTTAGGTAGCCCTGATAGTGAGCAACTCGATAAATCCCGAACAGCTTTTTTAGACGAAATGCAACGCTGTGAACAGCTAGGGTTAACTTTACTCAACTTTCATCCTGGTAGTCATCTACAAAAAATTTCGGTGGATGAGTGTTTGGCGCGTATTTCCGAATCGATAAATATCACTTTAGATAAAACTAAAAATGTTGTTGCAGTGATAGAAAACACCGCAGGGCAAGGGTCTAATCTCGGTTATAAATTTGAACATCTTGCACAAATCATCGATAAAATAGAAGATAAAAGTCGTGTTGGTGTCTGTATTGATACCTGTCATGCCTTTGCTGCCGGTTATGACTTACGTACTGAAAAAGCCTGCAAAGAGACTTTTGACGAATTTGAAAAAATTGTTGGCTTTAAATACTTACGAGGTATGCACTTAAACGATGCTAAAAGTGAATTGGCAAGCCATGTTGATCGTCATGATAGCTTAGGCAAAGGAACCATCGGCGAAACGGCATTTAAATTTATCATGCAAGACTCGCGAATCGATGAAATCCCTCTCATCCTCGAAACTGTCGATCCGGATCTTTGGAAACAAGAAATAGCGTGGTTAAAAGAGCAGGAAAAATGAAAATAATAAAAATAAAGTTATTAATATTATTATTACTGAGTTGTTTTGTAAATGCTAACGAGGAAATACAAAATCATTCAGATAACACTATAAAAGACTTAGATATTTTTATCGTTGAGAAAAAAGACAACCCCATTTTCTATTTTACTTCAGTATCAGAAAAAATTAATTTTAACTCATATGATGAAAATGGAAATACTCGAATCGTTCCACACTTAATTCCAGATGAAATAGGTAATTATAAGAAAGATAGCTATAAATTAACAAAAATCTATCGACAACGTTTTTTGAAAGAAGCTGGAATATCTGAAGACGATAATTTCTATCTTTATGATTACGAACATAATCGACTATTTACTTACCCTATTCGCAAATTAGAAGCTTTTGCAATCATAAATATTTATAGTATCGGTAAAGCACCACATCATGATGAGAAGAGTTATCAATTTGGTTTTAAACTGAACCTTAAGCAATTACCCAACTTAAACCCTAAAAATACATTTGTTTATATCGGTAAGGAAAGTCCGTTTGCTATGCAACAACTAACGCGACTAGACTGGCAAAAAATTGACAATCAAGATTTTCCAAACGTCTCGAAAAATAACGATACACCTGTTCAAAATAGCATTACTCAAAGCTATTTAGCTCAATTAAATGAATTAAATTACTATCTTCAAGATGAAATAATTAAGCATGACAACTTTATTGGGACCTATCATAGGAAATTGGTAATAGCTGATAATGAAAAAAACATTTTTACTTATTTTGAATATTCCCATACTGAAAGTTCAAGGATTGGAAGTCTAACTGACAAAGATTTTAATGAAATGAATAAAGACAAATGGACTGGCAAATTGTTTAAAAATCAACCTTTAGTGGCATTTGGATTTGAATCAATGATATTTCCGTATTCATATATTTATTATATTGATCCATTATATACATTTAAACGTTTAGATATAAAATCTGATTATCGACAGGAAGATCATAGATCAAGATAAAATTCAGATTAATTTTGTGGATATGTACTTAAGGAGTAGGTAAACAATGAAAAAAATACTAATTGTATCTATTATTTCTTTAATAAGCTTTGGTGCTTATTCTCAAACATCAGTGCATCCAAAAACAGTGAATCATTCACCATCAACTGAAAAAGTAAATCTTCATCAACTAACGTTTATTGATTATATAGAAGATAAAAAGCGATTTGCATTCGTTTCTGTGACAGATGATTTACTTGCTCATGGCGATAAATCAATTGAGGCTTTCTTTTTGATACCAGATGAAGAACGAACTCACTCAGATCCTGTCAATGCACAATATTCAAAACCCTATTATTCAATTGACGGCAGATACCACGACATTTTTCTTGGCAAAATAGGTTTACCAAATTCGTCAATATTTATTTATGACAAAGCCACTAAGCAATCAGTATCATTTGATATTAAAGATCTCAAAATATCAGCGGTGATTAAACCGAATCAAAACCAAGGTCCATATTTCGAATCAGATTATTTATATGGTTTTGAAATTGATGCAGATAAAGTTAACAACTTCGAACAACCCTTAGTCTACATTGGTGAACAAAACCCATTTATTCAATAACGAAGTTAAATTAATAAGCATGGTGATCAATTAGTTTTTTCTTCAATTGAGGTAATTAAATCGATGATTTCCGGAAGAATATCCAAAATCAAAGCTAACTGTTGCATGACCAGCAAATCATTATCTTTATCATCATCGGACACAATCTCAAGATGATCATCCACCATTTTCTTTAAAGGAAGATATTCAGAGTCGATCTTCTTATTGCTCAAAATGGTAATAATATAAAGCGAAACATCATCAAATAGTTCAAGCGTGTGGGGCGAGATGTTTTTATCACGATGCGCCCCTAAGGTTGACAAGTAACTGATAAATGTATGATTAAGTGTTAATAATCGGAAACCTTGCTCAATCAGATCGGGTTTTACATGAGGCTCTTTGGTCATTAAGCTGATAAGTGAAGATAAATCGGCGTTACTATCATGTGCAGCTCGCCGTGCAACACGGTATTTAGGATCATTAGTTTTACCTGATACGTATTGACTACCAATTAGCGCCAAATAGTGACTATCATCATGGCAGACCCGATCAAGTAATTTAGGTAAGTTTCTAAACTTCCAATCAGGCCAGATAAAACTGACCGCAAACCATGCAATAAAGCATCCAATTAACGTTGCTATAATACGTGATATTGCCACCGAAATACTACTTTCACCGATCAAGCTAAAACTAAAAAATACTAATAAAGTAATGAAAGCAGTCGCATAGGCATATTGCGAATTCTTAAATAGAAAAAATAACCAGCCGGTCAAAATAATCAACACTAATTGTGCTTCAATACTTGGAAATAAATAGGTTAACGGAATCCCGATGATGATCCCTAAAATTGTCCCGATTACTCGCAATTTTAAGCGGTATTTAGTGGTGGAATAGTTAGGTTGGCAAACAAATAAACTGGTTAAAATAATCCAATAGCCATGTGAAAGATGAGAGAAGAAAATCACCATATAACCCACAAAAAGCACTAGACTCATACGAATAGCATGACGAAATAATGATGATTTCAAAGTTAAATTTTGCTTAATTCGTGAAAATATATCATGAAAGCGAGTTAGTTCCTCATCAATCAACTGATTATCTTCTTGTATTTTAGATAAGTGTTGCTCGGTATCAATATTGGCCAATAATAAATCGATGGCTTGCAAATTTTGATAGAGATTTTGCAACGATTTAATAAATAACATATTGGCATTAGGATGCTGTTGATATTGTATGATTGCCTCTTCTAAATAAGCAAAATAACGAGCAAACAGCGGATCATGGTGATAAGTTTGATTTAATTTAATCGATACCGCTAATTTGGCACAAGCCTTAGCTTGTAAATTCAAAATTCTTGCAAAACGAAATAACAGATCGCTATGCTTAAAGTGTTCACTGAGCGCTTGATAATCACCATGAGACGAACTTGCTCGTTCGTGAATATCTTGAGCAACAAAATAATAACTAAGCATCTTTCTAATATAAGATTGTCCACGAAAGCCTTTTAAACGATTAAATAGCGAACGCTTGGTATCATTAAACGCATTAATCACTTGAGTGTTGCATTCTGTTAATTCAAGCGTTTGTCGTCTAAAGCCATCAGTTTCATCAGGATCAAACATCGCTGCTTTGGCATCAAGATAAAGTGATAATTTCAAGAAGCAATTTGCTAATGTCTGTTGAGTTGTACGAATCGGTTGTACTATAGATTCAATTAATGAAACAATGTTATACCAAAGTGCACCCAATAGTAGAAAGCAAGGCAGAGTATAGTTATCATCAAACAGATTGTGGCCCAGCATGGTATACGCAGCAATCAATAACGAACCAAAAGCAATCACGCCATATCGTTGTCCAAGCGTACCAAGCATAATAAACATAAACGTCGAGCTAACTAATCCAACAATAAATAACAAAGGAAAATTAAACAACAACTCGACCGAAAACGTTGCAATCGCAAAACAAACTAACGTAAGTAAAATATTAATACAGCGACTGAGCAACCGGGTATCAATCTCTGTCAGGCCTGCGGCAACCACGCCTAAAGTGAGTGGAATCACCAACGAAACTGAACCAAAATACCAAGGCACGAGCGTAGAGCCAGTTAAACTAACCAGCATACGAATACTAAATAGCAAATTACTGCTATAAAAAACTTTACGCAAAGATAAGATAAAAGAATGCACGTTATTTAGTGTTTGAAATGAGTTAACATCATAATGCAAAGCATACTATATAATTAGCGAAAGTAAATTTATTAATATCAAATCAGACTTAAAAGTATTGAATGGCATACTTTTTAAGCCAAAAAAAGTTGAGGAACGGGGCTTTTGAGGCCTAAAAATTCGCCTTTTAACAATGTTAATTATAACTTTTACTCAATTTTCACCCTCATGTTGATAATTTTTTTTTATTATTAATTCATTTAATAACACGCTATATTATGCGTTCAAAAATTTTATAGGATTAAATCATGAAGCGTCTATTTAAAATTGCCTCGGTAGCGATGTTGTTAAGTTGTGCTTGGACAATTCAAGCCAAAGTGCCTGAATCGATTAAAATTGGGTCGGATACATCCTACGCACCGTTTGATTTTATTGATAAAAATGGTGAAATCAGTGGCTTTAATATCGAAATCACCAAAGCACTTTGTGAAAAAGCCAAGATCAAATGTGAGTTTCAAACTACTGATTTTGATGCGTTAATTCCCTCTTTATTGTCACGCAAAATCGACATGATATCCTCTTCATTGATGATGACGGAAAAACGTAAAAAACAGATAGCTTTTTCCGACGAAATTTTTATTACTAATTCTCGCTTAATCGCAAAAAAAGGCTCTGATTTGTTACCAACCATTGAGTCATTAAAAGGTAAGCGAGTTGGCGTTGAGCAGGGGACTTCTCAAGAGCATTTTGCTAATGATAAGTGGCGCCCAAATGGTGTAGTGATTGTGCCATATCAAAATCAGTTACAAGTATTTTCGGATTTAGCAGCGGGGCGTTTAGATGCGGCATTGCAAGATGAGGTTACTGGTAGCTACGCCTTTTTAAAACAGCCTCAAGGTAAAGACTTTGCGTTCGCTGGTGATGTGCTTAGTGATAAAGGCTATTTTGATGTTGGTGTTGGGCTAGGATTCCGTAAAAAGGATGATGAGCTACGTGAAGCATTTAATAAAGCCCTTATCGAAATTTTAAATGACGGCACCTATAAAAAAATTAATGATAAATATTTTGATTTTAGCGTTTATAAAAAATAGGTTATGCAAGGTTATAGCTCATTAATATTACAAGGGGCACTAATTACAATTGAATTAGCGATTTGTTCGCTAATTCTTGCCGTAATGATTGGGGTAGTTTGTGCTCTTGGCAAATTATCCCAAAAGCCGATTTTGCAACTACTTTGTCAGGCTTATACCTCATTAATTCGCGGTGTGCCTGATTTAGTTTTGATGATGCTGATCTTTTTCGGTTTGCAATTTTTGTTAAACAGCATTACTGATTTTTTTGAAGCTGATATGATCGAAATCAATCCTTTTGTGGCAGGTATTATAACCTTAGGATTTATCTACGGTGCTTATTTTACCGAAACCTTCCGCGGTGCTTTTCAATCGGTTCCCAAAACATTAATTGATGCTGCTACTGCATTAGGCTTAAATAAGCGTCAAGTTTTTATCTATGTACGATTTCCTTTGATGATGCGTTATGCTCTTCCCGGAGTTGCTAATAATTGGTTAGTCATTTTAAAAGCCACGGCACTTGTATCATTATTAGGATTGTTCGATCTAGTAAAAGCAACCAAAACCGCTGGCGAGGCAACCTATCAACCGCTATTTTTTGCCTTACTAGCCGGAGCGTTTTATCTATTTTTTACTTCTATATCTAATGTTGTTTTATGGTGGCTTGAGAAACATTATTCCGCCGGAATCACTAAAGCAAAATTATAATCGAGCCATATTATGTTAGAAATCATTCAAGATTACTGGAAAGCTCTATTATGGTCGGATGGCTACCATATTACAGGTCTGGCAATGACGCTTTGGATCTTGATTTTGTCTGTGTCATTAGGTGGGATTTTAGCATTAGTGTTAGCGGTGGGGCGAAATGCTAACCATATCTTCATTAAATGGCCGATTTGTTTGTTTACTTATGTTTTTCGTGGTACGCCACTTTATGTGCAGTTATTGATTATCTATACCGGCATATATACATTGAGTTTTGTTAGCGAACATAAGTATTTAAGTGACTTTTTCCAAAGTGGATTAAATTGTACTATTTTAGCTTTTACACTCAATACTTGCGCGTACACTACTGAGGTTTTTGCTGGTGCGATTCGTAATGTACCAAGTGGTGAAATTCAGGCCGCTACCGCACTTGGTTTTAATCGCTGGCAATTGTATCGCTATATTATTTTACCAAGAGCTTTTCGAATTGCATTGCCTGCTTATAGCAATGAAGTGATTTTTATGTTGCACTCAACCGCATTAGCTTTTACTGTGACGGTTCAAGATGTGATGAAGATAGCCCGTGATATTTATGCTGAAACCTATCAACCTTTTCATGCCTTTGGGATTGCAGCGGTGATCTATTTGTGTGTGAGTTTTGTTCTGATTTTTGGCTTTAAACAACTCGAAAAACATTGCTTAGCTTACATGCGGGTTAATGAAAAAGTGGTATAAATAAAGTCAATCAAATAGAATTTTACCAAATAAAAAACAGGCAACGTTTTGCATTGCCTGTTTTTAGAATCAACCCATTTAATTGATGATTAAATCATCAGCAGGTACTCCGTCACCATGACTATCACCACCATCTTTGGCACCAGGTAGTGCTCGAGTACGGTCAATTGGCAGAAAGTTACCATTAGATGTTTCGATTTGACACTCACTCCAAAAGATAGAGTATTTGGTGTTAGCGTGCATACTTTCACCACGGAAATAACATTTTGCAGCGCTGTATAAATCATTTCGACAAATGAGTGCTATTAGTAGCCAAACACAAGCAATACCAATCGAAATCCATTTTAAATTGTGCCACAAAAAAGACCAAAACCCTTGTTTACGAATACGACAGTAAGCGAAGACTAATAATATAACGCCAACAAATCCTAAAAATTCATATACCCAAAATAACCACATATTGTTATCTCCTAAGCAACAATTATTGGATATTTTATACTAACTTTAAGATTACATCCATGAACCATTACGAATAATACCAACTGCGATACCTTCAATGGCAAAATTTTGTTGCTCTAAATCAACATCGATTGGCGCAAATTCAGGATTTTCCGCTAGAAGTTTTACATGTCTTCCTTTTTGCGATAATCGTTTTACGGTGACCTCATCATCAATGCGAGCAACAACCACTTGGCCGTTTTTTACATCTTGAGTTTTGTGAACGGCAAGTAAATCACCATCTAAAATACCAATATCCTTCATTGACATGCCTTGAACTCTTAATAAAAAGTCAGCTTGTGGTTTGAATAATGCTGGTGACATTTGATAATGGCTTTCGATATGTTCTTGTGCCAAAATTGGTGAGCCAGCGGCTACTTTACCAATTAAAGGGATGCCTTCAAAGTCGGATGCGTCATCAGGTTGTTCAAGTAATAAACGAATTCCGCGAGATGATCCAGCAATCATCTCAATTGCCCCTTTTTTAGCTAATGCTTTTAAATGTTCTTCAGCTGCATTGGCGGATCGAAATCCTAATTTTTGGGCAATTTCGGCTCGAGTGGGTGGCATACCTGTAGTTTGGATGTTTTCTTTAATTAAATCATAAATTTGTTGCTGGCGTTCAGTTAATGGTCTCATGGTATATTCCTGTTTTTATATACAGATACATGTAATTATATACAGCTATACGAACAAAACAACTGTTTTATCTAATTTTTTTGATATTGGACATTAAAAAATCCACAAAAAGTATTATTCTTGATCTAAATCACAAAATATGGAGGCATTTTTTCATCAAAATGCGTTATTGATGATATTCTGACAGAGATGATTTAAATGTTTTATGTGGGACCTTTTGCGGGCAATTATTAAATTTATTTTAGGTATAGATGCTATATATTCTGTTGCCCAGTTGTATGATATAATCCCTTAATATAGTCATTTTAATTGGAATTTGATTTATGTCTTATATTGTTGCCCTTAGTGGAGGCATTGCAAGTGGTAAAAGTACCATAGCCCATCTATTTGCTCAATTAGGCGTTCCAATTATTGATGCTGACATTATTGCTCGCCAAGTGGTTGAAGTAGGTACGCCTGCTTTGGAGCAAATTACTCAACATTTTAGCCAAGAAATCTTGTTAGAAAATGGTGAATTAGACCGTAGCCAATTAAGAGAGATCATTTTTAACAATGATCATGAACGGTTATGGTTAAATAATTTATTGCACCCGATTATTGCACAAGAGACGCAAAAACAGTTTGCTCAGCAAACCAAACCTTATGTGATATGGGTGGTGCCTTTATTAATTGAGAACAATTTACACCAGTTGGCTGATCGCGTTTTGATGATTGATATTCCAGAAGCGTTACAATTAGAACGCCTGATTAATCGAGATAGAATTAGTGAGTCATTGGCAAAAAAAATGATTGCAACACAGGTTTGTTTGACCGATCGTTTAGCCTTTGCCGATGATATTATTGTGAATGATGGTGATTTAGAGTCACTGAAAATTCAAGTAGATAACTTGCATAAGCAATATCTACATAACTTAAAAGTTAAGAATAGCTATGAATAACATAATTTTCGAACATCCATTAAATGAAAGAATGCGTACTTGGTTACGGATTGAGTTTTTACTTAAACAATTACATTTACATCGCCATTTCACACAAAATAATGCATTATTGTTTTTTCATGCATTATCAGAATTATTAGAAATCGTTGAGCGTAATGATGTTAAAGGCGATTTAATTAAAGAGATCGAAGCTCAAAAACAGAAAATACTATCTTGGATTGAACTTGATGGTGTAGATAAAGAGTTACTTGGCGATATGCTAAAAAAATATGATCTTTTTTTAACAAAGTTTAATTCGAGTTTACGCTTAGGACAAGCTTTGAAAGATGACCGTTTTATTACGGCAATTCGTCAGCGTTTGATGATCCCAGGTGGATGTTGTAGTTTTGATTTACCATCATTTCATTTATGGTTAAATCAAACACAAGAAAAACGCAATTCACAAGTTGATGAGTGGTTAAAACATATTGCGGTGCTTGATGAGCCTTTGAAAGCTTGTTTACAATTTATTCGACAATTAGGCGAATTTAGTCTTTTCACTTGTACCAACAATTTCTTCCAAGAAACCAATGGTGATGTGAGTTTAATTCGAATTCGCGTTGCTTTGGATAAAAATGTTTATCCTCAAGTATCCGGTCACATGTCTCGTTATAGTATTCGTTTTTTACCCCTTTATGCTGGTGATAATAACAATAGTGATGCAATCGAATTTGAACTTGCATGTTGTTAGTCAAATAGAATTTAAGAGTGTTTAAATGAATAAAAATACCATTGTAAAATGCCCTACCTGCCAGAAAGATGTTGAATGGTCTGAAAAAAGTCCATATCGTCCGTTTTGTAGTAAACGTTGCCAATTGATTGATTTAGGTGAATGGGCCGCAGAAGAGCATCGCATCGCTGATAAAGAACTTTCTGAACAAGATCTTTGGAGTGAAGACGAAATTTCTGATCTGATGAGTAAACATTAATGAAGATTTTAGGCATTGAAACCTCGTGCGATGAGACGGGGATTGCGATTTATGACGACAAACAAGGTCTTATCGCCAATCAACTCTATTCACAAATTAAATTACATGCTGATTACGGTGGTGTCGTACCTGAGCTCGCTTCGCGCGATCATATTCGTAAGACGGTACCGCTCATTCAAGCTGCATTGAAAGAAGCAAATTTAAAACCCAGTGATATTGACGGCGTGGCTTATACCGCTGGGCCTGGGTTAATTGGTGCATTAATGGTTGGTGCATCTATCGGTCGCTCGCTTGCTTATGCTTGGAATGTGCCTGCGGTTGCGGTGCACCATATGGAAGGCCATTTACTCGCGCCGATGTTAGAAGATAACCCACCCGAGTTTCCTTTTGTTGCTTTGCTCGTTTCCGGTGGTCATACTCAATTAATTAAAGTTACTGGTGTTGGCGAATATGAGTTACTTGGCGAATCGATTGATGATGCCGCAGGTGAAGCGTTCGACAAAACAGCAAAATTATTAGGATTAGATTATCCTGGTGGCGCTAAATTATCTAAACTTGCTGAGCAAGGTGATGCGTCACGTTTTCATTTCCCAAGACCGATGACAGATAGACCGGGTTTAGATTTTAGTTTTTCCGGTCTAAAAACGGCTGCAGCAAATACTATTCATCAACAAGGGCAAGACCTTGACGAGCAAAGCAAAGCGGATATTGCTAGAGCATTTGAAGATGCATTAGTCGATACGTTGTTAATTAAATCACGTCGAGCTTTAGATCTCACTGGTTTTAATCGTTTAGTTATCGCTGGTGGTGTTAGCGCCAATAAAACGTTACGCCGTAAATTAGCTCAACTAATGGCTGAGCGAAAAGGGCAGGTATATTATCCGAGATTAGAATTTTGTACAGATAATGGTGCGATGATTGCTTATGCAGGTATGATCCATCTTAAATCCTCACAATTTGCTGATCTGGCAATAGAAGTTAAACCAAGATGGCCATTAAGTGAACTTAATGACAAATAAATTATTCAAGCTATATTAAAAAGGTTTTTTAATGAAAACATTTATCCCCGGTAAAGATGCAGCACTTGAAGATTCGATTAACTATTTTCAGCAACAATTGGAAAAATTTGACTTAGTTGTTAAAGAAGCATCTTGGCTTAATCCTGTACCTAATGTATGGTCGGTACATATTCAAAATACTAAATGTCCACTCTGTTTTGCCAACGGTAAAGGCGCCAGCAAAAAAGCGGCATTAGCTTCTGCTCTTGGTGAGTATTTTGAAAGGCTTTCAACCAATTACTTTTTTTCTGATTTTTATTTAGGTGAAAAAGCTGCCAATAGTGAATTTGTTCATTATCCAACTGAAAAATGGTTTACGATACCGAAAGATAATAGCTTACCTAAAGGATTATTATCGCCAAAATTACTCAAGTTTTATGATCCGGATCATGAATTAACTGCTACTGATTTAATTGATTTACAGTCAAGTAATGGTGAACGTGGGATTTGTGCTTTACCGTTTGTACAACAATCCGATGGTCAAACCATCTATGTACCGGTTAACTTAATAGCTAATTTATATGCTTCTAATGGAATGTCAGCAGGCAATACTCCAAACGAAGCACGAGTACAAGGTCTGTCAGAAATATTCGAACGTTACACTAAAAATAGAATTATTACTGAGGCAATCAGTTTGCCAACCATACCTGTCGAAGTACTCAATCGTTATCCAGCAGTATTAGCTGCAATCGACGCTCTAGAAAACGAAGGCTTCCCGATTTACTGCTTTGATGGCTCATTAGGTGGCGAATTCCCCGTTATTTGTGTTGTTTTATTTAATCCTCAAAATGGTACTTGTTATGCCTCTTTCGGTGCACACCCTAATTTTGGTGTGGCTCTTGAACGAACAGTTACCGAACTCTTACAAGGCCGAAGTCTTAAAGATTTGGATGTGTTTTCACCACCAAGTTTTGATAATGATGATGTTGCCGATTTAAGCAACTTAGAAACGCATTTTATTGATTCAAGTGGCTTAATCTCGTGGGATCTGTTTAATGAAAAATCGGATTATGAATTTGTAGATTGGGATTTTTCAGGATCGACAGAGCAAGAATTTGCCAATTTAATGGCAATTTTTAATCGTCATCAAATTGAAGTCCTGATCATGGATTACCAACATCTTGGGGTTTATGCTTGCCGTATTTTAGCTGTCGGCATGTCAGAAATCTATCCGCCTGAAGATCTATTGATCGCAAACAATAATATGGCGATCCATTTACGCGAATTGATCTTATCGCTTCCTCATCAAAAGCGAACAGCAAAAGAGTTGCTGGCAATTATTGAACAGTTCGATGATGAAGGTTTAGATGATTTTGCTCGTGTACGTGAACTGCTTGGCATTGCAACGGGGAAAGATAATGCATGGCTGACTTTACGAATTGGTGAATTAAAAGCTATGCTAGCATTAGCCGCTGGTGATTTACCACAAGCAAAATTGTGGATCGATTGGACGGTTGAAATGAACGAATCCATCTTTACGTCTGAACGTAACCATGCTTATCGTTGTTTGCAAACCTTAGTGAATTTTATTATCGAACGAGGCGAAAACCAATTTAGTGATTACCAAAATGCATTCAATAAAATGTATGGAAAAACTTGCGTTGACGAAATGTGGCAATATGCAACAGGCAAAAAACAGTTTTTTGGTCTCGCTGATTTGATTAGCAATGAGCATAATCATCCAATGGATCAATTTGTGATGCATCAAAAACTTTTAGAGGTCTACAACAAATTAAAGCAGACCATGTAAAATTGCTGTTTTTTAAGATAAATCATTATTTAAAGAGAAAGCATTCATCATCAGTGATAAACCTAAACCATCTTTGCTGATGATTTTATGTACATTTGAATTTGATATTTAGTGATAAAAGGACTATATTTGAGACTAATGTCACAAAATTCAAGTTTTATGCTTACTAAACTTAAAAAATTCACTTAGCATAAAATGAATCCTTAAACGGGTTGTTCTATAATAATATATTATAGTTTTATATGATAAAGCCTTTTTGAGGCATCGTTTTTCTAAAAGCAATAAGTAGATTCCCTTATTGCTTTTCATTTTCTCTCTAGCAGTTTGAACGCTGGCATAATTATTTAAATCAAGTCGAACAAAGTTAAGTCAAAAATTTTCAATTTTTAGTTTTTTTAAATTAATCCATTTATTGAGGCTAAATGATGACAATTCTTACCGTAGGTTTTGCTTGTTTAGATCTAGTTTGTTTTACTTCACCTAATTTAGAAAAAAACGGTGTTATCCCGCCAGATAATATAGTCCGTTGTGGAGGTGGTTCTTGTGCTAATACGGCTTATTTGCTCGCACTTTGGGGCGAAGCTATTTATCACATTAGTCATTTAAATAATGATTCTTATGGCAATCAGATTGTTTCTGAACTTACTGATGCAGGCGTCAATACTGAGCAATTTATTTTTTCAGAAAAAATGATCACCCCATTAGAAGCAATCACCATTGATGAACAAACCGGAATGCAAACCATTATATCGCACCGATTAACCACGCCACCAAAATTAACTGATGATGAAAAAAATAAACTCAATCACTTTATGCAAACCATTCGTGGCTACAATATTGTTATTTTAGTGGATGGATATGAAGCCGAATTAAGTGAATATATCATCAAGAATTTACCTAAAACGAAAGTTATTATGAGTATAGATAGTCTGTCTGATTCGAGTCTGTACCTAGCTCAACATGCAGATTATGTCATTGTAACTGAACAATTTGCGTGTGCATTTTTAAAAATAAAATCCTTTAGTGATAAGAAAACAATTAAAGACGCATTTAAAAAATTGCGTAGTTTAACTAGCGGTAAAGTCATCATCCGCATGGGCGAAAAGGGGAGTGCATATCTTGCTCGTCAAGACGTCATCATTATTCCCGGTTTTAAAAACCAATCTATTGATAAGATGACCGAAAGTGATATTTTTCAGGGTGCTTTTGCTTACGGTATTAGTTATGATTGGCCATTAGAAAAGACCCTATTATTTGCGAATCTATCAGTTGCTGCTGTTAACCAGCAAAAAAGAGGGCGAAGCGCTATGCCAAACTTGGTTGATATCAATCGAGTAGGTAAAACGTTTAGTAAGCATTTTTCTTCCTATTTTTAATTAATGATATTTTATAGAAGGTTTGCAAACATCAAAAACCCCGCTCCTCAACTTTTTTTGGAGTAAAAAAGGGGGGCTTCGAGTTTTTCTATTAAACAGATTTTAGGTAAGTTTGGACGTTTTAACCTGTATTTCATTAAGGAATAAACGTCCGAATCAAGAGATTTTTTAGAGTGTGCTTTACAAATTATGTTATCAATGAGATTAACCTTGTCTGGCAAACTCAGCAGCTTGATTGATGAGTTCATCGCTAGGCGTAACACCGGTGTACAAAATAAATTGTTCAACAGCTTGTAACACAACAACATCTGCACCGGTAATCACAGTTTTATTTAATTTTTTTGCATAATTAATTAGTGGTGTTTCAATTGGTAGGGCGACCACATCAAATACAATATCGGCATGATTAATCAGGGCTTCACTGAATGCTAGTTGATCTGCTTCAACGCCACCTTGCATACCAATAGGGGTCACATTAATAATTAATTTTGCTTGTTCTGGCGTAATGGTTGATTCATCCTTAACCCATTTATAATTGTAACGCTCAGCTAAAGCTTCGCCTTTAATCTGATTTCGTGCACATACAATCCCATGTTTAAAACCAGCATCATAAAAAGCGCCAATTACCGCATTAGCCATGCCTCCACTGCCTTTTAAAACAAATGGCGTGTTGTTGTTAATATGATTGGCCTTAATTAGTTTTTCTACAGCAATATAGTCGGTGTTATACGCTTTTAAATAGTGGTCGGTATTAACGATCGTATTCACTGCTTGAATGGATTGTACTGATACATCTAATTCATCAATAAATTCTATACAAGCTTGCTTATAAGGCATCGAAATTGCACAACCACGAATAGATAATGCTTTAATGCCATAAATTGCATCTTTCAAATTATTGGTGGTGAAGGCTTTATAGATATAATTTAGATCCAATTTTTCATATAAATAATTATGAAAGCGAGTACCAAAATTACTTGGTCTAGCTGAAAGTGACATACAAACAGTAGTATCTTTGTTGATAATTCTTGCCATTAACCAAAATCCTTGTGATCATACTAATTAATTTAGTATTCTAGCATCTTTTTGACCGATATATATTTAATTATGGTTGCAAATAACACTGGCCCCAAAATAAATCAGGAAAAAAACACAGTAAAAGTGATGATATATCTTTATTGTCACCAAAAACACCACACCTCAAAAAAACAGTTATGCGATGAGTGTAATGATCTATTACAGTACGCTATGCAACGATTGACTATGTGCCGATTTGGCGAGTCTAAAACTACCTGCGAACTCTGTTTAAAACATTGTTACCGTAAAGACTACAAACAGCGAATAAAAGAAGTCATGCGTTATTCTGGTCCAAGAATGATGATTTATCACCCTATAATGGCTATCATGCATCTTAATAAAAACTTAAAAACGATTTTGAAGAGATTTGTAGAAAAGCGCTTTTCTAATGCAAAAAAAAGTTGAGGAGCGGGGTTTTTGAGCCTTGAATTATCAACTTTTGTCAGGGTTATCTTCTAATTTGCCTATAAATTCAATTGTTTTCACTTATTTTAGATGTTCTTTGCGATTTGTTCGCAGTTAAACACTAAAAATGCGAATGATTATCTTTTAAAATGTCGCCATTTATTGAAATACAACCGTATTTGATAGGAAGTATGATATTTACGCTTGAACACCTTTCTATAGGGCATGAGGCTGTTGTTAAACGTCTGTTACCTGACTCTTTACCTTTTCGTCGCAAACTTTTAGCTATGGGGATGACGCCTGGATGTAAATTAAAGGTATTGCGAATTGCACCACTAGGTGATCCGATTGAAATAAGTCTTCGCGGTTTTTTGCTCTGTTTGCGTCGACGTGAAGCAGCAGCCATCGAAGTTGAGGTAGTTGCATGAAAATTGCGTTAATTGGTAATCCCAATTGTGGTAAAACCACCTTATTTAATTTGTTAACAGGCTCAAAGCAGCGTGTTGGTAATTGGCCTGGTGTGACGGTTGAGCATAAGTCAGGCTCATTTGATTATCAAAATACACAGTATGATGTTGTTGATTTGCCTGGGACTTATTCCATTGAGTCAGATTCAACCGCTCAAGATGAATTTATTACTCGTCAGTTTTTGTTAACAGACAAAGACAGTTTGATTGTTAATGTTATTGATGCAACCAATTTACAACGTAGCTTGTATTTAACTTTTCAGCTAATTGATATGCAAGTGCCGATGATAATTGTGCTTAATATGGTTGATGCACTTACAGCGATGGGGGAAAAGTTAAATATCGCTAAACTTGCGAAACTATTAGGTTGCCCAGTTGTGGCTATTTCATCTACGCAGAAAATGGGATTAACACAGTTTTACCAGCAGATACAAATTAGCACTCTAGATCTGAAAATAGCAAAACCGACAATAGATACCTTAAATTGGGATTCAAAAGTGATCTTTAATCGCTATTTGGATGAATTACCCGTGACGAGCAAAATCCATCAATTTAACCGGTGGCAATTAATAGAAGCATTGCTTAATGGTTCTGATCCCTCATTTGATTTAGTTGAAAATGAGAAGTTAGAGACTTGTCGTCGTTTGGTATCGATTAATTTTGATTATCAAGTTGATGTAGCCTTAGCCTCTATACGTTACGATACGATTGATATGGTTTGCAAAATGGTGGTCGATAAACCTCGTGAGGTCAGCTTAAATCTTACTGAAAAATTGGATAAATTAGCTTTAGGACGTTTTACTGGGATTCCATTCTTTTTGTTTGCAATGTATGCCATGTTTTTGGTTGCGATTAATTTTGGTTCGGTTTTTGTTGATTTTTTTGAAGGTATTTTTAGTACGATTTTTGTTGATGGCTTTAATTACCTTTTAAATATGCTACATGCCCCAACTTGGTTAACGGTTATTTTAGCTGACGGGCTTGGTAATGGGATCACGACTGTATCAACATTTATTCCAGTTATTGCGGCGATGTTTTTTGTTTTATCTTTTTTGGAAGATTCAGGTTATTTAGCTCGAGCTGCGATGATTGTAGATCGTTTTATGCGATGTATCGGACTACCCGGTAAAGCCTTTGTACCAATGTTAATGGGATTTGGTTGTGGCGTGCCAGCTATTATGGGGACAAGAACATTAGACAGCCCACGTGATCGTCTCTTATCTATTTGTCTAATTCCTTTTATGTCTTGTAGTGCACGTTTGCCAGTTTATGCATTGTTTGCTGTGATATTCTTTCCTAATTATGCATCGGTTGTGGTTTTTATGTTGTATTTACTTGGTATTTTTGTGGCAATGCTGACCGGTTTTGTCTTAAAAAATACTTTGCTACAAGGCGAATTAACACCATTTATTATGGAAATGCCGGTCTATCGTATTCCGACTTTACGCAGTATGTTGCGAATAACTTGCCAACGGCTAAAAAGCTTTGTTTTACGAGCAGGTAAAGCAATTGTAGTGATGGTGACAGTACTTAGCATATTAAACTCATGGGGTGTTGATGGTTCGTTTGGGCATGAAAATTCGAATGACTCTATGCTATCTGTTATTGGCCAAAAAGTGACGCCAGCTTTTACACCAATGGGGATTGATAAACAAAATTGGCCAGCTACCGTGGGTATTTTTACCGGAATTTTTGCCAAAGAATCAGTGGTTGCAACTTTAAATTCACTCTATTCAATGGATCATCATGAGCAAGAAGAGTTTTCATTTTATGGTGGAATTAAGTCAGCTTTTTCCACAATTCCTGCTCATCTTATTGATTTAGCAAACTCAATTGGTGATCCACTCGGGCTCGTTAATCAAGATAGCCGACAAGATGAATTATCTGTTGATTCAATTACGATAACTAAAATAAGCAATTCTTTCATTACTTCAACTTCTGCCATCGCTTATCTCATTTTTATTCTACTATACACACCGTGTGCAGCAGCATTAGGCACCATTTATCGTGAGGCAGGGCTAAAATGGATGATCTTTGTTGCAGTTTGGACATTTGTTATTGGGTGGTTATGTGCGACGGTTTATTACCAATCTAGTCTATTAGGCCATTCAACATCTGCACCATATTGGCTAACTGGTATAGGGGTATTTATTATTCTGACTTTTGTTGTTATGCGTAAACTTGGCAATCTGCCATGCTTTAATCATTATCAGTTACCTAAACCACGCTCACACAATAAATCGGCTTGTTGTGAATAATAGACTTTAATTTTTATGCTTATAACATCAATCCGAGATTATATTCAATTACGGGGGCGAGCCAATTTGCTAGATGTGGCTCGTCACTTTCGTTTGCCTGAAAGCGCCGTTGAACCGATGCTTAATTTTTGGGTAAATAAAGGAGTCATTAAATTAGTAAATAATAATTTATTAACTTGTGCTGGTAAGCAGTGTTCGGCATGTGTTAGTTGTAATTTAGTCGTTTATCCCAATTATGTTTGGGTTCAGTAATTTATCTTCTTTTAACAATCTTAATTAAATCAGGTTAACCAGCCTTAAATAGACTAAATGTATCAAATGTATTAATCTTTAACCTTTGATTAAACCCTGTCACTTTTTTAAAAATTTAACCGCTTATTTTGCCTATTTTTGTTATCTTTTAAATAAAAAGGTCAATATATTTTTTATTCAATATCTTTTTTCGAGACTTACATCACAAAATTGAATTTATTTATACCTCAAAGTAACAAATGATATTAATATGAACGCATGTTCATTTTGGTGTGATGAAAATATAAAACTTGATTATTTGGTACGGATGTAAACCAAGCTAGATACAGCATAGTAGCGTATTGAAACACTATTTTTGGCATTGATCTGGTCATTACTTAAAAGTTCATGGCATGCGATAATGCCATGATAGATTACCCGCCGTAAGAAAGAGTAATAATGCTCATGTTATGGCAATTGATGCAAAAGGGTTGAATTTGCTAAAAATTGATTCAACTAAGGTGAAAATCATAATTTAAAAGTGGTCTATTTTCTGAAGAAGTAGAACGTTTTTTATTAGGATGAGTTTTAAAGTAACGAGTTGTTGAATTACGCTTACATTTAGCTTGCTTGAGCTTGCTAACTTTTAATTTTGCTTTGTTTTTATACTATTTTTGATAAAAATAGCCTGAACTGAAACGACTTTATCCTGTCGTTTTATTACTTAATAAATGTTATTATAATTATGTTTAAAAAACATGTAGTAGAGGAATTTGAAGTATGAGCCAATTAGATGAATTTAAAAAATTAACTGTCGTGGTTGCCGATACAGGTGATATTGATTCGATTAAACAGTTTTCTCCAGAAGATGCAACGACGAATCCATCGCTTGTGTTAAAAGCAGCTCAACTTCCTCAATATCGTTCTTTAATTGATTCAGCTGTTGATACAGCTAAAAAATTAGGTGGCAGTAAAGAACAGCAATTGGTTAATGCTTGTGATCAAGTTGCGGTGAATATAGGCGCCGAAATTCTAAAAACAGTTCCAGGTCGAATTTCAACCGAAGTCGATGCTAGATTGTCGTTTGATAAACAGGGATGTATTGAAAAAGCTAGGAAAATTATCGATTTATATAAACAAAAAGGCATTGATAAATCGCGAATTCTAATCAAAATCGCTTCAACTTGGGAAGGAATTAAAGCAGCGGAAGTTTTAGAGAAAGAAGGTATTAACTGTAATTTAACTTTATTATTTTCCTTTGCTCAAGCGCGAGCTTGTGCAGAAGTTAATGCATTTCTAATCTCACCATTTGTTGGACGTATTTATGACTGGTATCAAGCAAAGAAACCAATAGAACCTTATGTTGCCGATCAAGATCCGGGCGTAGTATCTGTTCGTAATATTTATAACTATTATAAACAGCATGGTTATAAAACAATTGTGATGGGAGCGAGTTTCCGTAAAGTCGATCAAATATTAGCGTTAGCGGGTTGTGATCGTTTGACCATTTCACCAAATTTATTAGCGGAAATGCAACAATCAAATGCGCCAGTAGAACGCAAATTGAATCCGAACCAAACAATTGTAGAGCGTCCATCGTTAATGACTGAAGCTGAGTTTAGATGGCAACATAATAGTGATGCAATGGCAGTTGAGAAATTAGCTGAAGGGATTCGAGCCTTTGCGGTCGATCAAGGTAAACTAGAAGATATGATCGGAGCACTGCTTTAATTATTAATAAAAGGGGAGATAGTTCCCCTTTTTAATTTTGTTACAAACCTGTTTTATTTGTCTGCTGATCGCAGACTATCAATGAATTATTAAATATTTTTTGGAGATCATTATCATGAATGCAACCACACTATCCCACCGCGAATTAGCAAATGCGATAAGAGCATTAAGTATGGATGGCGTGCAAAAGGCAAAATCAGGTCATCCAGGTGCACCAATGGGGATGGCTGATATGGCTGAAGTACTTTGGCGTGGATTTTTAAAACATAATCCAACCAATCCAAATTGGGCAGATCGTGACCGATTTGTGTTATCCAACGGTCATGCGTCAATGTTAATCTATAGCTTGTTACATTTGACTGGTTATAACGTAACGCTTGATGATTTAAAAAACTTTCGTCAACTAAATGCTAAAACAGCAGGTCACCCTGAATTTGGTCATGTTCCAGGTGTTGAAACCACAACAGGTCCACTTGGTCAAGGTATTGCTAATGCAGTGGGTATGGCAATAGCTGAAAGAACATTAGCTGCTCAATTTAATAAGTCTGGCCATACAATTGTTGACCACAATACTTATGTATTTATGGGTGATGGCTGTATGATGGAAGGGATCTCTCATGAAGTTTGTTCTTTAGCGGGAACCCTTAAATTAGGCAAACTTATCGCTTTTTACGATGATAATGGTATTTCAATCGATGGTGAAGTTGAAGGTTGGTTTACTGATGATACTGCTAAACGTTTTGAAGCTTATGGATGGCATGTGATTCGCGGTATTGATGGACATGATGCGAAAGCGTTAGCTGAAGCTATCGAACAAGCACAAGCTGTAACTGATAAACCATCATTATTAATGTGTAAAACTGTCATCGGTTTTGGTTCGCCTAATAAAGCCGGTAGCCATGAAAGTCACGGGGCTCCTCTTGGTGATGCTGAAATTGAAGCAACACGTAAAGCATTAGGTTGGTCTCATCCTGCATTTGAAATTCCTAAAGAATATTATGATGCATGGGATGCAAAAGCTAAAGGTAAACAACGCGAAGATGAATGGAATGCTCGTTTTGATGCCTATGCTAAAGCTTATCCTGATTTAGCGAAAGAATTTAAACGCCGTATGAATGGCGACTTACCAAGTAATTGGCAACAAACAGCCAAAGATTTTGTTAATAAATTACAAGCAAATCCAGCAACAATTGCAACTCGTAAAGCGTCACAAAATGCAATTGAAGCATTTGCTCCAGTATTAACTGAATTCTTAGGTGGTTCTGCTGACTTAGCGCCAAGTAATTTAACCATGTGGTCTGGTTCTAAAGAAATTTTAGCCAACCCTGCTGGTAACTATATTCATTATGGTGTGCGTGAGTTTGGTATGTCAGCAATTATGAATGGTATTTCTTTACATGGTGGCTTTATTCCTTATGGTGCAACCTTCTTGATGTTTATGGAATATGCTAGAAATGCAGTACGTATGGCAGCATTAATGAAGATTCGCTCTTTATTCGTTTATACTCATGATTCAATTGGATTGGGTGAAGACGGCCCAACACACCAACCAGTAGAACAAATGGCAAGCTTACGCGTGACACCAAATGTAAGTACTTGGCGTCCTTGTGACCAAGTTGAATCAGCCATTGCTTGGCAATATGCGGTTGAACGAAAAGATGGTCCAACTGCACTTATCTTCTCAAGACAAAATCTTAAACAACAAGAGCGTACAGCTGAGCAACTAGCTAATGTTTACCGTGGTGGTTATATCTTAAATGATTGTAGCGGTACGCCAGAACTTATCCTTATTGCAACAGGTTCAGAAGTTGAGCTAGCTGTTGAGGCTTATCACAAATTAACCGAAGCAGGTAGAAAAGTAAGAGTTGTTTCAATGCCATCAACTGATGCATTTGATAAGCAAGATCAAGCTTATAGAGAATCAGTATTACCATCTTCAGTAACAGCTCGCATCGCTATCGAAGCTGGTATTAGTGACTATTGGTTTAAATATGTCGGTTTAAACGGCAAAATCATTGGTATGACAACCTTCGGTGAATCAGGCCCAGCAGAACAACTATTTGCTAAGTTTGGTTTCACGGTTGAAAATGTTTTAAACCAAGCCAAAAGCCTATTGAAATAAATCATAGTTTCATTAACAAAATAAAACTTCGCTAATAACTTTAGCGAAGTTTTTTTATATTTGTATTTTATATTTTTTGCCTTTTTTCATGATATAAATATTGGTGATGATATTTGTTTTGAATAATAGCTAGGAATTTATCCATTTTGTAGACAAAAATTATTATTTTTGATTCAACAAATTTTGAAAAACCATCACTATTAATTTAGTGATGGTGAATTGATCTTAATCAGTAAACATCAATACTTAATACGGATTAGGATCTTTCTTCAAATTATCAAATGGATATAACTTATTTTTCCAATCTTTAATTTGAATATCTTTTTGTTCGGGGATATCAATCAGATTATATTGCATATAATCATGGTGAACGTTTAAGTCAATCCCCATCCAATGACTTAGTAGATATACGAATTGATACCCGGTAATTTGTTTATTGATTTTAATTTGATTCTTTTCTGATGAATCAAAAAATATTAATGGTACTTGATAACTATTTTGGTATTCCCAATTATGCCTTAAATCTTGATATTTCTCAGCGTGAGAAAGCCCATGATCGGCAAAGTAGACTACAGAATAATCTTCATTGTGTTTTTTCAATATATCAATTGTAGATTTTATCAAGTCATCAGTTTCTTTAATACTACTGACATAACAAGATATATTTTCATTATTGAGATCGAACTGAATATCAAATTGTAATCTTTTACAAAAATGAGGATGTGAACCAATTAAATGCATAACAATGAGTTTTGGTTTATCTTGTTTTTTAGATAATAAGGAATCTAATTCTGGTAGTAGTAAAGTATCATATTTACCACGAGTTGATTTACCATTGTACTCACCTTTTTTAGTGTAAAAGATATTTTTACTATAAGCGGAAATTCTTGGTACAGTTATTTCCATTCTACCTAGTTTTCCTTGATTAGATAGCCAATAGGTTTCAAATCCAGCATCATTAGCAATAGCAATAATATTATTATTTAATTGAGCATTGACTTCATTATCATCTAAATAGCTAGACTGACTAATTAAATGTGGAATAGAGGATTGGGTATTTGATGCAGGAGCAATTAATCCATCCCAAATCACTGAGGCATTTTTATTGGTGAAAGGAGTATTATTATATTTAAAGCCATAAGCACTCATGTAATCTTTACGAACACTTTCACCAATGATAATAATATAGGTTTTATGTTTAGGATTGACAGAAACAATGGGTATTGTATTGGGTTGTTGTATTTGTCTAAGTTGTTCAGCCTTTTCAGTCTGATATATTTTTGCACTTGAATATAAATCGAAGCAAAACTCAAATGCGGGATATTTGAAATTATCTATTATTAAAGTTGTTATCGAAGATAAAGTAGTTGGCTGATATTTGATGGCACTTTTAACCGGTTTATAAAAACAAATCATTAATGCTAGTGCAATAACATAATAATTTTTTATTTTAGGAAATCTAAACTTTTTAAAAAAAAGAATAAAGAAAATTACTAATAGGAATGGTATTAAGTAAAAATAGAGAGGTAATTGCGAACAGAATTCTTGCATTTCATCGATATCAGTTTCTGATATGGCACTGACTACAGCAACGTTGGGATATCCATAGTAAAATCCTATTGGAAAATAAAGTGCAGCTATGACGAATGTTAATCCGAATAAGAAACGGAAAAAAGTAAATCTAGCTAAAAAAATTAGAGAAAAATAAGTAAGAAGTATCCTATCAAATCTTAGCGGGTAACCTAATAAGTAAACCAATACTACTGAAAGACAAATACAAATAACATGCGATAGTAATTCTTTTTTTAACATTACAAATTTATATTAATAACAATCCATTGAAGAGGTCAAAATTATATAAGTAATTAAATTTTAAGCAATATAAATTTATAATTTAGTTTCTTTTATGACTTTTATATTTATTAAGTTAGATTAAGTATAGATATTAACAATTTTAGATAAAATATAGCCAAACTTACTCTGTTTATTGATAAGTTTGGCGAGAAATTTTTATTATTGTGAAGCTCTTTTCAATATAATATCTTGCGGTTGTTTTTGAATGTAGATCATTCTACCGATAAGTAAGAACGCTGCTACAGCTAGTCCTAAAATAATTCCTATCCAAAAACCGGCAGCACCAATTGGCTGTATGATAAGATCGGTTAATCCTAAGATATATCCAATTGGTAACCCTACCACCCAATAAGAGATAAGCGTAATAAAAAATATACTTTTAGTATCTTTATAACCACGTAATACATTGCTTGCTACAACTTGCAAGTAATCAGATACTTGATAGATAGCGAGTAGAATAATAAGTTGTAGGCAAATAGTGATAACATCAATCTCATGGGTGAATATGTTAATAATAGGTGATCTGAATATCACCAGAATTAATGCTACCACTACGGCTATCATGAATGATATGGCTAAACTTACATAAGCTGTTTGTTTGGCCAATATGGGTTTGTTTTTACCTAATAGGTAACCAACTCTAATACTAGTTGCTACCCCTAAAGATAAAGGTATTGCAAACGTTAAACTGCTAATGGTGAAGATAATTTGATGTGCAGCAACAGTTATTTGACCAAGTGGTGCAATAAGTAATGCAACTACCGCGAACAAACTCATTTCAAAAAAATAGGCTAAAGCAAGGGGAGTTCCTAATACAACTATTTTTTTGATGATAGCAAAATCAATGAGTTTTGTTAGTGGTGTTTTACCAATATCCCGTTGAGTAGTTGTCGTTAAGGTATAGATACGAATTAAAGCAAACATTAACCAAAAGATTATTGCTGCGGTAATACCACAACCTACACCACCAAATGCTGGCAATCCTAATTTACCGTAAATTAAAACATAATTAATGGGGATATTAGCAAGTAATGCAATAAATATAATCACCATAGCAGGCTTTGTGTTAGATAAACCTTCACATTGATTACGATAAACTAAAAATAGCAAGAAAGCAGGTACGCCCCACATGATTGAGCGTAAAAATGATACCGCTACATCAACCATTTCTGGATCGATTGGATGGTCAGCTGAGCTTCTAAAACTAATTATTTTGTCCGAATTGTACAAAACTAGCATCATGATTATGGATAAGATTAAAGCAATCACAACACCTTGACGAGTCTGATCAGCAACTTGTTCACGTTTAGCCGCACCATTTAAATTGGAAATTATCGGTGTTAATACCGTTAATAAGCCTTGTCCAAATAAAATAGTAGGCAACCAAATTGATACAGCTATGGCTACACCCGATAGTGCTGTTTTGCTGTAGTTACCTGCCATAATGGTATCAACAAACGTGATCGCGGTTTGAGATATCTGTGCAATCATGACAGGGATTGCCAACGTAACTAAGTTTTTTATTTCGTGTCGATAATGTTGCTTCATTGGATTTATTTACTGTTTTACAGTACCCCATAAATCATATTCATCTGAATGTTCAATATTTACTTGAACAATATCGCCGACTTTAACATCTTTTTCTTCATTTAGATAGACAACACCATCTATTTCTGGCGCATCGGCCATGCTTCGCCCAATAGCACCTTCTTCATCAACTTCATCAATCAATACAGATAATGTTTTACCTATTTTATTTTGAAGTTTCTGTGTTGAAATCGATTGTTGTAATTGCATAAAACGGTGGAAGCGTTCTTGCTTTATTTCTTCTGGTATTTGATCAGCTAATTGATTTGCAGCAGCACCTTCCACTGGGCTATAAGGGAAACAACCAACACGGTCTAATTGCGCTTGAGATAAAAAGTCGAGTAATAGTTCGAAATCTTTCTCAGTTTCACCAGGGTAGCCAACAATAAACGTTGAACGTAAGGTAATTTCAGGGCAAATCTCACGCCAATGATGAATTCGCTCTAAGGTTCTTTCAATTGTGCCTGGGCGTTTCATTGATTTTAAAACGGTAGGGCTAGCATGTTGTAAAGGGACATCTAGATAAGGTAATATTTTTCCTTCAGCCATTAATGGAATCAAATTGTCGACACTTGGATAAGGGTACATATAATGTAGACGCACCCAAATACCAAGAGTAGATAATTGCTCGCAAAGGGTATGAATATCAGTTTTTAATGGCATACCATTCCAAAAGTTTGTACGATTTTTGACATCGATACCGTAAGCAGAGGTATCTTGTGCGATAACTAAAAGCTCTTTTACGCCACTATCGACTAAACGTTTTGCCTCATCAAGAACATTACCGATTGGACGACTAACCATCTCCCCACGTAATGATGGAATAATACAAAATGTACAGCTATGGTTACAACCTTCAGAAATTTTTAAATAAGCATAATGTTTAGGCGTTAATTTTACTCCTTGCTCTGGTACAAGGCTTGTAAATGGATTGTAGCTAGGTTTTGGCGCATATTTATTAACATGTTCAAGTACAGCTTCGTAACTATGAGGTCCTGATATTTCTAAGACTTTAGGATGAACATTACGTATCTGATCTTCTTTCGCACCAAGACAACCTGTCACAATAACTTTACCATTTTCATTAAGGGCTTCACCGATGGCCTCTAATGATTCTTGTACAGCACTATCAATAAAGCCACAAGTATTAACAATAACCAAATCAGCATTGTCGTAACTTGGCACTACTTGATAACCTTGAGTACGTAGTTCAGTTAAAATTCGCTCAGAGTCAACTAAATTTTTAGGACAACCAAGGCTCACAAATCCAATAGTAGGGGATGACATATTCATAGTAATTTAAAATTTATTGAGGTATTTATCGAGAATCTAAAAGTTTATTCATTTAGATTAAAATAATAGGTGAGCATTCTAACATAATTAAATTAGTCGAAATAAAAATTTTTACTTTGCAGTGATGAATATGGAGAGAAACGAGAAACAAGCCCTTATTGAAATAAGGGCCTACATTATGATAAAAAATTATTTCAATGCATTAATGACTTCATCAATTTGACGATCCAAACTTTCGACACCGCCACCCGATAAGTACCAAAGATCTGGTGTTAAATAGATAACCTCAGTTTTACTTTTCGCTAATACTTTTGGATTTAAAAAGTCGTTTTTCATTGCTGATTGACCAATAGCTTTACTTCGGTCAACGACATAAACAATATCAGGTTTTACTTTACTAATATAGCTGTTATCAATAAAGGTTGGTTTAGGTTTACCACTAGGCTGTGGTGTTAGTGGTACAGCCCGTTTTACTTTCAACACATCATGAATTAATGCTGCGCTTGAACTGCCATTAATAAGAATCATTTTTCCATCATTATGAATAGCAACTATTGCTTTTTTGTGACTCGCTTGTGCAACAGCTTGTGCGTTGGTCACTTTTGTATCAAGCAATTGAATCAAATCTTCAGCTTTCTTTTCAGTTCCAGTTATATCTGCTAGAACATTGATATGATTTTTAGTTGATTCAAGATAATTCTTCGCGTCAACACTTAAATTAATTACTGGTGCAATTTTCGATAATTCTTCAGTTCGACTAGCTTGACGACCATCAATAACGATGAGTTGAGGTTTAACTTGTTTAATTGCATCGATGCTTGGTTCTTTCATACTACCTGTATCAGAGACACTTTTATATTGCTCAAGATAAGAAGGAAGAACGGAAAGAGGTGTTCCTACAACAATAGAACCTTTACCTAATGCATCTAAGGTATCTAAAGCACCATAGTTCATTACTACCACTTTACTTGGTGATTTAGGAACAACAACGGTTTGTTTATTATCTGGATTCACAGTGATTGATGATTGGCAACCTGATAACCCTAAAGTAAAAGCTATTAGAGTGCTTAATAATATTTTTTTATTCATATTGATACCTTTTGCTTTGATGAAAATGATAACCATTATTATTTAAATGATGTGAAATGTCTAGATATAAATAATTTTTCGTAAAGATATTGATAATTATTATCGAAAAGTTATTGATAATTATTCTCACGTAGGTTATTGTAACGCACGGCTTGCTTTGCAAAATATCAATATAAATAATAAGGTTATAAAACATGAATACTAAAATTAAACTGGCAACACATGTCATAAATACAAGTATTTTATTATCATTATCTGGTTTAGCGATAGCAGACACTGATAAAAATACTGATACTATGGTGGTGACAGCATCAGGATTTTCTCAACAAATTAAAGAAGCTCCAGCAACAATTTCGGTAATCACGCCAGAGGAAATCAGCAAAAAACCTTATCGTGATGTGACTGATGCGCTTAAGGATATTCCTGGGATCACGATAACTGGTGGCGGTGATTCAACTGATATTAGTATTCGTGGTATGGATGCCAAATATACTTTATTATTAATTGATGGTAAAAAAGTTAGCACTCGTGAAACCAGACCTAATAGTGATAATTCTGGTTTTGAACAAGGCTGGTTACCGCCTTTAACTGCTATAGATCGTATTGAAGTTGTCCGAGGACCAATGTCATCGCTATATGGTTCAGATGCTATGGGTGGGGTTGTCAATATCATTACTAAGAAAGTTTCAAATAAATGGCATAGCGGTATTCGAGTTGAATCAATCATGCCTTATCGTTCAGATGAAAAAAATACCTATGTAGGTAGTTTTTCAACTATGGGACCAATTATTGATGATATTTTAGGGATTCAATTGTATGGGCAATATACAAATCGACACGAAGATAGATTCTTGAATGGTCATTCAGGCCAAAAATTAAGAAGCTTAAACGGTAAAATATCGCTTAATGCTACTGATACCCAAAAATTTGATTTTGATTTTGGTCGTTCTTTACAAAATAGTACTTCAACTAGAGGTAAAACTAGAGATAAAAGCAGAAAGGATGACTATAAGCGAGATAATGCGAGAAATACTTTTGCATTGACTCATAATGGTATGTTTGGCGATGTTTCAACAACTTCGTTTATTGCCTATGAAGAGAATAATAATCCTGCAAGGCAAATGAAAATCAAGAATACTGATGTTGATACACATGCAACAATACCTTTTTCGATTAACATGTTAACGGTGGGTGGTAAATATAATTATCAAGAATTACATGATAAAGGTAATGAACTTAATAGTAATATTACTAAAATTGACCGTTGGAATTATGCGCTATATGCAGAGGATGAGATAAGCATTTTCGATAATTGGAATATAACGGCTGGTTTACGTTATAACAAAGATGAAAATTATGGTAGTAATTGGAATCCAAGAATTTATAGTGTCTGGAATATTGATGATAACTTTACTATGAAGGGGGGGTATTCTACCGGTTTTGCAACACCACAGCTGCGTCAAGTTGTTTCTGATTGGGGACAAGTAACAGGTGGTGGATTTTCCAATGGTGTAGTTGTTGGTAACCCAGATTTAAAACCAGAAAAATCAGATAATTTTGAAATTGGTTTGGCTTATACCAATGATTATGGTATTGATGCTTCAGCAACAGCCTTTTATACAAAGTATAAAGATAAAATTCAGTCCTACTATATATGTGATACTAGAAAGATTCCAAATAGAACATGTAAATATAAAAACTTCAATAAAGAATTTGATTTTATTCAAGGGCGAGAAAATGTAGATAAAGCAGACCTTAAAGGTATTGAGCTTACATTTAAAACGCCATTATTTACTGATTTCTTGTTAAGCTCTAACTATTCATGGACTGAGACAGAGCAAAAAACGGGTAAAAATAAAGGTAAACCATTAAACCGTACACCAAAACAAAAATTCAATACTCAACTTGATTGGAATCTCACTCAAGAGTTTGATTTATGGACTAAGGTTGCTTATTATGGGGTAGAAACTACCACAGATCGCAGTGGTAAGAAAATTGAATATCCAGGCTATACTTTCTGGGATGTCGGTGCGTCTTTCCAAATAAATAAAAATGCTAAAGTATATGGTGGCGTTTATAACTTGTTTGACAAAGATGTTTCAAACGATGACTTTGGTAAAACATTAGAAGGGCGTCGTTACTTTATTGGAACAGAAATTAATTTTTAATATTTAATTCTCACCAAGTAGCTATACTTCATAGCTACTTGGTAAAACTGTTTATTTAATCCATAATAAAACCGATTTGAAATTTTAATAACTCTTCTTTCTTTATTTTATTAATCGTTTTTAATTAATTAACTCTCTTTTGAAATTATTTTTATTGATATTTGCAAAATGATCTTTGATTAACTAAAAATTATGTTTTATTTATTTTATTGATCAAATAGTTAAAATTATCCTTTCTTAACCTTTCTTAAACATTTTTTAATTCTTTTTATTAACTTATGATCTTATTATAAAAAATTCTATATTAATTATTATTAATCATATAAATATAATTTTTATAAAATTGTAGGCTAAATAAACCCCTATCTTATTTCAAACGTCTAAAGCTTAATTTGTGTATTTGATAGTCAATCACGATCAAATGGCTATTGATTGATCGGAAGTTTCGATCAATAATTTGATCGTTTTCAAATTTAAAAGCTTTAATGTCTGATCTTTAAAGAAACAATTTCATATAACAAGCTGTATAAATCATATCCAGTTTAGCTGTTTGATGTCGTGTATTAAAAGAGGACATATAAAGGAGTGTTATTAGATTTAATTGCAACAGCATGTTAATAAAAAGGAGATTTAGCTTGAACTGGTTAGCAATATTTAAAAATGGATACTTTAATTCAGTTTCTATATCAGGCTATGAAGTATTCAAAAATAAACAAAATTATTTATTGGGAATTTTACTATTGTCATTTGTAAATAATATTAATGCCTTACTACCCGCCTCAACGACTCAATTGATTCATGGTAATTCACCAATGATCGCGGTCAATGGTGCAATGGTTGATTCAACTGACTTTAAGGAAAAGTTGAGTGTTGTTAGTATGCCTGATGGTCGGTTACGCACTTCAGAAAGTGATATTAACGATTTTAAATTGGACCCGGATACCACTCTTAGTCAAATAAGTTGGGTAATTCAAGGTAAAGATGGTTCAAATGAAGTAAAAAAAGTTATTGAGGCCAATGGTCACGATGTCAATTTGATGGATATCGCTAATAATCTCAATATAAGTATTTTTGATGAAGATGGTGATACAGGTATTCCTGATGGCGTATTAACGGCTACTTGGTATTATAGTGTTCCTGGTGGTAATAAAAATGGGCTAGGGGAATATAAAAAAGTACCTGAAAATGAGTTAACTAAAAAAATAGATCCCTGCAAAGCACCTTATAAATTAGAGCTTTCAATTAAGAATATAAAAGTGCAAACAGAATATGGTCTGCCAAATGAGTCAGAACATATTTATAACGATGTTTTTAAAACATATTATTTTAAATCCAAAATTAATCAAGTGTGTTATGCTCGGACTTATCCAACCATGGATAAAAATATATGGTCTTGGACTCAATATAATAATGACACTCCTAGTGGTTATGGTTGGGGAGCATCAATAGATCCTACACCTAATCCAAAACATGGAGGTGGTTATAATAAAAATGAGTGGCATCCTGAATTAGGATTTTTACTTAATACCAGTGCTGGGCATAATAATCGTTTTCCTCATACTGCATTTAAAGGAGCATCATTCCAACTTTGGATGAGTAATGAACAACAAGATTATCTGTTTTCAACAGATGATAATAATATCTCAATTGATAAACTTGGTATTGTAACTTTTAATGGCAAACCTAAAAAAAGAACCATCCAAATTTTTGCATGGCCTAAAGATGCAACCGGGCAATCTGATATGATTGTATTTTGGAGTGATTTAAATTTCTGGGCAAAACCCGGAAAACAGACATTAACATATTCAGATGATCTTTGTGGAGGAATTCAAAATCAATTAACGCTTACTGACTGGGTTAATACGCCTCAAGCAACCAACCCAAATACTAACGCAAGTTTTAGAGAAACCGGAAATGCGATGACCAGAAAAATGAATGGTGGTTTAAACGGTGAATGGGGACAGCTAGCTATTGATTATTATCCTAAATCTGATTTTCCTACATCCAGTGCAATAATTACTGGTACTAACCAACGGCTTGCATGGGTTTCTGATTTTACTATGGAGCCGCAAGGAAAAGTACATCGTGCTGTATTTATGTTAAATGGTGGAATTTTTAAAGCTTATAACAATCCTTGGCCTAGTGCACCTTTCTCAGTAACGTTTGAAGTTTGTAAAGAAACTTGGTAAGAACGCATAAATTCGATTAGATATAGGCCCATGTGATAATCATCGCATGGGTTTGATTAATCTGTATGATAACCTTTTTAGTATGAAAAAAAGTTGAGGAACGGGGTTTTTGAACTTAAAAAAGTGAATTTTTTTATTAAAATCTAACTTTACTCTATTTGTATATACTGATGAGCGTGCTAAAGAAAAATGATGTCTAAGCTCAAGCTGCTGTTATATAAATGAAGGTAGCTTTATTCTATTTCTATAAAATACTAGTTATCTAAGTTATAATAGCTCACCAACCAATTTTCCATTACCGAACAAGACTTTAACTATGAAAAAAAAGTTGAGGAACGGGGTTTTTGAACTTAAAAAAGCGAATTTTTTTATTAAAATCTAATTTTACTCCATTTATATATACTGATGAGCGAACTAAAGAAAAATGATGTCTAAGCTCAAGCCATTGTTATATAAATGAAGGTAGCTTTATTCTCTTTTTATAAAATACTAGTTAGCTAAGTCATAATAGCTTATCAACCAATTTGCCATTACCGAACAAGATCTATTTACATCCTAATGAAGAAAAAATATATATGCTAAATTATGTTTTGTATTGATTAAAATGATAATAATTTTAATCACCTAATTTGGCTTGATAAAGATAGTATAAATTTCGAAAATCAAATATTATTAATCGACAAGCCAAACATTGCGAAATCATTTATTCAACATGGAGAATGGCAAGCTAGCGGTTTTTGTAATATATTAACAATCAGCTAAGCTAATAATGAAAGGCAAGCCTAATGGATATATTTGAAGATAAACAAGAGTCAGAACTACTTACTGAAATTGCCGTTGCCTACTATGAGTATGAACAAACGCAAGAAGAGATTGCCAAGAGATTTGGTCTTTCACGTATTAAAGTAGGGCGTTTGCTAAAAAAAGCGAGAGCGGAGGGGATTGTTGAGATTAATGTCAAATATCACCCGATTTTTAGCTCGCGTATTGAGCAGCAATTCGTTAATAATTTCGGTATTAAAAGAGCGTTAATTGCTTTAGATCACCAAGATGAGGATGAGCAACGACGACAAGTGGCGGCACTTGTTTCAAATTATTTATCCAGTACTTTGAAAAATGGTATGACGGTAGCGGTTGGGCAGGGGCGTAATGTGGCTGCAATTGCTAGTCATGTAGGCGTTTTTCCTGAAAAACAATGTAAATTTATCTGTGGTATTGGTGGTACTCAGCGCGTTGGAGAGATTATCGATGCCGATCATATCAGCCGTAGCTTTGCGAGAAAATTTAACGCAAGTAGCGAAACTCTGTATGCGCCAGCTTATGTTGAGAATCGTGAACTGAAACGTGCGTTTATGCAAAATCGGGTTATTAAAGATACGATCGAACGCGCGAGTAAAGCTGATATTGCTTTAGTTGGTATTGGTGATATGAATGAAAACTGTTACATGGTACAGTTAGGCTGGTTTACCCCGCAAGAAGTCACATATGCTACTTTGAATCAAGGGGTAGTTGGTGATATTGCAGGTTATGGTTTTTTTGATATCAATGGCAATCCTGTTGATACAACCATGAATGATCGGGTAATTGGTTTAAGTATTGATGAGCTACGTAACATTCCTTGTGTTATTGCCATTGCATCAGAAAACACTAAAGCGACAGCAATTTTAGGTGCGCTTCGCTCTGGTGTCATTGATATTATTGCTACTAGTGCTTCAAATGCTAGGATGGTGTTAAACCTAAATAAACTTTAAGTTGTGTATAAGCTATTTGTGTAACAAATAGCTATTTATTATCACTTTGTTAATTATAATAAACGTTTAATAATTCTATCAACCCGAATTCGGCTTAATCGTTTAATTAATTTATGTACATTTTTGGGATAGAACAGGCTAGCTTGAATTTGTTGAAAATGCGTAATTAAGGTCGTTTTTTCACGAATTGCGACAAGTTCTTGTTTGATTTGTTTTTGTAATTCATGTTTTGGATCGTGGATTAATATTGCATTTTCCAGATCTAAACGCCATGCTCTAGGATTAAGATTATTACCTGTGATCATCATCCAACTATCATCGACCCAAATACCTTTTAGATGATAGGTTTGATCGCCATCTTTCCATAATCTAATGATTAACTGTTCTTTGTCTATGAAATTTTGAAGGCGTTCAACAAAGCGTCTTAAGTTGATTTCATATAAATAGGGTAGTCCACCCGAAATATTAAATGGCTGATCTTCTGGAATATAAAAGTCGTTAGCAACTTTATCACCAATAATGATCTCAACTTGTTTTCCTTTTCTTAGGAGGCGAATAATATCGCGCACTAATATATTGGGTAGATTGAAATACGGAGTACAAAATGTAATTTTTCGTTCTGTGACATTTATTAAATGGTGAATGACCTTATTGAGCTGGTTATTTCGCCCAAGACCAACTATTGGGGAGACCGATAATGTATCATTATCCGTATCTGCCACATATTGATAATTTGCGTCGGTAAGGTTTTGGCGTAATGCTTTAATTTCTGGTTTAATTTGTTTGCGAGTTTTATGTTCACTAACATCTAAGCGTTGCACACCTTCAGCAGAAAGGAAATTGTCATTGACGTAATTGACCATGGTGTCAGATAGCGCTTTATTGGTTATAAAGTGATATCTGTCATAGCGGTATTTATCCAGTTTATGTAAATAGACATTATTAATACTCGCACCACTATAAATGACGGTGTCATCAATGATCAAACCTTTTAAGTGCAGTACACCAAGTACTTCACGGCGATTAACGGGGACACCATAAATAGGAATATCAATATTTGGATGTTGCTGTTTTAGATCATAGTAATACCGTGCATTCGTTTGGGTTTTATCTTCACCTATTCGTCCACGTTGAGCACGATGCCAATCAACAAAAATCTTGATATCTAAATCCGGGCGCGCTGTTTTTGCTTGATAAAGTTCATCAAGTACCTCACGACCGGCTTCATCTTTTTCTAAATAAAGTGCAACAATGTAGATACGGTGCTTAGCTTTCATGATATGCTCAAGCAATCTAATTCGATAAGATTTTGGATCGTATACAATCTGATATTGTTCAGCATTTTGCTGAAGTTTTGCTAATTCATTTAGATGCTTTTGATGGTTGTATTTAATAAATGGTATTCGCATGATTTAAATATCATTAAAACTGACACAAAGTGTAGAATATCACAATTTATGTCAGAAAATAACACTCCTATTTTTCATAGGTTAACCTATGTTTAAATTAATCTGTTTTTATTCAGTCTATTAACTTAATATTTAAGATTGTTCATTAACCCAAGTTTGAATAATTTTATAGCTTAATGCTAGCACGACTGGACCAATAAATAGTCCCATTATACCAAAAGCTAGAATACCCCCAATTACACCAAAAAGTATAAGTAAGAAGGGTAGATCGGCCCCTTTTTTTATCAAATAGGCTCGCATTACGCTATCTAGTGTGGTTAATATGATGGCAACTACAATTAATACAATACCTGATACGATATGACCATCCCAAAATTGCCAAATAATACAGCCAATCATGACGATAACGGGTCCAATTTGAGCAACACAACAGATGAATAAAATGAGGGTTAATATGCCTGGAAATGGCATTTTGGTAATAATAAAGCTTAAGCCACCAATTAAAGCTAATGTAATTGCGGTGACAACTACCCCTAATGCAACCGCTCGTATAGATTGACCAGCTAATGTAACGGTAGTTGTTCCATATTGTTTAGATAGACGATTAGCTAAAACATAAACATATTTAGTAATGCTTTCACCTTTAAGAAATAGTAATAAACTAAATATAATCATCACACCAGCATGGAATATGAAAACGCCAATGTTGGTGACTTGTTCTAATAGCCAGCCAATCATGGTACCAATATAGGGTTGAATATCAGATACTAATTCCGACCCATCGGTTTTAATAATTTCGAGCCATTTTTGGTGTAGCTCCTCACCAAACATAGGAACGTTTATTAACCAGTCAAAAGTAGGTAATTCTCTATGAGATAGGTTTCTAACCCATTCGATAAGGTAATGCCCATTTTGAGCGACACTACTAATGATGAGAAGAAAAGGAATGACACAAACAAATGCCAATATTAATGCCATAACTAACAGTGATAACCAACGTTTATTAAACAGCTTTTGTTGGATTTTTATCATTAATGGCCAAGTAGCAATAACCACCATAACAGCCCAAAAAAAGCCAAACAAAAATACTTCTATCACTCGATAAGTTACTGTTATAAGTAAACCTATGAGTAATAGATTTAAAATTAGCTTTAGTAAATCATCGTTTTTTTTTTCTGCTGGCATTTTTACCTCATATTCTTTAATCTAGATAATGTTATTATACGCATTATGTTTTGAAAAGCATACGATGTCGTATCAATTAGACAATTTTCTTGGAGATATAAAATGAAAAAATTAATGTTGTTAGTTTTGATGGGTGTAACATTATCAGCGTGTGCAAATACACAAAAAGTCCCTCAAGTTGCGCAAAAATTGAATGAAATTGCGCCATATCCTAACGCTAAAGTCGGTGCTACGCGTTATGTGATTCATCTTCCTAGCTTAAAAGATGAAGCTAACGCAAAAGTAGAAATATTAGTTGGTAAAGATATGAATGTAGATTGTAATGCACATAATTTAGGTGGGGTAATTAAAGAAAAAGAGCTTAAAGGATGGGGATATTCTTATTACGAAGTTGAAGAAGTTAAAGGAACGCTTTCAACCATGATGGCTTGCCCTGAAAGTGCTAACAAAAACCTGTTCGTTACAATCAGACATAATTTAGGTTTATTAAATTATAACAGTCAGTTACCATTGGTATTTTATGTACCAAACGATGTAACAGTTAAATATAGAATTTGGCAACCAGATTCAAAAGTTTTGCAAGCCACTGCCGAATAAAAAACGTTAATTAATTGTTAATAGCTCGCTAACAAAGGGCTGATTGATTAAAATATAGTCATTCGGTCCTTAATCTAAGTTTATTTGATTTTTTATGTAGACATCTGTAAAAAAAAAGGTATTTTATCCCTCGTAATGCAAGGTTAGCTCTACTTGTTCATTAATTCAATTAATGACTCGTAATTGCCTGATTACCTCGGTTTCGCCGTTAATTAAGATAATGGTAAAATTTGGGGGTCCGTTGTGTTTCACAATGGGCTTGTGTCTAACATGTAATATCCCTAACTAGAGGAGAAGTGGTGAGCATGTTTACTCAACGTAAAACAATTCTTTCAATCATAGCTGGTGTTTCACTAGCATTATCTCAATCTGCTATAGCTAAAGATCGCGTTGTGCATTTTTATAATTGGGCAGGTCAAATTGGTAACGATACTATCACTGATTTTCAAGAATCGACTGGTATCAAATTAGTTTATGATGTGTATGACTCTAATGAAGCACTCGAAGGTAAATTAATGGCCGGTCATTCTGGTTTTGACGTCGTTTCACCTTCTGATAGTTTTTTAGCAAGACAGATCAAAGCTGATATCTATCTGCCATTAGATAAAAGTAAATTACCAAATTGGAAAAATCTTGATCCTAATTTGATGAAATTAATGGCAAACCATGATCCGGATAATAAATATGCAATTCCTTATGTATGGATGACAACAGGTATTGGTTACAACATTGATAAAGTTAAAGAACGTCTTGGCGATAATGCTCCAGTTGATAGTTGGGATCTAGTCTTTAAACCTGAAAATATGGAAAAACTTAAAGATTGTGGTGTTGCTTACTTAGATGCGCCAACTGAAATCTTTGCGAGTGCACTTAAATATTTAGGTAAAGATCCGAACAGTACTGATGCGAAAGATTATACAGGTGCCGCTTACGAATTGTTAGAGAAAGTAAGACCAAATATTCGTTATTTCCATTCATCACAATATATAACTGATTTAGCTAACGGTGATATTTGTGTAATTTTAGGTTGGTCAGGCGATATACTACAATCTCGTGACAGAGCTAACGAAGCAAATAATGGTGTGCATATTGGCTACCATATTCCTAAAGAAGGTGCATTAGTATTCTTTGATACATTTGCTATTCCTAAAGATTCAGCTAATCCTGATGAAGCTCATGAGTTTTTAAACTTCGTTATGATTCCAGAAATTGCTGCACAGGTAACTAATGATGTTAACTTTGCTAGTGCAAATAAAGCGGCTAACGATCAGTTTGTAAGACCAGCAGTGAAAAATGATCCTGCAGTTTATCCAAAACCAGAAGTTATGGAAAAATTATTTACCCTTACAGTAAAAGATCCTAAGCTCGAACGTGTGATTACTCGCACATGGACAAAACTTAAAACGGGTAAATAACCGTTTGAACGTCAAATTATTGACTTATATATTCTAGGCGGAGAGGTTTAATAACCTTTCCGTCTCGTTTTTTTTGGCTTGTTGTTATGAGGAAAAAAGTGTGAACGATAAAACAACAAATCAGGTACAGCCTAAAAAAAAGATGATAACTCCATTATTGGAGATCAAAAATCTAACTAAAGTTTTTAATGACGACTATTATGCCGTCGATGATGTAAATTTAACCATTTATGATGGGGAAATTTTCGCCTTATTAGGTGCATCAGGTAGTGGTAAATCGACCTTATTGCGTATGCTTGCAGGGTTTGAACAACCAACATCCGGACAAATTATTTTAGATGGTAAGGATTTATCGCAAGTTCCTCCTTACAATCGTCCAATTAATATGATGTTTCAATCGTATGCTCTTTTTCCTCACATGACGGTTGAGCAAAATATTGCTTTTGGTCTTAAACAAGATAGATTAGCTAAAAGCGACATTAAACAGCGTGTTGAAGAGATGTTAGCGCTTGTGCATATGGAGCAATTTGGTAAACGTAAACCTCATCAATTATCTGGTGGTCAAAGACAACGAGTTGCTTTAGCAAGAAGTCTAGCCAAAAGACCAAAACTTCTATTATTAGATGAACCAATGGGCGCTTTGGATAAACAACTTCGTGATCGTATGCAACTTGAAGTGGTTAGCATTTTAGAACAAGTTGGTGCGACCTGTGTAATGGTAACCCATGATCAGGAAGAAGCGATGACAATGGCAGGGCGCATTGCGATTATGAACAAAGGTCAATTTGTGCAAATTGGTGAGCCTGAAGAGATTTACGAGCACCCAAATAGTCGTTATAGCGCTGAGTTCATCGGTTCAGTAAATGTATTTGATGGCATTTTACAAGAAACATTAGAAGATGGATTAATTATTAGTTGTCCTATGATTAAGCACTCTTTAAAAGTTGATTATGATTCACCCGCTGTCGAAGGTGTTCCAATTCAAGTTGCCTTAAGACCTGAAAAAATCAAACTTTGTGATGAAATTGCTGAAGATGCCTATAACGTTGCAACAGGTGAAGTTGTTGAAATTGCTTATTTAGGCGATCTTTCAATTTATCACGTAAAATTGCAAAGTGGTCAGATAATTATTGCACAGCTACAAAACGAACATCGCTATCGTAAAGGTATGCCTACTTGGGGTGATATTGTCAACCTTAGTTGGGAAATCGATAGTTGTGTTGTACTTACTGAATAAACACAAGAGGATATATTGATGCGATCCATTTTATGGGGTTTGTTATTAAATGCCTTGGTGTTACTCGGTATTTATTTACGTTTTGTAACAACAAATGCATTTGACAATCTTTTTTTAGATGCGTTATTTACATCAATGGTATTAAGCTTTTTATTATCATGTTTAGGTGCATATTTAGCGCATTATAAACCATCTAAATTTGCTTATCGGTTGATAATAGCTGGTAGTATTTTATATATACTTGAATTAGTCGGTTTGGTTGCTATCTATTATGCTTATAAAAAGATGCGACAACAACGTGATGATTCCGACTTAATGACATTATATGGTCGTTTGTTAGTTATCGCGATTCCTTACTTTTGGATGCTGTTACTCTTTTTATTACCATTTTTAATCGTATTTAGAATCAGCTTTTCGGAAGTGGCGATAGCCGTTCCTCCTTATACTGAACTTTTTAGTTATGAAGATGGGCTGGTAAATATTGTTTTAAATTTTGGTAATTATCTTAATTTATTAGCTGATACTATTTATCTAGACTCCTATTTACAGTCATTGAAAGTGGCTGCAATTTCGACATTATTATGTATTTTGATTGGTTATCCATTAGCATGGGCTATATCGCAATGCAAACCATCTACTCGAAATATTTTATTATTGTTGATTATATTACCATCATGGACATCATTTTTAATTCGTGTTTATGCGTGGATTGGAATATTGAATCCTAATGGTTTGTTAAATCATTTCTTAATGTGGTTAGGTGTTATTGATCAACCGCTAATCATTATGAAAACTTATCTAGCTGTTTATATCGGTATTGTATATTCTTACTTACCATTTGTTGTGTTACCAATTTACACATCATTAAGTAAAGTCGATTCAACCCTAATTGAAGCAGCATTAGATTTAGGCTGTAAGCCAATCAAAACCTTCTTTAGGATTATCGTACCATTAACTAAAAATGGTGTTATTGCTGGAGCCATGTTGGTATTCATTCCGGCGGTTGGGGAATATGTAATCCCTGAACTGTTAGGGCCTTCAGATAGTCTAATGATTGGTACTCAGCTATGGGCTGAATTCTTTAATAATCACGATTGGCCAGCCGCATCAGCTGTCGCAACAGTGATGTTATTGATATTAATTGTCCCTATCTATTACTTTAACAAATTCCAAAACCGACAAATGGGGGGTAAATAAATGAATAATTTACCATTAATCGTGCGATCAGCATTGATTGTTTTTATCTCCGCATTCTTAGGTTCATTGGTGCTATCGGTTTTGATTTCAGCATCTGGTTTTACTTTATTAAGTAGTAGTAGCTTATATGTGGGATGTTTTGTCTTCAGTCTTATTTTGACAATTATTGTAACGATATCATTGCTAGGTAAATTTTTAAAAGGATTAATTCTATTATTAGTGTTTTCCTTTTTATATATACCGATGATCATCTTGATTGTTTATTCTTTCAATAGTTCAAGACTTGTAACTGTTTGGTCTGAATTTTCAACTAAATGGTATTTTGAATTGATCCATAATGAAGCCTTACTTAAAGCGGTAGGATTGAGCCTTTCTATTGCTGCGGGTGCTGCATCATTAGCAATCGTACTTGGTACCTTAGCTGCTTATGCCATAATACGATATAGACGATTCCGAGGTTCTAATTTGTTTTCGTTTATGACAACGGCACCACTAGTTATGCCAGATGTAATAACCGGCTTGGCATTACTATTGTTATTTGTTGGAATGGGACAAGTACTTGGTTGGCCAACACAAAGAGGTGCAATTACTATTTGGCTCGCTCATGCAACATTTTGTACCGCTTATGTGACAGTCGTTATTAGCGCAAGATTACGAGAGTTAGATAGGTCAATTGAAGAGGCGGCATTAGATTTGGGTGCTAATCCATTAAAGGTATTTTTCATTATAACGTTACCTATGATTGCTCCAGCTCTTGTATCTGGTTGGTTATTGGCATTTACTTTATCACTTGATGATGTGGTTATCGCTAATTTCGTGACAGGGCCAGGTGCGATGACGTTACCAAAACTGGTATTTTCTAAAGTCCGATTAGGGGTTGATCCTCAAGTTAATGCCTTAGCGACAATTATTTTATTAATTGTTGGTATTATTGGCTTCATTTCATGGCTTTGGATGCGTCGCGCTGAGAAACGGCATTTGCGTGAAATTCGAATGCATTAATTGCCTCATCAAAAATTGCCGCTTTATGCGGCAATTTATTTATCCACCTAAAATATACGTGTTTTTTTTATTAATTTATATTATAGTGTTTGATGTCAGTTCACTGACAAAAAATTCTCAGGGCGGGGCGTAATTCCCCACCGGTGGTATAGCCCACGAGCGCTTAATAAAATAGATTTTATTAAGGACAAGCAGATTTGGTGAGATTCCAAAGCCGACAGTTAAAGTCTGGATGAAAGAGAGTAGCTTATCTTTTCTATATTTGCGCTATAGCAAAATCACTATGGTCAAGCACTTGCCCTGATTCTGGTATTTAATATATTTATAACTTAATGAATTCAAATTAATTAAGAATAAATATAATTAGTTTAATAAAACAGGATAGGTATTTACCATGAATCAGTTTAACTTAAATGAATTCGGAACACCCATCGAGCGTGTCAAAAAAGCAATCGCTTCAATCAAAGCTGGATCTGGCGTATTAGTGCTAGATGATGAAGATCGCGAAAACGAAGGCGATATTATTTGGGCAGCACAAACAATTACAACACAACAAATGGCGCTAACGATTCGATATGGAAGTGGTATAGTTTGCCTATGTATGCCACAATCCTATTGCGATAAATTAGAGTTACCAATGATGGTTGCTAACAACACCAGTAAAAACCAGACCGCTTTTACTATTACTATTGAAGCTGCGAAAGGCGTAACAACTGGCGTATCGGCTGCGGACAGAGTCACTACGGTAAAAGCTGCGATTGCAGATAATGCAAAACCAAGTGATTTAAATCATCCAGGCCATGTCTTTCCATTAGTCGCAAAAGAGAATGGCGTCTTGAGTCGTCGAGGTCATACAGAAGCCTCTGTAGATTTAGTTTCATTAGCAGGCTTTAAACCAGCCGCTGTAATTTGTGAATTAACGAATGATGATGGAACAATGGCTAGAGCACCACAAGTTGTCGAATTTGCTAAAAAGCATCAGTTACCAGTAGTTACAATTGATGATATTGTGGCCTATCGTAAATCATTATAAGTCTTTCAAGAAACCGCCGAAATATTCGGCGGAATAATTTACTTAACCCAAAACTTTTAAAGCACAAGTTTTAGTGATTTTTACACCATTTTCTAATGCTGATGTATCAAAAGTCATATCTGGATGATGTAGACCTGGTGTTAAATCAACACCCAATCCCCAAAAACCTGATTTTACATCTCTTTCACGAGGATAATTGAAGAAATCTTCTCCACCTGGGGTAAAAATAGGATCTTTTAATCCATCTTTGCCAAGCACATCTATAATAGATTCAGCAATAATTTTTGTGACTTCATCATCAATTTCAGCTGCTGGTATCTCTTTTGATACTTTGATATCAGCTTTAGCACCAATTGATGCAACGCTGAGTTCGATTGCTTTAAGTGTTTTTGCTTTTAAATCATCCATAGCAGGATTAGTTGGGGCTCTTAAATCCCAACAAACATAGGCCTCTGATGGAATAGCATTCGTTACACCCGCATCACATATACAACGCGTGGCTTTCACGCTATAAGTTAAGCTGGGCGCTAGGTGAATAGTATTCACAGCTTGAATTGCCATAGTTGCAGCATCTAATGCATTTACGCCTAAATGTGGTCTTGCACCATGAGCAGGAATACCATGGATATTTACTTCAACTGTCGTTGAGGCTGAATAAAACATGGCAGCTGATGCACAGCCTTTTGGGCATTCATCTTTAGGACGTACATGTAAGCCAATGATCATATCAACATCGTCAATAGCACCGCCTTCTATCATGGCTAAAGCACCTGAACCTAACTCTTCAGCAGGTTGAAAAATTAGCTTTAATTTTCCTTTTTTTATATTACCTTCTTTAATGAGTTCTTGGGCTGCAGTTAATAACATTGATGAGTGACCGTCATGTCCACAAGTGTGTCTCGCACAGTGTTCACCTTCAATGATATGACCTAGAGCATCCATATCAGCTCGTAATGCTAACACTGGACCGGGTTTTCCACTGTCATATTCAGCAACAATTCCTGTGGTATTGTTAATGTTTCGTGCTACTTTATAGCCAGCAGCTTCAAGTTTATCCGCGATATAGGCTGAGGTTTTAAATTCTTCAAAACCCAACTCAGGAATTTGATGTAAATAGTGGTAATGTTCAAGTACATTAGACATAGATATCTCCTTTATCACACTATAAATCGCATGATGATCATCGCAATTAAAGCATTAACTATACTGTTAAGCATTAATAGTGGCCAATATTTTTTAGGTACATCAGCAACACCCAATAAACGTCCCATATATTGTAATTGTGAGCCCATTAAGAAAATAGCTGGTGCTAAGATCGTGATATCAACACCACTTAAAATACCGCCAGAAATTAAATTTACAGCAACACCCGTTCCTGCTGAAGCTGATAACCAAGCGGTCAACAATACCGTTATAGCTTCACCCGGCAAACCAAATAGCCCCATAACGGGTGCAAATACTTCACCGATTAATTGCATCAAACCTAATCTTTTTAATATTTCCGTGATAACAAATGCCATAATAATGTTAGGCATTAAATTGTTTATTGCAATATTGAAGCCTTTGCGAGCACCAATAACGAAAATATCTAATGGATTGTTAGTCTGTTTTTGATTGGTTGAGTTATTCATTGATAAAATCCTTTTTATAAACTGAATTTAAAATCATGCGTACTAAAATTGCACCAACGAATTTCAATACAATCATAATGACCAATGGTGTAAATATTGCGACAGTCATTGAAGCAAAAAGCGCAGAACCAATAGAAAAGTAGTTATTAATTAAGCCCGCTCCTGAATATTGCCAGGCGCTGATAATGATAAGATCTTTTTTACTGATCTGTTTTTCATCATACAACTCTTTAGTTAATACGGCTCCAGCGTCAGTACTTTGTAAATCAGTAATTAACGCAAGGCCCGTTTTACCAGGAACCCCTAAAATAGGTTTAAGAAGGGGAGTTAATAGTTTGTGAGCTGCACGAATTGTACCGTAATGGGTAAAAATTTCTAAAACACCTAACGCAAGCATAACTGTCGGTATTAGTGATAAGGCAAAAATAAAGCCGGCTCTGGCGCTATTTCCACCTTCACCAACAAAAGTATTTTTTTCAGGGTGAAGCATCGTACCAAATTTACCACTTAAGCTGGTAAAATCAAATGCACCTAACCAAGCTTTTCCATCCACGTTATAAAATAGCCCGGAAAAAAACAGTATGGCAACAACTAGTGACACATAGGCCTTTATTCCGACTTTAAACTCATTGTCCGATTTATTTGACATTGTCTATTCCTTTTTGATTTATCTGACTTATTTTCTAATATAAATATTAAATAAGTTACACTTAAAGTACTTGAATTATTTTGATTTAAAATGAATTAAAATACTAAGCGACGTATTCTATATTGATTTAATTGAAAAAAAACCCCTTTCCTCAACTTTTTTTTAAAATTAGATAGATTTTATTCGTCAATTACGCGTTGAGTAAGATTGATCATTTGCTGGGATTAAGGATAGGATCTAAGCTATATTAAGTTATCATTTTTGGTAATTGATTTAAGTTAAATGGATTAATTTTATTTCGGATTTTCTCTCAATTTTTGAGAAAGTTATTTAAAAGCATACAATTATCAATAATTCTAGGCTTGCCATTTTTCATCCGTCATTATAGAATTGTTAATAAATAGTAAGAAATAGCATTAAAGTGTTTCAGAAACTATCGATATTATATATAAGGTTGAACTGTTTCTCTGCATAAACATCATAATCTTTAGGTGGCAAATGTTTTAGTTTGCGAACCGTCTTTTGTTTTCATTAAGCACATTAATGAAATAATAAAATTAAGCAATATAAACAAAAAATAAAAAAATAATGAGGTCATTATGTACAGCAGGAATAAAGAGTGGGTATTTGTTGTTCTCACCTGCTTTTTTGAATTGTGTTGGGTATTTGGTTTTACTACTGCGAGCCAGTGGTGGCATTGGGTGATTGTTGTATTAGTCATTATTGTTGATTTTACGTTTTTAACTAATGCATGTAAGACTATTCCTACAGGTACTGTCTATGCAATATTTTCTGGTGTTGGCGCGATTGGCTCATTACTGATTGATATGGTTGTATTTGGCAAACAAATTAAACTGATTGAAATATTTTTTGTAGCTTTAATTATCATTGGTGTTGTGCAATTAAAACGAGCTGATAGCTAATTAACTAAAATTTGGATTGAGATATGGGATGGTTATTTATTTTAACTGCTGCAATTTTCGAAGTTATTGGCGCTATAGGTCTTAAGCTATACTCGCAACAAAAAAGCTTGTTGCGATTAATGTTTTATTGGGGCGGTTTTTTTGTTTCATTTATACTATTTTATTTTTCACTCAAGTATCTGGATTTAAGTATAGTTTATCCAGTGTGGGTAGGGCTAGGTACTTCAGGTGCGGTTTTGGCTAATATGCTTATCTTCAATGAACCGAAGAATTTCACTCGAATATTTGGTCTGAGTGTGATTATTATCGGTATCGTTGGTTTACATGTTACCGTTTAGTTGTAAATGAGTTTTCATTCTGACAATTATATTAATTTGAGAATAGAGGATTTGCATTAGAATATAAAGTTATATAGAATATCCCAACTAACTAAATGGGTTGTTAGCTCAGTCGGTAGAGCAGTTGACTCTTAATCAATTGGTCGCGGGTTCGATCCCCTCACAACCCACCATTCACCAGATTCATCCAATACTATTATCCCACATCTTGGAAAATAATTATTGATTTATTAAGGCGTTACATATACTATTTCTCTTCTATGAAGTTGAATCATAGATTTGTTATGATTCTTAATAGCACGTTATAATTATTTAAGTATAGAAATTCCAAATGTTTTCACTAACTACAGGCCAAGTAATTCTAATTCTGTTAATAGTTGCACCGTTTTATTTTTGGTATATCTATTTACCAATTCTTCTCATAGGTATTCTTTTGCTTTGTTTCAATAGAAAGAAGCGAGAAAATGAGACAAATAGGTTTTATTATAAAGTTGGTAAATTTTTAATTGGATTTATCATTGTTAGCTTAATTATTTCATTATTAAGCATTTTGTGTTTACTTAATAGCTGAATATTTTTTGAGATGATGCTGATAAGATAAGAGTATTGAATGCTAATTGAAGTGCGGTATTTAATCGAACTTGAACAATTTTTTCAATGTTTGAGATTGAATCGACTACCGAAATCTTTTAATAGGGTATTTTTTATTTTATCAAAAATAGTGAGCAATTGTCGTGCTGATTAACATATTTAATCGTTTAGCGTAATTTATAAAAAGTTCTGAATCAAATGTATAAATCAATGAAAATTGATAATGACTTTAAGGGACTCATCACTCGAAAAGTAATATACTAAAAAGTAATCCGTTTTCTTTTAACTTTTTACTTTATTATTGAGGAGTGGTATATTACATCAAGGTGTTGAGTGGATAATAAACGTTATATGTTTAATAAGTATTTTTTTAATAGCTCTTTTCTGATCCCTCATACCCCTGCATTTATTCTATTTTTTCCTGAATTGTGTGTTTACTGAGTTTGTATAGATCACACTAAGATTTATGGCGAGTCTTCATTTTTTATTTCAACTAACTTATGAGTCATAATATGAATTCATATCTATTACTTTTTATTGCAATTATTTGTGAAGTGATTGCAACTTCTTCATTAAAACTTTCTAACGGTTTTACGCATTTAATGTATTCAATAATTACTATTATTGGTTATAGCGCGTCATTTTATGTTCTTTCATTGGCCTTAAAAACTATTCCTGTCGGTATTGCTTATGCGATTTGGTCGGGGATCGGGATTATTATTATCAGTTTGATAGCTTGGATTTTTATGAAGCAATCTTTAGATCTAGCAGCATTAATTGGTATGGGCTTTATTATATTTGGTGTGGTTATTATTAACCTATTTTCAAATGTTAGCGGGCATTAATATAAACATATTGCGTTGATAATAACTTAAATACTATTTGAACGTTATCTGACTGTAGTTCGCGTTTGAACATAAAAAAACCGGAGTTGTACTCCGGTTTGCGTTTTTAAAATATTTCTAAGCTAATTATAATAGCATGTTTCTCAACTTAGATTTCATTAGCGTGTTGTTTTAAGTAGCTAGCAACGCCATTTGGATTTGCTTGCATTCCTTGCTTTCCTTTTGTCCATTGTGCAGGACAAACTTCGCCATGTTCTTCATGGAATTGGAAAGCATCAACAATACGCAGCATTTCATCAATATTACGACCGATTGGTAAATCATTAATTGTTTCATGACGAACAACGCCTGATTTATCGATAAAAAATGATGCACGAAGAGCAACACCTGCTTCAGGATGTTCAACACCATAAGATTGCATAATGCTATGTTTTATATCGGCAACGATAGGGAATTTCACTTCTCCGATACCACCTTTATCTTGTGGTGTATTACGCCATGCATTATGAACATATTCTGAGTCCATTGAGACACCAATTACTTCAACACCACGTTTTTTGAACTCTTCTAAACGGTGATCGAATGCAATAATTTCTGATGGGCATACAAAAGTGAAGTCCATAGGCCAGAAAAATACTACGGCATATTTACCTTTAATATGCTCAGCTAAATTAAAATTATTTACAATTTCGCCAGTACCTAGTACTGCCGCTGAAGTAAAATCTGGCGCTTTACGAGTGACTAATGTCATAAAATTTTTTCCTTGTGTAGCTAATGTATATACTGAATATGCGTTTTATTATATCAATCTTAGCCAATACGCCAAGTTGTTATCAGCAATTGATTTCATAAGTTTAACCTATGGTAAATAAACTATTATTCGGTTTTAGTTATCATTTTATTGGGTTTTCCCTTATTTTTAATATCTCGATGACGTTGTTTTAACTTTTTCTTTTTAGTCTCTTCTTGCTTTTTAGCCGCATTTTTTTGTTTAGCTTTTTGCGAGGGTTTCTTTTTTGTTACTGGTTTAGGTGCTTTGGTTTTTGGGCGTAGTTCATCAATTGTTCTTAATTTGATAGGCTCACGAATATAACGTTCAATTTTTTGTAATAACTCATTATCGTGTGCCTCAATCAACATAATTGCTGTACCTTTTTTCCCTGCTCTAGCGGTTCGACCAATTCGATGTAAATAAACATCAGCCGTTTTAGGTGCATCAAAATTGATAACATGGGTAATATCGTTAATATCTATCCCTCTAGCAGCAACATCAGTTGCTACCAGTACGTTGACCGTATTGTTATTCATCCGTTTAATGGCTTCGTTACGTTTGGCTTGAACCATTTCTCCTTCTAAATAACAACTATGAATTCCAGCTTGATGCAGCAGTGAAACCAATTCATGTACACGTTCACGTTTACGAACAAAGACGATAGTTTTTTTAACTTCTTTCTGCTTTAATAAGTGAGTTAGCAATGCGACTTTATGTGTTAAATCATCAGCACGATAATAAAATTGTAAAATCTTCTTTCGTTCTTTTCGGGAAGGATCAGCATTGATTTCAACAGGTTCGTTAAGAATTCGATTAGCAAAACTATGTAAACCTTCACCTTCTAACGTTGCTGAAAATAATAATGTTTGTTTACGCCAGCGCGTTTCAGCTGAAATGGTTTCAACGTCTTGAGCAAACCCCATATCTAACATGCGATCGGCTTCATCCAAAATTAGCATTTCAACTGCACGACAATCAAAGTTTTCTTCTTTAATGTATTGTAATAGACGTCCGGTTGTTGCAATGACTATATCCTGATTTTTGCTGAAAACTTCGGCATGATTCATATAAGCAACTCCACCTGTAATCGTGGCTATACTCAAGTGTGTTGACTTGGTAAGTAGTTTTGCCTGTTCAGCTATTTGCATAGCTAATTCTCGAGTGGGGGTTAAGATTAATATTCTTGGAGGTCCAGGTTTTCGACGTGGAAAATCAAGCAGATGTTGTACCGCTGGAATTAAAAATGCCAATGTTTTACCGGTTCCTGTCGGGGCTGATCCTAGAACATCTTTACCGTCTAGGGCTACAGGGACAGTTTGTGCTTGTATTACTGTGGGTTCGTTAATGTTTTGCGCTTGCAGATTTTCAATTAAAATATCATCTAACTGTAAATCAGAGAAAGTTTGCGTTGTCATAGTGCTCTTCTAATCTATCATTTTGCCCCACATTATAACGGCAATCGCTATAACTACAATCTTTATCAGCAACCAATCATATTATATGAAAGTAAAAATTGTTTTAATTGCAGACGCTTTATTTGATAGGCAACTACTGGCGTATGAGCTTATCATAAGCTGGGGATTATGATAGAATTATGATTTTTAGAAATTATAAAATACTATTCACTCTTTATCAAAATTGATGGTCGAATTATAAATATGACAGAATCTTTTTCGAACGATAAATATAACCAGCAGTTACAAAATAAAATAATCAATTTAAAAACGATATTATCTGATTTTCAATTACCCGAGTTAGTGACTTATTCTTCACCTATTAGTCATTATCGAATGCGTGCTGAATTTAGAATTTGGCATAATGGTGATGAGCTTTATCATATAATGTATGATAAGAAGAAAAGAGTCAGAATAGATAGTTTTCCTATTGCCTCAAAACTGATTAACAAGGCAATGCAGTCAATTTTACCTTTAATTCAATACAACGATAATTTACGTCATAAGCTTTTTCAAATTGATTATTTCTCTACACTTAGTGGGCAGTTATTAATAACACTTTTGTATCATAAAAAATTAGGTGACGAATGGATAATTGCTGCTGAGCGTTTAAAACAACAATTAGCTGAACTAGGGATTAATACTAATCTGGTTGGTCGAGCAAGTAATCAAAAAATTGCCATTGATGCCGATTATGTTGATGAGGTTTTACCAATATTTGATAAGACTTTTAAATATCGACAAGTTGAAAACAGTTTTACTCAACCTAATGCGGCTATCAATATAAAAATGTTGGAATGGGCTGTTTCGGTAACTAAAGAGTCTAAAGGTGATCTTCTAGAGTTTTATTGTGGTAACGGTAATTTCTCTATTGCATTGGCTCAAAATTTTAATAAAGTCTTAGCAACTGAGATTGCAAAAGCTTCCGTCTATTCAGCACAACATAATATCAAAATCAATAATATTGATAATTTAATTATTGTGAGATTATCTGCTGAGGAGTTTACTTCTGCCATTAGGAAAGAGAGGGATTTTAATCGATTAAATGGTATTAATTTAAATGATTATCATTGTCAAACTGTGTTGGTAGATCCTCCTCGAGCGGGATTAGACGATAAAACGATTAATATCATTCAAAGTTATGATCGAATTGTCTATATTTCATGTAATCCTTATACTTTAAAAGATAATTTGCAACGACTTACTCAAACGCATTATATAGAACATTTTGCTATGTTTGACCAATTTCCTTATACTGATCATATTGAAACAGGTATTGTATTACGTAAAAAGGAATATCAATAATATTCAAAAACGGTTAATCTGGGTTAAATAAGATAAATTTTATGCCAAATTAACTGTTTTATTCCAATTATTTCATATTAAGTGGTTTAAAAAGCAAAAAAAAACCCTAGATAAACTAGGGCTGCATTAAATTGCAAGGAATGGATGAAAGGAAATAAAACAATGAAACAATACTGTCTAGCCTCATGAATCATTGTGGTGCTACTATAGCAAACCTAAACAGACGTTTTAATGACTGCAAAATTACAAAATAGTCACTGAAATGTCATGATGTCATTTGACTTCCTAATATATCCTATAACTGCATTATGCAATTTCGATAACCTGATAAAACATTAAGGAATATTCAATATGAAATTGTTAGTTGTTGAAGATGAACAAAAAACCGGTGAATATCTTCGTCAAGGTTTAGTTGAATCAGGATTTATTGTAGATCTTACTGATAACGGACTCGATGGTTATCATCGAGCAATGACTGAAGATTATGATCTGATTATTCTTGATGTAATGCTACCTGATATTGTGGGTTGGAAAATTGTACAGTCTTTGCGTGAAGCAGGTAAAGATACTCAAATTATTTTACTTACTGCAATGGGAAGTGTTGAAGATAAAGTGAAAGGACTCAATTTAGGCGCAGACGACTATTTAGTTAAACCTTTTTCTTTCGCTGAATTGTTAGCAAGAATTAAATCCTTATTAAGACGAAACGTTCCACAAGTAAATAATTATCAATTAAGCATTGCTGATTTAATTATGGACTTACCTAAACGAACAGTAACCCGAGGTGATAAAAGAATTGATTTAACGAATAAAGAATTTTTATTACTAGAATATTTTTTACGTTATCCCGGAGAAGTTTTACCAAGATCCCTTATTGCTTCACAAGTATGGGATATGAATTTTGACAGCGATACCAATGTAATTGATGTAGCAATTAGGCGATTGAGGAACAAAATCGATGCCGATTTTGAACCTAAATTAATTCATACAGTCCGTGGAATGGGATATAAATTAGATGTCTTGGATGAAGCAGAGTAACTTCATATCGTTTCGTATACCACTTATCGTATGCCTGCTAACCTGCGGGCTACTTTATTGTTTCAGTTATCTTATTGAACATACGTTTGAAAAAATTTCAATTCAGCAAAATGTTTCGGAATTGAATTCAGTTATCACCTCTATTGAACGTGAACTTACCTATTATTCACCCGATGAAAATCGAGATGAATTCTTTCAAAATCTACTACTCATCTTGACCGGTCATCATCATCTATTTGTTTATATCATTGATGATTCAGGAAAAATTGTGTATCGCACTCGTGGTCCTAATTTATCTATTGCTTTATCACAAGAAGATTTTGAACGATTGATTACCGAAAATAGTACCGCGATTTGGAATATCGATAAATCATCTTATCGTATCGGTGCTTCCAGAGTTCTACTGGATGAAGGGCGTCAATATACGACAATAGTTGCAGTAGCGCGCAATTTACAGCTTGAATTTATAAATCGATTGAGAAATGGATTAGGTTTACTAATTGCTATTTCTTGTGTGTTAGCATTGATTGGATCGTTAATTTCCATTTATTACACACAAAAACCAATTAATCGTTTAATTAAAAAAATTGAACGAATTAATATGAAAAGCTTAAATTATCGTATTTCAACAGCTTCGGTTCCTGTAAAATATGTGAGTTTGGTTAAGGCGTTTAATAATATGCTTCATCGAATGGAAGATGTCTTTGAACGACAACGCAATTTTACCGCAGATATTGCCCATGAAATGCGAACACCAATCACAAATCTAACGACACAAACGCAAATTGTTTTAAATAATGCGCGCTCTACAGAAGAGTACCGAGAAATTTTATATTCTAATTTAGAAGAGTATGAAAAAATGTCTCAGATGATATCGGATATGCTTTTTTTAGCACAAGCCGATAATCATCAGCTAGTACCTAATCTTATCGATATAGATTTACATTCGATGATTAGTTTAATGTGTGAATATTTTGAACCTTTGACTGATGAGAAAAATATTACTTTTGAACTTGAAGGTAATTGTTCTCATATTCAAGGTGATAAAATGATGTTAGGGCGGGCGATAAGTAATATCATCTCCAATGCGATTCGTTATACCCCTGAAAATCAAACAATTAAGATTAAATTGGGTCAACTTACACAAAAACGAATTCAAATTATCATCTCTAACCCTGGAAAAAAGATTGAAAGTCGTCATTTACCTCATCTTTTTGACCGCTTTTATCGAGTTGATGAATCGCGTCATCGAAATAACAAAGATAGCTCAGGTACCGGAATTGGTTTGGCTATTGTAAAATCGATTATCGATACACATAAGGGTCATATTTATGTTGAATCAGATGATCTGTCTACACGTTTTATAATCAATCTTCCGACCGTTATTTAACATCATAATCACTTATTAAGAGATTAGCTGCAGCGTATGCGGCTTTTTCTCTTAGATCTTGCGGTACTAGTTGATTATCGACTACTTCATTAAGTACCATCATTACCGCACCTAACGCATCTTCAATATAACCTAAATCATTACTGCCAATTTGAGCATATCTTTCACGAATTAGCTCATGATATTTGTTCATATTATTATCTTCCTATTTATTGAAACTCAAATACAATTTAAATAAACGCAGTTAACATTTGATAAACTTCATTGGATGTGATTGATTGCATCGTTTTATCTTTTGAAATGATGCTGTGTTGGTTTTTGCCATATCCTCCAATTAGGTTTGGATCGGTTTTTCCAAATAAAGTTATATTAGGACGATCTAGTGCCGCTGTTAAATGGCTTAATCCTGTATCTACTGACACTACAGCTTTTGAACCCGCAATAACCGTTGCGATTTCGTTAAGAGAAAGCTTTGGTAATACTTCAACGTGATTAAATCCTTGTGCTAAGCGTAAAGCCCGTTCTTGCTCATGAGGAGCTCCCCATGGTAGTTTAATCCTTAGTCCTGTTGGTTGAATTAATTTAATTAATTCTCGCCATGCTTCTTCTGTCCAGTGCTTTTCGTCGCGAGTAGTAGCATGAAGGAATACTAAATATTTCTGGTTATCATTAGGTAATGCAGTTAAGAAATGACGAGCAATAGCATAATCACCGATTGAATCAGGTTGCAAGTAATTAAGACTTTTAGCAAACAGCATCCGAACACGCTCTATGGCATGCATCTGTTTAGGGACATGATGTTTAACATCATAAAACCAACTAGCGATGGGTTCTTTGATGCTTTGTCGATCTAAGCCATGCTTAATACCTCGCGCTTTACGAGTAATTAAAAATGCGCTTTTTATTAAACCTTGAGCATCAATGATGCAATCATACTGTTGTCGTCTTAAATGTTCTATAAATTGGTGGCGTTCTTGACGAACCGTTTTAGCAAACCAGTTTTTTCGCCAACGCCTTATTGCAACTGGGATAACTTCATCTACAGCAAAATGCCAACTTGGAATCTGTGAAAAGTTTTCTTCAACTACCCAATCAAATGTAATATTTGGTAGATTGTTGGCGGCATCTGTTAAAGCCGGTAAAGTATGCAACACATCACCCATTGATGAAGTTTTAACAACCAATACACGCATAATTAATTACTCTTTTCACAGCGAACGATAAGTTTCATCAATGTTTCAAAAACATGATCGGGTTTTATATCAATTAGACTTTGATGATAACCTTGCTCACTATCACCTTTACGAACTCGGTGGTAGCCAGTAATGAGTCTAATGACTTCTGCTTTATTTGATAATGGGGGAGTAAAATCAGGGCTACTTGGTCCATAAAGTGCAACTAAAGGCTTATCAAGTGCAGCTGCAACATGCATTAAGCCTGAATCATTAGTGACAATTGCTTTACATGCCGCAATCAAGTTGATCGCTTGTTCTAATTTTGTTTGGCCAGCAAGATTAATACACTGATCACCATGCGCCATTTTGGCAATAATCTGTTCTCCAACAGCTTTATCTTTTTCTGAACCAAAGATAATAATTTTAGCATGTTGTTTTACTATCAAATCAGCCAATGCAGCATAGTGATAATCAGGCCAACGTTTAGCAGGGCCAAATTCAGCGCCAGGACAAAATCCAATTAAAGGAACATCTGTAGGAATATTAAAGTTTGATAATGCTTGCTCAACCTCATCCTTTTCAACACTCAGTTTTGGCCATAAAATTGGTTGAGGAATATCTTTTGCTGAATGGATATCTTGTTTAGGGTAGGCAAGGGCGACATAACGTTCGACCATTAATGGAAAAGCTTTTTTATCAAGTATACGCATATCATTTAATAAACCATAACGCATCTCACCCTTCCAGCCAGTGCGTTTAGGAATTTTAGCAAAGAAAGGAATCAGTGCTGATTTAAATGAGTTAGGTAAAATGATTGCTTGGTCGTATTGACGTAATTCTTTTCCTAGTTGGTAACGTTTAGTTAATGCAAACTCCCCATGATTAATTGGCATAGCAATTGATTGATTGACTTCAGGCATTTTATTCAATAAAGCACGGCACCAAGCTGGTGCCATTACATCAATTTCAATAGTTGGCTCTAGATGCTTTAAAGTGCGATATAAACTTTGGGACATCATCATGTCACCAACCCAAGATGGACCAATAATCAGGGTTTTCATTGTTGTTCCTCTTATTGCTCGTTTAACCATTTCATATATTCAGTTGTACCTTGTGCAACTGTTTTAAACTCAATTGGACATCCTGTTTTTCTAAATTTAGTCAAATCAGCTTGAGTAAAGCTTTGGTAACGTCCTTTCAGGTGTTCTGGGAAAGGAATATAATCAATTTCACCTTTTTGATGATAATTTAAAACTGCATCAGCTACTGATTGGAAAGATTCAGCTCGTCCAGTTCCACAATTAAAGATGCCAGAAACATTATTTTTCCAGAACCATAAGTTTACCTCAACGACATCTCCAACATAAATAAAATCACGTCTAAAATTATCACTTCCAGTAAATAATTTAGGTTTTTCCCCTTTATTGATTTGTTCATTTAAATGGAATGCGACGCTAGCCATGCTACCTTTATGGTTTTCCCGTGGACCATAAACATTAAAATAACGAAATCCACAAATTTGTGAATTTGCTTGTGGTAATATTTCACGGACATATTGGTCGAATAAGAATTTTGAATAACCATAAACATTTAATGGTTTTTCATAGGAACGCTCTTCAATAAAATTATCGCTCCGACCACCATAAGTGGCAGCTGAGGATGCATATAAAAAAGGAATATCAAAATCTAAACAATAATGGAGCAAATCCTTAGAATAATTATAATTATTTTCCATCATAAATTTGCCATCCCATTCTGTTGTGGATGAACAAGCACCTTGATGGAAAATAACTTCAATATCAAGATTTTCGCCAGATATTATTTCTGCTATAAATTCATCTTTATCCTTATAATCAGCAATATCTAAATCAGCTAAATTCGAAAATTTAGTACCATCAGTTAAATCATCTACCACTAAAATATCTTTGTGCCCTAGATCATTTAATCCTTTAACGATATTACTTCCAATAAACCCAGCACCGCCAGTAACAACAATCATAATCACAACCTTTAACTAGTAAAAATAATATAATAACGATTTATTGGCAAATTTTCGAGTATTCATTTCTACATCTTAGTTTTGTTGCTAATGAATTTATGATAAAAAATGACACGATTTAATGGTATATATCAGTTATGTGAATCATACCTATGAATTTTTCATTAACATCAAGTACCGGTAAAACTGTTATTGGTCTTGGCTTGTGTTGTTCCATTATATTTAAAGCATCTGATAAGGGATTACGCTATCTCAAAATCTTAATTTAATAATTTTGCAGTTACTAAAATATATCTAGCTAAGTTAATATAAGGTTCGCTTTGGCAGTATTGTTTTTCAATTTCTAATAACTGATCAAAATGAGTTTCTGCTTTTGACTTATTAGTTAAATAGTCATGAAAGACTCGGATTCCTGTTTTATTCGTAATCTCAAAACTTTGTTCAATTAGCCATTGATACACTTGATTTGGATCACGAGGATAATCAGGCGATAAGGTTTTCTTTTTGCGTTTAGCAAGTCCTGATTGAGTATATCCAAAGTTACCTAATGTCACCGTTTTAAATAATAGTCCATGATAGTTATAAAACATTAAAGATAAATAACCCTCTTTTTTTAGATGTCTTTTTAAAGATTGGATTATCTGTACAGGATCAGCTACCCACTCTAATACAGCATGGCAAATCACAAGATCAAAAGGTTGATCGATAAACTTATCAAGATTTTGAATTGAACAATGAATAAAGTTTAAGGTTAAATTTTCTTGCTGCGCTTGATGGCTAGCTAAATCCAGCATTTGTTTGGAAATATCACAAACAGTTATATTGTGTCCTAATTTGGCAAGTCTACACGCTATTTGTCCTTGACCACCACCAGCGTCAAGGATGTTGATAGGTTTAGGATATTTGGCTAATATGTTTTCAAGTTCTTGCCAAACAATAGCTTCTCGGATTTTGCCTTTAGTTGTACCATAAATATTTTTAGCAAATTTATGGCTAATATCATCAAAATTACGATCGTTAACAGTCATAGTGGTTATTTATTATTTAATTTAGTTACTTCTAAATTAATTTGAGCAATTTTTTCTGACATTTGTTGATAACATTGTTCCATCAAAGTTCTTGCATCTTCTTTACGTAAATTTTTTGTTTCAATAGGTGATAGCATTTCGACAATCATATGACCATTATTGAGGCGATTTAGCTTAATGTTATTCGTATCCGATACACAAATTGGCACAATAGGGACTCCAGCTGCAATAGCTGCTTTAAATGCGCCTGTTTTAAAGGGTAACAAACCTCGCCCTTTACTACGGGTTCCTTCAGGAAACATCCAAATTGATATACCACGTTTTTTTATTTCTTTAACGACCAAATTAATCGTATCACGAGCTTTTGATTTATTGTTACGGTCAATCAAAATATTTCCTGTAAGGTAATAAAGTTGACCAAAGAATGGAATCAAAGCAAGACTTTTTTTGCCTACTGTAACTGTTTTAGGCTGTACAATATCAGCAGCGACAACCATATCATAATTATTTTGGTGATTAGCAATAAATACACAGCTACCTAAATTTTCAATTTCGGGGTATTTACGAGTATCGACTTTTACTCCTAATATTGGTTTAAAGAAAAAGCTGAAAAGATGGGCAAATCGAGCCACATTTTTGGGGTTGCGAGGATTGAATAAGCAAAAAATAACGCCTAGTACACAAGTTAAAATACCAATAAATAACACGATGATTAAGCGAAAAAGAAAAACCATAATTTACCTCATAAGTTAACTTGGCGTATTATATACGTAATCTATAAGAATATACAGTTTGTTAAATATCGCTTTGAAGGATGTTTATGCACGAATCAACAATCATTTGGGATGAAAATCAAACCCCAATTTCTCGTTATTTTGATGATATCTATTTTAATACCAACGGCGCAATCGATGAAACTCGTTATGTGTTCATTGAAGGAAATAGTTTATATGAGCGTTTTTTGCTACATCAGCGCGAAAGCTTCACTATAGCAGAAACAGGTTTTGGTACAGGTCTAAGTTTTTTAATTGCTTGGCAAATGTTCAAACAATTTAGAGAGAATAAACCTAATAGTCCTCTTAAAAGATTGGATTTTTTTAGTGTTGAAAAATATCCTTTATCTGAAAAAGAAATGTCAAAAGTTCATAGTAAAATAATCAACAGTAATGATTCTTTGAGTTTACTAGCCAAACAATTAAGAGATTCTTTAAACGAGTCTCAAAGTATCGTTTTAGATGATACTCATTTAGTTATTTGCTATGACGATATCACTCACTATCCAAAGTTTTTAAAACAACAAAATTGTTTGATTGATGTTTGGTTTTTTGATGGTTTTTCACCTGCAAAGAATCCTGAAATGTGGTCGGAATCGCTTTTTAAAAAGTGCTATGACTTAACGAATGAAGGAGGTTCTTTTGCTACTTTTACTGCGGCAGGATTTGTTCGACGTAATTTAATCAATGCAGGTTTTAATGTCAAAAAACATAAGGGATTTGGGGTTAAGCGAGAAATGCTTATTGGTAGTAAATCTTAATTTAGTTTGCCAATTTTGGCAAACTAAATTAGATGTTTGAAATTAATTAAATTCAAATTGATAAATAAGATCTAAAGTTTGTGCTAGACCAGAAGCAGCTTCCACGTATAAATTTGGTAAAAGTCTATATCGTAAGGTAAATGTTGCTAATGAGTCAAAAATACCTACACCGTATTTTAATTGTAGATTAGGTAAAATATAGCCACTTACTACCACTTTTGAATTATTACCTGCTCCTTGAGTATCTAAAGTAAGATTTTTAATTCCAAAAGCATTACCTATATCACCGATGAATTTACCTGTTTTTGCTGTCCCAACACCGACTAAAAATGCCGTCATCATATCGTTGTCACTCTGATCGGAGCTATCAAGACCTTGACCTCGAATTAAATAAGAAAGTGCTTCTTGTTGTGACATAGCTGGATCAGAAAATATTTCGATCTTAGGATCTTCTGTAGATCCTTTAACTCGAATTCCTGCTGTAATATTGCTATTATCCATTGAGTCAGGATTTCTTATTGCTTCTATGTCTAAGATAGCTTGATCGGTTGGTCCTGAAAAAGTGACAACTCCTTTGTGGATAATTAAATCCTGTCCATAGGCATGGAATCGACCATTAGGAATAAGAATTTCACCATGTAAATCTAACCCTTTATTCGTCTGTGTAGCGATCAATTTCCCTTTTAATGATGCTTTTAATCCAAATGCATCGACCGTGACGTTATCACCAATATTGATTTCGATATGACTATTAATTTTCATACCAAAGTTTTGTGGTTGAATTTGTTTATAGTTCCTATCCAACATTACTTCATCAGGAGAAACATCAATACTTGAAGGCGGAAGTGAATCAACCGTAATTTTACCTTTTGGAATTGAAACTTTACCAAGTACCGTTAGTTCATCTTGCGTTGCCTCGATCTTAATGTCTGGAATGACAGACATAACAATCATTGGCGGTACAGTAACCTCCATAGCGGCACCATTTACAGTTATATTAGCTTGCCATTTTTCAAAGTTATTCCAACTAGCTTGGCCATTAATATTGATATTTCCAGATTTAGTAACTAATACACCTTTTAATGTTGATGATTTACCATTAAATTTAATATCAACCATAGCGGATTTTACATCAATTGGTAATTGATAAGTCTTAATATCACTATGTCTTAAATTGATACCACCATTTAAGATTGGGTCCATTAAAGAGCCAGAGAATTTGATATTACCATTGATAGCGCCTTTGGCATATTCATGTTTACTTAATAACGGATTCACAATCGCTAATGCCAAATTGTCAATATTCAATTGGCCACTTAACTCTTTTTTGGCGGTAGGATCTTTAATTAATAAATCACCAGTGATCTTTCCTAATTTATTTAAACTAAAACGCCAATCTAGCTTAGCTTGTTGCTCATTAAATTCTGCATTGATATTGAATAAATCAAATGGAATCGGCAAAGCTTGATTGGTGATCATTTGTTTAACATAAACTTTATTACTAGTTATATTTGCTTTGATACTTGGAATTTTGCTTGAGTTATCAAATTTAATATTTGCCTTTCCATTTATGAAACCATCAATTTTAGTTTCACCATCATTTGGAATAGGTAACTTAGCCAGATCAATATCTTTTAATGTAATTGATGTTTCATTATGTGGTGCAATAGAAAATGATTTATCTAAACAGATACTTGAAATATTATCACGCCAACAATGAGCGCCAATAGTTGGAATTTCTTTAGTGATATCATAAGAAAGACTGATTGGCTTGGTTAATTGCCAACGGCTCTTATCACCTAATGTTATTAAACTACGTGGTATATTTCCAGTCCATATAGTATGTTCTTTATCAAGTTCACCTGTTAAAGAAGTTGTCATGGAAAGAGGGCTACCATCAAGATTGATGGTTAAAGTGTGATGAGTTTCATTACCTGAAAGTTCTATGTTAGCTTTTTTGATACTTTCACTTGTAATATCGATATTTTGACCAACTAGATTCAATTGACCACTAAATTGATTGGTATATTGAACTTTGCCAGCTAGGTTTGCCTTGGCTATCGAAATAGTTTCATAACTTAATGCATTAATATTTAAGTTCGTGTTAATAACAGGAGAAGCACTATTTCCTGTCATTTTAACATTTCCTACAACAGCACCATTAAGATTATTAACCAGTAATGATAAAGCACTTAAATTAAGTTGCGCATTCAAATTTCCCTTATCTGTAGAACCATTGATGTTAATTTGGTTTTTACCCCAAACCATTTCAAGGTTATTGGCTGATATAGAGTGGTTAGAATCGGCAAACAAATTACCATTTGCTAAAAAGTTTGCTTGTTTTATATTACCTTTTAACTGCATATCCGGTATATTTAATTGCCATGAATCCTTATCAAATGCCCCTGTGGTTTTTAATTGTCCGACTAAACGAATAGGGTAGGCAGGTAATTCTTTAGTAAGATCAACATTATCTAATTTTATATTAGTATCCCATTTTAAAGCTTTTTGCCAATCTAAATGACCTGTAATATTAATGCTACCTTGAGGTAATTTAATATTAGCATGATCAAAGGATGCTGATTGATTTGTTCCATTACCAATAACGTCGAAACTGGTATCAGGTAAACCTTCACCTTTAATATCGCCTTTGGCTAGCATATTATATTTTTCGGTATTTCCATCTAATGCGATATCAAAATTATCTAACTGATATTGTGGCTTACCTTCAATTGGCCATTGGATATGTTTACCATTGATTTTAGCCATTAATGGTAAATATTTCTCAATAAAGTTAATTTGCCCATCAATAGTAATTTGATTCAATCCGTTAATATTGGTGTAAGTGGACAATTGACCTAATAATTTTCCTGAAAACTGTCCATTAAGATGATTACTTTCAGTATCCACTTTCACTAAAGCAAAAATAGGCCAATCATCGCCTAAGGTAATCTGCCCTGATACAAAAGCATGCCCATTGGCATATGGTGTTATAGCATCAGTTTCAACTTGTTTTACAATAATATGATTATTAATCATATCCGTTTTAATACTAACCTGGTTGAAATGGTAATCTTGACCACCAATATGTAGCAACCAATTGTTACCGGTTAAACTAGTAACATCAAAATCTAATGGAATATTAACTTGTGGTAGTGACGTAATTAGAGGTTGATTAAATATTTGGTTAATTTTTTGATTTAATGGTAAATCATCATTTGAAGTAGTAATTGATTTATTATCATCAGTATCGGCAAAGATAGCTGATAAATCCATAGCAACTGATGGATAAACATAAATTTTTTCATTCACCCATCTAGCTTTACCTGTAAAGTCTGACATGCCAAATTGCATATCATTGACTTTTACATTGACATTAGTGATATGGGTCTGCTTAAGATCAATTGGTAGTGGTGTACTAATTGTTTCTCGTTTTTCGGGAATAGGTTCATCTGGTGAACGATTGATTTTGTCAGTATCAATAATAACGCTTACATCATCAGCATCAAACTGTTTGATACAAATTTTGGTTTGAATCAAACATGAACCATTCAATTTGAATTTAGCATCTTTTACTTTAACATCAATGCCCGGAAGTTCTAATGACAGCCCTTGAAGGTGTAAATTATGAAAAGTGCCATCTACTTGTTCAATTTTTAATTCTGGTAAAAATTTATTAAGTACGTAAGTTGTTAGTTTTACACCTAAACTGGTATAGATCATCAAAATAATAAAGGTGATGAGAAAAACAAAAATGGATAACACGACAATACTGCGTTTTTTCCATTTTCGGATTCGCTTTATTTTTTCAGCTTTTTTTACTCTATTTGGATTTTTTGCCATTTTATAATTCGCTTCCCAAACCAATATATAGATGTATTGAGCCTTTATCTTTTTTGTTTAGAGGTGTTGCTAAATCGAACTTAATTGGACCTACCGGTGAAGCCCAGCGAACACCTAAGCCTGTACCTGTATAAAACTTAGCTTTATCGACTTTATCTATCGCTTCACCCGTGTCAATAAATGCCGCTCCCCACCAAGAACCAGTAACATTGTATTGATATTCAGCAGAACCGGTTATCAGTTTTGACGCGCCTTTTAATTTACCTTTTTTATCTTTAGGTGATATGGATTGGTAACTATACCCGCGGATGCTTCGGTCACCACCAGCAAAAAATCTGAAAGAGGGCGGAACTCGTTCAAAGTTACTGGCTTGGATAATGCCGAAATTACCTCTAGCAATGAATCGATGAGATTGATTTATTGAACGAATCCAAGTTTGTTGCGTTTGAAAACGCACTAAATTGATATCAGATCCTAACGCATCAGCACCGCCTTCAATTGAAAAACGTTGAGAATCCCCCCACATAGGCAATAACTTACCATCATTACGAACACGCGAAATACTAACTGATGGATAATATAAGTTAGTTTTGTAACTGTCATCACCTTGGGTGAAGTTGTCTCGCAACATATTTAAGCCTAATGCTGTTTGCCAACCATCAAAGTTATCCCAATTACGAAGCACGCCAAATGTATAAGATCGAGAATAGGTATCGTTATTATCGATTTTTTTATAACCACCTTGAATAGTATAATATTGTTCAATCGGATTTTTTTTCAGTGGAATTTTATAGCTCATCGTAATAATCTGTTCAGGCGATGAGAGGGATAAACTACTTTGAAAACTCTGTCCTTGGCTATTAATCCAAGGTTTATTCCAACCAATTTTACCATGCACACCATTATCGGTTGAAAAGCCCAAACCTAAGTCCATTGCATTTCTTTTTCTAGGTGTTGTTGCAACTTCAATGGGTAATGCTTTATCTGCTGTAAGATGAGGAAAATCTGGTGTAACCACAACAGAATTAAACCAGTTAGTTGAACTAAGACGGCGATTTAATAAAGATAAATCTTCAGCAGAGTATTCATCACCTTCTTTAAACGGTACAATATTTTGAAGATAATCCTGACGGATTTTTGCATTAGGAAAATTGACTTTACTAAATTTGTAACGCTTACCTGTATTAAAGTCGATATTCCAAAAAGCTTGATGATCAAATTGAGCTATCGCCAATTGATGAGTAAGCATATCTGCGTCAAAGTACCCTTTTTTTAACGATATGCTTTGTAATCCTTTCTTGAAATTCTCATAAGTGCCATGGTTCAACACATCACCAATTTTAGGTAATTGTGTCGCCATTAATTCTTGAAAATCTTTATCTTGTTTCCCTTCACCATTCAGATTGATATTTAATTGTTTTATTCTAACAGGTTGTCCAGGAGTTATTTTTACTGATAATACTTTAGGATCGGTTTCATCATATTCAAAAGTAGGGGAATAATAACCTAAAGCACGTAGTGCCTTTTGCGTTTCACTCTCAAAATAACGTTTGAAATTTGGCGTATTATTAATCTTATCTGGAGTAATTAAAGAAAGGCGTGCGTCGACATTTTCTTCAAGCTCTCCAGACAATCCTTTAATGGATAACTTCATATCTGCATAAGTTGATGCTGTCGTAACCATTAAAAGTAAGCATAATGAGCGAGAAAATCGTAACACATACACCTCGATAATGTTTAAGATTCAAGTAATTTCACATGTCCAATATAAGGTAAGTGGCGGTAATGTTGTGCATAATCGATACCATAACCAACCACAAACTCATCAGGGATGGAAAATCCAATATATTTAACAGGTACTGCTACTTCACGCCGAGATGGTTTGTCTAGTAATGTACAAATTTCAATACTACGCGGATGACGCAACTTAAGTATTGCCATCACTTTGCTAAGCGTATTACCTGTATCAATAATATCTTCGACAATTAACACATCTTTATCACGAATATCTTCATCTAAATCTTTTAATATTTTAACATCTCTATTACTTACCACCGCATTGCCGTAACTCGAAGCCGTCATAAAATCAACTTCATGCCCGACAGTAATAGCACGGCTTAAATCAGCCATAAAAATAAACGAACCTCTTAACAAACCAACTAATATAAGCTCGTTTTGACTTTGAGCATAATCTTGGCTAATTTGTTGTCCTAATTTACTTACTCGTGTTTGGATATCTTCAGCCGATATCATCGTTTCTAATGTGTGCTTTTTCATCAATAATGCTCAGTGTACTTTAAAAAAATCAGAACAGATTTTAACAATTTTCATAGGTAAAAAGAATAACTAAACTAATTTTTTATCAAATAATTAAGAAATGATTAAAAGAATTTTCTTTTAAATATTAAATTAATCTTCAATTGTTTTGAGGATTGATTGTTTATTTTGCTTTTTTTGTTGGCGGCGCTTCTGAAAAAAAGCGCTTAACATAGAACTACACTCATCAGCCAATACGCCACCAATGATTTGAGCATAATGATTAATTCCTGTTCGAGAAAGAATATCAATGTAAGAACCTGCCGCACCAGTTTTAAAATCACTTGCTCCATAGACCACACGCTTGATGCGACTATGAATGATTGCCCCCGCACACATAATACAAGGTTCAAGGGTGACATATAAAGTTGTATTTACTAATCGGTAATTCTTTTTATACTGACCGGCTTGTTCTATTGCCATAATTTCCGCATGAGCAGTTGGATTATGATTAATTATTGATTGGTTATAACCTTCACCAATGATTTGGTTATGTTCATCAACAATAACCGCTCCAACAGGAATTTCGCCTAGTGATTCTGCGTGTTTTGCTAATTCTAATGCTCGTCGCATCCAAATTTCATCTAACATACTCAATATTATAGATTGTTTAAATTAAGCACATCGCGCATATCATAAAGTCCTTCAGGTTGCTCAGCAAGCCATAATGCAGCACGGACTGCACCATTGGCGAACGTCATTCGGCTTGAGGCTTTATGGCTAATTTCGACTCTTTCGCCAATATCGGCAAAAATAGCCGTATGCTCACCAACAATATCACCAGCACGAATAGTTGCAAATCCAATAGCACCTTTTGGTCTTTCTCCGGTATGTCCTTCACGGCAATAAACTGCGCGGTCGTTCAAATCGCAGCCTAAAGTATCAGCAATTGCTTCGCCCATAGCTAGTGCGGTGCCAGAAGGTGCGTCAACTTTATGACGATGATGTGCTTCTATAATTTCGATATCAGTATAACTACCCATAATTTTAGTCGCTTTTTCAAGTAACTTGAGCACTAAATTCACGCCAACGCTGAAATTTGCAGCAAATACAATAGCAATTTGCTTAGCGGCTGTTGCAATAGCTTTTTTGCCTGCTTCATCAAATCCTGTTGTACCGATAATCATCATTTTTTTATTGTCTGTACAAAAAGCTAAATGAGCCAGTGTGCCTTCAGGACGAGTAAAATCGATTAATACATCAAATTGGTCTTTTGCCTGTAGTAGATTATCAGTCACTTTAATTCCACAGGCCCCAATTCCGGCAAGTTCACCAGCATCGCTACCGATCAATGATGATCCTTCTCTTTCAAATGCTGCACCTAATGTAACCCCTTCTATTTGTGACACAGATTGAATAAGCTGTCGCCCCATTTTTCCACCAGCGCCAGCAATAGCGATACGAATCATACTTGTAGCCATATAACTTTCCTTAACTTTTTTATCAGATATTTATAACAAATTATTATAGCGGAAAACTTTCAAGTTATATACTTAAACAAAATGATATACATTTCATGCTTTATTGAGACTACGTTGAAACTAAATAGCAATAACTGATGTCATTTGACGGCAATTTTAACTATATTTTTAAGAGGAATAATCTGAAGGTTAGGCACTTTTGCTTATTGTTGATAACTTACACTTTATTCAAAAAAGCGTTGTTTTACATTATAGATAATACTTCCTCGGTCTACCCATTTTTATTGCGGAATATTGAGTGATCAAATAAAGCAATTGATTTGCTATTGAACTTGATAGCATGGACGCGAATGCGCCCATATAAACTTATAGCACTTTTAATAATTCCACATCGAAAATTAGTGCACTATAAGGAGGAATTGAAGCTCCAGCCCCTTGCGAGCCATAGGCTAATTCTTGAGGAATATATAAACGCCATTTTGAACCTTCTGGCATTAATTGTAATGCTTCAACCCAACCGCGAATCACACCATTAACAGGGAATTCAGCTGGCTGTCCTCTTTCAACTGAGCTATCGAATACTGTACCATCAATTAACTGTCCAGTATAATGGACTCGAACACGGTCAGTTGCTTTAGGGAATGCGCCATCACCTTGTTTAATAATTTCGTATTGTAAACCAGATTCAGTCGATTTGATGCCATCTTTTTTTAGATTTTCCGCTAAAAAGTCTTTACCTGCTTGGGCAATTTTTTCAGCTTGTTTAGCTTTTTCTTTAGCTGCTTCTTCATGAACATGACGAAGGGCATCATGCAATTCTTGTAAAGGTAAAGCCGGTTGATTTCCGCTTAGCACATCTTCCATAGCAAGTTTTAATGCATTTAACTCTAAATTATGTAAGCCAGATTCTTTTAGCTGTTGGCCAATTTGAAGTCCAATTGCATAACTTGCTTTTTGCTCAATTGTATCTAATTTCATTTTTTACCTGTCATTTGTTGAGAATAGTTTTTTATTATAGAGCATTAACATTCGAGATAAAAAGTAAAATATTAACAGTTGTTAATTATCATCAATATAAGCAAACATTTTATATCATATTACCTAAGTTTTTTTTATTTTATCTAGCGCTTAGTCAAAATATCAGCGATAATAAGCGACATTATATATTTGAATGGATTAATTTAGATGTCGTTTTTCAAACTTATTCCGCTTGCAATTGTGACTAGTATATCGATAACTGGTTGTTCACTTGTTGACCGTTTAGTTTATAGACCTGATATCAATCAAGGTAATTATATCTCTCCAGAAGCGATTGAATTATTACAAGTTGGTCAATCCAAAGATCAGGTCGTATTTATTATGGGCTCGCCAATGTTAACTTCAGCTTTTGGTGGTAATGTTTGGTACTATGTTTTCCGTCAACAACCTCAACATGCAAAATTAAGCCAAATTAATTATGCTATTTACTTTAATGAAATGGGTATAGTTACTGATATTAAAACTTCGTCTTTAGAAGGTTCTTTATCTTTAGAAGAGATGAACCAACAGGGTATTTCAGACCCAATTAATATAAAATCTGATGATGATCAACCGAATAGTTCACGTCCGCCACAAGCCCCTGAAGAGTAATAATCGGAATAAAATTTTCAAAAAAACCTCGTCATTCTGCGAGGTTTTTATTTATTTAATTCGATCAATTATTACTGTGGAAATTATTAGTGATTAGCTATAGAAGCAATGATTGAAAAGATGATTAAAAGGTAGATAAAGAAAAGAATAACTGCACATATAATTCCAATTAATACATATTTCCAATACCCATGTAAATTTCTGATAGCTTCAGTAAAGTCTTCTCCTCTACCGAGGGCTGCTGCTAGACTAAATGCACTACCGGATTGAAAAAGTTTAACTCCGTTGATTATTACTGGAATACCAACAATAGCTGTAATTATACCTAAACAGCTAATTGCACCTATAACAATATTTACTACGCCAAAGATTTGTTGCATAGTCCCAATAAATCTCAATTGGCTTTTTAACAATTCTGTTGATTTAATTAAAATAGTATCTGTATTATCTGTTAACATTTCCATTCCTATCACTACCAATTATTATATTTAAAAAAATGCAAGTAAGAATAACACGTTCTTTACCTATGTCGAAGTAAATTTGTTTAAGAATTGTACATGGTTAACTTTTATATTAATCACATCATTCTAAGGTAAACCCCTGAAATAACGATAAGACTAGCTCTAACGTGCATTTGAGTAAGACAATTAAATGGGAAATTAGTACCACTGGGAATGATATTAAAAAAGACTTCACACATCTTAAAATTAGCTGCTCAATGCCTGATTAAGGCTAAAGTGTATTACAATGAAGGTTTAAAGAATGTAGATGAAGTTGTTCCAAGTATAATAATATTTTAATATAACCAACAAAGACAGTTTTAAACACCGGTATATCAATGAAATCAACCTTAAATAAATTTTCTATAGCTCCAATGCTCGATTGGACTGACAAACATTGTCGATATTTTCATCGAATATTAACTAAACAAACATTACTTTATACCGAAATGGTAACCACTGGCGCAATTTTATATGGTAAAGGAGACTATCTTGCTTTTAATGAGCAGGAACAGCCAGTAAGTTTACAATTAGGTGGAAGTGCTCCCATAGCTCTGGCTAAATGCGCTAAGTTGGCAGAGGAACGAGGATATAATGAGATTAACCTTAATGTAGGTTGCCCATCAGATCGCGTTCAAAATGGTATGTTTGGTGCTTGTTTAATGGGAAAACCTGATTTAGTCGCAAATTGTATTGATGCCATGCAAAAAGAGGTAAATATACCTGTCACGGTAAAAACACGCATAGGTATTGATAACCAAGATAGTTATTCATTTTTATGTGAATTTATTGAAAAAGTGATGCCATATACCGATACATTTATTGTTCATGCTCGCAAAGCATGGCTTTCTGGGCTAAGCCCAAAAGAGAATCGAGAAGTACCACCACTTGATTATGAGCGAGTTTATCAGCTAAAGCGTGACTATCCGCAGTTAACTATCGCCATAAATGGTGGGATTAAAACCATTGAAGAAATCAAACATCATCTAAACTATGTTGATGGTGTCATGGTTGGGCGAGAAGCTTACCAAAATCCAATGCTATTAACTCAGATTGATCAGCAAATTTTTGGAGATGATACGCCAATTATCGATCCTATTGTCGCAATACAAACTCTTTATCCATATATTGAAACACAACTTAGTCAAGGCGGACAACTCAATCATATTATGCGACACACCCTAGGAATATTTAATGGTAGAAAAGGTGCAAAACAGTGGCGACGTTACCTTAGCGAAAATGCGCATAAACCAGGAGCGGGAATTGAAGTTGTTGAACACGCGTTAACTTTCATTCATTAAAGAATTTTGTCTAGCTTAATTGGTCATGCGTCTGATTGCGCATGATTGATAAATCAGTATATACTAACGAACAATTTTACTTAGGGCTTTTCTTCTGTGCGTTTAAATCCAAGTCAACAACAAGCTGTGGAATATGTTTCGGGGCCATGCCTTGTATTGGCTGGTGCGGGTTCGGGCAAAACTCGGGTAATCATTAATAAAATAGCTTATCTAATTCGAGTCAAAGAGTATTTACCTCGTCATATCGTTGCCGTGACTTTTACTAATAAAGCTGCACGAGAAATGAAAGAACGTATTGCTCAATCGCTAAGTAAGCAAGAGGCAAGAGGTCTGAAAATTTCAACTTTTCATACTTTAGGCTTAGATATTGTTCGACGAGAACATAAACACCTCGGTATAAAATCTAATTTTTCATTATTTGACGACCACGACCAAATTGCTCTACTCAAAGAACTAACACAACAATGGTTCGATGGAGACAAAGATCTCATCAACCAATTACGCTCTACCATCTCAAATTGGAAGAATGATATCGTTGATTCGACAGTTGCAATGGCTAGAGCACAAACCAACAAAGAAAAATTATTTGCTCACTGCTATCAACTTTACGAAAAACAACTTAAGTCTTGCAGTATATTAGATTTCGATGATCTAATCTTACTACCTACATTGTTACTAAAAACAAATGAAGAAGTTAGAGAAAAATGGCAAAACCGTATCCGCTACCTGCTTATTGATGAATATCAAGATACTAATACCAGCCAATATGAATTTATCAAATTATTAGTAGGTAGCCGAGCTAAATTTACGGTTGTTGGTGATGATGATCAGTCGATTTACTCATGGCGGGGGGCTCGTCCTAAAAATTTAATTTTACTAAAACAAGACTTTCCTAAGTTAGAAGTGATTAAATTAGAACAAAATTACCGATCATCAGGAAGAATTCTAAAAGTTGCTAACATCTTAATTGAAAACAATCCGCATATCTTTGAAAAAAAATTATTTTCAGAACTCAGTTATGGTGAACATTTAAAAGTGATCTCCGCCGACAATGAAGAACACGAAGCGGAAAAAGTTGTTAATGACTTAATTGGTCATCGTTTTGCTAATAATAGCCAATACGGTGAATATGCTATTTTATATCGCGGAAATCACCAGTCTCGCTTAATTGAAAAAATGCTAATGCAGTATCGAATACCTTACCGAATTTCTGGTGGGACATCTTTCTTCGCTCGCATTGAAATTAAAGACTTAATGGCATACCTACGCCTATTAACCAACCCTGATGATGATAATGCTTTTGTCCGCATTATTAATACACCAAAACGAGAAATAGGGCCAGCAACTATCCAAAAACTGGGTGAGTGGGCAAATCAACGTGGTGTAAGCTTATATCATGCAAGTCATGATATGGGGCTAACCGAATTATTATCAGGCAAAAGGATGGAAACCCTACATGCCTTTATCCATTGGTTCGATTCTCTAATAGAAAAATCACATTCCGAACCAATGGCCGCGATTCATGAATTATTACATGGGATTCACTACGAAAGTTGGATCTATGAAACGTCTACCTCACCAACAGCAGGGCAGATGCGAATGCGTAATGTTGAACAATTAGTTAGCTGGCTAAATGAAATGTTACAGGGTGATGAAATAGACGAAGCATTAACGCTAGAACAAGCAGTAGCAAGATTTACGTTACGTGATATGTTAGAGCGAAATGAAACTGAAGAAGAGCTAGATCAAGTACAGTTAATGACATTACACGCTTCAAAAGGCCTCGAATTTCCTTATGTTTATTTAGTTGGTATGTCTGAAGGGGTATTACCTCATCAAACAAGTATTGATGAAGACAATATCGAAGAAGAGAGACGACTTGCTTATGTAGGCATAACTCGAGCCCAAAAAGAGCTAACCTTTTCATTCAGCCGACAGAGAAAACAATTTGGTGAAACAGTTTATGTTGAACCAAGTCGCTTTTTACTCGAACTTCCACAAGACGATTTAGCTTGGCAAGATCAGCGTAATGAACTATCACCAGAAAAGAAAATGCAACAAGGTCAAAGCCGGTTAGCGATGCTAAAAGCGCAAATAGCTAGCGCAAAATAAATTATCTATATATCAAAAACAATTAACTACTGCTCAAATTATTAAAGTAATTTATCGCAATAATTGAAAAAAAAGTTGAGGAACGGGGTTTTTGAGATCGAATAAATGAATATTTTTTTATTTTTTCTGATTATTAGTATTGAATTTATTGCCGATAACGTCAAAATTGACGATATTTTGTCTATATAGATTGATAATCAATTAAAAAGCATTGACGGATCAAAATAGCTTTATATAATACTCAGCGTTTAATCACTAAATCCAATCAATGTCTCCTTAGCTCAGCTGGATAGAGCAACGGCCTTCTAAGCCGTAGGTCACAGGTTCGAATCCTGTAGGGGACGCCATTAAAGCTATATATAATCAACGAGTTTTAAGTTTAACCCTTAATATCTTTATATACTCTATCACACTATTTAAAGTGTTTACGTCATAATAAATTTTAATAATTAATAATTGCATTAATTAAATTAAATCAATATTATAAAATGAATGTTATAAACGGTATTGATAATTCTATAATATTCGTTTATCCATATTATCATTTTCAAAATTATTAGAATTTATAAGCGAGTATTAATTGAGTATTAAAAAAATTCGAAACATTATCTTAAGTATTATTGTTTCAGTTGTTTGCTATTTTTTTGTTAACCAGTTTGATCTATTTAATAAAAGGTCTATTAGTGGCCAACTCTTTAAGATTTCTCAGTCACTGAATGAACGCACTCCAATTCGTCTAGATCAATTTACTATGTTGACCACATCTTATGCAGAAAACAATACCTTAACTTATAGATATATTATTGAGAAAATTAATTTTAATGAGATAGATAAAAGTGAATTTGATAAATTACGTGATTTTTTGTTTTCTCAAATAAAAAATGATGGTTGTACTAATGATCAAATAAAACAATTATTAAAAAAAGGCGCAATTTTTCAATATTTATATTCCACCGAGGAGAATAAATATTTGTTTATGATTACCTTAAAAGAAAGTGATTGTTCAGGCGTAAAACCTATTGATACAACAAAATAAAAAAGAATCTAATATGAACGTCCGTCATCTATAAAATCGTCGTTCTGAATTTGCCTGGTTACTAATTTTGGTTCGTTTTTTTTACGCTTTTTATTAACCCTATTTAATATTTAAATATTGCAAATTCAATTCATTAACGACAGAATTATTAGCATAATATTTAGGAGCTTTAACTTTTTTATATGGGATAATTAATCTTTATTAAATTTATTAATATGATTGATTATTATATTCAAAGCGAGCTTGCGAATAACAGATGTCAACAATAAATTGGTTATAAATATCATCATCAATACTTTTACTTTCCAGTTTGATTTTGAGTAGTTCGATGATTTGCCAGTCATTGTCATTACCAAAGTTTTTAATTAGTTCTTCGGCTCGGCTTTCAATCCATTCATCCTTAGCATCTTGCATTTCAATATTGTTTAACATATTGCAGTAAGCGCTTTCGTAACCATTTTCAACCAATTTATGTAACTGCATAACTCACCTCGTAGCAATCTGTAGCATCCAGTAGAACAAGCAAAATAATCCACCTAAAATCACAAAGTATGTGCAAAAGAGGGCAAACTTTATTTCGCTGTCTGTTAACTCATAATCCTTGTGAAATCTATCTTTGATTTTCATATTCACAAAATCTTTATTAGTCATAATCACCTCGAAAAAAGACCTCGCTTGGAGGGCAAATAGGATGTAGCATTGCGCCGTCTTTCCGAGCTGTCAGTATTCATAAACTCGCTAGTAAAATTTTGTGAATAAAGTATTTGGTTGTATAGTGTGTTTTATTTATACACGAGAAACAGATATGAATATATTTAAGAGATTAGTTAAAGGCGAATTAAGCCTAGCAGTAACTTTTTGGGTGTTCGGTGTTTTATTTAGTGTGATTTTAATTGTAATTTACATTGCAACTACTTTTATACTCGACACATATCATGTTTCAACATTGTTCAGAATTAGCGTAATCTCATTTATTTATTCAATTAATTTTTTAAATTCGATTATGGTTCTCATTGGTATATTTAATCTATTAAAAAATAGTGGAGTTACGTATTGGAGAGTGATAGCTTTTGTTGTCTGGTTATGCGCTACTGTATATTCAGTGTATGATGATAGTAGCGACATATTACATTTAGTTACGCAGTAGTCTGAAACCCTTTATACCGGTATTTATTAAAATTTAAATGCACACTAAAGCACTATTAATCTAAGCAGGCAATTACAATAAGTTCCCTAATTATTAGGTCACCACTTGAGGAGAAGTGGCCACCATCAATTCTTTTCAAACTAGATATCTCTCACTGAAAGGCATTTAGTTTGATTGTATACCGCCTGTATTGAGTCACCGCCACAGTCCCGACGCATAGTTTAAAGTCGCGCCGTTCGACTATCAAATCAAAACCGCTGTACTTTCATATGCCCCAGCTAGCTACTTGAATCTCGTTAACTAGTTAAATAACTCGTAGTCTTGTTTAACTTTGTTGTTAAGTTGATTGGTTTTGATGTGATAATGATAACTTAGGTTATTAATTATGTCAATAATAAAAGTTATCAAATTTAAAATAAAGTTATCAAAGGTTGTTGGGTGAGGGGATCTTGATAGGTTAATGCTAGTCTTAGGTATGAAAAAAACCGCCGAAGCGGTTATTGTTATATCTTTATTATCAATCCAATATAGACGATTGCCACCAAACACGGCCTAAAATAGTTATTTCATCTTGAGGCACTATTTCATCATCATAGCCAATGTTATAACTTTTGATTTTTATTTGATTGCCAGGCACTTTTTCTAAAATTTTTATTCTTAATAATCCATCGTGATTGATTGCATAGATTTTGCCATCTCTAACATATGTATCAGCTTGATCGATTGCTACTGTAGAACCATCTCTAAATACAGGTTCCATACTGTCTCCATAGACAGTTAGACATACAGTGCATTCTTTATCAATGCCATATTTCCGCATAGTGGATTTGGATAAGCGTAATTTATATCCGTTATAATCCTCAATATCATCAGTGAAACCATCACCAGCTGCTAGCCGTACATCCTTATAAAATGGCACTTCAATCTCATCATCATCTAGCGGTGTTTTACTATCCCAATCTTCGATAGATCCTAATACTGTCGCATTAGATTTATTTTTGTTTACTTTGGCTTTACCAACACCTTTTGTTAGCCATATAGGATCAACGTTTAATGCGTTAGCGATTTCTAATATTTTTCGTGATGTACTGGATTTTCCTGAAAGCAATTTTTGAATAGCTGGTTGGCTAATTTTTACTTTTTCGGCTAGTTGATGCTGAGACATCCCAGATTCTTTTAATGCCAAATTTAATCTATCTGTAAATGTAGTCATGCTTTTTTCTCGGGGTTGTTAATTTTTTAATTATATAACTCAAGTTATCACTCATCAAATAACAATAGTTATTGATTTATTCAATAACTTTGGTTATTATTGATAATAAATATTATCAATAAGTTTAAGAATAATAATTGAGACTGCTGCAAAAGCTATCCATATTTTAGGAAGTTAAAGGAGATAAAAAATCACTATTAGATTACACAAAAGGGGGGATGGACACATTAAAAACTAAAGTCAATGCGTTCGAAACCTTACAACACTTGCAAGTGATAAAACAATCAATTTAGCACAAACATAAAATTTACCCGATTGTTAGATTAAAGGCATGTATCCACTATTTAATAAATTACCAAATAGTGACTGAAATTATTTATAAAAATGATAGCAATTTTGCTGAATGTTTTTTGAGGTAAAACAATGAATATAGTTGAAATATTGAAATTGAAAGGAAGACCAAATGCCTATTATCCAAAAATGGCTAAGCCGTTAGGTGGTGTTAATGCAGCTGTTTTATTTTCTCAATTATTTTATTGGCAAGATAAAGCTATATCTGATTTAGGGGTGTATAAAACGCGCGATGAACTAGAGGAAGAAACTGGTTTATCTCACAACGAACAAAGAACTGCTATAAAAAAATTACAAGATAAGGGCGTTTTGATAATTACTGAAAAGCGATTAGAACATAAAACTTTTTACAAAATTGACAATAAAAAGGTCAATGAAGTTTTAGCTAATTTCGCCAAATCTATTAATCATTTATCGCGAAATGAAGAAAGTAATCACCCCGAAGTAGACATCGTAGATTCCGGGGAGACTACAAAGTCGAGTTCGTTATTTCAAGAGATTACAACAAAGACTATTACAGAGAATACTACAAATATTATTGCGGATAAACCTCAACCCCAAAAACGAGAGTTGCCTAATGATTTTAAACCCAACGATCATCATCGAAACATAGCACTAAATGAAAATGTCAATTTGGATACTGAATTTATTAAGTTTAAAGATTATTGCTTGGCTAATGGGAAAAAATATATTGATTGGAACGCTGCATTTAATAATTGGCTACGTAATGCTGGGAACTATAAAAAATCGAATCACTCTCAATCAAGATTTATGACTCTTGCAGAACGTAATCGAGCTGTCTTAGAGAGTATGAGGAGTTGATTATGGCAAAAATCTCAGATGGTTTTTTAGCAATTATTGGTGGACTTCTTGAACTCTACGGACAGCAAGCGAGTACAACTAAAATCAATATTTATTGGTCAACACTTAGTCAATACCCAATTGATTCATTGCGCAGAGCAGCCAATGTATGGGTGCGTAAAAGTGAATTTATGCCGAAGCCTGCTGATTTAATTAATTTAATGGGTGGTCCTAATAACCATTTATCACCCGATGAGGCATGGGCAATAGCAATACTTGCTAGTGATGAAACTAATACTTTGGTTTGGACTAAGGAAATAGCAAAGGCATGGGCACAAGCTGAACTTGTTTATCGTAATGGCGACAAAATTGGAGCAAGAAGAACTTTTATCGAAGCTTATGGACGTTTAGTTAACTCATCAATGATGAATGGTAAAAATGTAGAGGTATTTGTATCACTTGGTAGCGATAAAACAAAACGTGCTGATGCAATTAATCGTGCTGTTTTCATTGGTTTATTAACACCAGAAAAAGCTAATTGCTATTTGCCAAAACCAGAAAACACGATCGCAATGCTTGAGTTTAAAGATGATCAAGTTTCAGCAAAGAGTATGGAGCATATCGCTAACATTAAAGAGATGTTAAAAAAAAGCAGAACTTGTATTAAAGCTAATTAGCCTTTGTTAATAGCGACTCTATTAGATGTTCAACAAAATAGTAATAGGTTGTGTATTAGGATTAACAACAAATGTAGCAAAAAATAAATATAAATCTGTAAAGCAAGTCAATAAAAGAAATATTCTGAACAAAGTAAGCAAATCGAAGGGATTAATACTGAAATGAATTACAAAACAACGGCAAAAGTGAACGAAGATTGGCAAAGTAGGGAGAGAGTAATGAGAGAAACTAAAGATATTTTAACTGCCTGGAAAAATACGCGTATATTGAAAAGAATTGGAACTGAATATCCTTCAAAATCGGCTGTTTTTTTGGGAGCACCAACAGATGTTGATTATCGCCAATATTTAACAGAAGATGAAGCTGAAATTGTTGATAATGCGGTACTGATTTTAAAAAATGACAATTATTCTCAATGGATTGTATTGACCGCATATTATCTGCGAGGTGTTTCGTGTAACTCGCAGGCAAAAGCAATTGGGAAGCGTCCACACGATATCATTAATTTATTGAATCAAGCCGAGATGTTTATAAGAGGAAATATTTATCAATATTTTAAAAAAGTTGCTTAACCGCTTGACTTTGCGCAAATGCGCATATATAATAAGGTAAAAATGCGGTTTAGAACGCATATAGTTAAACCCAGCTAATTAGTTGGGTTTTTTTATATCTATATTATTCTGTTTTTTCTAGAAAAATAATAATCAACACGCTAGCTACTAGCTTAATTCTTTTTTTGCCAACCTCATTTGATGAAATACTCAATGTGATTTTATTTCTGTTGTAGCTATTTCAATTTATTTTTGTTTACTATTTTTTTTATATCAATATTTTGACTATTTGCTCATCACTGAATCGATAGCAATGCTAGACTCACCCATAACTCACATTCAGCTAGTATGCTGCCACTCATAATTAATAAGAAGATTTAAATATGCCGATAAAAGACCCTAACAACGTCAATTGGACTGTTGTTGTGTATTTATTTTTTGTTACTTTGCTTGGTTCTCTATCAAGTTATTGCTATCAGTTCCTAAATGGTAATAAATTTAATATTGGGGTGCTATTTGCGCAAATATTTATATCGATATTTGCTGGAACGCTTGTTGTATTAGCTGCAAGTTATTTTAATTGGGACTTTGAGTTAGCAGGAGGTATAGCTGGCTTAGCTGGATGGTCAGGTGCAGCGTTAATCAAGGCGTTAGAAGAACGATTAATAAGAAAAGCCAAAGGAGATGATTAATGAAATTAACTGAACATTTCACGCTAGAAGAATTTACACGTTCATTAACTGCTAGTCGTTTAAAAATTGATAATTCAGTACCCCAAAATTTAATGCCAAATGTGCAGTTAACAGCCATAAAGCTAGAACTTGTTAGAAAAGCATTAGATAAACCAATTATTATCACATCTGGATATCGCTGTCCTGCATTAAATGCAAGAGTAGGAGGAATATCAACAAGCGCTCATACTAAGGGCTTAGCGGTTGATTTTCGTTCATCATATGGTACCCCTAAAGAAATATGTCAAAGATTGATTGATGCTGGTGTTCCATTCGACAAACTTATCCAAGAGCATAATCAATGGGTACACATAGGATTTAGTCCTAGCAATAACCGGCAAATAGTATTAACAGCCGTAAAGCAAGGTGGTAAAACTATTTATAGGAGCGGTTTGCTATGAATAATGAAAAGATATTGAGCATATCATTAATCATTATCACTTTTGCTATTTATTTTTGTTATAACAATTTTGAAGAAAAAAAACGATTAAAAGATGCTAATGCTGAGCTAACTAATCAAATAAATAAGTTAGAGCAAACCATATCTAGAAACAACCAAATCATCGCAGATAACGAATTATCAAAACGTGAACTTGAAAATCAATCATTAGAACGGCAGGAGCAAATTAATGAGCAACTCAAAGATAATGATTGTGCTAAGCAGTTTGTGCCTATGCCTGTTTCTGCAAGCTTGTACAACCGAGCAAAAAATTTACGTGAATCGACCGATACCAGCCAATCTATTAAGTAACTGTTTACCAAATTTACCACCTAATCCCATGACTTTTGGTGATAGCTTACGATATAACGAGTATTTATTAAATGTCATTGAGAAGTGTAATGCAGATAAAAGGGCAATAAAAAGGATTGGTAATGAATTATAGTGAATCTTTTAAAGAAATGTTGAAACAAGTTGAGTCTGAGTTTAATTTTTATGGACCTGTTAAAACGGCGGTTTTTTCCTTAGGGTTGTTTAATGATTCTATAAAGCAACACTTCGAGCAAATTAGAGACATTTTGCTTGAATATAAAACAATCCAATACAGAAATGTTAATAATAAATGTAATTTGAACTCCTATTCACTTCTATTGCATTAACCCTAAAAATTCACGAACAGTTATAAAAAATAACTGCATATTTAATCAATAGCCACCTAGTGTGGTTTTTTTATTTCTGAAGGGAACATATGACAAAGGGCGAAAAGAAAAAATAAATTGCCCAAGTGAGTTAGCCAATTGTTTAGTCAAGGCTAAGGAAGATTTGCTTGGGGGCTTCAAAAATGTTGAAGAAGTTGTGCCAAGTATTGCTGGCTTGGCTAGCTATCATGGTAAGGCTAGATCGAGAGTATACGAATACAAAAAATTAAATGAAGAATTTAAGGACACGTTAGAGACTATTCAATCACTACAAGAATGTTTGTGGTAAATAAAGGTTTAATTGGTGATTTCAACGTCCCTATCACAAAGCCAATGCTATCTAATCATGGCTATAGCGAAAAACAAGAAATCTATCACCAATCATATGACGGTACTATGTCACCAAAACCAACGTGGTTAAAGTTAGTCACACTCGAGTCAATACTATGACAACAGCACAAATCCAGTTATCTAAATTGCAATCGTTGCTGATGGTAGGGTTGGCTCAGATTGTAGATTAAACGATAGTAAAACAAAATAGGAGCAAATTTAATGCTTAAAAAAAATAAATTACTCGCATTGATAGATTCGTTTCGTAAACGTCTAAATGATGCCGAGGGGGAGTTGTCAAAAGAGGAAATCAATAAAATGGTTTATGAACTCACAAAACAACTTGAGGAAGTTCAAGGTAAAGAAGATGAGAAATCAAAAGCTAAAACCATTGAACTTCAAAAACAAATTGTTACGACTGTCTCGCAACTCGATATGACGGAAGTCAGGTGCATCATAGCGGAGGTTTTGAAGTTACCTGAATCATTGGTATTTGATGCTAATAATATGCAGGATGTTTCAAAACTAGATAAATTCATCACAGTCTTAAATGTATCCCAATCGGATATCGGTACTGAAATTAAATTCAAAGGTGCTGACGAAGTAGAAATCGCATCAACATTATGCGAGGTCACAATTTCAGTCAATGCCTATGGTAAAAATGCTTACGATATGTTATGCCAACTCACTGAATCAATGCGATTTACCGTAGTTTGGCAACTGTTAAAGCGTTTAAGAATGGGTTATCTAAGGTGCTCGAAAATTCGTAGTCTACCAACTGCGATTGCTGGCGGTAAAGAACAGCGTGCGCAAGTCGATCTTATATTTTCAATTAATCCAATCGTCAAGTCTCCATTGAATCGTGGCGATACAGTAAAATTTAATTTAGAGAAGGGGTTATAATGAGTTTACCAATCAGTCAAGTTGTAGATGTCACTCTGCAACAATCACCTCGTGGAGCACAAAAACGTGATTTAAGCGTTGTTGCTATTTTCACTCACGAAATGTGCGAAGAGTTTACTAATCCAGACACACGATACATTGTTGTAACAGATTCTAACTCTGTAGCATCATTGTTCGGCACTAATTCAGATGTGTATCGTGCGGCATCTGCGTTATTTTCAGCACGACCTAAACCAAAAACCGCGTTAATTGCTAAATATATAAAAGATGATTTAACGACATCAGCAACTAGTTCGAAAATAAATGGTTCCGCGTTAACTGTTTCATATATTCAGTTTAAAAATATCACAGATGGTTATCTGTCATTTTATTTTGGTGATGCAAAAATCGATGTTAAAGAGCTTGATTTCTCTACTGTTTCAAGTATGCAAGATGTAGCAAATGTCGTTAATGCAAAACTAGCTGATATTGGTGTTAAATTCATTTACGATTTGGTCGGAAGTCGTTTTATTTTGTCATCTAATACAGAGGGTAAAGGTGCCAATTTCGGTTATGTGTTTGATTCGCAATCAGATGGCAGTTATATTGGTCAGTTAACTAATTTAATTGACGGTAGAGGCACGTTAATTAACGGTGAAGATGCAATCACTTATAACAAGGAAACACCCGCCGAAGCGCTGAGTAAATTACAAAATCAATACCAAAACTGGTATGGAGTCTATTTCGCTAATACAATCACGGATGCTGAATTATTAGAGGCGCATGACTGGGTTGTTGCTCAAGGTGTTGAAAATGCGAAAGTATTAGCTTATACCGAAACCCGACCAAGCAATATCGAGTATACCGATACCAACATCTTAAAAACACTATCCAAACGCAATAGTGGTCGCTTAATGGTGCAGTATAACAACAAAGGTAATACACATGCCGCGGCTGAATTAATAGGAATTGCATTAACCACTGTTTGGACTGGCATTAATACAGCGAAAACAGTTAAGTTTAAGCAGGAAGTTAGTGTTACCTCTGATGATAAAATCACAATCAACGAAGCCACAAAATGCCGCCGTATTGGTATCAATTATTATACCGATTATGCGGGTGTAAATATGCTTGCTGAGGGTGTTATGCTTGGTGGTACGTTTATTGATGAGACTATAGGCTTGGATGCTTTTATTAATGCAGTTCAGGTTCAAGCTTTTAATACACTACAAGGGCAACCTACAAAAATACCTCAAACCGATCGTGGTCAGCAAATTTTAATTAGTTCTATCAAAGTTATCGGTGAGCAGTTTATTAATAATGGCTTCTTGGGGCTGGGTAAATGGACATTGGGTGACTTAGGCGAACTATCATATGGTGACCAAATCAATGGCTATTACTTCCATTCTGATTCATTCGATATGCAAGATACAGCAGATCGCGAAGCCCGCAAGATGATGCCAATTAACTGCGCACTTAAATTAGCTGGTGCGGGTCACAGCGTCGATATCATTATTCAATTTAATCGATAGAGGTTTACATGACTAAATCATTTTCTTTAGAAGATGCCGTTTTGACTATCGACGGCACAGAAATTACTGGCTACGAGAATGCGCAGGACGCTATCAGTATTGCGCCAATTGGCGATGATGGCGATATTACGTATGGCGTTAATGGCAAGGGGGTATTTGTTCACTCTTGTAATCGTGGTGCAACAGTAACAATCAAAACGTTACAGCATTCTGAAACTAATCAAAAATTAAATCAATTGCGCAATGCTCAAATTAACAATTCGACAACGGCGACGGGTAAATTAATTACATACAAAGATTTACGTAATGGCGATGAGTTTTTACTTACTGGTTGCTGGTTTACAACACCACCAACGTACGCACGTGGCACAGCACACAACGGCGTAACATGGACATTTAAAGCAACTAAAGCAGAATTTGACATTAAAGGCGGTTTATAATGCAAAGCACAGATTTTACTATTGATGATGTGGTTTACACATTCACGCAAGCAGATTTTTTTAAATCAAATAAATATCTAAAAAAATTAACAGCTCTACTTCAGGGCTGTTTTTCATTTGAAGGGAATAAATCAGGTTTTGATATCGGACAACTTGCCTCCAATATCGGTTCTGACCAATTTGCTGAAATAGAAAAATTCATTCTTGATTATGTTACTGCGATAGATGAAAACGGTAAAAAAGTACTGTTTCAGAAGCCGCAAGAAACAGGTGAATTTTTCAATACACATCGAAGCCATTACTATCAAGTGATAGTTGAGGGTTTAAAATTGCATTTTTTGGGTTTTTTACCAAATGGCATATTATCCAATCTAAGTACGCTCAGCTTGGAGGAGATAGCCAAGAAAGCGATGTAGATTGGTTTGTGTGGGGTGTAATCGTAAACAAATACGCCACACTCCACGAACTCAGAACAGTTTATTCACTCGATGATGTTATCGATATGCATAATGTGATAGCAGAAACTAAATTAGCAGAAAAGCAACAGCAAGAGGCGCAATAATGGTTTTAGAAGAATTTTTGATAAAAATTGGCGTTGACGCCTCAAAAGCTGGCGATATTGCAAAAGTGGTTAATAATTTGCAATCAGGCGCTAATCGGCTTTCTGATGCGGCAAATAGCATACAAGAAGATGCAAACAAAGCAATTCAAGAGACTAATAAATCAACATCGGAGACAGGTAACGCGGTAAATAAAACTGGGTCGAAATTAGATTCATTGAAATTGGTTTCAGTTGCGTTGGCGGATACCGCAGTGCTGTATGGAAAAAAATTAATCGATGCTTTTCATAATGCAATCGACAAAGCTAAAGAGTTAGCTACAAAAAAAGATACGCTGTTCAAAATATCGAAAAATGAGCTTCAGCAAGCTGAACTTTATAAACGAGAAATGAGCAAAACAGGTGTAGCGCTTGATAGTATCAAAACTAAGATTGCGCTAAATGTCGCGCCTGCACTGACTAATTTAATTGCTGGATTTAGAAACTGGTTAACAGTTAATAAGGAGTTGATTGCCAATGGAATCACAAAAGTAATTAAATTTGTTGGAATGGCAATTCAGGTTGTTTCTAATTTTATCGAATTTATTGATAAAATTGTATCTGGGACATTAGGTTGGGAAAACGCACTAATAGCACTTGGTGTTGCGTGGGCATTATTCAATCGAGCTTTATTGTTTAGTCCTATTGGTATAATTTTAGGCTTATTAACTGCGTTAATGCTGTTAATTGATGATCTTATTGTCTATATGAATGGCGGTAAAAGCCTATTCGGTAAATACTGGCAACCATTTATTGACGGAGCAAAAGCGGCGTGGGAATTTGCAAAAACATTTTGGGAATTTCTCAAGGCGTTATGGTCTGGCGATACAAAAAAAATAAAATCATTATCAGAAGGCTTGTTTGATTCAATAGTAAGCGGTTTTAAATCGCTAATATCGGGTATTAAGTCCTTATTGTCAACTGCACTCCAAAACATACTAATGTTTTTCGGTATGTCCGAAGGTGAAGCAAGTAAAACGGTTGATAGAATTGGTAAAATTTTCAATTTTATTATTGATGTGCTTACTTTCCCGTTTCGAATGGCGTATCAGGCTATCTACGCGATAATGGATTGGCTTGGCATTGATGCTGGTGATGTTGTTAACGCGATCGGAAAAATATTTGAGGCTATCATAAACTATGTTACCGCGCCATTCGAAGCGGCTTTGAAATTAATAAATGATTTATTTGACATCTGGGAAGATGATACAACATCGACAACTGATAAGATAGGTAAAACGTTATGGGCAATATGGGATTTCATTACTTGGCCATTTAAGGCCGCGTGGGATTTTGTTAAAGGGTTGTTTGACTCATGGATGGATGATACGAACGAAACTACACAAAACTTTGCTAAAAAATTTTTAGAAATTCATGAGTCAATTACAGCGCCGTTCAAAAATGCGATGAAGTGGATAGAGGATAAATTTTATGGATTTATTGATTCAATTAAAAGCAAAATAAAAGGCGCATTATCGTGGCTAGGGATAGGTGGTGACGATGATAACGAGTTAGAAGTTACGTCAAAACGAGAAATTCTAGCGAACGGTGTTACTGATATTGCGAAAGCAGGACGTCTTACACCAAGCAAAAAAATAAATAATAACAATGCAGTAACTATTAATAATACAATGAACGTTACGACCCCACAAGAGGGATATGATAGCTTGAATAACATTTCTAATAAAGAGGTACGCAATTTAGCAGATAACACAAAAACAGCTTTGGGGTCTAACTAATGTTTCAATCTATATTAAATAAATCATCAAAAGACAGCGGTTTGATAATTACCGAGAACACGGTATTTAGTCTCGATATTAATACTGTTGAACAACACGCATCAAAGCTGAAGGTAACTGAAAACCCGATTGAAAACGGGGCTAACATTGCAGACCATGCGGTATTAGACCCTAAGGAAGTGACGGTATATGGTTTAGTTGTTGGATATGAAACTAATACATTTTCATTTGATAATGTATTAGGTTTTAATTTTTCAGATTATCCGCTACCAATGCCGATTAAAACCATAACAGCTCAGGCGGAGAGTATGGTAAATCGTTTTGCATCACACTTTAGAGCTGGCGCTAAAGCTGTGAACCAAGTTATAGCTGATTTTTTACCAGATTATCAATCACCACTTTTAAATAGTTTATCATCTGACCGTATCGCTGATGCTCATGAAAAATTGTTAGCTGTACAACGAAGTGGTGAGCCTGTAACGCTACAAACAAATACACGGCAGTATAAAAACATGATTTTGACATCTGTTGGGCTTACTCAAAAGCAAGACACCAGTGGGGAATTTGTATTAATGTTTCGCGAAATTTTCATTGTAGATACTCAGACAGCGAGCGGCCTAAATGTGCCAAAACCAAAAACAAGAAACCTTGGTAAAACTCAACCGAAAGAGGTTGATAAATCAGTTCTGAGAACTGGAAAGGGAATACTTACAGGTAGGAAAGGATAGAATGCACATTATACAAACAACAATAGATGATGTATTAGAGCAATCATTTTCACTATACGATATGAATTTGCGATTAACGTTGAGATATAATGCAATATCAACAGGATATCAATTTGATTTATTTGATATTGATAAAGATGAATACATTACGAAAAACAAAGGGTTATCTGTCGGTAGCCCGTCATTAATTGAGTTTAATTTACCTTTTGTGCTGGTATTAGATGATAAATCGGGATTTGGTATTAATGCGATATCTAAAGACGATTTAGAAAATCGTATGCAATTATTAATCATGACAAAGGAAGAATATCGTGCGTCAATTCGGCAGGGTTTTAGAGCTTAAAATAGGTAATCGTAAAGAAAGCATTGTTATTAATAATCTTAGAGTTACGTTTTCTATCAAAAAAACACTATCTTCAGAGCCAAATACTGCCGAAATATCAGTCTATAATCTCAATGCGTCAAATCGTAACCTCATTACGAGTAAACAATATCATTTTTTAGAGTTATCAGTCTGCTATAAAGAAGATGTATTAAGATTGATATTTTGTGGTGATATTTTGACAGTTGAAAATAAACTGACAGGACAGGACATCATCACAACGATGCGATGCGGTGACGGACATCGAGCTTATAACGAAAAAACCATTATTAAAACGATGCAAAAAGGGCAAAAAGATAGCGACTTTTTAAATGAAGCTGTGAGCAGTTTTGGTGTTCAAAAGGGCGCTATTAATTTGCCAAATGATAGGGCTCTGCCTCGTGGCAAGGTGCTTATGTGCGACACACGCGAGGCTATGCATAAAATCGCTATTAACAATAATGCGGACTGGTCTATACAAGATGATCAGCTAGTTGTTATCCCCAAAAATAAAGCGCTAGCAAATAACGAGGGTTGGGTCATTTCTAGAAACACGGGAATGATTGGAAGTCCTAAAAAAAGCAACGACGGGCTAGAAGTTACAACGCTATGCAATCCGCATTATAGAATTGGTTCGCTTGTTCGTGTTGAGTCAAAACTCACCGAGTATAACGGCGATTATAAAGTCAAATCGATTGAGCATAACGGCGATTTATACGGTACAAACTGGCACAGTAAATTAGTTTGCACGGCCGGAAAGTTTGAGAAAGTATAAAACGAATCATCAATCCAAAGTTGATCACAATTATAACAATTTGGTTAATAAAACATTAATCAAAAATATAAAAACACATCGCACTTAAAGATATCATTTATCAATAAATTAATCTTATATCAATGCTTAACATTGATCTTAACCCGCTTCGGCGGGTTTTTATTGCTCGGGGAAAAGATGACAGATTCACTATTTGAAGCGATTGAAAATCAAATAAAACGCGCTCAATCAAATATATATACTGCTTTGCCTGCAAAGGTTATTTCATTTGACGGTCATACAGTTCAATGTCAACCAATGATTAATAGAGTACTAGCAAATGGACAAGAAGTTTCAATCCCTCCTCTGGTTGATGTTCCTGCGCAGTTTCCTCATGCAGGCGGATTTTGCATTACGGTACCTATAACAGCGGGTGATGAGGGGCTTGTTATCTTTTCGAGTCGTTGCATAGATGGTTGGTTTGCATCGGGTAATGTATCTAAACCATTGGATAACCGAATTAATGACTTAAGCGACGGTTTTTTTATTGTCGGTTGCAATAGTGTGCCAAATAAAATACCTGATTTTTATCATGATGGCCTTTCGATGCAAACTGACGACGGATCGACACATATAAGGCTTACAAATGGAACAATCTATATAAAAGGGAACATTGAGCATGAGGGCAATATGAATCAAATCGGAAGCTACAATCAAACAGATGGTAATACAAATAGCTCTGGCACGATAACGGCTCAGGATGTTAAAACCAATAAAGGTATTGATTTGAATACGCATACGCACACAGATGTAAAAAGCGGCAATGAAAAAACAGGAGCACCGACATGATAGTCAGAGGTTTAGATAACAATCACGATTGGACTTTTGGTCATGGTCTGGGTAACTATTTAGATTGTTCTGATGCGATAGCGCAATGCCTGAAAACCAAATTATTAGCACTAAAAAGAGACTGGTTTTTAAATCGTGAGGACGGCATCGCATGGTTTGATTATCTAACTAAAAATCCTAACACAAAACAATTAGAAATTGATGTAAGAACAGAAGTTTTTAAAGTTGATGGAGTTGTAAATATCGATAGTTTCGACATTTTATTAGATACCGATAACCGCAAATTTCTAATTCAAATCACATACACCGATAAATTCAATAAAACTAACGAGGCATCATTTAATGTTACAGATAACAGATAAAGGTATCGAAATTGATGACTTATACACTATTCAAAATCGATTAGTTTCCGCATTTAAATCGATATACGGTGATGATGTCAATCTCGATAGCGATACGCCTGACGGTCAATTATTAGGGTTATTTTCACAAGAGCTTGCAAACATACATCAAGCTGTTTCTTTTATGGTGCAAATGTTAGACCCGTACCAAGCAACTGGGCATTGGCTGGAACAGCGAGCAATGTACGCAGGAATAACCCGAATTACTGCGTCATATTCTTATATTGATGAAGTAATTTTCACGGGCTCAGCAAAAACGACAATACCAAATAATTCTATTTACATAGATAAAAACAAAAATAAATGGGTTACGACAGAATCAATAACATTGAACAATTTAGGTAGCGCTCGCGTCAAATTCAGGTCGTTAGAACTCGGTAATTACACTGTTAATGCAATGGACGAGTTCACGCCAAGTACAATAATCATAGGCGTAGATAAAGTCACTGCGAATACTAAAAGTTATGGTGGCGTTGATGAAGAAACGGATGATCAATTATTAAAAAGGTTTATGTTATCGCACTCAATTAATAACTACGATGATCGGCAAGGTATACAGTCTTCATTAATGAATATAACAGGTGTGACTAAATGCGTTGTATATGAAAATTATACGAATAAAACCGATGAAAAAGGTGTGCCTGCTCACTCATTTAACGCTGTTATTTTAGGTGGAGCTGATGAAAAAATAGCGGAAGTTATTACTAAAAAGAAAATTGGTGGATGTGGGTTATATGGTCAAATTGAATCCTCTTATTTATTAGATGGTATACCGCGTAGAGTTTATTTCGATAGACCAAAAAAGGTCGATATCAACGTCTCAATGGTTATTGGTCGTTATAAATCATTTAACGATATCAATACTGAGCAAATCAAAAGCAACCTTAAAAATCTTGATTTTGACATCGGCGAAAATGTTTATTCATCACGCATTATCTCAAGCATTAACCTAGTTGACGGGTTTTATATTAAAGAACTCACGGTTAATGGCTCAAATATAGCAAATATTGATCATCGAGAATATGCACAGATAAACAATGTTGAGGTGATAATTGAATAGAGAAAAATTTATTATTTGGCAATATCGAACAAAGCCAAAGGCTTTGGGCACGATTAGAGCTATCTACGCAGAAACCGATAACACGTTTAAAAATGTTGTTCAATTAGCAGATATTCTCAATATTGACGATGCAAAAGGTTATGCGCTTGACTTAGTCGGTAAACATGTTGGCGTGTCAAGAGTTTTACCAACAGCTATTGCCAAAAAGTATTTTGGTTGGTTAGAAGACGACACCGCGCTTTCATTCAATGTTGGTGAGTTTTATAGAAATGGTGATGCATTGCATGCATCAGTCGTTTTAAATGACAATGACTATCGTTTTTTTATTAAGGCTCGCATAACAAAAAACTATCAAACTGGCGAAATATCAAATATTGTTAATTCAATTAAATTCGTGATTGGCAAACATGGAAATATTATTGATTCACAAAATATGACAATGAACGTATTAGTTAACAGTGATCAACTAAGTTCACTTACTTTTTATGCAATTAGTAAAATGGATATTTTAGCCCGACCTGTTGGTGTTATGTACCAATTTATTGTTCTAATTAATAACGAGCCGTTTGGATTCTCGCATGACAATGTCTCATTCGGTTTTAATTTAGGTAAATTTGTTCGACTACAAGAAATAGGAACTTCTCAATGAAAGTACAGAATAAACCAGATTATTTAATTTTCGCTGACTCAGCAAAAAAAGGTGAAAATATAGATTTTCCTGATGTGAGTAGGGGCTGGGGAATCACCATCGATCAAACCGCATCAAAACCACCTCTTGAATGGATGAATGGTGCATTTAACCGCATTGATAAAAATATGATTTATTTGCTCCAGCAGGGCGTGCCAGAATGGAGTGAGTTGGTTACTTACCCAGTAAATGCAATTATCAAATATAACGGGGTGTTGTATACCGCTATAGTTGAAAATGATAATGCTAAACCCTCCACGAATACAACAAAATGGAAAAAAACACAGGCTGAAATACCAATTGCCAGACTTGATCAAAAAGGTCTCGTCAAACTAAATTCAGAAATTAATAGCGAATCAGAAACCGACGCTGCTACACCGCGTGCAGTAAAAAAAACGTATGATCTAGCAACTATTGCCAATACAACAGCAACCACGGCAAACAATACAGCAAACGCAGCAGTTAAACGATCTGGTGACAACATGGCTGGCGAGTTGTTGATTAAAAATAAACGAGTGTTGGTCGATGGCGATGCATTTCGTTTCAATGGCTATTTGAATAAAACCAATCTCAATAGTATCACTGCATCTCAGCACGGGGTTTATTTGCAAAACATGAATGAATTTGCGACGATATCGAATAATTATCCGATAAACGCAGCAGGGTCGTTAATTGTGACTCAAACAGGCGGCGACGGTATTAAAGGTTGCTTGCAAATTTACACTGATTATTACTCAGTACGGCAATTTGTAAGAACTTACAGAGACGCACCAAACATATGGTCGCCGTGGGTTGAGCAGATTACATCTGCAAATCTAAACACTTATTTACCTCCTCCGCCACCGCCTCAAGTATGGCATAACGAAATATCGCAACGTGCCGCAAATGTAGTTTATACGAATACAACAGGACAGACTATTTTCGTAATGATCTCGTTTCAACACGGCTGGTCCGGGACTGCAATAGACATGCGCCTATTCATCAATGGCATGGAATTTTATGCAACAACGGGGGGCTCTGGAAGCGGTAGCACAAAAAATGTAACAATGTATATGCCGATCCCGGCGGGGTGTACATATAGAGTAACCGGGGGTGGCAATTTAACAGCATGGTATGAGTTGAGGTGAAATCATGAAATATTATAAGGATGCAAATAATCAAGTTTATGCGTACTGCGACGACGGCTCTCAAGACGAGTTTATTTCTCGGGATCAAATTGCGATAACAGAAAAAGAGGCTCTAAAATTAATTAAGCCAAAACCAGCGGATATTCAATACCAAAATCAATCAATAAAAACAGCGTTAATTAATGAAGCCAATGAAAAAATAGCGGTGCTTCAGGATGTTATAGATTTAGATATGTGCGAATCAAACGAGAACGAGCAGCTAAAACAATGGAAAAAATATCGTGTATCATTAACTCGTGTTGATACGTCAGATGTTAATGCCTTGTTTCCTGAAAAGCCGAATAACTAAACGCTATCAATCTTCAACTTCACATACTCTACCGCATCTTGATACGATTCAAATATTCCGACTTTGTTTAATCCGTTGTTCCGATAAAGGCACCACCAGTCATTGTGTATATCGTATGACGGAAAAATTAAATACGAATCATTGTCTCAATCGAAAATTGAATCGTTATCATGGTCGGTTAGTATGTAAATTGTTTTTGTGTAGTTTATTGTGATAATGTTATGAAAGATTAGTTAGTTTTATTCATCATAAACTAATATTTTTCTGGAGCGTGAATTGAAGTGAAATTGTGGGAAGTAGATCGCGAAAATAAGTGTGACCAATTTGTGACAAAAAAATCTATTAATATATACTAAAATCTATCAAAATTTACTAATTGAAATTTTGATTAACTCTTGTTATTTATAGGTTTGTTAAGGTTTTTCAATTAATGTATTTTAGTAAGCCAAGACACTTCTAAGCCGCAGGTCACCGGTTCGAATCCTGTAGGGCACGCCATTAAAATTAAATATAACTAAAGGTTTAATGTTAAATATTTTCTTTATTTACATTTTGCGACGCAGATTGTGATCACACCTAAAATTTGCGCAAATGGATAGCATTCAAGTTATTATGTTATTTCAACCATTTTAACGTTTCTTACCCACCAAATTCTTTTAAGTTGTACTGTAGCAGATCAAGCTTTTTTATTTACATTTCATAAAGCGATGTTAGGTCAAAGCGAAAAAAGAATTGAGCTTGCTATTGCTTTATATACTCCAGAGCCGTCAAAGGGTGAATTAACGGTTTTCGGTTTAACAGAAGCTGATTATTAAGATAAGTATATAGAAATATGGCAAGATAATTTAAAAGCTTTTAGATTATTCAAGGTGATTTCTACTCAATGGGATGCAAGCATGGGCAGCATAATAGGGCTTGATTACAATTGCTTTTCGTTGGTAGTGAAACTCAAGGATATCTGTGAAAATGAACGCATTTTTAATATATGAATTATATTCTTTAATACAATTTGGTAAAATTAACTCATTTTCGTGTTCTCCATATACACTGGAATGAATTTTTTGAAAAAATTATTATGATAAAAATCGAAAATTTAATAGGATTATCGATAATTGAATTTTAATGTAAAAAATTTGACTTCAATACTACAGGTTATTTTGAAATAGTAATGTAACCATCTGAATATTAATTACAAATTACTATGAGTGATAATGCCGATGAACTTATTGTTCATAATCTTTCCCAATTAGAAACTACCCCATATTTTATCCCAGATTGGGCAAATAACTTCCCCAATAAACCAGTTATGCAATGTTGGGGGTGTTAAAATGAAAAAGGATATTCTGATTTAATTTGTCTGGGCTTGATGAATTAATACCCAGTATCGTTTTGTCTTCTTTAGCTTCTGAAATAAAAGTCGGATTAGTCAATTATGATAAATAACTAGAAAAGGATAAAATAGAAAAAACAATAATTAATGGAGTTAATTAAATGATTTATTTAAATGGAATAGGTTTTTTTATATTGTCACTATTTATCTTTTGGTGGGCTTATTTATTAGTTTTCGTAATTGGTCTAATAATTTTATGCTTAGCTAAAACCAAAATTATGCGAAGATTAGGTATTTTGTTGATAATCACACCAATAGGTTGTTATATTTTTGCCTATTTATTATACGTTTTTTTATCATTAATGTGGATTTGACCTATTTCAATTACCTTTTTACCTAAATAATAAAAAAGCGGAAGTCTATTTCCGCCTTTTTTATTAACAATAAAATATAAATAAAATTCGCTATTTACCTTTTGTATTCCTTTTCTCTTTTTTCGGTTTTTTATTTGATGATAACTGCAAAGCCTGTACACTTTGCACTAAGTCAGCCAATTGCGTAACAATTTGGTTTCCGGTATCACTTTCATCACCACCTAGTGTTTTATTGCGTATAAAATCAGCTTTGATTTGTTGCCAACGTTTAGTTTGTGTATCAGTTAATACGCCACGAATTTCAGCGAGTTTAAGAAGATTTTCTTCAGCACCATTAGTTAATAGTTGAGCTTCACCCAAATAGTGATCGTTGATGATTTGATTTAGTTCATCATCATTCATAACAGAAGAAACCTTCTCAGCAAGTTTATTCATGTTTCGATAACTACCTTGAAGTTTGAAAGGTGGTTCTGTACGGTATTTATCTGATTGAGCAGCACTAACGATGTATTGTTGGTTAACTTTGAATACCACTTCTCTAATTTTCAATAGGTGAGTAAGTACTGCAATAATTTCGCTGATTTCTGCTTGGCTGTAAGCATAACTTAATTCATTGCTATTAAGTGGCTTACCTTGTGCATGGTCAATGAGTTGATAAAGATCATTTAAGTCACGTAGCGCAAGTGGTGCTAAAATTGGATTTGAAGTTAAGCAGTTTTCAATATAACTTGAAGCAAAAACTTCATCCATACCACCAAGAACTTCACCTAAATTATAAATATCTGCACGGTTAGCCAACATATCTGGTATTTTGAATACTTCTCCTGATTCAGTATATGGGTTACCTGACATAATAACGCAGAATTTTTTACCTCGGAGATCATAGGTCTTAGTTTTCTCTTTCCAAACACCTTCTATTCGGCGTGAACCATCACAAAGGGAGATGAATTTTTGTAAGAATTCCGGATTGGTGTGCTGTATATCATCAATATAAAGCATGACGTTATTTCCCATTTCAAGCGCTAGATTAAGTTTTACTAACTCTTGTTTGGCAGTTGCATTCGGTGCTTGATTTGGATCGAAAGATAACACACTATGACCTAAAGCCGGACCGTTAATCTTCATAAAGATTAATCCAAGACGATTAGCAACATATTCCATTAACGTCGTTTTACCATAACCTGGTGGAGATATAAGCAGTAATAACCCCATTAAATCGGTACGTCTAGTTTCACCAACCGTTCCCATTTGTTTAGCTAAGTTATCACCAATGATAGGTAAGTAAACTTGATTAATGAGTTTGTTTCGCACAAACGAACTTAATGGTTTAGCCTTAAATTCCTCCAGATGTAGAAGATCACGTTGTTCATCGAGTACTTCCTGACGAAAACTTTGATAATGCTGAAACTCCGGAATAATAATTCTGGACTGTTTACGCATGCGACTAAAGAAATCATCAAGATTAATATTCAACACTCCCTGAATTATACTTGGATGATCGCCAAGTAAATCGTTGACGGAAATATCAAGCTCAAGCTCGCTAATTCCCAGTGTAATGCTACTTTCTTTATCTAACATACACAATACTAAAGCTTCAGCTATATAGTCTGATAGTTTTTGATATTGGGGTAGGGTACAAAGACCTTTAAACCAACTTTCGATTAGAATCCAGCGATCGGCAAGTCGTTTTTGAAGATTGCTTTGTGATTGGTTAAAATCACCCCACATATGAGATTCCTCGAGGCGGGCTTTTAAACCTTCAAATAGATAGTGGCCATATTTACTTAACGTAAATTCTTGTGGTGTTTCGGCTAATATATAACTTAAATATTCAGTTGCTTGTTTTACATGATACTGTTCATGTTGAATAGGGTACTTTTCTAAAAATTTGGTTAATTCAAAAGACATCTCTGTTTGAAGATTTCTTATACCTTCATCATGACCAAATAACGCCTGTATATCTTTACAAGTTTTGGCTCGCTCTGGCCATAATTTGGCAATATCACTCTTTTGATTATGATGCCAAAAAAGAATAGCTAAGCTTCGGGCTAAAGGGTTATAGCGTAATAGACCGGCCGCTTCACCTAGCGGGATCAGTTTGGCTAATATTTTTAATGCATCGTGATCGTGAATCCCTTTTTCATAGCCCTCACGATATCGCATTGACGCATAATCTCTTACTGTTTTAGCGAATACCTCAGGTTGGTTTAATTGATTTTTTAAATTGTCATAACTTAAATCATGCTCTTTTTTAAGCGCTGAATTAATTATTGAATATGCTAAATATTCACCACGGTAAACACTAGGCGATTCGGATTCTAATGAAATTGACCAGAAAGGTTTATAACTTTCTAATTTAGGGTGATTAATTCTTTCCTGATAATCAGTACCCGTTAATTGCAAATAAAGATGATCCTCTTTTGGTACAATGGTTAAATCAAGTTCTTGGGTGTTGACACTAAACTTATGTCTTGGCCCCAGTTTGATTACATTTCCGCCAGATTCAAATATTTCTGATTTATCTCGTAAGGCACGTATTGATTGATCTCTGGCACTTTGGAAACGAGATTCAATATCATCTGCTTTGACATTATCAAAAAGTGCTCTTAATTTTTCGACTATTTCACGAATTTTTAAAGCTAAAGCGTCGGCAACAAAAAAAGCATTTAACTCATTTTGATCAGAAAATTTAGCCGTTCTTCTTGGTATACTATCTAAAATTCGATTGGCAGCCGTAAGTAACGCTTCTGTTCGTCTTGTTCTATCTTCAAGTAGTGATTGTTTATGGGTTTCAAATGATTCTAATATCTCTTCCCGTTTAGCCAGAATATCATTAAGGAACTCTTCACTTTCACTGAATTGATTTTCAAGCTCTTCAAGTTGTACTAGAAGACGAGATAGCTCATCATCACATTTTTCAGGTGTTGTTGCCATACTCAAGGCATTGGCAATACTTTGGCCAAATAATTTAAATTGAGCACCAAATTGAGCGACCATTTCAACATTAGCTAAATTTTTTCGTTTTTGTTGGATTTTAGCTTTTGTTTGGTTAAGTTTTGCATAGACTTCAGCTATTGATTCTATGATTTTAGTTTGTAATGTGACGTCATCAAATTTTAGGGTTGCTATCAATTGTGAAAGCATATCTAAATCAGTTGACATAGTTTCTGTTATTTCAACAGATTCAAGTAATTTTGCAACAGTATCTGCTTTGGTAATTTGCTGTTCAATATCGTCAATTTTTATATTGAATGGTTCTAATGCTTTATCACTTCCTAAAAACTCAGCAGTTGCTAATGAAACCTCAGCTTGTCTAACTTTTAGTTTATTTTCCATTTCATCGATTTGGTCTAAATCAATGTATCGGTAAGTTCTTAATGTGACTAAACTGCCAAGTTGTAATTTTATTGCATTTAATGCATCAACAAATTCTTGAGTTTCTTGCCAGCTATCAGGGTAAAGCTTGGTTAATAAATCTTGTTGATTAGAAATTGCCTCACGCATAGCGTTTTCGGATTGACGTCGAATGCTTTCGACTTTTTCATACTCATCTATAACTAATTCACTCGTTTGTGAAATATTACGAAGAATAGGGGAGAATGATAGTTGTTTCTCGTCATTGAGCCAAAAGTAATTATCAAAGAGCCGTTTTGTATCTTCACTTAGTTTGCTATAGAGTTGTGAAGAGACTGCCTGGTTATCGATTTCGCGCGAGATAAAATACAGATCTGAAATTCCGCGGACAAGTTCAGCATTACCTATTTTTCCGAGGAAGCTATTATTTGTCGGTTGCTGTGCTGCATATTCATCACTATAAAAGGGAGTTTGCCAAATTTGCATTGGATGAACTCTAGTTGGCTCATCACTTTCTCCTTCAAAAACGACCATTCGACCATCTTCAAAAACGGCGTAGCCATGACCTAAAATTGGGTTATCTAGTTTGCGTTCAATCATATTATAATTGAACAGCGCTAGTCCCCCATTGCTTGGGTCATAGAAAATGTATAAAACATCTTCACCATTTGGCGAACGGCGAATTCGTCTGAAACGCATACCTGACATTGATTGGTCAAAAGTTTTATAATCTCCATTTTGTAAGTAGTATCCCCCAGGAAATATAATTCCATGATCTTCTGGAAGTTGAATGCATGATTGACCAATAAAATCTATACGATCGACTTGCTGGGTTAGCGAGTTATAAACTAAATAGCGCCAATTGTCTTCGCGGTAAGGGAGAATTTTCAATAGGATTAATGAACCAACTTTTGCATATTCTATTTTAGCATCATTAATTGATTGATTTTTATCAACAACTTCTTCTCGATAAATTCCTAAACCATCATTAGTATTATTTTCACACTTTATTGTTAAGTCACCACCAATGGTTTCAACAAATACTGTATCAAGAACATTGATATGAGGAAATCGCCCATTAACAATATCTTCACGTGTTGTTTCGATCCATTCAAAATCGTAGGCAGGAGGTAGTGCGATATCTCGCTCACCTCGATTATCTATATACTCAATTGTTTTTTTATCGCTAGATATAGACCATCGAAATACACGAATATCACTAATTCGTTCTCCAATTTGAAAACTAGCAAGAAGTTTTCCATCACGTTCAACAAGCTGAAGTAACTGGGCATTTTTATAATAAGTATAAAGTTCATTAAAGTCTTGTATAAATCGATCTATATTTAAGAATGTATTTGAGAGATCAACCGGATCAGCTTCATAATTGTTATCACGTTCAACTAATTGATAAAGTGAAAATACATCTTCTATCTTGGTTTCTTTTTTTAATCCCAAATAGACGTTATAACCAAACAACAACCAATCACCAAAGCGAACAATATCTCGTGCTACACAGTTATTTTCCGTTCTAATACGAATACGGCTAATAATGGACATGTCACTTTTACCAAACTCAGATAGCCTTTCCTGATTTAGAGCTTCTGTCTTTTGATTAAGTTCTTGTCCTAAAGAGTTTAAACGTTTACGAAGAATTTCATAAGCTCCGCCTTCCGCGACTGCTTTATCAATTGATGTTTGTTGCTGATCTTGGGTTTCTGACATGTTTTACTCGTTGAAGATAATACTGAAATACCTAATGTTTTAGGTAGGAAATGAATCCTACCTAAAACTGATTACATTATAGATAAATGGCTATTCTGATAGTAACCTATTCATTCTCATTATTGGATGACAAAAATTGTTTTGCTAACGCTTTTAAATCAGTGTTTTGCAAAGTCTCTTTTATGTTTATGTTTTTGTCTCCCGATAAGCGAGATAGTACTGATTGTAATGCAGATTGTAGTACAGGACTCTGATTAACAGTTCCTTCTATTGCTTTACCTACACTAATTGCTTTAGAGAAGCTATTAAAGAAGTTATCATTACCGCCTACAATTTCAATATTGGCTTTACTGAATGCCGCAGCAAGCACGTCAGCTTGTTCTCTAGCAATTTCTTTGTTAGCAGCAATAGCAGCCATGGCTTGTTCGAAACCTTTTTCAAGCGCTAAACGGAATTCCTCATGATTTTTCGATTGTTCATTCATCGTACCCATTGCTTGGAACTTATCTACTAAACCATTTGCCTCAGCAGTTAATTTTTCGCGAATTACTAACGCTTCTGCAAGACCTTGTTCTTTTGTTGCTGATGCTTTTGCAAATCCAATACGTTCATCACCACGAGCTTGAGCAGAAAGTTTTTCCTCAAGTACTTTAGCTTCAGTTAAACCTTGTTTTTCTACTGCAATTGCTTTGGCTTCAATAACTTTAGCTTCTGCTAAGCCTTTTTCTTGATTACCTTTCGCTTCAGCTAATAATGTCTCAGCTGTAATATTTGCTTTGACTAAACCTTCTTTTTCTTCTGCTTCTGCTCTTGCTTTACGTACTTTAGCTTCAGCAAGGCCTATTGCCGCTTCTTCGGCTTCTATACCCTGAGCTAATTGTTTTTTAGCTTCAGCTTGTTTAGCTGCAGCTTCTAATTCAGCTTGAGCCATCGTGCTGATTTCAATTGCGCGATGTTTAGATGATTGTTCATCTGCCTCAGCTTGTTTTACTTGTTTAACTAGCTCTTGTTCAGCTCTAGCTTCAGCTTCAATAATTGTTGTTTGTTTTTCACGATCTGCTCTTGAAACTTCACGAACTTCTTTAATGTTTTCCTCTTCAACTGCAACTGTTTTTTCAACTGCTACACGTTCACGAATAACATTAGCAATCTGTTTCTTTTCCTCTTCTACAACTTTGTCTTTCTCTATTCGTTGTAGTTCAACTTCACGTTCACGAGCAACAATTTCAAGTGAACGAGCTCGGATTACACGTTCTTCTTCAATCGCAATAGCTCTTAGGCGGTTATTCTGTGCAACTTCTACTTCACGTAAACGATTCTCTTCTCTTACTTCAATTTCTTGTTGAGTTTGAATTCTAGCTTGTTCAGCTTTCAAACGTTCTTCTTCTTGAACTTTTAATGTTTCAGCGGCTTCTCTAGCTCGAATAGTTTCAATTTCACGTTTTTGTCTAGCCTCAGCGTCAGCTTGTTGACGTTCTAATTCAAGTTTAGCTTCGATAGTTTCAGTATCTTTTTTCTTAAGAGCTAACTCTAGATCGCGTTCTCGCTTATTGGTTTCATCTTTATGTACAGCAGTTATAGCTGTAATTTTATTAATACCTTCAGCATCAAAAATATTATCTGGGTCGAGTGATTTAATTGGAGTTTGTTCTAAATAATCGATAGCAACATCTTCAAGGGCATAACCGTTAAGGTCTTTACCTATTACATCAATGATACGTTCACGGAAATTCATTCGATCTTCAAATAGCTTTGCAAGTTCAAATTGTTTACCTACGGTTTTCAATGCTTCTGAAAATTTAGCACTAAATAATGTGCTTACCGCTTGTTGGTCTGATGCACGATCTACACCGATTGATTTGGCAACTTTAAGAACATCTTCTGTTGTTTCATTAACGCGTAAATAGAAGGCTACGCAGATGTCAGCCCTAAGGTTGTCTTGGCAAATTAAACCATCTTTACCTCTTCGTTCTACGTCAAAAGTGATCAAAGAAATTTTCATGAACTCTTTTTTGTAGATGATTGGATATACCAATGCACCAGTAAAATGAACTTTAGGTTTTGACGTCATGTCATTAACAATAAGCGCCGTACCTTGAGGAACCTTTATGTAAAATGCCTTAAATAATAGGAAGAATCCGACAATTACAAGGAATATACTTCCAACTATTACCAAAAAAAACATTATAGTATCACTGCTTAAAGACATATTTTTCTATTCTCCAAATTAACTTCTATTAGCCATTAAAATCTTTTAGGCTAATTATTTCATAACAATTTGTTGTTTCATCATACTGAAGGATTACGGCTTTATCACCGCGCTTGAATTGATAAGATTCATCACATCTTACCTCTAAAATAAGGCCCGCTCCTCCATCTTCACAGGTAGCTTGTCCTTTAGTTCTGGTTACGGTACTTGAGCGTATTTCGATAACTTGTCCTAACAATGATTTATGATTGTGGTTAATTATCAACTTTCTAAATAAAGGACGAAGTGGTTTAATAAAAAAAGCAGTTAAATAGACTGATAAAATAAATGAGATAATTAAAAGAGCTATCCCTGCTAAATAATAAAGAAATACAAAATTATACAAAGGTAGGATTAATAGACGAAAGGCAAAATAACAAATTGACCATCCAATTAAAGAGATCAATGTGATGATGAGAGTCATTGGTACTTCATTGAAGCCAAATTTCATTAATAAACCACCTAATCCAGTAGATGGAACATCACTATAAACATCATTGACACTGATATCAAAATCTAAACAGTCAACGCTTAATAGTCCTAATGCTGCAACAAACCAATATAAGATACAGATTGTTAACAATGCACTAAAGATAATTACGGGAAAAGAAAAAAATATTCCCCAAAACAGTTCCATTATATTCCCTTCATCTATCCAAACTAGTTTTAACTAATTAATTATTTTATAATTGTTTTTGCTATTCTAACTTAAAAATATCAAAACGCGAAAACTTTAATTTGATTGTTTTTCTTTTAATCTAGCTAAAATTGAAGCTGCATTATTATTGCCAGCTTTAATACCGGCCGCTTCTAATTTACTATCAAGCGAATCAGGATTTTCAGTTGCTGCTAATTCTTTTTTTGCTTCAAAAGTGGCAGCAGCTTTTTCTTGACGTTTTTTGATTCTATCTAATGAATCGAGTGCAGTATGCAATTTAGCTGTTGAACCACCGTAACGCTGTGCTACTGCAGATTGTGCTTTTTGGACACTTTCAGTAGCTTTAACTATATCAACTTGTTGTTTTAAATTACGAATATTGATTTCAGATTGTGAAATAGTTTGTCGTAAATTTTTAACACTTTCAGCAAAATAGTTAGCTTGCTTTTTGTTATTTTCATATTGATTTTCGAGCACCGAAAGTTTTTCCGCTACTTCCAAAGCTAACTCTTCATTGTTATTTTCAAGTGCTTTAATAGCATATGCTTCATATTCAGTTATTTGAGCTTTTGTTGATTCAACTTGTTTCTCTGCTAATTTTTGTTCTGCTAGAATATTAGCTAATGATTCTTTAGCTTGTCTTAATTCTTCATCAGCATCTCTAATTTCTTGGTCTAATATACGTAACGCTTGAGAATCAATTATTGATTCGCCAACTTCATTTATTCCACCACGTAATGCTGTTACTAATTTTTTGAAGATAACCATATTTAACTCCTTCTATAACTATTCGCTTTAACTATTCAATATTAAAGAAATGCTCATAAGCTTCAGTCGCTTTGATCACATTGTCTGATAACATTTCGAGTTCATAAATAATATCGTTTAAGGTTGAGGATGAACTAAGTGCACCATACATAATGTAATTGATTTCTCCATCTCCTGTTTTTTCAATTGCTATAGTTGATAAAGCAAATAGTTTTCTAGCAGACAGAATTTCTTCATTAAATGATGAAGGATTTTTGATTAGTGAAACTGGCCAAAGTAGTGCTTCTACAATAATTTGCTGATTTGAAACGCTTAAAAAAAGTGGTAAATCACCATAGTCATGCATAATGATATGTAAACAAGCATCGACACCATCAATTATTTCAATACTTGCAGAACCTTGTTTGATTAAATCAGTTTGATTTAATTCTTGGAAAAGGTCATTAATTTTCCAGATTTCTTTATTTTTCATTTCATTGTTTTCCTTCACATGGTACAAAAAAGATTTATTTTCTACAGCTGGTTGACGAAATTTTTTTTCGATTTCAAGTAACTCAGCAGTATTTTCAGGCAATATCCAAACTTCTTTTTTTATCAACCCCTGTTCTCTTAAACGTTGTCGGTATTGTTGTTGATAAAATGCTGAGCTTTTAGCTTCTTTGGTTTTTTTCATAAATTTTGGTTATTCTTTAATTTTTTATACAACTTATATTAGCATAATTTTATCACATGTAAATATTACATGTGATATTTTTTATCAATTTATTGATGCTAAATTTACTTTAATTTTAATAAAAAACTAAACACCTTTAGGGAGGTTTTATAGAAGGCTATAGAATAAATAACCCGCATGATGCGGGTTATTTATTTGAAAAAATGATATATCATTCTAGAAATCAACATCTAAACCTAATTGGAATGTTCTGCCTGGAGCAGTAAACATGTTTAGATATTTATGATCTGATGTGCTGTATAATTTATTATTACTTAGATAATCCCAATATTTTTGATCGGTAAGATTATAAACTCCACCATTCAATTTAACATTCTTAGTAATATTAATATAACCAGTTAAATCAATAATGCCATGACCGGCGATTCTAAAATAGTCATCTTTAGAATTAGGAAGTGGTCTACCATCATTACCATAAGATTCTCTAGATGTCGCTTCGGCTTTTTTACCTTTTTGGAATGTTGCTGTAACAGCCACACCATAAAATTTATTCGGATCATCCCACGCTAAACCGACAACACTTTTCATTGGTGCTATTGAATCCATTTCAATATATTTATCACCTAAATAGCTTGATTTTGATTGGCCTTGGTTATAACCAATTGCAAATTTAGCGCTTAAGCCATTAGCAGATTCTACCCATTTGCCGATATTGAATTCACTGCTCAATTCAGCACCATAGATGTATGCCTTATCACGATTTTCTGCTTGATAAACAATTCGGTTACCTGTTCCGACAAAGTTCTTTCTATAACGTGTATAAGCGATGAAATTTTTATATTTATTATAAAAAGCTGAAGATGTTAAAGTTACACCTGAAACAGGATGTCCTTTCAAACCTAATTCAAAATTGTCACTGGTTTCAGTGTTAAGATTTGAATCACCAACAAGTACATACATATTGCTATGCGCTAAATAAGATCCATATAATTGGTTCTGATTTGGCATTTGTGCGGAACGTTTGTATTGTAAATAAGCAGTGAAGTCAGGATTAATATCATACATAAATGACATAGAAGGTAAAACTTGGAAATCACTATTGCTACTATATTGTTTACCTAACTGGCTACCATTGATGTTTGTTACAGCCATATTTTCTAAATTACGAGGTTTAGTATTTTGGTAAATAACTCTAACACCAGGTACTAGATAGAAATTATTACTATCTTTAATATTAAAACTAATTCTGTCTTCGAGGAATCCCCCTAATTGATAACTTCGACTATCTGCTTGGGGTTTAGTGTAATCTCCGTCTGGAAATATTCTACCATTTTGAGATTGGGCTGAAGTAAAGAATGGTGATTCATCTTCACTCCATTTACCATTTAAACCAGCGCTAATTTTCTGATTTTCATAGTTTTTAACTAAAGTAGTAATAAAATTATAAGTTTTTGTATTGTAATTTGTTTGAGTATTAAAATTACCTTTAGTTGTATGTCTAATATCGGTACTATCATAGACATTGGTTCGTTGATAATTTAATTGAGTAGTTAAACTATCAATCCAGCTTATAGCAGTTGGTTTCCATTGATCTTTAATCGCAAGATTAAAGCGATTGTTTTTGCTTCTTTGATGATCAAGTGACTCAACTTTTTTACCGTATTTATCCCAAGTATCATAATGAGAATTTTTGGTTTTATTATTGTAATCAACTGTTGTATTAATTAAATGTTCTTCTGTCATTTGCCAGCCAAAACCAGCTAAAATCGAGTTGGAGTGCCAGTTTTCTGGATAACTACTTATTGAGTCTCCATTATTACGTGTTTGCTGGCCATCGCGTCGACTTAAAACCAAAATACCATTTAGATAATCATCACCACCAGCCATAGTTAAGCCCTGGTGGAAACTTCTATCTGAACTATCATAGTTATTTTGATAACCAAAGTAGGTCGTTTTACCCGGATAGAGGTAATAACTTGCCGATTTAGTTTGGAATGAAACTGAGCCACCTAGAGCATTATTTGCATTACTAACCGATGTCGCTCCTGATTGAATATCAACTTTATTGTACATATAGGTATCAATATAATCTCGGCCAATACCGTAAGATCCAAACCCAGCTCGTCCAACAGAGTTAACCCGACCTTGAGCTATTGGTAAAGGCATACCATCAATATCGATTGACACGCGGTTAGCATCTAAACCACGAATATTGTATCCAGTAAACCCACCACGGTCCCAACTACTTTTACCACTACCTGAACCTGAAATACTTCCTGGGGCAGAAATTAGAGGTTGATAACGCATTATAGTACCAAAATTAGTACCTCCATCACGGCGAATATCTTGCTCAGAAATTTCAGTATTCATTCCCGGATTTTTTGTTGCTTCATGAGCTGTTACAGTAATAGTATCAATGTCTTTTTCATCATTATGTTTATCAGTAGCGAAAGTAGGTAGTGCTAATGTTAAACCTATTGCTAATGAACTTGTCTTTTTTAAATATTTAAAATTCACATTTTTATCCTTTCAAACTTAATATGTTTAATGCGCGCATTTATTGCTTCAATTAATAAAAATATTATTAAAATAGTTTATTCAGGGTAAAAGCTTTGGAATAGCAATTTTGCTGCTTCATCAACTCTTGGCCCGATTCCAAATAAGTAACTATCATCTATAACCGTAATACGATTATTTTTAAATGCACTTGTTTCAGTAATACCTGGAATAGTATTGACTTTGTCTAAACCACCTAATTGATCAATCGAATATTTATTTAAAATGATAACTTCAGGATTGATAGCTATAATTGATTCTGCAGTGTAACTTTTGAAGCTATTATGCGTTGCCAAATTTTCACCACCAGCGATAGTAATTAATGCATCAATTGTAGTATTTTTACCTGCTACAGAATTGGAACCACTCATACTCATTAGGGATAAAACTTTTGTTTTTTGTGGGTGAGTTGCGATTTTGGCTTGAATGTCGGCAAGATTGGTTTTAATTCTATTGATTAATTTTTCGCCTTCTTCTTGTTTATTTAATTTAGATGCAATTTTATTGATATTTTCGTATAACAGTTCAATTGTACCAGGTACACGCCTTAATGCTAATACATCTACTTTTGACTCAGACACTTTTTCGATAACATTATCAGGTTCTACATCATTTAATGTTATAAACAAGGTTGGTCTAAGCGATAAAACACCTTCAATATTTAATAATTTCCAATAACCGATTTGTGGCAATTGTTTAACTTTCTCAGGATAACTGCTTGTTTTATCAACACCTACGACATCATCTCCAGCACCTAGTGCGAATACAATTTCAGTAAGAGATCCTCCAGCAATAACAATTCTTTCATTTGCTGAACTATAATTGAGAAGACTGTTGATACTAAATATTAGTAAAAATAGGCTAATCCTTTTTATAAAATTTTTCTTCATGATTTAATTTACCTACGATGGTTTTCAATTTTGGAAGAATAATATAGTGAAAATGATAACCATTATCAACATAAAATATTGGGGGATTTAATAGCAAAGCATTAGAAACTGATCAAGCATAAATGATAAATTAAAATTTATTTAAATAAATAATAATGCTATAACAATTATTACAAAAATAATATATTGATATTTTGGGGGATATGAAAATTAGAATGATATCTTGTAGGGAAATTTTGGTACTTTTTATTTCTGTTTCAGTTTATTTAACTTAAATATAATTTTACTCATATTTTCATAGAGTAATTCTATTTTACCAGCTTCACATTTTGCACTTAATCATCAAGTTTTGATTGATTAAATAACTTAAGAAAATTATCGATTATGCTAAATATTATAAGGAATTAAGAAATAAAATTGACTTAAAATTACCGAAATATCAATAAAAGATAAGCGTTTATTTGGGGAAACAATAATGTTATCCATAGTAATTTCATCTTTAGCAAAATATGTAAATACAATTTGTATAAAGGTTCCACGAGTTACTAATCAATACAATAAATCGATCAGCATTATTAAAAAAAAGGTTTTTATTTGCTAATTTTTTATGAAAATACTAGCGTTTAGTTTGAAAACTGAGCATAAATTTTAAAAAATAATCAGATTTGAATAGATAAATAAGAAAATAATTAAAAAAATATTGATAAATGATAATAATTATTATTTAATTCACCGAGATTATTTTTATGAATGGATGTTATGAAATCATTTGATGTAAGTGCGTTTTACGCTTCAAACTCAGTTTTACCTTTTAAAGATCGTTGGGCAGTAATGCCTTTACAAGCAAGTTTACCAGTATCACCTCAAGAATTGGAACAACAATGGAGTCTTGTTCAAAATTCAGATCTATCTGGACGAAAACGTCTAATTTATATACATATTCCTTTTTGTGATATTCATTGTCAATTTTGTGGATTTTATCAAAATCCTTTGCGTAAATTTGATACCAACACTTATATTGATTACTTATTACAAGAGATATCCCTAGAAATTAGCAATAAAGCGATGCAGTCTGCGCCAATACATGCTATTTATTTTGGAGGTGGAACACCTTCAGCTTTAGCTGCAGGACAATTAGCTCGTGTAATAAATTATCTAAAAAAACATGCTCCTCTAGCACCTGACTGCGAAATTACTGTAGAAGGGCGAATTTCTGATTTCGATGAGGATAAAATTGATAGTTACATTGAGGCTGGGGCAAACCGTTTTTCGATAGGTATTCAGACCTTTAATACTGAAATTAGACAGCGATTAGGACGCCAGTCTTCTGAAAAAGAAATTATTAAAAGTTTTGAACGTATTGCTGCACGAGATAGTGTTGCTTTAGTTTGTGACCTTATGTTTGGATTACCTAATCAAACTCCAGTTACTTGGCAAAGAGATTTAGAAATTGCTGATCAATTGCCTCTCGACGGGGTTGATCTTTACTCCTTAAATCTTTTACCAACAACTCCATTAGCTAAAGGTGTTGAAAATAAAAGAATAGAGATTCCAACAGTAACTGATAAGTGCGATTTTTATCATCAAGGAGCTAAATATTTAGATAGACAGGGTTGGACTCATTTAACCAATGCTCATTGGGCAAAAACGAGTCGCGAACGGAATTTATACAATTTTTTAATCAAACAAGGCTCACACTTTTTTGGATTTGGTTCTTGTGCTGGTGGAAAGCTAGACGGGCAATCATATATGATCCATCGTGATTTAAATCAATATTATGCCTTATTAGATCAAGGTAAAAAGCCCCTAATGATGTTAACCGGTAAACCATTACTCGGTGACTGGCTGCATAAATTACAAGCAGGTATAGAAAAAGGGCGTGTTGATCTAACGCAACTTACCAATCAAGCTGAATTATTTGATCCATTAATCAAGCAATGGCATGAAGTAGGATTACTACAAAATGAAGATCGTTGTTTACGATTGACTTTATCGGGACGTTTTTGGTCAAGTAATATTGTACAAGCTTTGCAACAGCTTTTACTACAGCTTAATAATCCTGAGCATATCGAATTACAAAACAAGATGGCACAAGCTAGACAAGCCATGCAACAAGGTAATGGTATGCCTAAATCTCACCCACATATGCAAAACATCCAAGTAAAAACAGAAAATTAAAGGAAATTACTATGGCAGATAAACAAACCCTTTTAAATAGTCTTGCAACTTATATGCAATCTAACCCTGAAGAATTACTAGAGAAAATTGCCCAAGATCATAAAGTCACTATGACGCAAGTGATCCAAGCAATACCTGATGCAAAAATCGTAGATGGAAGTAACTTTGATACAATTTGGGAAGAAGTAACAACTTGGGGTGACGTATTGTTTTTAGTTCATACTGGTGACATTATTGCTGAAATTTCAGGTGAATTGCCTCCTGGAACTCATAGCCAAAAATACTTTAACTTACGCCATCAAAAAGGGTTAAGTGGTCACATAAAAGCAGAACATTGCCAATATATTGCATTTATTGAAAGAAAATTTATGAAAATGTCGACTGCTTCTATTATATTCCTTAATCATTTAGGTCAATCAATGTTTAAAATTTTTGTTGGGCGTGATGAAAAACATCAATTAAAAGCAGAACAACTTGAAAAATTTAGAGCTTTAGCAAAAAAAATCAATTAATTTTAAGAAACAATAAAATGAAAACAGTAATTATTTTTGGTGTAAGTTCAAAGCTAGGAACTGGTTATCAAGTATCTCAATTAATCAAACAATGCCACCCTGAGTGGCGTTGTATTGTATTAGTTCGTGATGCCGATTTTGCAAAACAATTATCTGAACAAGGTATTGAAACTCATGTTGGCGATGCAACTGACGTTGAATTAGTGAAACAGATATGTCAACAAAACGGTAGTGACGCGACAGTAATTTCAACTTTAGGTGGAGAAACGGGTAATTACATTGCTCAGCGCATTATCATTGATTGCGCAGAACAGGTTGGAATTAAACAAATGATATTAGTGACCTCGCTTGGTTGTGGTGATACATGGTCAACTTTATCTTTACGAGCCAAGCAAGCATTTGGTAATGCGGTTCGAGAAAAATCACTAGCTGAAATTTGGTTACAAACCAGCTCATTAAATTATGTGATCCTAAGACCAGGTGGTTTACGAGATGGAGAAATAACCAATCGCGGTGAATGTTATTTCGCTAAGGAAGTTCATGGTTTTGTATATCGCAAAGAATTAGCCAGAATAATCATTGATAAAATTGCTAATCAACAATTTGATAACCGAGCATATAGTGTTGTTGACCCAAGCTTAGCGGTGAGTTATTAGTATTAAAAATATGAGGTTAATCGGTGCGAAAATCTAGTCAACAAATATTGTTATTGGGATTATTTGCTTTACTATTAATTTTAATTGTCTATTCGGCAAACTCAGGAGCATTAAAACTTTCTTTTAATCAATTAATGAGTATGTCATTCAATGATCCTTTATGGAATATTTGGTTCAATATTCGATTACCTAGAATTATACTCGCAGTAGTAGTTGGTATGGCATTAGCTAGTGCTGGCGCTGTTATGCAAGGATTATTCAGAAACCCTTTAGCTGATCCTGGTTTATTAGGTATTAGTAGTGGTGCAAGCCTAATGGTAGGTATAACGATATTATTTCCTGCCGTTTTTCCTCCGATTATGATGCTTTACGGAAAAATGATTGCTGCATTTGCTGGTAGTTTATCTATCTGTATTCTTATATACCTCTATAGTCTTAATGAACAATGTAATTTAGCTAAAATGATTTTGTTAGGGGTCGCAATTAATGCCATCATTGGATCAATATTGGGAGGGCTCAGTTACATTAGTGATGAGTCACAATTACGTCAACTTTCGTTATGGTCAATGGGACATTTAGGAAAAGGCTCTTGGGACTTGGTCATTGTATCCATTTCTTTAATTTTACCTACGTTATTATGTGTTATTAAACTTGCTCATCATCTCAACATATTACAGCTGGGGGATGAAGATGCTCATTATTTAGGTATCAATGTTGAACGCACTAAACGCTATCTATTATTACTTAGTGCTGTACTGATTGGTACTTCTGTTGCAGTGAGTGGCATTATTGCTTTTGTTGGATTAGTTGTACCTCACATGATTCGTTTACAAGTCGGTGCAAACCATAAATGGCTAATACCTGGCTCTGCATTAGGTGGTGCTTGTTTACTTTTATTAGCTGATACTTTAGCTAGAACATTAGTTGCTCCAACTGAAATTCCTGTCGGTCTTTTAACCAGCCTAATTGGTGGTCCGTATTTTCTTTGGCTTATTCTGAGACATAAATAACTGATGGAGATTTATTGTGTTAACCGCTAAAAATTTAACATTTGGTTATGGTCGTCGAATGATAATTAATGATGTATCTTTATCAATAAATTCAGGCGAAATTGTAATTATCATAGGTCCTAATGGCGCAGGTAAGTCCACTTTATTGCGTTTACTAACAGGTTATCAAAAACCATTATCTGGTGAATGTTATCTATTAGATAAACCATTATCACAGTGGCCACAAAAACAATTAGCAAAAGTAAGAACAGTTATGCTTCAACAAAGCCAACTTACTTTTCCTTTTAAAGTAAAAGAAGTAATAGCAATGGGACGAGCTCCTTATGGCAAAATACATTTTGATGAATCAATTCACGAAGTGATGGTACAAACTGATTGTTTACAATTTGCTGACCGAGATTATAGAGGTTTATCCGGAGGAGAACAGCAAAGAGTTCAATTAGCTAGAGTCTTAGCTCAATTGTGGCAACCGCAATCTAATGAAAAATTATTATTTTTAGATGAACCCACCTCTGCACTTGATCTTTATCATCAACAACATACTTTAAGATTATTAAAGCAGTTAGCTATTAAACAGAAATTGGCTGTATGTTGCATCTTACATGATCTCAATTTAGCTGCTTTGTATGCTGATAAAATTATTCTTGTTAACCAAGGAAAAATTGTAGAACAAGGCGTACCATCTGAAGTATTAACTGTTGAAAATATCAATCGATGGTATGGTGTTGAATTAGGTGTTTATAATCACCCTAAACATTCATCAATACCTCAAATCTATTTAAATCCCTAAAGGATAAATCTAATATCATCCGCTCCATTTTCGTTCAAAATGAGTATATAATTAAGCAAACTTAACAATTGGGGCTGATGATGATTAACGAAAATAGTAATAATTCTATTCTGGTTTCAGATCTACTTGCAGCACACCCTGTCTTTAGTTGTCAATTGGATGGGAAGGGCAAAGCCAACCCTTTAAATGATAAAAGTGAAGCTTCAATTTCACAACCTTATTGGATACATCTTGATTTTGCTAAAAGCGAAACAATCAATTGGATTAACCAAACAAATTTAATTCCAGATCTTGTCAAAAATGAATTGATTAAACCCAATCAGTTTCCTAAAGAAATTCGCTTTGATACAGGCATTTTAGTCGTACTTAAAGGTGTTAATTTTACACCTAATGAGCTACCTGATCCTATCGTCACTTTCCGATTTTATATAACTGATAATTTTATAATATCAACTAGGCACCAAAAAATTGATGCCATCATCAAATTAAAAGAAAATTTAGAAAAAGGTATTGGCCCTGTAGATGTTGCTGATTGGCTAATTCAACTTTCTGAATTAATTTGTGATCAAGTTAATTTATCTTTTGATGGGGTTCACAATAAAATCATCAAATTGGAAGATCTATTATTAAATCAACGGATTTTTTCTCACAAGGAAATTGGAAGAGTTCGTAAACAACTTTTTATATTACGTCGTTTACTTTCCCCACAGCGCGATATATTTGTCAAAATTTCGACTGAAAGAATATCTTGGATTGATGACAATGATCGCCAGCGATTGCATGACATTTCTAGCCAACAAAATCACTATGTCTCTGAAATTGATAGTTGTTTGATTAGAATTGGTTCCGTTATGGAACAAATTAATAGCATTTTGGCCGAATCGACCAATAAACGTATTTATTTAATGTCCTTGTTTACCATCATTTTTACACCAATTACTTTTATCACTAGTTTGCTTGGTGTTAATTTGGCCGGCATTCCGTTCAATGAAAAAGAGTGGTCTTTTATAGGGTTAATATTCCTATTAATTCTGATCAGTATACTTTCAGTGGTATGGCTTAAGCTAAAAAAATGGTGGTAAAAAATTAAGCTTAAATATGAAAAAGGAAATATATTGATGTATTTTGATAAAATTATTAATAAAAAAGATATTGAATCATTATTTCAAAGTACAACTCAAACAATTATTCAAGCTTATTGGGAAGGAAATATCGGTTTTGCATATGCTGATGATTTATTGCGGCCTACATCAGTAGCAATTAATCTTGGTTGCTTCTTTTTTTTAGCAGGTCAACCAAACCAGCAAATGCTTCACTATATTCCAAAAGTATATAGTGATGATTATGCAATTCTTATCCCTATTGATAAAACTTGGCAAAATTTAATTAAAAATGTATATCGCAACAATTATGAAAAAATTACACGTTATAGTTTTTATACTCCTACAGAATTTGATATTCAGAAACTACAATTAATTATCTCAAAATTACCTGAAAACTATCAATTAAAAGCTATTGATGAAAAGTATTATCAGCAAATTCTCAATCTTGAATGGGCTAAAGACTTGTGTAAAAACTTTAACTCATACTTGGATTTTGAAAAATCAGGATTGGGATTTATTATTTTAAAAGATAATGTTATTGTTTCTGGTGCATCATCTTATTTAGCATATAATAATAGTATCGACATTGAAGTCGATACAATAGTTGAGGAAAGACGAAAAGGACTTGCATTAATTAGTTCGGCAAAGTTAATTTTAGCTTGCCTAGATCGTCAAATAACACCTAACTGGGATGCTCACAACAAGCCCTCTTTAAAGCTTGCTACTGAGTTGGGTTATATTTTAAATCAACCCTATAATGCTTATGTCGTTTGGAATTTATGATTAACACTAATTATTATGCAATCTAAAGAACCTTATCGTCTATTTATTGCCGAAAAACCGAGCTTAGCTAGAGCTATTGCTGATGTTTTGCCTAAACCCCACCAAAAGGGAAATGGATTTATCAAAGCCAGTAATGGTGATATTGTTAGCTGGTGTATTGGGCACTTATTAGAACAAGCAACACCTGAAATATATGATGAACGCTATAAAAAATGGGTTTTAGACGATCTACCCATTGTTCCTGCAAAATGGATATTGATACCCAAAAATAGTACCGAAAAACAATTTAACACCTTAGTTGAATTGATTAAATCAGCTGAACAAATTGTACATGCGGGTGACCCAGATAGAGAAGGGCAATTATTAGTTGATGAAGTACTTAACTATTGCCAGTTACCACCAGAAAAGCGGAAAACTATTCAACGTTGTTTAATCAGCGATTTGAATGCTAGTGCTGTTGAAAAATCACTTGAGCAATTACGTAGTAATCAAGATTTTATCCCATTATCTACTTCTGCTTTAGCAAGAGCAAGAGCTGATTGGTTATATGGGATGAATATGAGTCGTGTTTGTACTCTTGTGGGGCAACGAAGCGGTTATCGTGGTGTACTATCTATTGGGCGCGTACAAACGCCGATTTTAGGATTAGTAGTTAGACGAGATTTAGAGATAGCGCAATTTGTTCCTAAACCATTTTATGAAGTTTATGCCATATTACAAACCAAGGATAACGAAACCTTTAAGGCCAAATGGCAACCAAGCGAGGCATGTGAACCTTATCAAGATGAAGAGGGCAGGGTTTTAGTTAAAGGTTTAGCAGAAAACGTTTGTCAACGAATTAAAGATCAGACAGGCACTATTGATAAAGTAAGTAATAAAAAGAAAGAACTTGCACCACCTATGCCATTTAATTTATCTGCTTTACAAATTGAAATGGCAAAACGAAATGGTCTAAGTGCACAAGATGTGCTTGATATTTGCCAATCATTATACGAAAAACATAAATTAATTACCTATCCTCGTTCAGATTGCCGTTTTTTGCCGGAAGAGCACTTAACACAAATTAATGGTGTAAAATCTGCGATTGAAAACAATTGTTCTGCGTTACAATTTGCAATTAATAATGCTGATTTCACTTTACGTTCGAAAGCTTGGAATGATAAAAAAGTTGAGGCTCACCACGCTATTATTCCAACATTGCGTAAAGTGAGAACCGAAAGTTTATCTAGTAATGAGTTAGCCGTCTATCAAGTGATTGCTACACAATACTTAGCACAATTTTATCCAGCTTATAAATATGCTGAGTTACAGATTGATGTTGATATCAATGGTGGTAAATTTATCTCTAAAGCCAATCAAATGTTGGACGAAGGCTGGAAAGTACTGTTTAGAAGTAAAAATTATCAAGCAGAGAACGATACCGATAATAGTGAGAATAATGGTTTATTAACTAAATTAGTTAAAAAAGGCGAATCAGTCCTATGTATTGATACCGAATTAATCAGTAAAGAAACTCAACCTCCAAGACCATTTACGGATGCGACTTTACTTTCTGCAATGACAGGTATAGCTAGATTTGTTAAAGATCCTGAGATAAAAAAAATATTACGCGAAACTGATGGATTAGGTACTGAGGCAACAAGAGCTGGTATTATTGAGCTTTTATTTAAACGTCAATTTTTAACGCGTCAAGGTAAATCAATTCGTTCAACAAAGGTAGGCCAAAATTTGATTTTATCATTACCGGAAAGTGTTTCAATGCCAGATATGACTGCACATTGGGAGTTACAGCTTGAGGAAATTAGTAAAAAAGAATTCAGTTATCAACAATTTATGTATCAATTAAATTCGTCTTTGCTTACATTAGTTGAACAGTTAAAAAATTCAAGATTGAAAATTCAATCATAAATTTCTATTACCAAAAGGACAATAAATAGTTTTTTTATTATTTATTGTCCTGTCTAATAATAAAATCTAAATAATAATTATTCTTCTAAATCCGTAGACTCTTTTTTGTCAATTTCTTTAGAGAGTGTATCAATTGGTCTATTTTCATCGAGGATTTTAGCAAATACTTTATTTGCTCTAATTAAAAATTGTTTATCCTTTAAAAGGATGCGGTAACTATTTAATCTTTTTAATGGTCCTTTAGCAAATTGCGCAATAATGATTATTAGAACAAAAATCGTCAATACAGAAATAATGACATTAATAATCCATTCTGATTTGAAAATAGTATGGAGATTATATATAACCATAAAAAAGGTAAATAGACTAACAGCAGCAGTTAAAATCACGTCTTTAATTAAAAAAGGTCTAAGAAATGTAATACGTTTTTTTTCAATACCGAAATATTGAGTTAATTGATTTAATTGACTCAATTCAATAACATTATGAATATCTGCATTAACAACAGAAATAGCAATTCTTTCTTTGTTAATATTGCCTGGTTTATAAAAACAAACTTTTTCCCAAATCAGTTTTTTCTTGATATTGTTTAAATAATCTTTTTGATAACTAGGTTGAGGTACTTTTTCTAATATATCTGTATATCTAATAATATTGTCAAAGTACTTATTAGGTGTGTTTCTTTTATAAATAAAGCCAATAATTGATAGAGCGAAGATAATAAATAAATTAAACCAATTATCTTGCAACAATTGAGTAATATCCATCCAATTTAACCAGTGTTGTTAACAATTGGTTAATTGTAACTGATATTATGTAAAACGGGTATTAATTCTACATTTCATCATCCTAGTAGTGGTGTTTTTAATCAATTGCAACTTTATTACAAGTAATCGGTTGACTTCTTGAATGCAAAAGCGTATAAAGTGCTCGCCTTTGAGCTTTTCTTACTTTTTTAACGATAAGAGATGGTTAAAAATGAGGTTTAAGAAAAGTTGAAATACAAAGTGATGAGTTCAATTTACAGGAGAAATATGGACAGTCAATCGGGTCACCCCAAACTATGGGGAGATAAATTCAAACACATCATTATCGGTTAATGAACCTGTCTAAATAGTTATTTTTTCAGTTCACAAGCCGAAATTGATAAAAACGGTAACGGTGAACGATATGCAGTTTTCTACACGCTATCACACAAATTCAAAATACCTTTGTGCTCATAAAGCACTTTTGCGAGTGTTATATCTTACAGATAAGCATTTAGAGCCACCTAGTTGTATCTAACTTTTAACTAATATTATTTTTAATATTTTTATTTCATGTTAAGCCTTAACTGCAATGGTTAGTTATTGCTTTACGTTTAAATTTTAGTCGATAAGAACTTAATAACTCCTAGTTTAACGTTAACTAAGAGTGGGTTCCTTTTGCCTGAAAAATAGATAGGTACAAACTATGATTAAAAAAACATCTCAAGTAAAGACAGATAATACTTTAAATATAAAAGCACTTGAAGAAGCTCAAAATAGCTTAGATAGTATTTTGTCTAAATTTCAATCAAGTCTTTCGGGGTTAACTCAAGAAAATGTAAAATCTCGATTGGAACAGTATGGTAAAAATGAAGTGGCTCGAGAAAAAGTGCCATCAGCTTTTGTCCAGTTACTTTTAGCTTTTAAGAACCCATTTATATTTGTACTATTAATATTAGCACTGGTAAGTTTTTTTACTGATTACTGGTTGCCATTACAAAACGGTGAAGAGACAGATCTAACTGGAATTATTATCATTTTAACCATGGTAACACTTAGTGGATTATTACGTTTTTGGCAGGAGTTTCGTTCAAATAAAGCTGCTGAAGCATTAAAGTCAATGATCCGAACTACAGCCACAGTTCTACGTCGTCGTAATAAAAATATGCCAACTGAGCATATTGAAGTTCCTTTAAGCGATATCGTTCCTGGAGATATTGTGTTTTTATCAGCTGGGGACATGATTCCTGCCGATATTCGTTTAATCGAATCGCGAGATTTATTTGTGAGTCAAGCGGTGTTAACCGGTGAATCAATTCCAGTTGAAAAATATGACACCTTAGGCGCGGTATCGCAAAAAACGACAGAAGAGATAGATTCTTCAAAAATTGATAAGGACAATGTACTTGATGTAAACAATATTTGTTTTATGGGCACCAATGTAGTGAGTGGAACAGCTAAAGCTATTGTTGTTGCAACAGGTGCTGATACACATTTTGGTTCATTAGCAAAATCAATAGTGGGTTCAAGAGCCGAAACCTCATTTGATCGCGGTGTAAATAGCGTAAGTTGGTTATTAATTCGCTTTATGTTAGTGATGGTTCCGATTGTATTACTAATAAATGGATTTACCAAAGGCGATTGGGGGGAAGCAACATTATTTGCATTAGCTGTTGCTGTTGGTTTGACGCCTGAAATGTTACCGATGATTGTTAGTGCAAATCTAGCTAAAGGTGCTGTTGGCATGGCAAAACGAAAAGTTGTGGTAAAACGTTTGAATGCTATTCAAAACTTTGGCGCGATGGACATTTTATGTACTGATAAAACAGGTACTTTAACACAAGATAAAATCATTTTAGAACATCACTTAGACATTAATGGGCAGATTGATCCATCTGTTTTACAACTGGCCTGGCTCAATAGTTACTATCAAAGTGGAATGAAAAACTTGATGGATAAAGCGATCATCCGTTTTGCTGAAGAAAAAACCAGTGTTAAAAAAGTAGGTGTTGGTCTTTATAAAAAAATTGATGAATTACCGTTTGATTTTGTTCGCCGTCGTTTATCGGTTGTTGTACAAGGCAATGATGAAAATCACTTAATGATCTGTAAAGGCGCAGTTGAAGAAATGCTATCTATTTCAGATTTTGTTTATGAAAACGGTGAATACTTACCGTTAGACGAAAATCGTAAACAAGCATTGATTGAACTTGCACACAATTATAATAAAGATGGATTTAGAGTGTTAGCAGTAGGTGTAAAAGATATTTCAGCATCACAAACTAAAGCTCAATATAGTGTCCAAGATGAAAAATCATTAGCTATTCGTGGTTTTTTGACTTTCTTAGATCCACCTAAAGAGAGTGCTTATGAAGCTATTTCTGCATTGAATGAACATGGTGTTGGCGTTAAAGTTCTAACTGGTGACAATGAAATCATCACGATTAAAGTATGCCGAGAAGTTGGCTTAGAACCGGGTATACCTTTACTTGGTAACGACATTGAAAAAATGAGTGACGCTGAGTTAAAAGAGCAAATTGAGCAATGCACTATTTTTGCTAAGTTGACTCCATTACAAAAATCTCGAATCATTAGATTGTTACAAAGTAATGGTCATACTGTTGGATTTTTAGGTGATGGTATTAATGATGCGCCAGCGTTGAGAGATGCAGATGTTGGTATTTCAGTGGACACCGCTACTGATATCGCTAAAGAATCAGCTGATATCATTTTGCTTGAAAAAAGCTTACTTGTATTAGAAGAAGGTGTAATTTGCGGACGCGAAACTTTCGGTAATATTATGAAATACCTAAATATGACCGCAAGTTCTAACTTTGGTAACATCTTCTCTGTATTAGTGGCTAGTGCATTTCTACCATTTTTACCAATGCTTGCGATTCATTTGCTTATCCAAAACTTATTATATGATATCTCACAATTATCATTACCTTGGGATAAGATGGATGAAGAGTTTTTACAAAAACCTCGTAAATGGGATGCACAAAATATTGGACGTTTTATGATCTGGATTGGACCAACATCCTCTATTTTTGACATAACAACATATGCATTGATGTGGTTTGTTTTTGGTGCTAATAGTGTTGCAGCTGAATCATTGTTTCACTCAGGTTGGTTTATCGAAGGATTGTTATCACAAACTTTAGTTGTACATATGCTAAGGACTCAGAAAATACCATTTATACAAAGTACCGCGGCATTCCCAGTAATAGTAATGACTATGCTAATTATGGCGGTGGGTATTTATATTCCTTTTTCACCAATAGGTAGCCTAATTGGTCTTCAACCATTACCATGGTCCTATTTTCCATGGTTAGTTGCAACATTATTAAGTTACTGTGTGGTTGCTCAAATAATGAAAAGGATTTACATAAAACGCTTTGGACAATGGTTCTAAAATAACAAAATTGATGTAAGTGACGATGTTGCTTACATCATTAACTAAAGAAGTATAAGTATTGAACTAGTGTGTTATAGTAGTGATGAGTACACATTTGATAAATATAATTGATAATAATATTTGTATAAATAATCGAGCTTTTTAGAAATGTTTTTAAGGGGCCTATAAATAACAATAAGAGGAGTAAAAAATGAAAACCCCACACAAAAATTTAATTACACTAATCAAACATCGCAAACTGAAAAAAGAAAAAGAGAAAGTTAATAAATAACTTTCTATAAATGATTTGCAAAAAATTGCTATAAAATTAAACCCCGCAGCTTGGGGTTTTATAACACAATAAAGCTTTATAAGCTTATATTTGATGAGTTATTTAGAAGCTTTTTTCAAAATTTCGTAAAGTTCATCTTTTAATTTTAGCTTCAGTTTTTTTAGACTTTCAATCGTTTCCGAAGTATCAATTGCAATACCAGACTCGATATTTTTAATTTTTTGATCGAGCTCATTGTGCTCATCAAATAATTTTTGGAAATGTAAATCTGAGTTTTTTAGTTTAGAGATTAAATCACGGTATTCTGGAAACATACAGCCTCCTTATAAGATTAATTAAAATAATAGCAGTTAACAATAATTCAGCTTACAATATTCTCAATTGTTTTAATAGCAATTTTTGAATGGGAGATGTCTATGAATGAAAAGATCGTTATTGCAAAAAGTGAAGGTAATGATTTATACATCCTTGCATCGTTGGCTAATCGCCATGGTTTAATTACTGGTGCAACAGGTACAGGTAAAACCGTAACCCTACAAAAGATGGCGGAAAAATTCTCGCAGATTGGTGTCCCCGTGTTTCTTGCTGATGTAAAAGGTGATTTGACCGGTTTAGGGGAAAATGGCCTATTATCTGAAAAATTAAAAGCACGGCTAGAAAGTATTGGTGTAAAAGATTGGCTTCCTAATTCTTCTCCTTTAGAAATATGGGATGTATTTGGTGAAAATGGTATTCCCGTTCGCAGTACAGTTTCCGATATAGGTCCTATATTATTAGGTCGATTATTAAATCTCAATGACATTCAATCTGGCGTTCTACAATTAGTTTTTAAAATTGCCGATGATAATGGATTATTATTACTAGACTTTAAGGATTTAAGAACATTCATCCAATTTATTGGTGATAACGCTAAAAAATTTACTACCCAATATGGCAATATAAGTTTATCAACTATTGGTGCTATTCAACGTGGATTGCTTACTTTAGAACAGCAAGGTGCTGAATTCTTTCTAGGTGAGCCGATGTTTGATATACATGATTTAATGCAAACTAATGTTGATGGTCGTGGTGTTATTAATATTTTATCTGCCAGTAAATTATATAATTCACCAAAATTATATTCAGTATTTTTACTTTGGTTATTATCAGAACTATTCGAGCATTTACCAGAAGTAGGTGACCTTGATAAACCAAAACTTGTATTTTTCTTTGACGAAGCACATTTACTTTTTAATGATATTTCTCCCGCATTATTAGAAAAAATCGAACAAGTTGTTCGCCTTATTCGCTCTAAAGGAGTGGGGATTTATTTTGCTACGCAAAGCCCAACCGATATTCCAGAAACTATCCTTGGTCAATTGGGTAATCGAGTGCAGCACGCATTACGAGCATTTACACCTAAAGATCAAAAAGCAGTCAAAGTTGCAGCCCAAACCATGCGAGCTAACCCAAATTTTAACACTGAAAAAGCTATTATGGAGCTTGGGGTAGGAGAGGCTTTAATTTCATTTCTAGATGAAAAGGGGCGCCCTAATATTGTTCAACGAGGAATGATAATAGCGCCAGAATCAAAAATGGGACCTATGGATATAGAAAAACAGTTGACGATTATTCAAAAATCTCGCTTTTATGATAAATATTCAAAAACCATCGATCGCGAATCAGCCTACGAAAAACTTAAACAGGGTTTTAGTATAAATACTGAAAATAGTCAAAATTCAATAGAAACTGATTCCAATCAGAATCCATCTGATAAAGAGGAACATGGTGGTATAATGGACTTTTTAAGTTCACTTATTTTTGGTAGAACCGGCCCAAAAGGTGGACAGCATGACGGTATCGTTCAAAGTGTTGCTAAAAGTGCGACTAGACAGATGGTAAATCAAATTGGAAGACAAATTACTCGAGGAATCTTGGGTGGTTTCAAAAAATAGGTTAGATTAAAACCAATAAACTACAAAAAGGAGTTATAGATGTTAAAATTGTTTATTGAATGGTACAAAAAACGCTTTAGCGATCCTCATGTGGTTTCGTTAATGATTGTTATCATTGTTTTATTTTTTATCATCTATTTTTTCAATAAAATTTTACTGCCTATTTTGATTGCTATTGTTTTATCTTATCTACTAGATAGACCGGTTAAGTATTTACAACAAAAGAGAGTTCCTCACACATTAGCTGTTGTTATTGTACTATTTGTATTTATGTTTGTCGGCTTAACCGGAATTATGATTTTGTTACCATTGATTTGGCAACAAGGTGTTAGTTTAATAACAAATATTCCAAATATGTTGAATTTTGTAAATAAATTCATCACATCATTGCCTGAACATTATCCGGAGCTTATCGATGTTGGTCTATTTGACTCAATACTCCAAGGTATAACTAATAAAGTTATGCAAACAGGTAACTCATTGCTCCAGTTTTCAATTAGCTCACTGTTTAGCTTAGTTTCTGTTGCTATAAATGCGGTATTAGTTCCGATTATTATGTTTTTCTTATTGAAAGATAAATCTAAGATATGGGGATATTGTTCGAAAATATTACCAAAAAATCGAACAATATTAAACAAAGTAGCTACAGAGATGGATCAACAAATATCTAATTACATTGTAGGTAATGTTTTACACATCATTATTTTAACTGCTTGTGTCTATATTCCATTTTGGTATTTTGGTTTAGATTATGGATTATTGTTAGCAGTGTTAGTTGGTGTTTCAGTGCTTATTCCTTACATTGGTATTATTATTTCAAGTATCCCTATTGTCCTAATTGCACTTTTCCAATGGGGGGTTACTGCACAATTTGGATATTTAATGTTCTTTTATATCCTTATTCAGGCTCTTGATGGCAATTTATTGGTTCCTTATCTTTTCTCTGAAAAACTTAACTTGCATCCTTTAGTGATTATTGTAGCTGTTATCATTTTTGGCGGGTTATGGGGATTTTGGGGCGTATTTTTTGCTATACCGTTAGCAACTTTAGTTAAAGCGATTATAAATGCTTGGCCAAATCTTGAAGAGATTAATAATATTAAAAGTGAAAAAAAAGCAGATTAATGAAAATATAATCTGCTTTAATTAGAAGTGTTAACTATGGTTCTTAAGATAATCTAAAACCACAGTGTGATGGTTGGTCGTTTTGAAGTCATCAAAGACTTTCTCGATCTTACCATCTTTACCAATCAAAAAGCTTATACGATGGATACCGTCATAAGTTTTTCCCATAAACTCTTTTTCGCCCCAAACACCAAACGCTTCAGAGGTTTTATGATCCTCATCTGAAAGTAGAGTAAAATTCAACAATTCTTTATCAACAAAACGCGATAGTTTTTCAGGTTTATCCGTACTAATACCAATAACAACTACATTATATTTCTTAAAATCGTCAGCACTGTCTCGTAAATTGCAAGCTTGTACTGTACAACCAGGAGTCATCGCTTTCGGATAGAAATAGAGCAAAATACGCTGACCTTTGAAATCTTTTGAACTAATTAGCTCACCATCCTGATCAGGCAGAGAAAATTGAGGTGCTTTTTCACCTTCTTTTAAAGGATTAACCATAAATTTATTACCTATGTTAATAGTTAAAATTTTAATCGCTATGGGTATAATTTACTATATTTTATCAAATTAACTTATGTTTTTAAAAAAACGACTTGCTGCATCAATCGTATGATCGATTTCTTTATCTGTGTGCATAAGTGACATGAAACCTGCTTCGAAAGCTGAAGGCGCAAAGTAAACCCCTTCGGCGAGCATATGATGATAGAATTTTTTGAATAATTCAACATCACAATTCATTACATCCTTATAACTGCTCACTTCTAAAGCATTTGTAAAGAAAAATCCAAACATTCCTCCTGCATGATTAACCACAAACGGAATATTATATCGTTTTGCTTCTGCATATAGGCCATTAACTAGTGAGGTAGTTTTTTCTTCTAACTCTGAATAAATACCAACATCCATTAACTTGGTCAACGTGGCATAACCCGCTGCCATAGCAACAGGATTCCCTGAAAGTGTTCCTGCTTGATAAATTGGTCCAGTTGGTGCTAATTGTTGCATAATTTCAGCACGCCCGCCAAAAGCACCTACAGGCATACCGCCACCTATAATCTTACCTAAGCAAGTCAAATCAGGAACTAAATCATAATATTCTTGAGCTCCGCCAAGTGCAACTCTAAACCCAGTCATTACCTCATCAATAATTAATAAAGCCCCGTAAGTATCACACAAGCTTCTTAATCCTTGTAAGAACGATTTTTTAGCTGGGACACAATTCATATTGCCTGCCACAGGTTCAATAATAATTGCAGCAATTTCATTAGGATATTGCTCAAATTGTTTTTTTACTGATTCTAAATCGTTATAATCACAAACTAATGTATGTTTAACAAAATCCTCAGGCACACCCGGTGAAGTAGGGTGTCCAAAAGTGAGCGCACCAGAACCGGCTTTAACAAGCAAATAGTCAGCATGTCCATGGTAACAACCTTCAAATTTGATTATTTTGTCACGTCCTGTATAGCCTCGTGCAAGGCGAATTGCACTCATAGTTGCCTCAGTGCCTGAATTCACCATACGTAACATTTCTATTGATGGAATCAATTGTGTAACTAGGTTAGCCATTTTTGTTTCGATTTCGGTTGGCGCACCATAACTCAAACCATTACGAACAGCGTTAATAACTGCATTGGCAACATCAGGGTCATTATGACCTAAAATCATAGGTCCCCAAGATCCGACATAATCAATATAAGCTTTTTCATCAACATCATAAATATAAGCACCATTAGCTTTCTCTATAAATAATGGCGTACCACCAACTCCATTAAAAGCACGTACAGGTGAATTAACACCACCTGGCATAAAAGCCATTGCCTCGCGGTAAAGTATTTCAGATTTAAATGTTTTAAGCATAATTATGGTCTTCTTTATAGTAATTGTTGTCGTATTTATTCATAAAATTAACTTAAATTCAAGCAAGCTATTACAAATTTAACTAATTGATGTTTTCATTTTGTATTTTATTTTTTCAAGAGTATATAATATATCAGTACTTAAAGTAGGAGAATAAAATGAGCGATGCGTTACCCATTAATTTTACTGATGCTGCTGCAAACAAGGTAAAAACTTTAGTAACGGAAGAAGAAAATCCAAATCTTAAATTAAGAGTCTATATCACTGGTGGTGGTTGTAGTGGATTCCAGTATGGTTTCACATTTGATGAAAAAGTAAATGAAGATGATCTGGCGATCGAAAAAAATGGTGTCTCACTTATTATTGACCCTATGAGTTTACAATATCTTGTTGGAGGCACTATAGACTATATTGAAGGATTGCAGGGTTCTCGTTTTGTTGTTGATAACCCAAACGCAACTACAACCTGTGGTTGTGGATCATCTTTCAGCGTCTAATTAGTAACAAAACATTAGCCAAAATTTTTATTTATATTAAATCCAAATTTTAAGGGAATTGATTAAAATTTCCTTAAATGTGACAAACATTGAGCAGTTAGACAATTATTTTAATTTTTTTATTGACGTAAATTTTAAGATAGGTAAAATGCACAGCATCCAAAACGCAGTTACCTTTCGGTAATAAGTTTTGAGCCCGGGTGGTGAAATCGGTAGACACAAGGGATTTAAAATCCCTCGGCCTTTTTGGCCGTGCGAGTTCAAGTCTCGCCCCGGGCACCATTAAAAACACTTTTTTTTGTAAGCGGGAATAGCTCAGTTGGTAGAGCGCAACCTTGCCAAGGTTGAGGTCGCGAGTTCGAACCTCGTTTCCCGCTCCAATTTTTTTCAATCATTATCCTCAATCAAATTTATCATTGAAATTCATTACTCAATTCGTATTACAAATAAACTATCTAGATTTTTTTCATAGCTAGAAATATTCAATTTTTTATAATCTTTTAAAAAATGCTCCTTCATTTTTCAATTCTGAGATGATTATTTAAAAAATTTATCTAAATTAACAATAATTAATTAATAAAACTATTTCAAAGATTATTTTTCCTTTTATTCAGATACTTTTACCGCTAATATTGAGCCAGTTAGTTTTATAAGATTTTTAAATTTGTATTGGAGTATTAACTAATGAGTAATCACAGCTCATATTCGATAGCTGGCTCTATCTATGCTAATTACATTATTCAAAGTATTGCTTTAATAGTAATTATGCAATTTTCTGTCGAAATTTCTGCACAATTAAAAACTGATGATGTTATAGGTATTGGTTACGTTGCATCAGGAATAGGATATGGAAAAATATTATTAATGTTTATTGGAGGAATACTATCTGATAAATTTGGACGCAAACCATTTATCCTTATGGGCATGTCTTGTTATATTATTTTTTTCGTTGGGACTCTCTTTTGTCACAATATACATGTTGCATTTTGTTTGGCTATGTTTATTGGTGCTGGAAACTCATTTTTAGATACCGGCTCCATGCCTGCTTTAACCGAATGCTTTCCTCGTTCGGCAGGTACTGCAAGTGTTTTAATTAAAGCATTTATTTCAATAGGAACGTTAGTCTTACCATTCATTGTTACATTCTTTCATGCTTATGATTTATGGTATGGCTATGCTTTCATCGGTTTTGTTACTTTTATCATTATTAATTTTTTACTTTTAGCGCCAAGAACATTTCCTTCCAAAAATACAGTTATTTGTGGCAATGAAGGCCATAGTGACTATTTCATTGGTAAACCGAATATTTTCTTTGAAGGTATTTTATTAATAATTATGGGCTTCACCACCACTGCAACCTTTGTCATCATTTTACAATGGCTACCTGCGATTGCAGAGAAAGGTATAGGAATGGAACCAATCGCTTCCAAACAATTGATCAGTTATTATAGTACTGCATCAATAATTTCTGTGTTTACAACAGCCTATATTGTTAAAAAATTCATAAAACCAATTTATTGCATTATTATATTGCCGTTACTTTCTGCATTAACTTTATTAATGTTTTTATTTAATCTTAATCCTACAATGAGTTTAATTGTGGCAATAGGAATGGGATTAACAGCAGCAGGAGGTATATTACAACTCACCTTAGTTGTTATGCAGCAGCTATTTCCTGATCGTAAAGGGTTTGCAGTTGGAACAATGTATACTTTCAGTGGTTTATCATTTATTGTCATTCCCCTAATAGTCCCTAAGTTAGCATTAATCAATGTTAGCTATGCTATCTTAGTCGATCTAGTTGTTGCATTATCAAGTGTCATATTAGGATTAATTGTTTATTCACGTTTCAAAAAAGTTATTGATATGAATAAAATTTAATTACTTTCAGCAATACTAAAAAAGCACCTTATCACGATAAGGTGCTTTACGATGATAAGTAATTTAAAGTAAAAAAAATGGTAAATTAGTAAGCCTAGAATTTTTAGAAAGTTATCTTAAACATCAAAATAATACTGGAAAGTATTTATCGCTGATTTTCGTGTTTTTTATGGCTTAGTGTTGGTGTTTTTAGTATTAATCCTAGGTTTGAAAAAACATCTAAGAATTATCAAATGCGATTATATAATTTGAGAAAAGCTTAATAACAGTTAGGAGTTACTTTATTAAGCAAGAATTATCAATTATCACCGAGCGAGGTGGTATTGAGGTAATAACATTACTAAAATCTTTACATGAAATGCCAATTTCAATTTAGCGTAGTGATGATGAATTTTTATTGAGTCATTCTCCAATTGAACGAGCAAAAATGTATCAATAAGATACGAAAAGATTACTTAAAAAACTCGCTGAATTTTAATCATTAATAATTGGAGAGAAGCATGAGAGCTAATATTGATGGACACTTTTTATTAATTGGATTAATGGCATATCCAATTCGGCACAGCTTATCACCAAAAATGCAAAATATAATTTACTCTAAATTAGATATTCCCTATGTCTATTTAGCTTTTGAAGTGACGCAAGAACAATTACCTGATGCTATAAAAGGCTTACGTGCATTAGGTTTACGCGGTAGTGCTGTTTCAATGCCGAATAAACAACTCGTGTGCCAATATTTAGATAAATTAACACCAGCAGTAGAGCTTATTGGAGCCTGTAATACCATTTCAAATGATGATGGAGTATTAACCGGATATAATACTGATGGAATAGGATATATGCGCTCATTAAAAGAGGCGGGTGTTGATGTTATAGGTAAAAAGTTGACTTTACTTGGTGGAGGCGGTGCTGCAAGTGCTATTGCCGTACAAGCCGCATTAGATGGCGTTAAAAAGATTTCAATTTTTAATCAAAAAGATGAATGCTTTGACAAAATTGTAGAAATAGTTAACCGAATAAATGCTAAAACTGACTGTGAAGCAGTAGTTTATGATTTAGCTGATCACTCAAAATTACGTCAGGAAATTGCTGAAAGTGAAGTATTATGCAATGCTACTGGTATTGGTATGAAGCCGTCAGAAGGAAAAAGCTTAATTACCGATCCAACTATGCTAAGAAAAGATCTCGTCGTAACCGATTGTATTTACAGTCCACGTAAAACAAAATTATTAGAAATAGCCGAATCGCAAGGTTGTAAAACGTTAAACGGTATCGGTATGATGTTATGGCAAGGTCATGCACAAATTAAAATTTGGACAGGAAAAGAAGCTCCAATTGATTATGTTAAAGAAAAAATGGGCTTTAATGACTAAAAATTTTAGTTAACTTATTAAAATTATTTATAACTACAGACTATTCTCTCAGTAAATTAAGAGAGTAGAAAAGATAAATTGGTGGATAGATGTCAAAAATTACAGTTAAAGGTTTAGATATTGGTGTTGGAGCGCCTAAAATTATTGTTCCAATTGTAGGAAAAACAGAAGAAGAATTAGTTAATGAAGCTGAATTTTTGACAAAAATTGACTTTGATATGGTTGAATGGAGAGTAGACCATTTTCAAAAAGTTGATGATGTTGAAAAAGTAAAACAAACAGCAAATAAATTACAAACAATCATTGGCTACAAACCCATTTTATTTACATTCCGTACCGCTAATGAAGGCGGAGTTTATCCTGCTACGATTGAATTTTATATCAACCTTAATAAACAGATGATAAAAAGTGGTTTAATTGATCTTGTCGATATCGAAGTTTTCACTGGTGACAAATATGTTGAAGAAATTGTCCAGTTAGCTCATCAGCATAACGTTTTAGTGATAGCCTCCAATCATGACTTTGATAAGACTCCGCCAAAAGATGAAATTGTAGCAAGATTACGCAAAATGCAGAATCTTGGTGTAGATATTCCTAAAATTGCCGTAATGCCACGTTCGCGTGAAGATGTAATTAACTTACTTGCTGCAACAGCTGAAATGAAAGACAAATATGCACGTAAACCACTAATTACTATGGCAATGGCTGGAACAGGTGCGATTAGCCGAATTGCAGGTGAAACTTTTGGGTCAGACCTCACTTTTGGTGCAGCAAAAAATGTATCTGCACCAGGGCAGCTAGATGTAAAAGATCTAAGAAACATCTTAAATATATTACATAAAAGTTTGGCTTAAAAATTCTAGCGTTCTAATAAACAACTTAAGTAAAAAAAGAGATAAACGAAAGATAGTCAATATATAAACTCTTTGGTTCAAATTATTAATATTAAATGACTAATATGAAGACTATATTAAAATCTATATCAATAGTATTTAGGTGAATTAATAGCATAAACCTGTTTAACCATTTTTATTGTATTATTCGAATTTAAACAACTTAGTTTGTTGATCCAAATAGGTCAGTAAATCTGGTATGCGATATTTGCCGGCCATTGATTGAATATGATTTGCTGCCTCTTTAAGTAACATTCCTAATGATGTTATATAGATTGGATTATTACTTTTACCACGCATTACTTCAATGGCATATTGTTTATTATCTGTAAAAGATTTTTTTGCAACGCCGATAATAGGTATCTTTTTATCCAGTGCTTCATAAAGATGACCACCTAAACCAAGATTACCACCATTCAAATGAACATAACCATCGACTATAATCACATCAATCGAATTGAGATCAACCTGAGACAATAATGCTAATATACAAGGTAATTCACGTTTATAAAATTGGCCTGATTGATAAGGCAGAACATTCGATTGATAATCATTGATAACAGATTTTATCTCATTGATACCATCAGTAAATTGCTCAAATAAAATGCCAACAGTTTTTGCTTTATCATTTAAATAGTAAACATCTATTGCAAGTATCATTTTTTTAAAATCCTTTTTGGAGTAGAATAACAATGTTCTCGTATTAAACTTTCTAATCTCTATTAAAAAACAAGTAGTCATTGATTTCAAATAAATAAAAATTTAGTTAATTCGTAATACATCTTTTATTTATCCGATTAGACCAGATAGCTAAGCAATGGTCGTTTAGATTGGATCTACACTTGGAGGCAGGAATGTATTTACTTGAAATGGCACCAAAATTTTTAATTGCACTTATCATTTTACTTATTTATGTCAAATTATCAGGAAAAAGCCAAATCGCACCGATGTCACAGCTGGATCAGGTTGGTAGCATGGTTATTGGTGCATTGGTAGGTGGAACATTACTTAATGCTAATGTTTCTGCGTGGGAAGCCGCTGGAGCTGTGGCGATTTGGGCAGGTCTTCTTATCTTAGTACGATTTATCAAATCTAAAAATTCAAAACTCCGAGATGCTATTGATGGTGAACCTATACAATTAATCAAAAATGGCAATCTAATCTCTGAAAATTTCAAAAAAGCGAATTTACCTGTTAGAGATTTTGAAACGCTAATCAATATTCAAGGAATTTGCGCATTTAGTGAATTAAAACAAGTGTGGTACGAATTAAATGGATCTTTAACCATTATCAAGAAAGGAGATAAAGATATAGCAGTACTGGTGATTGAAAATGGCGCTATTAGTCAAGACAACCTTGAACAACTCCACAAAAGTGAAACATGGCTTAAGAATGAAATCAAAAAACAAGGTTATAAAGATATTGATGAAGTTTTTTGTGCAGAATGGTTTGATGGTAAATTATTAGTTTACCCTTATGATGAAGTCCGTAATTCAAAAAGTAAAGAATAATTGAGGAAAGAAAAATATAAAAGGGGAAGGAGTTTTACTCAATCCCCTTATTAAGAGCTTGTTATCTTAGTTGGCTATCTTTACTACCACGTCGATTATATAATATTGCAGATTTTGCCAATTGCTTATCTATTTCTTGTTGGCAAGCTAAACAGTATTGCACACCTGGTAAAGCAATTTGTCTGGCTTTTGCAATAGCATCGCCACATTCAACACAAAACTCGGCACTGGGTTTATCGTGTTTTAGTTGGCGTCTGGCGATTTCGATAGCATCTGTGATTGTACTTTCGATCTGTTGGTTAACGGCATCGTCAGATGCCCAGCCACTAGCCATAATTACACCTCCTAAAAATTTATATTAGATGAATAATATGGTGCTTATTTGACCAGTTTCAAGTAATATGAACACATCATTTAAAAAGCAAAGTAAGTGTTGTATTTTTTATAAAGATCGTTTCTGTTAATGTAAGTTAATTGGAGGTTTTTATGCAACAATATGAACAAGCAACATTTGCAGGTGGATGTTTCTGGTGTATGGTAAAACCTTTCGACAAATATGAAGGCGTTATTAATGTGATCTCAGGTTACACTGGTGGTCATACGGAAAATCCAACTTATCAACAAGTTTGCCAAGGCAACACAGGCCATACAGAAGCGGTGCAAATTACCTTTGATCCAACGATGATCAGCTATAAAAAATTACTTGATATTTTTTGGCAGCAAATTGACCCGACAGATTCGCAAGGACAATTTGCCGATCGTGGCGATTCTTATCGTCCAGTAATATTTTATCATAACAAATTACAACAACAGCAAGCGATCGCATCTAAACAAGCGCTTGAAGAAAGCAAACGATTTAATCATCCGATTGATGTCGCTATAGAACCGGCAACAATATTTTATCCCGCCGAAGAGTATCATCAAGATTACTATAAAAAACAGCCAGAACATTATAACCGTTATTATCAATTATCTGGACGAGCTAATTTTATTGCAGATAACTGGCAAGATAAGTCAACAACCAAAAGTGAGTAAATATGCAAAAGTACCCGCAATATAGCAGTAAACAAAAATGGATTCATTGGACATCGGCTTTACTTGTCATAATGGTAACAATGCTCCTTTTAATTAAAGTGACAATGTCACATATATTGGGTGGAATGGCAATAGTCTATTTATTACATAAATCCTTTGGAGTGCTTGTTTTGCTATTAACAATATGGCGAATTATGGTGATCCGCAGTCAAGGTGTGCCTGATGTCTTACCGAAAGACAAAAAACTGCAACGAATTTTGTCAAAATCCACTCAAGGAGTGATCTACCTTTTACTGCTAATTACGCCATTATCGGGGTATTTAATGAGTGGAAGGGACATTAATATATTTGGTTTAATATCGATCCCTGCTATTGATATGCCATATCACCAAATGTTTCATTCATTACATTTGATTAGTTCTTATGTACTAGCTATTTTAGTTATATTTCATGTATTAGGTGCGTTGTACCACTATTTTTGGGTTAAAGATAAAGTATTGCAATCAATGTTAAGTAGCAATGATTAACACAAATTTAAACGTTTATTTATATCACATTTATAACGTGAGGCAGATACAACATGAACAAATCAATGAAAGATAAAGCTATATCAGCACTAACATCAATGCAATATCATGTTACGCAGCAAAATGGTACAGAACCTCCATTTGATAATCAATATAACGCTAACCACCGCGATGGGATCTACGTTGATATCGTCTCTGGTGAACCACTGTTTACCTCACTAGATAAGTTTGATTCAGGCTGTGGTTGGCCAAGTTTCTCTAAACCGATTAAACAGCAACAAATTGTTGAAAAGGAAGATAACAGCCATGGAATGCGTAGGATAGAAGTCCGCTCATTAGAAGCTGATTCACATCTTGGTCATGTATTTAATGATGGGCCCGCAGCTTTAGGAGGATTGCGCTACTGTATCAACTCTGCAGCGCTAAAGTTCATACCAAAAGAAGAATTAGAAGCTCAAGGCTATGGTGACTACTTAAAATTGTTTAAATAAATTAATCTTACGCATCCTTTATTTAAATAAAGGGTGCGAACTAAACCAATCAACCTTAGCCTGAAGCCTACAAAATCATTGTTTAACTTAATTGGTATACGTAAAGGAAATTTTGAAGAATATTGCGGATGAAATTGGCATATAACTTATCAAGTTTATATGCCAATATCGTAGTAGATCAAAGCTATAATTTAATTTTTTCTTTTAAATAAAATATAACTGATTAACAAAAACACAAAGCTAGTTAGCATAGAGCCAACGATAGGGTAAATGCCCATCACAATACTGGCTTGAGCAAAAAGATTATCGGCGATATAAAAGATAAAGCCAAAAGTAATACCTATAATCACCCTAATACCCATAGATACACTTCGTAATGGTCCAAAAATGAAAGATAAGGCCAACAACAACATCACTGCAACTGAAACGGGTTTAATCAGCTTTTTCCAAAATAACAAATCATAATATTTTGTATCTTGGCCCGAATTTTTCAAATATTGCGAATATTGATAGAGTCCTGATGCTGACAATGAATCAGGGTCAAAAGCTACAATACTCAACTTATCAGGTGTGATATTAGTTTTCCACTGCATAGTAAGTGAGTTTGTGCCAGTTATTTGTTGTGGATTGGTTAAATCATTCATCTCGATTTGTGACAACGTCCAACTTCCATTTTCAAACACTCCGCTATCAGCATGAGTAATCGATAGTAATTTATTTTTATCAACTTTATAAATATCAATATTTGAGATAGAACTATCATTATTGACATGGTCGATATAGATATAATCATTACCATCTTTCGCCCATAAACTGCCTTGTTGAGCTAATAAAGAATTACCATAAAGCTTTTCTGAGCGCATATTACGAGCTGTTTGTTCACTGATAGGTGCAACCCATTCACCAATTGCCATTGTTATAAGCACTAAAGGGAGAGCAGTTTTCATCACAGCTAATGCAATTTTAAAACGGCTAAAGCCTGAAGTTTCCATCACAATAAGCTCGCTTCTTGAAGCTAAAATCCCTAAACCGATTAAGCCGCCTAAAAGTGCTGCCATAGGGAAAAATATTTCTATATCTTTAGGTACCATTAGCAAAGAATAAAAACCAACTGACAAGGCATCATAATCAACTTTGATTTTTCTAAGTTGGTCAATAAAACGAATAATTCCTGACAAACTAATTAATAAAAATAAGCAAATGCCAATGGTATTTAAAATAGTTTTACCAATATAGCGATCTAAAATCGAAAACATCGTTCTCCCCTTAAGACGCAATAAATTTTAAACGAAGTTTACGCATAAATAAGTTATCCCAACAATTTAAAATCAAAGCCAGAACAAAATACCCTAGATTAATCAGATAAAACCACAAAGCGGGATCTAAGCGACCTTTACCAGCATTAGCTTTAACCGAACTAGAAAGTAAAAAATAGACTAAATAAAGCAGTAACGCTGGTAAAATTTGTGCAAGCCTTCCTTGTCTTGGATTTGACACACTCAATGGAATCACTAAAAAAGCCATCAAAGGAACCGAAATTATCAACGTCAATCGCCAATAAAATTCAGCATTAGCCTTCGGTGTTGGATTTTCATGAAGCTCAAGCAATCCTAATTGCTGAACATCCACTTTATCATCATCAACATTGCTTTCTAGCTCCTTAGGTTTAATAATACCTAAATAGTTATGAAAATTCGAAATTCTAAAATCTTTTAATTGTGCCGTGCCTTCATAACGATTTGCATTTTCAAGTGTGATGATTTGATTACCATCTTTATCTTCTTCAGTTTTCCCTTTATTAGCAATAATAATAGAAGGGCGTTGAGCATTTTTCGGATTAATTTGGGCTATAAATACGTTATCTAGCTTATTATGATCAACATTACCAATATAAATTACCGAGTTGCCATCAGGTGTTTGTTGAAATTGGCCAGCTAATAAACCTGCTAAACTTGGATTAATCTTGGCATTTTCGACTAGCTGATCTTGTCTCACACTAGACCAAGGCCCAAACCAAAGGCTATTGAGTGCTGTGAATATACAGGTGATCACACACAGAAATAGCACAACCTGATAGTTAAGTCTTCTCTTAATCCCACATGCATGCATTGCGACCATCTCGCTGTCCGAATAAAGCCGACCAAAGGTAACAAGCACACCTAAAAACAGACTTAGTGGCAAAATAAGATCAGCCATATTCGACACACCTAACACTAAAAGTGGCATAATCAAATCACGTGGAATACTGCCATCAATAGCGCTGGATAAAATTCTGATTAATTTTTGAGAAAAGAAAATTAGCAATAAAATAAACAGTATTGCACCTTGTGTTTTCATCGTCTCTTTAATTAAATATCGGCGAATTATCACTTTTTTACCTATCTATCCGTTTTATCAAATCGCACTATTATAATCTGATTTGCGTTGTTTCGTTATCTTTTTGTTGCTATCGTTTAATGAACCGATAAAATGTTACTATTCACCATAAAAATCTTACAAGAGAACGCTATGAAATACTCAATCAAAAACAGCTCATTAATCACATTACAAAAAGAAGAATGTTTAGTGGTAACTGTCCAATTAGGCAAGAAACAAACTAGTTTAATCAAGGATATAGATGAATTAACCAAGGGTATGATTAGTCAGCTGATCAAGTCAGGTGACATTAACTGCGAATTAGGTAAAACCACCTTTTTATACGCTAGCCCGAATTCTCCGAAAATATTAGTTGTAGGGTGTGGCCAAGCAAAAAATTTTGATATTAACGCTGCAAAAAAAATGATACAAGCAGCTACAAAAGAGTTAATAACTAAACAAGTTAAAAATATAAGTTGGGACATTCTGACTCTAAATCCTGCAATAAGTGGTGAAATTGCTAAACAACTACCACAAATTACTAGCGAATTAACCTATAGTTTTGACCAATTCAAATCAACAAAATCAGAAAAACCAAGCTTACAAAAAGTAACGCTACTTTATAGCGATAAAAAAACAATCAAGCATGTAGAAAGTCAATTATCGCAAGGACAAATTATTGCAAATGCTATTGTCAGTACCAAAAACATTGCCAACATGCCATCTAACATCGGCAATGCTAAATACTTAGCAGAGCAGGGCAAAAGTTTAGGTAAACAGCATTCAAGCTTGAAAGTGACATGCTTAGGTGAAAAAGAGCTTGCTAAACTCAACATGAACGCTTATTTAGCGGTTGGACGAGGCTCAGCTAACGAATCAATTATGACGGTCATAGAATATCATGGTGCCAAAGACAAAAAAGCCAAACCATATGTATTAGTTGGTAAAGGATTAACCTTCGATTCAGGTGGCATATCCATCAAACCCTCAGCCGGTATGGATGAAATGAAATATGATATGTGTGGTGCTGCCACTGTGTTTGGTGTAATGCAAGCTGTGGCTGAATTAAAACTACCTATCAACGTAGTTGGCGTGATGGCTGGTTGTGAAAACATGCCAGATGGTAATTCATACCGTCCTGGTGATATCTTAACCACCATGTCGGGCACCACCGTTGAAATCATTAATACCGATGCAGAAGGTCGTTTAGTATTATGCGATGCTTTAACTTATGTTGAACGTTTCCAACCCAAGACTGTGATTGACATTGCTACACTTACTGGTGCTTGTATCATTGCACTCGGTCATCATTATACTGGCGTGATGGGTAATAACGCAGAGCTTACTGAACAATTGGTAAATTCCTCAAATCAAGCAGGAGACAAAGCGTGGTCATTACCGATTGATAGTGATTTCCAAGAACAAATCAAATCAACCTGCGCTGACATTGTCAATGCTGGTGGTCGAGATGGAGGAACGATTACAGCCGCTTGTTTCCTATCTCGCTTTACTGAAAAATACCAATGGGCACATCTTGATATTGCAGGAACAGCTTGGAAATCGGGTGCAAACAAAGGTGCTACAGGCAGACCAGTCGCGATGTTAATTCAATACTTACTTAACCAAAAATGAGTAAATACATGAAAAAAGTGATATTTTATCTACTTGAAAACCCAACCCCAGCCAATGATGCCGGGGTTTTATTCAAAGAAAAGCTTGCGTGTGAAAAAATTGTTGAAGCATGGCAAAATCGGCAACGAGTGTTAGTGGCCTGTCAAGATCAAGCTCAAGCCGAACGTATTGATGAATATTTATGGCAACTCGATACTGAAAATTTTGTTCCCCATAATCTAGCTGGAGAAGGTCTGAAAAGCGGATCACCCGTCGAAATCTGTTGGCCACAAAAGCGCAGTAGCAATGGTTCACGTCACTTACTTATCAATCTACAAGAGCAATACCCTGAATTTGCTGGTGTATACCGCGATATTATTGACTTTGTCCCCATTGAAGAACAACAAAAATCGCTAGCCCGTGAAAGGTATAAAACCTATAAAGAAGCTGGATTTAACCTAAAAACCATCCCTGTTTTATGTTCTTAAATTTATAAAAATAAGGTTTTTATCAATAAATTTATTATTACAAGGAATGGCTATATCTGATGTGGCAAGGTAGTTCTAGCATCAGTAATACTGTATAAAGAAAGCATAAGGAGCTGGAAAATCTGCTCAATAAAATTTCAAAATCCTATCAGCATTACAAATTATAAAAAGACTTTAGTCGAAGGTTGGTAAAGCTTTATTGTATGCAAATTACACCTATGAATAATATTGTCGCTATGTGTAACCTATTAAATTAATGAAGAATTTATTAAATTGTTTGTTATAATAGACAATAGTCAATTCTATACAGAAAGTAAAATGTTTAAAAATTTATTAGCGCTCTCAATATCATTATTGACTCTAGTTGGTTGTCAAGAACGACAAAAAGTTACTGCTGAAATGCTAGAAGGAACTTGGGATTGTAAAGTCGACGATAGTCGCGGTACAAGCTATCATTATTACGACTCAAAATTGAAAGGAATACAATCTTATACACTCAATAATACAGGTTATGTAGCGCTTATTAAGAAACATGAAGAAGGATTCGCAGTACAAACAAAATATTATGCGTTTATTGCGCCTATTTCTCCTGATGATAACTACGCAAAACTCAATGGTGCAATTGAATGTGAATCGATAGATCAAATCAATAATATTATAACTGAAATTGAGTATAAGTTTATTTCAAAAGATGAATTAAAAGAGAGTTCATTTACAAAATACGAACATTGTGATCCAAGAAGAACCTTTATGGAATTTAATATTGAAGCTACTTGTAAACGTGTACCTTGAATTTAACTTCCTTTTGCGTTTTTTGTTGTAGGAAGATGCATCGTATTTTGAATTAAAAGGATTTTTAGAATAGTTTACTGATAGTAAAATAATAATATATTAAATAATTAGAAGATTAAGATTGATTCGAATTAAGGATTATTTGCTCTTCACAGGGACGTACAAGTAGTGAAAACAAAAGTAATAGTAGTTTTAGTTTATTTTATGACTACAATACAAAATGCGTATGGTAGGTTTATGATGCATAATACTCCTGCTTTACACGGTCATTCAAGGCATACAAAGGTTGATATGGATACAACATATGCCATCATAATTATGTTTTTAACGTTTGTATCAGCTTGTATGTTACTTAGTATTTACTATACTTATTCTGAATTAAAACATCAAAAAGATAAAAAAGTAGAAGAAGAGAAAAAAAAACGTTATGAAGCAATCTATAGAGGTTCTTATAGAATTCAACATTTTTATCGATTTGTCGATGATGCAGTTATACCGCCAACTTATAAACTCACTAAATTTCCATTTCTAAATGAGTATTCCGATTATACAAAACAAATTACAATTTTAAATTATAATTTTTTAAAAGTTGATTTCAGCGCTTTAATTCAAATTTATGCAGCGCTTAATAATTTTGATATAGATACCAAGTGTGGTGGACAATATGACTATGTGCCTAGTTTTCTTTGGATTGGTGCTACTCATATAAACTCATATACATGCGAATGGAATAAAGAGAAATTCATTTTCATACCTAAAGAAGATAAATATTATTTAAAAACTATTGGCAAAATAGAATCAATATCAAACGAAAAAGATTATGTTTGTCGATCGAGATTGGAAAAATGGTATGAAAATACAAAACAATTTCAAAATATACAATCAACCTACTATATTGAAAAATAATTATTTTTCCAATTTTACCTGAGAATAATTACCCAAAATTTAAAGATGCAATTGAATGTGAATCGAAGGTTCAACTTAATAACATTATAACTGAAATGGCGCATAAATTTATTTTAGAAGGCAAATTGAAGTAAGATTGTTTATTAATAATAAAGGGGGATAAGATTCAAAAAATGTTTGTGGAGTTTAATATTGAAACGACTTATAAACGCATACCTTAAAACCCTTTATTTCAGAGATTTCTTTGTAAAAGAATCAGTGTATTTTTCATTAAAATGACTTTTAAGATAGTTAACTGTTAGTATAATTATATTATTGTATAATAATAAGATAATTAAGATTACTTAAAATAAGATCACTTCGTTATTACAAGGATGTACAAATAATGAAAACAAAAATAATAGTAGCTTTAGTTTTTTTTATTACTCTGATACAAAATGCGTATGGGATTGGATATCACAGAACTTATATCCCACGAGTTCATATGTATTATTCTCCTAGTCATCATTCAAGGGGGAGCGACGGAGATGATGCCTCTATAATTATCATTTTACTATTCGCCATTGCTGTTGGTATTATTTTATATCATATTTACAAAAACTATGAAGAATCAAAGAAAAATAAAAAATTGGAAGAAGATAAACGTAAAAAACAACTTAATTCAGAAAGCAGGAAAGATAAAAAAGATTAAGAAAAAAGAAGATACAAATTCATCAAATAGATGTGCAAATAATTTTTGGAAAAAAAGAATAAACTAATAAATTATATGTTATCTTTTTATTTATAAGATTGCATTATGATAATTCAGGGATGGCGATATATAACTTTTTAAGATTATTATTAATCTTTACATTTAGTGTAATTTCGTGTAAATCAACTTCGGTAGAATGGGAATAAATAAACAAAGAGTATGCTGAACTCTTAGCTAAAAGCCTCTTCTATTCTGAAATTGAACCTACAGATGAACAAGCTAGACTCGCGGTTATTCAAATCGGAATTTTCAGTTTTTTTATCATTTGTCAGTATATGACGCTAGAGATTCTAATGGAAACCTGCTTCCTTATCGATTTGGAAATGCTCTACCGCCCATTTATAAACTTTCTAGATTTCCGCTTCCCAATGATTATTTCGATTTTTTAAATCGAATTCTGATCTTGGAGAATGATCTTCCTAAGGTCGATTTCAAACCTTTATCTCAAATTAATGTCGTTCCCAATAAACCTTTTATTTTTGATATAGATTTCGGACGAAATGGACATTATGTGCCTGGTTTTCTCGGGATTGGTTCTTCTCATACGCCTCCATCTACATGTGAATGGAATAAAAAGAAATTCGTTTTTACACCAAAAGAGGGGAAAGATTATTTAATAATTATCGGCGCAATTGATTCAAGATCAAACGAAAAAGGCTATGTTTGTCGATTTAGCTTGGAAGAATGGAATGAAAATACTAAACAATACCAAAATCTTCAATTGACTGACTATCCTGAAAAATAATTATATTCATCATTCTTAATTGCGTATATTGCTTTTTAAATTGATGAAAAAAGTTGAGGAGAGGGGTTTTTGAGGTTTAATTAGCGAGTAGTTCTTGCAGAGTCGCATATATTGCTTTTTAAAATTGATGAAAAAAAGTTGAGGAGCGGGGTTTTTGAGGTTTAATTAGTGAGTAGTTCTTGAATATTTTCTTGTTTTTGGGTTAAAAATTGAATCTCAATCAAATTAGGCTATAATGCCGCTTTGTTTAAATTTTGTTATTAATAATGAATATTGGTTTTATCGGAGCTGGTAAAGTTGGATGCACACTAGCGAAATATTTTAGTTTATCGGGTTTACAAGTTGCAGGTTTTTATAGCCGAACTTATGAACACGCTAAACAAGCTAGTGATTTTACTAAATCTTATGCTTATTCATCTTTAGCTGATTTAGTGAATAATTGCGATTGTTTATTGGTGACAGTAGCTGATGGCCAAATTGCTTCTGTCTGGCATGAATTATGTCAATTACCTATTACCAATAAGTGGATCGGTCATTGTAGTGGCTTATTGACATCACACATATTTCAGCAAAATAAAGTTGTGCATCCATTCGCTTTTTCATTACACCCTTTATACGCTATTTATGATAAGTTCGATTGCTATAATACTATGTCGGACGTCTCTTTTACGCTCGAAGCAAATAAAGCTATTATCGACCAATTACAACGTTTTTTAGCGCTATTACCTAATCGCTTAGCAATTCTTTCAGCAAATAAAAAGCCACTATATCATGCTGCTTGTGTCATGCTAAGTAATCAAGTGCTAGCTCTCGTACAAATAGGTGTAGATTTACTTAATCAATGTGGATTAGATAAAGAGTTTTCTGAACAAGCTTGGCATCCGCTATTTCTTGGTAATGCCAACAACATTTGTAAAGCGGGAGTCATAGATGCATTAACTGGACCTGTGGAGCGTAACGATATTGAAACCATTAAGCAACATATGATGGCAATGCCAGATGAGCTCAAACCAATTTATCAACAATTATCGACTATTTTGCTTAATATCAGTCGTCAAAAACATCCGGATAGGGATTATCATCAATTAGAAATGGAGCTGTTACCTTGAAAAATACAATTTTGACTTTACAACAACGCAAACAAAATCAAGAAAAGATCACCATGCTAACCGCGTATGACTATACGACAGCAAAATTGATGGATGATAGCGGTGTCGACTGTCTATTAGTAGGTGATTCTTTAGGTATGGTTATGCTGGGTTATGAAAGCACAGTATCAGTCACTATGGACGATATGATTCATCACTCTAAAGCCGTGGCAAAAGGCGCTAAAAAAGCATTGGTTGTAACCGATTTACCGTTTATGTCTTACCATGCATCTGTTTATGATGCCGTGCATAATGCTGGGCGGTTGATACAAGAAGGGAATGCCCAGGCGGTGAAGCTTGAAGGTGGACAAGCATTTTGTGAGCATATTAAGATGATCGCTCAAGCCTCAATACCTGTCATTGCTCATATTGGCTTAATGCCACAATCAGTATTAGCATTAGGTGGTTACAAAGTACAAGGTAAGAATTATGAAGCAGCCAAAGCGATTATTTTAGATGCTTTAGCTGTTGAACAGGCAGGCGCTGCGGCAATTTTACTCGAATGTGTACCTGCTGATTTAGCTAAATTTATAACTGAACTTGTTAGTGTTCCTACTATTGGAATTGGCGCTGGTCATGGTTGTGATGGGCAAGTTTTAGTCTATCAGGATATGTTATCTATGTATGATGGTGTATCGTCCAAATTTGTTAAATCTTTTGCCCCAATGGGTGATCAAATGAAACAGGCTTTTGCGGATTATTGCCAAGAAGTTAAACAGCAACAATTCCCTGCACCTATTCATGAGTTTGCTATTGATGATGAGATCATGACCAAACTCAAATCTGAATTTTCAAACTAGCTTGGAAGGATAATAAACATGAAAGTTATAACCACTATCGATGAAGTTCGCGATCAGGTTAAATCATGGCGTAACAATGGCGAAAGTATTGGTTTAGTGCCGACCATGGGTTATCTGCATGAAGGTCATCAAAGCTTAATGGCTAGTGCTAAAAAAGATAATCAAAGAGTGATTGTTACAATATTTGTTAATCCAATGCAGTTTGGTCCTAAAGAGGACCTAGCTAGCTATCCGCGTGATTTAGAAAGAGATAAAAAAGCCTGTCAGCAAATGGGCGTTGATTTGATTTTTTGTCCGTCCGCCGATGAAATGTATGATGCGAATTTCAATAGCTATGTCAATGTTAATGGTTTAACTGATGCGCTTTGTGGAAAAAAGCGACCAGGACATTTTAAAGGTGTTTGTACAGTTGTCACCAAACTATTTAATATTACTCAACCTGATCGTGCCTATTTTGGACAAAAAGATGCGCAACAATTAGCCGTCATTCAACGAATGGTACAAGATCTCAATATTCCCATCGAAATTATTGGTTGCCCGATTGTGCGTGAAAGTGATGGACTGGCTAAAAGTTCGCGCAATAGCTATTTGTCTGAACAAGAACGCCTAGCCGCTATTTGCTTATATCGTTCAATTGAACAGGCTAAGCAAATGATCAAGGCGGGTGAAAAATCAGTTGCGACCATCTTAAAGGCCATGCAAAACGTGATAAATAATGAACCATTAGCTAAAATTGACTATATTGAATTTGTTGATTTTGCAACGTTAACCAATGTTGATGTATTAAAGCAAGATAGTCTATGCGCTTTAGCGGTTTATATTGGTAAAACTAGATTGATCGATAATTTTATTTATCATCATTAACAATCCATTTATTGAGATAAAAGATCGCTTATCGACAAGCGATCTTTTGTTTACCATATTCCTACCGTCTAGGAAAATCGATTTAATCAACGACTTTATTCGTCTAGCAATTTATTGTTATGTCTTTTTACTGTAGAATAATAGCCATTTTTATGCCTTGAATTAGGATTGATCCCTTTATTATGAAAAATACGACTTATAATCCACAAGAAATCGAACAACCTATCTATCAACATTGGGAAGAAAGTGGTTACTTTAAGCCTAATGGTGACAAATCTCAGCCTAGTTATTGCATTGCTATTCCACCACCAAACGTAACGGGTAGTTTGCATATGGGACATGCATTTCAACAAACTATTATGGATGCATTAATTCGTTATCACCGTATGCAAGGTAATAACACGCTTTGGCAATCAGGTACTGACCATGCAGGTATTGCTACCCAAATGGTGGTAGAACGTAAAATTGCCGCTGAAGAAAATAAAACTCGCCATGATTATGGTCGAGATGCTTTTATCGAAAAAATTTGGCAATGGAAAGCTGAATCAGGTGGAAGTATTACTAAGCAGATGAGACGTTTAGGTGATTCTGTTGATTGGGATCGTGAACGTTTTACGATGGATGAAGGCCTTTCTAATGCTGTTAAAGAAGTTTTTGTAAGACTTTATCAAGAAGATTTGATTTATCGCGGTAAACGCTTAGTGAATTGGGACCCAAAATTACGCACAGCAATTTCAGATCTTGAAGTTGAAAATCGTGAAGTTAAAGGATCAATGTGGCATTTGCGTTACCCATTAGCGGATGGTGCGAAAACGGCAGATGGTAAAGATTATCTTGTTGTCGCAACGACTCGTCCTGAAACACTATTTGGTGATACTGGTGTGGCGGTTAATCCTGAAGATCCTCGTTATAAAGATCTCATTGGTAAATTTGTTATATTACCTTTTGTCAATCGTCGTATTCCTATTGTTGGCGATGAACATGCGGATATGACAAAAGGTACGGGGTGTGTAAAAATCACACCTGCTCATGACTTTAATGACTATGAAGTAGGGCGTCGTCATCAACTACCGATGATTAATATCTTTACCTTTGGTGGTGAGATTCGTACGCAAGCAGAAGTATTTGATACTAATGGTGAGTCAAGCACCGCTTACTCAACTGAGATTCCGACACAATTCCAAAATTTAGAACGCTTTGCTGCACGTAAATTAGTTGTTGCAGAGTGTGAAGCTCAAGGTATTTTAGAAAAAATTGAACCACATGATCTCACCATTCCTTATGGTGATCGTGGTGGCGTGGTCATTGAACCAATGTTAACCGATCAGTGGTATGTTCGCGCTAAAGTCTTAGCTGAACCAGCAATAGCTGCTGTAAAAAATGGCGATATTCAATTTGTACCTAAACAGTACGAAAACATGTATTTTTCATGGATGAATGACATCCAAGATTGGTGTATTTCGCGCCAATTATGGTGGGGACACCGAATTCCGGCTTGGTATGATAATCAAGGTAATGTCTATGTTGGTCGTGACGAAGCTGAAGTTCGCCGTGAAAACGGTCTATCTGCTGATATCGAGTTATCACAAGATGATGATGTACTTGATACTTGGTTCTCATCAGCGCTGTGGACATTCTCAACCTTAGGTTGGCCAGAAAAGACCGATGATTTAGCGACTTTCCATCCAACGAATGTTCTTGTAACTGGTTTTGATATCATCTTCTTCTGGGTCGCAAGAATGATTATGATGACGATGCATTTCATCAAAGATGAACATGGCAAACCTCAAGTACCTTTCAAAACAGTTTATGTAACTGGCTTGATTCGTGATGAAGAAGGGCAAAAAATGTCAAAATCTAAAGGGAATGTTATCGATCCTTTAGATATGATTGATGGGATATCACTTGCCGATTTATTAGAAAAACGTACTGGTAACATGATGCAACCACAGCTTGCTGAAAAAATTGCCAAACGTACTGAAAAACAGTTCCCTAATGGCATTGAAGCTCACGGTACTGATGCATTACGTTTTACTTTAGCCGCACTGGCGTCCACTGGTCGTGATATTAATTGGGATCTAAAACGTTTAGAAGGTTATCGTAATTTCTGTAATAAACTATGGAATGCTAGCCGTTATGTATTAATGAACACTCAAGATCACGATTGTGGATTTAAAGGTGGTGATTTAGAGTATTCATTAGCGGATAAATGGATCTTAGCGGAGTTTAATCAAACGGTGAAAACATACCGCGAAGCATTTGATACTTATCGTTTCGATTTAGCGGCTAATATCTTATATGAATTTACTTGGAATCAGTTCTGTGACTGGTATTTGGAGTTAACCAAATCAGTATTAGCTAATGGCGAGCAAAATCAACAACGAGCAGCTCGTCATACGTTAGTAACAGTCCTTGAAGCACTCTTGCGTTTGGCTCATCCAATCATTCCATTTATAACTGAAGCTATTTGGCAAAGTGTAAAACCATTAATGGCCATCAAAGCAGATACTATTATGTTACAACCAATGCCAGCCTTTGATAGCAAATTAGTTGATAATGAAGCAGTTGCTGATATCAATTGGATTAAAGATGCCGTTATCGCTGTTCGTAATATTCGTGCTGAAATGAATATTGCGCCAAGCAAACCGTTACAATTATTGATCAGAAAAGCATCACCGACGGTGCATCGGATTATTAGTGACAATGTCACCTTTATAGAGTCTTTAGCAAGATTATCAGAAATTGTCTTGTTAGATGAAGGTGAAGCAGGGCCATTATCGGTAACCAAATTGGTTGATGGTGCAGAGCTACTTATTCCAATGGCTGGTTTGATCAATAAAGATGATGAGCTAGCTCGACTTCAAAAAGAAATAGCTCGCATTGAAGGCGAAATTGCACGTATTGATAACAAGCTTTCCAATGCTAGCTTTGTTGATAAAGCACCAGCAGCTGTAGTGGCTAAAGAGAAAGAGAAACAACAAGGCTATGTTGCTGACAAAGCTAAATTACAAGAGCAGTATGAAGCAATAAAAAGTCTTTAAGGACATCAATAAAAAACCTCTCATGTGAGAGGTTTTTTTATGATTAAAACTTGTAACCGACACCGAGCATCACAACCCAAGGATCGAGTTCGTATTTTGCCGTGACTTTAGTATTACCTAAATGAGTTTTAGCTTTAGTTTCAATATCGATATAACGGACTTGCGCGTTAATCAGCCAATTCTCATCTAAAGAATAATCAGCACCCACTTGTGCAGCCCAGCCCCAGGAATTATCCAAGTCTAAGCCATGAAAGCCTGCCTTCTTAGCTTCACCACTAAGTTTTTCATCAAAAAAGAAAGTATAGTTAACACCAAGGCCAACATAAGGTTGGAACTCATAGCTACTATCAAGCGGATACCACAGTGCGCTCAATGTTGGTGGTAAATGTTTAATTTTTCCTAAATGAGCACCGGATAAACCAGTAGAATTACCACCGCCAAGTTTAACTTGATGACTAAAAGGTGTGGCACCTAATAATTCAACAGCAAAATTATCAGTAATCATATATTGAAAATTCAGGCCTAGTTGCGTGTCATTATCGGCTTTAGCCTTAAGATCACTCTTTGCACCACCCACTTTAACATGATCACTTTTATCTTGAGGATGAACATAGACAGGACCACCACGGATGATAATTTGGTCGGCACTATGCGCCAGAGCGGCTGAGCTTGCTAATCCGAAAGTAACTAGCATAGCAATTGACGATACTCTCATTTTTATCTCCTTATTATATTTATATAAACTGCTAACTGAGCGTGATATATGCTTCATTAACAGACCGTTTTTTAATATAAAGCTTTAAAGGATTGACAATTACCTAAAGGTATTGATGAATATCTTAGCACCATAACATGAGTAATGATATGGTAGATTTTTTAGATGAATTAATTAATAGTGCTTTTTGTTCAATTGATTCAGATTCAATAGGTCAATTTGATTTAAATTCGCTTTTGATGACGCCAAAGCCACTTGCCACTGATAAGTCGATGATAAAAGAAGATGCTTCGTATAATCCAATCTAAGAACATACCAAACCAAACACCAATCACACCAAAGCCGAAATAAACACCAAAAATATAGCCTACTACAATACGGCACATCCACATACTGCCGATAGCGACCCACATGGTATAGCTAGCATCTTTCGCCCCTTTAAAACCATATGGCAAAACAAAGGATGACGCCCAGAATGGGGTAAATAAGGCATTAAACCAAAGTAAATGTTTGGAAATTTCGATAACTTCCTGATCATCGGTATAGAGCGAACTTAATAATCCAGCAAACGGAATGGATAAAAACGCTAAAAAGCAGAGTAATAAACTGGTTAAATGAAAGATATACTTAAGTTGCCGTGTTGGTTGATAGACTTGCCCCATACCAATGCGTTTACCAACAATTATGGTTGAGGTTGCGCCAAGTGTTCCACCTGGCAAATTAAGCAATCCAGCAATTGAAAACGCGATAAAGTTTGCCGCAATAGTCGATGTGCCCATGCCAGCAACAAAGGTCTGCGTGAGTAATTTTCCAATATTAAACATCACCGACTCAACGCTAGCCGGAATGCCAATCCCTAAAATATCAATCAGTATCTTGCCATTAAACGAATGAAAATAACTGCGAAGTGGGATAAATAATGCCCGGCTTGGTTTGATGGTCAACACCAACAAAATAAAAAACATCCCACAATAACGAGATGTAGTTAAACCAATACCTGCACCGATAAACCCAAGTCCTTGCCAACCGAAAGCACCATAAATTAGTACATAACTAATCGATAGATTCAGAATGTTCATAAGGATATTTAAATACATTGGAATTTTAGTATTGCCAGCGCCACGCAAAGCGCCACAACCAACTAAAATAAAGGCAAGGGCGGGGTAACCTAAGACGGTTAATCTTAGAAAGGTTAGTGTTAATTCCTTAACTTCAGGATCAGCCTTACCGGCAATAATCTCTACAATCCAATACCCAGAAAACTCAACGAACAAAAATAGTAAAATTGAAATTATTACTAATAGCGTAATAGATTGTCTTGCTGCTACTACCGCTTTTTTACGATTATGTCGTCCTAAACTAAACGCTACTACGACGGATGTTCCGAGCGCAACCGCCATAAAAAAGGACATCACAATCATATTAAAACTTTCGGCCAAACCGACGGCAGCCATCTCGGCCTTACCAATCCAACTTACTAAAAATGTACTGAATATACCCATTAAAATGACAGACAAATTCTCAATCAGAATTGGCATTGCTAAAGGATATATTTCGCGCCAGAATAGCACATTGTTTGAACGTCGTTTTTTATAAAGTTGAAGATTCTTCAATCGACTTAGAACATCCAATTTAAGGCCTAAAGTTTTATTCGATAATTTGTGGCTATTATAACGCCTTTATGTGATAAAAATGAAATTATGCTTTAAAAAAATGGCTATCAATTTTAATTGATATAATACTCAACATTGTCAGTGCATTGTCTCTTTAATCTATGATATTTAAGATTAAAAATTAAATGATTAGGTAATTTTAGTGCTGCTTATTGCCGTTTCTCTAGAGAACTTGTTATAAGTGGTGCTTGAAGAAGATGCTTTTTTCTAAGTAACTAAATCTTACTCACCATATTATAAAAGGATAAAAATTTTCACTACATATTTATAGTGATTATGTAAAAAGATAGCTTATCTTTATATGATTTCAGTGCGTGAAGATCAAACTTGATCCATTAATATATGATTTGGCTATAGTAAAATTTCAATACATAATTAAGTAAAGGTCATAAATCTTTTTTAAGTGTTTAAAAAGTAATGTTGAAATAAAAAGAGATAATCACAAAAAAAGTTGAGGAGCGGGGTTTTTGAAGCTTTAATTTTCTTCAAAAAGCGATCTTTTCGCCTTAAACTTGAACGCTTTTTCAGTTCGCTATATTATAGCTGCCTTATTTTCCATTATTTACTTAAGCAAACGTTAAAGAGTACGAATGTTAATCAACGCCAAAGATATTCTCGAAAAATTAAATCCTCATAATAAAGTGAATTATGATTCAATTTTAAAAGAAGTGATTGCTGATTGGCAGTTGGCATCGGCTCGACCTAAGTTGTTAATCCATAGTTGCTGTGCACCATGTAGTACTTATGTACTGGAATATTTAGCACAGTATGCTGATATCACGATCTATTTTGCCAATTCAAATATTCATCCCCGCGTGGAATATGAGTATCGCAGTGTCGTTCAACAGAAGTTTATTGCGGACTTTAATCAAAAGACTGGCAACCAGGTGCAGTTTTTAGAAGCACCTTATCAACCGGCTGAGTTTATTAAACAGGTAGAGCATTTGCGTGATGCGCCAGAAGGTGGTGAGCGGTGTCATCTTTGTTATAAGATGCGGTTAGATTTGGCGGCGATTAAGGCGCAAGAGTTGGGCTTTGATTATTTTGCTAGTGCGTTAACGCTGAGTCCTAAAAAGAATAGTCAAAAAATCAACCAACTTGGTTTCGAAATTCAGGAAATTTTTTCAGTTAATTATTTACCTTCCGATTTCAAAAAGAATAATGGTTATAAGCGTTCTATCGAACTTTGTAAGGAGTACGATGTTTATCGTCAATGTTATTGCGGTTGTATTTTTGCTGCAAAAGCACAAGGTGTCGATCTGAAGAATGTAATTGCTATCGCTAAGCAAGGGCTAGAGAAAGTATAACTCGATATTGATCCTCTTCAAAACATCCAAAATGTCATTTCCCTAACAAATTGATTAAAAATCTGAAAGATTTCGCTATAATAATTTTATAAAAGAAGAATAATAATTATTATTTGTAATCCTATTATTGGTTAAGTCTAATTTTGCAAAATGTGAGTTTGTTTATGCCAAAAATATATAGACTTGGATTGGATGTTGGTTCTACAACAGCTAAGTGTGTTGTACTCGATGAACAGGATAATTTTATTTATACCAATTATGTTCGTCATAACACCCATATTGTTAATACCGCTTTATCCCTTTTAGATGAAATTAAACAGCAGATTGGTGATGATGCTATTGTGTCGGTTAAGGTGACAGGCTCTGCTGGGATGGGGATTTCTGAGAAGGCCGGTATCGCTTTTATTCAGGAAGTTGTAGCAGCTTCGGAAGTGGTACAACGAAAATATCCTGAGGTGCGAACTCTAATTGATATCGGTGGGGAAGATAGTAAGATGATCTTCTTTTTTCCTGATCGTCCGCCCGATATTCGTATGAATGGGAGTTGTGCTGGAGGAACCGGTGCCTTTATCGATCAGATGGCAACTTTACTTAATACCCCTGTGCAGGAATTTGACCTGCTTGCAACCAAACACGATAAAGTCTACCCAATCGCTTCTCGTTGCGGTGTGTTTGCGAAAACCGATGTGCAAAATTTAATTAGCCGTAATGTTTCCAAAGAAAATATTGCTTACTCTGTTCTACATGCAGTTTGTATTCAGTTAGTGAATACGCTAGCGCGTGGTTATGATATTGTGCCAAAAGTGATGCTGATTGGCGGGCCGTTTTCATTTATTCCAACTTTAGGCAAAGCCGCATTAGAAACGTTAAAGTTAAATGAGGAACAAATTGTTACCACAGAGCATCCTACGTTATTGTCGGCTTGGGGAGCGGCAATCCATGCTATTGAACGTAGTGAACTTACTATCAATGATTTCATTGATAGGCTAAGTGCGTCAAATAAGATTCAAGTCAATCAATCTTTTCGCTTAAAACCGTTATTTAACCAGTCGCTATCATTTAATGATTGGCAACAAAAACGCAAATATATCGAAATTCCTCGCCTAGCTTTAACCTCTTATCAAAAGCAAAACGCTTATTTAGGTATCGATAGTGGTTCAACAACTACTAAGATTACGCTAATTAGTGAGAATGATGAGCTACTTTTTACCTATTATGCACCCAATAATGGTCATTCAATTAAGGCATTAATTAAAGGGTTAACGGTACTTAAGGATGAGATTGAGGCATCTGGTAAAGAGATTGTAATTGTTCGTACTGGTGTTACTGGTTACGGTGAGGAGTTGTTGAAAGCAGCTTTTGCCATCGATGATGGTTTGGTTGAGACAATGGCTCATTTTGCCGCGGCTAAACATATCGACCCTAAGGTGAGTTTCATCATGGATATTGGCGGTCAAGATATGAAAGCCATTTTTATAGCCAATGGCGTGGTGAATCATATTGAGCTTAACGAAGCTTGTTCGTCAGGTTGTGGTTCATTTATTGAGACTTTTGCTAAATCCCTTAATTCCAATACTATTGATTTTGCTGATGCAGCGTGTAAATCCAATAATCCTTGTGATTTAGGAACGCGTTGTACGGTATTTATGAACTCTAAAGTGAAACAAGCACTACGTGAAAATGCGACTGTTGGCGATATTTCAGCTGGACTTGCTTTTTCGGTGATTAAAAATGCGATTCATAAAGTGCTAAAGCTTCATGATATGCGCAAGCTTGGCGATCATATTGTGGTTCAAGGTGGTACTTTTAAGAATCCTGCTGTGTTTCGTGCTTTAGAGCAGTTAACTGGTGCTCAAATCGCTACGTCCAATATTCCTGAATTGATGGGGGCTTATGGTGCAGCGCTAGTTGCGAAAAATCATTATATAAATAATCAAACCCCTTCGCAGTTTATTGGCTTAGATAATCTACAGAAAGCTGAAGATAATAAAGCTAAACCTTCACGCTGTAAGGGGTGTGAGAATAATTGCGATATTATGATTTATCGCTTTGCTAATGGTCAACGTTATTATTCCGGTAATAAGTGCGAGCGTTTTTTAAGCAATAATCAGCATCAAAATAAAAATGCATTTAATATGTTTGATTATAAGAATGCGTTGTTATTCGATAGAGCTAATACGCATAATGTTGACGCTAAACTCCATATTGGAATCCCTCGTGTTTTAGGGCAATATGAAAATTTTCCATTCTGGCATACGTTGTTAACTAGAAGTGGAATAAATGTGACGCTTTCACCCTATTCGACATATGATCTTTATGAGAAAGGGGCAGGTACCGTGATGTCAGATAGCATCTGTTTTCCTGCCAAACTTGTTCATGGCCATATTTTGGAGTTGATCGAGCAGAAGGTTGATCGCATTTTTATGCCGATGGTGGTATTAGAGTCTGACCATTTTGATAATGCAATTAATAGTTATAACTGTCCGATTGTGAGTAGTTATGCTGAGGTGATAAATAGCGCGATCAATCCAAAGACGAAATATAATGTGCCGTTGGATTATCCAGTAATTAATTTTAGTGATCAGAAGTTACTGAAAAAAGGATGTATCAATTATTTAATGTCGCTCGGTATTCCTAAAAACGTGGCGAGTCAGGCTTTTGCAGATGCACTAGTTGCTCAAGCTGAATATAAGCAAGCATTGAATAAAAAAGCTGTTGAGGTGTTGAATAATGCTAAAGGGACTGGTCGTTATGTGTTTATTTTAGCGGGTAGACCTTACCATAGCGATAGTTTAATTAATCATAAAACACCTGAGATTTTAAATGCGTTAGGTTGTGATGTCATAACTGAGGATTCCGTGTTGGGTGAAATCAGTCGATTATCACCAGAGTTACAAATTTGTTCACAATGGAGTTATCCAAATCGATTGTATGCAGCAGCAAGTTTTGTTGCTGAGCAACCAAAAAATATTCAGTTTGTGCAACTTAACTCTTTTGGGTGTGGTCCTGATGCAATTGTTACCGATGAGTGTAAGGCGATTTTAGAATCCAAAGGTAAAACATGTACGATTATTCGTGTCGATGAGATCACCGCAACAGGATCTGTACGTTTGCGTTTGCGTTCGATTATTGAATCAATCCGCATGAATCATCAACAACCATTAAAAATAGTTAAGCGTAAAAATACGACTATTTTTGCTAAGCAAGACAAGCAGCGCCGTACTATATTGGCGCCATTTATTTCAGATTTTTATTCTCCATTGTTACCTCCAATTTTTGCTTTGTCTGGCTATAAGCTTGAAATCCTTCCAAAACCAGACAAAAGTTCGGTCGAGTGGGGACTTAAATATTGTAATAATGAGATTTGTTATCCAGCAACGATTATTGTTGGAGATATTATTAAAGCGCTAAATTCAGGTAAATATCAGCGTGATGAAGTGGCTATCGGTATTACCCAAACAGGAGGTCAGTGCAGGGCGAGTAGTTATCTTTCTTTAATTAAGAAAGCAATGATTAGTAATGGTTATGAAGATATTCCGATTGTGTCGCTAAGTACAGGTAATATTAATGAAATCGAACAACCAGGCTTTAAACTTAACTGGCTCAAAACATTACCAACAACTTTTTTTGCTATGCTGTTTGCCGATTCGATTTCAAAGATGTTTTATTCGATTGCGCCTAGAGCAAAATATAAACAGCAAGCTAATCAGTTGAAAGAACTTTATATTAGAAAGTTACAACAAATTATCAATCAACATAAAGGCAAAAAGGCGATCTTTTTGCTGTTAAAAGAAGCTGTCGATCATTTCAATCAAATCGAAACCTTAAATAAAGATTGCCCTCAAATTGGAATTGTTGGGGAGATTTACGTTAAATATAACGGTTTCGGAAATCAAAATAGCATAGATTGGCTAGTCGAACAGGGAATTGAACCGGTTATTCCGCCAATGATCGAGTTTTTTGCTCAGTCTTTTGTTAACTATGATAGTAATGTTGATAATTATATTATTAACAAGAGTTTTGTTGCTTATTTTGTTCACTTTTTTGAAAAAGTAGCGCAGAAGTACATTGATCAAACTAATCAGATTTTGTCGGGCTTCAAATATTATCAACCATTCCACAATATTCGTGATATGGCGACAAAAGCGGAAGAAATTCTTAGTTTAGCTAATCAATATGGTGAAGGTTGGTTAATTCCAGCTGGTATCATGACTTTTGCTAAGCATGGTATTAATAATGTGATTAGTCTACAACCGTTTGGCTGTATTGCTAATCATGTTGTTTCAAAAGGCATAGAGAAACGTATGCGTGACCTTAATCCAAAACTTAATTTGCTTTATTTGGATTTTGATGATGGCGCAGGTGAAGTTAATGTGCTTAACCGTTTGCATTTTATGGTGAGTTCATTAAAGTATTCTTATGATAACTAATGATTTAAGTCGGCTAATAAATATTTAATAAAAAAGTTAAAATAGTTTAGCCGATTTTGATATGTTAATATCATCACCAAATTCTTCAGTAATTGATTAATAGAATAAGAGCATTACGATGAAATAGACCCAAAGAATTAGGCATAAGAATAAAGATTGCTAAAATATATTTAAGACTCATCACAAAAGAACGAGAGCTTGAACGACAAAAAAGAATAATTGATCCTACGAAAAATTGAAGTTATCACAATTGTAATCATGTATAAAGAAAAAGCATCTGATGTGAGAGCATTTAGATCAGAGCTTCAACGTATGATTGGTGATTTACAACAAGGAGATGTTATGATAGCTGGAGTGGATAGGAACATTCGTTTACCCATCGATGAAGTACTAGGTTATTTGACTCAACTTAAGAAAAAGGGCAAAACTGCGTACACCTAATATCTTAGATTTATCATAAATATAATCTGAAACAAATGGTGTAACAAGAATAGTTATAGATTCAATGCAAAACTTGTTGTTAAAAATATTATTACAAGTTGCTTTGGGCAATTATGAAATTAGAAGAGAAAGATAAATGAGGGTGTAGAAATTGCTAAAGCGCATGGAAAATATAAAGGCGTTAAGCTAACATCATTATAATTAATCGGGAACCTAATACATTTATACTAACGTTTAGTTATGAAGAAAAAAACAGCCTGACAAATTGTTAATGAGAATTAATCGTGTTGATGGACGAGAATATCTAAATGATTATCCTGAAACGTTGTCTATTTTATTAAAAAGTAAATCATTATCAAATTATTCTGAAGAGCTATAAAGTTGCTTATTAACTAATGATTTTAATAAAGGCTTACTAAAAGATATGACAATAAACAAAGATGGACAATTAATTGCTCAACACTTAACTCAATCAAATCAAAATGAATCTGATTTTAGCCTCTAAGCGCCAACAAACTTAAAATATATTTTACAGTTTTAGATTATTGTTAATTTTAAAAAATTTCCCTATTTTTTAAAAACTGTTGGTCTATCAGTATCTGGTATCGTTGTAAACTATTGTTATCTTGAAATATAGTTAATAAAAAAGAATTGTTAAATGAAATCAGATTAGCTCCAGTTCTTTTATCGATATAAATTATTCCATTATCAAGATGATTATTGTAGTTGACAGTAATACCTTGTTTCTTTAAATCATCGATAACATTTTTATAAATGCTTTTGGTTATAATTCTTACTCTCACCCCCCTGTTGTTTGCCATTTTAATTCTATCTAATAAAGCTAAGTCAAAAGAGGGGAGTATTAAATCAATTTCAAATTGAGAATTATCTATCAACTCGCTAATAGATGAATTAATCTGTGAGTTATCTATCAAAAACTCAGAATGATAATTAACTCTGTCCACAACATTTCTTAATCTATTCTTTTCACTCTCTATAATATTAACAACAGGTTCAAGTTGCGATTTACCGCCCCAAAATTGCAACAATATAATAATGAAAATAACAGTACCCCAGACTTTTATAAAGTCATTATTGAAAAGTTTAGTTAAAAAATTCATTACAATTTCATTCCATTATTTTGCTTTTCACCATGTTGATGAATTACGTGCATTGCATGTAAGATTTCAACGAGTCGTTTTTTGTCATTTAAAATATTTGTAGGCTATATTTCTCACTTAGGTGGGCTTGTACAAACATTTCAGTTACATCATAAAGTACTTCAACTCTATTTTGCATATTTTTGTGTCTTTGTCACCCCTTCTATATAATGAATTGGAAGTTGAGTATTTTTTTCCTCTTAATAAGCTTAATTAAATCTTAATAAGATTTTTTAATTATATTAAATAAAAAGAACGTAGAAATTTACTGTGGATAACTCAATAGGATACAAGCTGAAGCTTGTGTTCTACTCCTGTGGAATTTTTGAGTTATCACTAGTTAAATCGAATTTTATTTTTTTTTAGGGTTGTAAGTTCTTCTGGCAATAAGTACTAATTCATAACCACATGGTTTGAGATATCTTTTTAATGTTTCAATTTTTGGATTACCTCTATTGCCGTTCTCTAAATTAGATACATTACCTATTGAAATATCAGTACTCAGACTGATATCTAACACACGTAAATTAGCTTTTAATCTAACGTTTTTCAATTTTGTTAAATCATTAATAATAATGTCATCATTTTTAATATTTCTAATATTCATTGTCCTCATCCTTATCCTTATTCAAATTAATTAAATATCTATTTCATCTAATAAAATTGATGTGTTTTCGATATTACAATTAACGTGAAAATTAAATATCCAGTTTTTAAAACTATCGTTATAAATAAGTGTATCTATCGGTAAATTGAATAAATTTTTAACTTTTTGTTTTGTATTAAAAACATGAGTTACCGTTGTGTTAGCTAAACGTGCAATTAATTTTGATTCAAATTTAAATATAAGAAACCATAAAATATTTTTTTCTTTTGTACTTAATTTGTCTAATAATTCAATTGATAAATCAACATTATTATTTTTTATGATGATAAAATTGAGAGGAATTGTTTTAAATTCATTTCCCCAAAAAAATACATTATTATCATCAAGAGAAATTTTATTTATAAGATAAAATTTACACATATTATCGATACTATAATAATCTAACGTTGTAATTTTCTTTTTTTGACTTAGTAATTTATTGTAAAAATTGAAAACATTAATATTTTCATCATTAGTGAATATTTCAGCAGTTTTATCATTTAGAGGCGTAAACTTTTTATTTTTTTCTCTTATTCCGACTATATCAAATACTATATTTAACTTTGTATAAAGTTGTTGATAATTACTCTTATAATTAATATTATCTACCACGCCAACAATCCTTGAAGTTTAGTTGGTTTTCGTCCTTCGTCCTTGTTTTTCCACACAGGTAAGGGCGATCCTTTTTTGTAAATAAATTTTATTTTTTTTCCTTTTTTCTTTTATCTCCATCACCTTTTAATTGTTCAAATACTTCAGGTGATAAGCAATAAAATGCTTTTTTATTATGATTTAAAATTAATAAAATTTGATTTTCTTTCATAAAAGACATCGGATTTTTTTTAAAATCCGAAATACCTATTATGTTTTGTTCAATTATCATTTTTACTCCTTCATATTGTGTGTTTTTTTGATTTAAATTTAGACCTAAATATAAACCCAAAAAAAGTAAAAATCAACAAATATAAAACGTTGATCAATTGTTAATTAACTGTTGATCAACAACTGATTTATATACAAATATAAATTAGATTTTAGTCTATAAGATAATTTTAAAACGTTTAAAATTTAACTCATTATTTATTGGTATAGAAGGGGATGTGGATGCTTATGTATGAGAGAACAATAACAATTACATTAATTCTGGATGAAGAAACTAATAAGGCATTAATTCAAGCTACTAAAAATTCAAGAAGATCTAAAAGAACCGAAGCAACAATTAGGTTAAAAGATCACTTAAAAAAATATCCCTTCTCAAATGATAACTTTAGCCAAATTCAGAATGAAGGATAATCAAAATGAGCATTACAAAAGAATTGTTAATAACGTTAGCAATGCAATGTTCACCTAATATTCCTGTTGATGAAATACTTTTGCTTTCCGAAATAACATCAAATCATACACAATTTTTAGTGACGACGATTGGTGAAAGTATTGACTATAAAAATGAACAAGAAGCAAAAAAGAAATTGAAATATTTTTTAGAAGAAAAGAAACCAGTCCAAATAGGAGCATTACAAGTAAATTCTTTATTGTTTGAAAAATATGATGTCGATCCGATGGATGGTTTCAATGTATGTAATGCTCTAAAAATCACCGAAAAAATTCTTAATGAATGCACGGTCGAAGAAATGGAAAAGGATCATTTCACTGATGATGAACGACTACGAGGGGAGCTTAATTGCTTTATATCAGCAAATGATGTAGGCAACTTAGAAAATGATGATAATCATCAAGCTATGCAAAAAAGATTAAAAAAAAGTTTAGAAAATTATTCAAAAGGAGGTAATCAAGAAAAAATTATCGAGGCAAAAAAAGAAAAAGATATACAACAACAATCTAAAAAACGCTCAGTTGTGAGTGATGTAGAAACCCCCCTCAAAAACAAAGAGGTTTGGGATGTTTTTGGGGATTTTTAAAAATTATAAAAGGTTTTTTATGAACAGATTAAAATTTAATAAATTTCAATTGGTTATTTTTACTTTATTAATGTCATTCATTAACGTTGCTTCAGCAGCGGGAGGATTACAAGCTGGTACTTCTGCGTTAACAGAATTTAAAACTTGGTTATTCAGTATAGCTGGGATCGGTGCATTAGTTTATCTAATTTACAATATTACGATGGCATTTATGGAACGTAAACAATGGAATGAAGTTGGAATGGCTTTTCTTTATTGTAGTGTAGCTGGAGGTGCATTAGTTGGCGGGAACTGGATGTTAACACTTTTCCAATAGAAAAAGGGTTTTAATGACCCTTTACAAAGGTATTGTAATGGAAACAGATAAAAAAGTAGATGAGTATATTACTTATAACGGTTTTAATCGACCTGCTTTAGTGATGGGGGTTCCGCTCCTTTTATTATTAGGGATAGGTATGTTTGGAATGTTCGGTTTTTTTCTTTGTTTTGTTTTGTTCGGTTTTCTTAAAGCAATAATATTTCCTTTTATATCTGGAATGATTTTTTTTATTGTTAGGGCTATGTGTGAAACTGAACCAAATGCAATGAGAATTACAAAGTTGAGATTGAATGGTTTTTTACTGAAAGTACTACAACGTAACAACGTTATTAGTTTTCATTGTGGAGATATGTTTATAAGGCGTAAGTATGAAAAGCAAAAATTCAAATTCGAAAATTAGTAAAGAATCAAATCAACAATCGTCATCGATAGACAAATATATCCCAGACTACGGTTATCACTTGAGCGATAATATTATATCAATTGGTAGTAATAAATTATTGTGTACATTAGTTATTGATGGTATGCCATTTGAATCGGTTTCAGATAATCAAATTGAGTTAGCATTTTTAAACTTCAAAGATTATCTTACTGTATTAGGTAAAGAATATGGTGGTTCATTGGGAGTGTGGACACATCTAATTAAGAAAAAGGTAAAGTTAGATACAAAATACAATTTTGAAAATAATCTTTTTGCTCAGAAATTTGTTAATAAATATTGCAATCTATTCGATAACAATAATTTTTTTAAAACAGAATATTATGTCAGTTTCGTATTAAAAACGTCGGATATTATTGAAGGCATGGAGTTTTTGAACACAATAATAGAGCAATCCAAAGCCGTTTTAAAAACATTTAGTGTTACTGTTTTAGGAAGAAATGGTTTCAAATCAGAGATTGCGGAGTTTTTAGCATATTTACTAAATAATCAGTCACTTGATATTCCGCTTTCTGATACACCTATTCGACAACAAATACCCGAAAGTGAATGGTATTTTGGGTATGATTTATTGGAAATTAGAAATAAATCAACAACAAAAGTAAAGTATGCAACAAATTATATTCTGAAAGGTTTCTCTTTTAGAACAGTAATGGGCCAATGGGATTTTCTTTTAACGTTGCCTTATGAGTTTGTACTCACACAATCTTTTATTTTTGCATCAACAACTAAAGTCCAGAAACAAATAGATCAACAAATAAATCAATTAGAATCATCCGGAGAAATGAGCGAAGCTATAGATGAACTTCTAATTGGTAAAGCTACTCTAGCTGAAGGCAAGGCAATGTTCGGTAGTTATCAAAGTTCTTTGACTGTTTTGGGTGAAACAGCTAAAGAAGCATTGGACGGAGGGACAAAAGTATCCAGTGAATTTTTGACTAGCGGGGGGGGCTTCAGTTTGATGAAAGCAACTATTGAGGGTTATCAAGCTTTTCTTAGTTGTTTACCCGATTCAAATTTGCGTCCCCTTGATTCTAGAAGAACTACAACTAATTTAGCATGTTTGTTTTCGATGCATAATTATTCATTCGGTAAAGAAAAAGGTAATCCGATTGGTGATGGAACGGCTATCATGCCTCTTAAAACTATTGCTGATGGATTGTATTTTTTTAATACCCATTATAGTCATCCTCATAAAAATGTTACAGGAAAAGCTATTGCTGGTCATTTTCTATTACTTGGTGCTACAGGTGCGGGCAAAACAACATTAGAAGGTGCAATAGCAACTTTTTTACAGCGATTTCATCCTATGATGTTCGGTATTGATTATAACCGTTCTCTTGAAATGACCTTCAGAGGTTTTGGTGGGGCTTATTTTTCTATAAAAGAAGGTGAATTTACTGGTTTTAATCCATTCCAGCTTGAAGAAGTTGCTAGTGATAGCTTGAAATCATTCTTATACCGTTGGGTTGAGTCTTGTGCTAGGGATGTAGATGCTAGAGTGACAGATGAAGACGCTGAAATAATTAGACGTTCTGTTAATGCTGTTTTAGAAATGCCTTTATTTATGCGTCGATTCGGTTTACTACTTTCGTCAATTAATAAAGGTTCAAGTCTTCGTTTACGTTTAAGTAAATATTGTGAAAGCGAAGGTGGAAAATTGGCTTGGGCGGTAGATAGTCCGACTAATACATTTAATCCTATTCATTATACAAAAGTAGGTTTTGATACTACTGTCGTACTTGAGAAAGACTCATCGGGTAATGACCATCCGGCATGTGAGCCTCTATTAGCAGTTTTGCTATATTATAAGCAGGTAATGCAACAACATAATGCGGGTAGGTTGATGCTAACGTTAATTGAAGAGTTTTGGAAACCTGCGAACTATCCGACCACACAAGAATTAATTAAAAGCACGTTAAAAGCTGGTCGTATTAAAAATGAGTTTATAGGACTTGTTTCACAATCTCCTGCGGATGCTATTAAATGTAACATTTTTGAAGCTATTGTTGAGCAAACACCGACAAAAATATTCTTACCAAATCCTGATGCCGAATATAAAAATTCATATGAGAAAGTCGGCCTAACCGTTAAAGAGTTTGATCGATTACGACGTTTAGATCTTGCTAGTCGTACATTTCTTATTAAGCAATCTAATTCATCATGTTTTGCAAAAATGGATCTAGAAGGTTTTGACGAATATTTACCAATCATATCCGGTACACATAAAGGAATTGAAATTTGTGAAAGAATTAGAAAAGAGGTTGGAGATGATCCAAAAATTTGGATGCCTATTTTTATAGAAGAAATATTACGAAAGGAGTAATAATATGAAAAAATTGTTTTTATTTACGTGGTTAGTCATTAGTTTTAATTCCTATTCAACTGGTATCCCAACCGTTGATGCAGCTGCAATAGCTCAAACGGTACAAAATGCATTACAGCAGGCTCAACAAGCGTTGGAGCAATTAAACGCTTTAAAAGAACAAATTGAAGAAGCAAAAAATATTAATGAAAAATTGAAAAAAGAATCAGAAGAGCAACTTCGTCGATTTGAGGGAAATTGGGGGCTTGGTAATGTGTTTGTTGATCCTACTATTTCGAGTTATTTAAACATTGATGATTGGAAAACTGAGATGAATGATTCTCAAAATTTGTCATCATTGCGTGAAAAATTTGGGGTAACTTCTGAATCAGAATCATTTCAAAAAAACATTGATTCTTTGCTGGTTTCTTATGATCTCATGCAACAGTCATATGAAGCCAGTACAAAGCGAGCTGAAAACATCGTTGAATTAGCAAAATTGTTAAATGAAGCAAAAACACCGCAGGAAAAGGAAGATTTAAATAATCGTTTGGCTTTTGAGATAGCACAAAATCAAATTGATAAAACTCGAATTGATACGATGGCTATACTTTTAGAACAACAGGACAGACTTAAAAAAAATAAAATGGCTGTCGAGTTTGAAAAGTTTTATCGAGGTAAATAAGAATGGCTTTGGGCGACAGCGTTTTAACCAGTCTTTATAATAATGTGTCTAATCTCGTCAATTCACAAATAGCGTCTAATGTCACATCAATAAGCACTGCTATCTTGCCACTAATTCTTGCGGCAATCATGGCGTATTGTGTTTATGTTGCATGGCAAATTGTTACTGCTCAGAATGACATGTTTATAACGGACATATTGAAAAATATGGTGATGATTGTTCTGGTTGGCGCTGTTTGTTATTCGGCCGGATATTATCAAAAATATGTTATACCCTTTGTTTTGGAGGCGGGTGACAATCTAAGCTCCGCACTTTTCGGTAGTAATAGTGTAAGTACAACCATGTTAGATGAATTTATGGCATCGATCAATAAATCTCTTGAAAAGCTGCAAGAAAAAATGAAATTTGGATGGTCTGATAATTGGGGGTTAGCTATGCAAGCCGTTTTTTATTGGCTTTTACTTTGGTTAACATCTGCCGTTTTTGCGTTATATGCAACGGCATATTTGCTTGTTGCAAAACTAATGGTTGCTATTTTGATGTCTGTTGGTCCGATATTTATTTGTCTATCAATATTTCCAGCCACTAGAGGGATGTTTACATCATGGTGTAGTCAATGTGCTAACTATATTTTATTAACACTTGGATATTGTATTGTTTTGAAATTATTTATTTCATTTATCAATGAGACATTTGACACAGAAACATTAAAATTTGAGGGAGTATATCAAATCGTTATTGTGATGTTTATAGGCATTTATATTCTCGGACAAGTGGGAACATTGATTTCAAGTTTAACTGGTGGTGTGGGTATAAATAGTTTAAATGGCAATATGAATAGTATGTTAGGCCGTATGGGAGGCTTAGGTGCTAAGGCCGGTAAAAAATTGGCTAATAGTATAAGTGGTCTAATGAAAGGTAAAGGTAAAGGGGGATAAGTGGTTAATATGTTGAAAGTTCTATTATCGAGTTTTGTTTTTGTCAGTGTAATTAGTTGTTCTGCTCCTGTGCCAAAACAACCAAAGGGTAAGTGGGAAATGGTTAATCCTGCTATTCAAAAGCAAGGACAATTAAACACTGAGCAAGGAGTAAATAAGTGACAAAAGAATATTACGATGAAAATATAGAAAAAACACAAATGGCGTCAAAAGCATTGACGTCAGAACAGAAAAAAGAAGCTGATTTATATTATAAATCCATCCAGAATTTTATTGTGAATGAAAATGAACGTAATTCCAAATTCTTAAAAATGGGGTGGAAACTGACGATAGTGCTTGGTATTTGTTGTGTTTTGCAAAGTATTGCACTTACAGTCTTAACCCCTTTAAAAACTGCTGTTCCATATGTTATGCGAGTAGATTCAACAAGTGGTTATATTGATATTGCCAAACCTTTAGCTGACGATAAAGTCACATATGATGAGGTTTTGTCTAAATACTTTTTAAAAGAATTCGTCATTAATCGAGAGTCATATGATTGGGATACCATTCAAAATATGTTTGATATAACAAAGTTACTAAGTAATAACAATGTATTTTCTGAATATGAGTTTAATATTCAAAGTGCGTTATCTCCTTTAAAAGTCTTGAGAAAGGATAAAAAAATTGTTGTAACCGTTCGTGGGATTACATTCATTAATAATTTAGCACAAGTTCGGTTTGTAAAATTGGTTAAAAATAAAGATGGTACGCCAGCAGCTGGTTATAAGCCAACAACTTGGATAGCAACAATAGATTTTGATTATAAAAAAGAAATTAAAACTGAAGCGGAACGACTTGAAAATCCGTTAGGTTTTGAGGTTATTAGTTATCGGGTGGATGTAGAAAATGTCGAAGTTAAATAAATATCTTATTTGTCCTCTTATTTTTTGTATTTCAGTCTCTGTATTTGCTGAGATTAATCCGCAACGTACTCGTTATGATAAAAGAGTACAAGTTGTTAAATATAATAGAGATGATGTAACAAAAATCAGTGTTAAAGAAGGTGTTTCAACCCTTATTCAATTAGATAAATCAGAAGTTTTAACAACAAATAATGCCGGAATGGGGTTGGGAGATCCGCTTGCATGGAATGTTTCTGTTAGAGCTAATAATATTTTTATTAGACCGATTGCTAAACAACCTGATACTAATGTAACACTCGTTACTAATAAGCGAACGTATATTTTGAGTCTAAAAACAGCGTCTAGCGCAGATAACGCAAGCTGGCTTGTTAGATTTTCATATCCAGAAAATGAAGTAAACGAAGAACGAACTACACCATGTTCAACTAGTTTTATGAATTGGAATTACTATAAAAAAGGGGATAAAGAATTATCACCTTTAGCTATATGGGATGATGGACGTTTTACTTGTATGCGCTTTTCATCTTCAAAAGATTTACCGATTGTTTACAGAGTAATGGAAGATGGAAAAGAGGCTATTACTAATACACATCTAGAACGTGATGTGATGGTCATACATGAAATTAGTAATAACTTTATGCTTAGGCTTGGAGACAGAGTAATGGCCATAAAAACTAATAGTAGTATTCCACAGTCATACAATGACGATGGTACGACCACTGGAGAGAAGAGGGCTGTAATTAATGACTTCTAATGATCAAATTAATGATAATGAGGATTATATTCCCCCATTAACAGGCAAAGAGGTAAAAGATAGAGGAAAAATAAATGTAACAGGGCGTTCAAAAAATAAAAAAGTGATGATGTTAGTCGTATTACTATCAATCTTTTTTATAGTACTACTTATATTAAGTTCTATTTTATTTCGTACTAGTGAAGACTCATCATATGAAACTAAAAAAGATGAAGCGCTTAATGTTGGGGGGGACTATAACAATAAATCTAGTATTAATTCGACGATGGCTGAGATACTCAGACAAGAAGAACAGAGAAAACAGGAAGAGGCTGATAGAAAAAGAAAGCTAGAAGAGGCTGAACTCAAAAGAAAAGCTGAAGAAGAAGCACAGCGTCAAAAACTTTTAAAAGAAGCAGAGCTGTTAGCTGAGAAGAATAGCAATTCAGATTCACCCAATGGCAGTACCGGATCAGGTAATTCTAATGATAAACAACAGACCCCAGCTGATAGAAAGTTGTTGGGTGAGACACTGGTCGTTATCTCATCAGGTAATGAATCTAAAGAGAGTTCAAGTAGTGATTCCAGTTTGAATGATACATTGAGGGGTGAAGAATTCGAAAATGGGAGTATATCCCAGCTTGAAGATCTGAAGTTTTTGTTATCTAGAGGTACTTTATTGCCATGTGTGTTAAAAACAAAAATTGTGACTGATTATCCAAGCGTGCCTATATGTATTCTAACTAAAGATATTTATTCAAGTAATGGTGATGTTTTATTATTGCGAGCAGGAACCACGTTTATGGGTGAACAGAAAAAAGTTATAAAACAAGGAAAAGCTAGAGTATTTGTTAACTGGACTACAGCACAGGACGGAAAAATCCGTATTAAAATTGATAGTCTGGGAACAGATACGCTTGGTGCAAGTGGTGCACCTGCTTGGGTTGACACTCACTTTTGGGAGCGTTTTGGTGGAGCTATTATGTTGTCTTTTGTAGATGATGCTTTTAAAACTGTATCTAATAATTTATCGAAAAGTGATAACCGAATCAGTTATGATTCGACAACCGACTCCATGAATAACATGGCATCAATTGCTCTTGAAAATACTATTAATATACCGCCTACAGCATATATAAATCAAGGGACGATGCTTTATATTTTAGTGCCTCGTGATGTCGATTTTAGAGATATATATAGGACAGTAAGAAAATAGGAGATAGCAATGATCAATAAAATAACCATAGTTGAAAAGCTGAGTAAAAATCCAATTTTACATTATTTAACGGAGGGAGTCCCGAGCGTAACACTTAGTGTTACAACTAATTATGAGATGGTTGGATAAATCTAATGAATATTCCACATAATAAGTTGATGGCATATCAATTTCTTAAGAAAATTGGTATTCAGGAAATATTAGATCTAGAAGGAATAACCGAAGTAGCTGTTAATCAGCCTAATAGAATTTGGTTTGATCGGGGGAATGGCTGGGAATTTATAGATGAGCCTAGAGTAGATTATGCGTCATTAGAGCAATTAGCAACGGTTTTATCTGTTATGAGTAACGATGGTATTCCTTTAGATTTTAATAATCCAGTTTCGTCAGTTATTTTGCCGGATGGCGAGCGGGGACAAATTGTAATTCCACCAATGGTCGAGGATGGTAGTATATCAATGACATTTAGAAAGCCCTCAAAATCAAGGTTTACCTTGTCTGACTATGAAAATACGGGAAGATTAAGAGGCTTCAAATATGCAAGTCGAGCAAGTAATGATTTAACTGATCAACAGGCGATCTTATATAAGCTTTATAAGGAGGAAAAAATAAAAGATTTTTTCACTATGGCTGTTGAAAATCGCCTAAATATTTTGCTTGTTGGGGGAACAGGTTCAGGTAAAACAACAATAATGAAGGCATTAGTTGATCTTTACCCTCCAACAAGAAGAATATTTACTATTGAAGATGTTCATGAGCTTGATTTACCCAATCATCCCAACCATTTACATCTTTTCTATAAAAATAAAATTCGTCCTCCTAGATACGTTATTGAATCATGCATGCGTATGAAGCCAGATCATATATTTTTAGCTGAATTACGTGGAGATGAAGCATGGAACTATATTGAAGCATTAAATACAGGTCACTCGGGGAGTGTAACCACTACACATGCAAATGATTGCTATAGTGCATTTAGTCGTATTACTGGACTGGTCAAGCAATCAGAAGACGGCAGAACATTAGATTATGATCACATTTTTAAGATCGTTAGGTCGTCAATAGATATTGTTTGTTTTTTTAAAGGTTCGTTTTTAAAAGAAATATTTTTTGATCCTATGGAAAAAAATGAAATTTTAGCAATGGGTTAAACATGATTAGACAAAAAAAAATAGGCTTATTCTGTTTCTCTTTACTGGTTATTTTAGCATTTACTATTGGTAGTCAGTATGTGGCTGGCCTCATCTTTATGAAAATGAAAGGGTTAGATTTAGCTTCTCTAGGGATTTTTAGTTTTTGGAAATATTACTTTAATTACCGCCAATTTGACAGTAATCAAGTTGCATTTATTTGTGGTTTCATTGGTATGGTCATTACTTTTTTATTGCCGTTCTTTTTTACCATATTTATTTTATTAAATTTACGAAAAAAGGAAGAATTGTTTGGAAGTGCAAGACTTGCAAATGATATGGACTTATCTAAAAGTGGACTTTTTCCTTCCGATAAAGAACTGATAGAAAGTAAACATCCTGCTGTATTAATCGGTAAGATGCATAAAGGACGTTATAAAGGTAAGTTTTTGCAATTTATTGGCCAACAATTTATTTATATTGCCGCTCCGACTCGATCGGGAAAAGGGGTCGGTATTGTTATACCAAATCTTCTAAATTATCGAGATAGTGCTGTAGTTCTCGATATTAAGCTGGAGAATTTTATTTATACGGGAGGATATAGAAAATCTAGGGGACAAGAAGTATTTTTATTTTGTCCTGATGGTTATTCATTCACTGATGCAGAGTTTAATAAATTCAAAAGCTCAGATAAATTCAAATCGATGTCTGAAGAAGAACAAAATGACATTATCAATAGATATGAAAAAGGCGAGCTTCTGCGATCTCATCGATATAATCCTTTAACTTATATAAATCGAAATCCTAATTTTAGGGATGGCGATATTATGATTATTAGTAAGATTTTATATCCAAATAGTGGGGGAGATAATGATGTATGGAATGAACTAGCAAGTAACCTATTCAAGGGTTTAGTGTTGTATATGCTCGATCTCGAATACACTGGCATGCCAGTTACTATGGCCCAATTATTAAGTCTAACTTCACCAGCGCAAGGTTTGGCAACATGGATGGACGAAGAAATCGAAATTGCAGATCTAAAAGGTCGGCCACTTTCAGATGGCTGTATTGCTGAATTCCGGCGTTTCATTGCTACGCCAGAAAGAACACAGGGTAGTATTTTATCTACTCTTACCGCTCCACTATCCATATTTACTAATGCAGCTTGTAAAGCTGCAACTTCCGGTGACGATTTTGATTTGCGTGACGTTCGAACTAAGAGAATGTCTATTTATCTCGGACTTGCTCCGACTTCATTAATGACTTATGCAAAATTGACAAATCTTTTTTTTAGTCAATTAATTTCTGTTAATACTAAAACATTACCGGAACAAGACCCATCTTTGAAATATCAGTGTCTGTTAGTATTAGATGAATTTACATCTATGGGTAAGGTTGAAATAATCGAAAAATCAATTGGTTATACAGCTGGATATAATCTCAGATACATGATAATTATACAGGCTAGGGGACAAATAGAAAACGATAAACTTTATGGAAAGGAAGGAGCTAAAGTATTAATAGATAACTGTGCAGTACAAATAAATTATCCGCCAAAATTAGTTTCTGATGATGCAAAAATTATCAGTGAAACCATTGGTAAAAAAACAGTCAAAGTAAAAAATAAATCAAATTCACGTTCTAAAGGTGGAGGATCTAAAAGTGATAATTTTTCGGAGCAGGGACGGGATGTTTTATTACCACAAGAAGTTGTAGAACTTGGCTCAGAAGTTTATACAACTCGTGCGGGTAAAAAAACTAATTTAGGGATTAATGAAATAGTGATCATGGAAAAAGTTCGCCCTTTTATTGCCCATAAAATAGTTTATTTTGATGAACCGGCTTTTATTGAAAGAAAAATTTTTTCTGAAAACAACATTATAGATGTTCCCTTACTAAAATTTAATTCATTTAGACCTACTCATATAGTTTAAAGATATGATGTACCAGAAACAAAGGAGAATCAATTATGAAAATGAAAAAACTACTAGTTGTTCCATTAGCTGTTTGCTCAATGTTAATAGCACCATCGGTATTTGCTAAAAGTGATCCGTGCAAAGTTGTTATGTGCATGTATGGTAAAATGAATGGGGCAAATCCATCCGAATGTTCTTCAGCAGTAAAAGACTTTTTTAGTATAATTTCTAAAAAACATGGAAAATTTAATATTGGTCGTACATCTAGTGCTAGAAATAGCTTCTTAAACAGCTGTCCTACCGCTGATCCAAAAATTGTTAAAAATATTATTTCTAAATTTGGGGCTTTAAGACGTTAATTAATAGATAATTTAAAAGCCCTTTAGGGCTTTTAAAGAAAAATATTTGAGTATTCAAGCAGAAAATCCAGAATTAGGGAACGCTATTGCTGATGCTCTTGGAAATTCCGAAAAAACTGGTTATTATAAATGTGGTGATGATACTTTACCTAGTATGTTGGGCATTTATTTGTGTTACCATCACTGGGAAAGTATAATTCTGATTATAAAGAATGGAATTTATCATTGCTTCTAATATTAACGATAAATAACAATTTTCTATAGTTCTAAGCTCTGCACTATCGTGTTTTTTGGATTTATCTGATGAAGTTAAATTTTAAAAAATTGAAAATGATATAAATTAATTGGAGAAAATAATGATGTTAAAAAAAGTAATTGCAGTTTGCCTTTTTTCTATTGCCCTAGTTGGTTGTAATGATAATGTTTCAGGAAAATTTTCTGGAACGTGGGTTGAGCCTAATCCTAACTCTATTTCGAGTACTGTTACAATTACTGCACAAGGTGATCATTATGAAGTGAATCATGTAGATCCTATGATAAATAGAAATTCAACATTTGATGTGAAGGAAGATTCTAATTATTTAAGAAGTATGAGTAGTAATCGTATCGAATACACTTTAATCTCACCAAATGAACTTGCGTTCGGTAATAATAAAAAAGTCGTGTGGATCAAGAAATAAAAATCTTATGATATCATGAATGGTAATTGTTACCATTTATGGTTGACTAAAAATTTGTTATAATTACCACCAGTCAAACTTTTCATGGTTTTGCCCATAGTCGGGACATATAAATTTATATCTTGTGTACATTCCCTTTGAAATTAGTTTTATTATTGATAAATCATAATTTCCTACCATCTAAATTGAATTACTGTTAACTGTTTTTGACATTTTGTTAATTAAATTAATATTATTTTTAGGTGTTTGGTTTATTTGGTAAATCTTCATGTTGTAATTAACTTTAACTATTTGAGCAGCCATATTTTCTGAATATTTTTTATTCTACAATATTTCAAATCCACTAATTAGTAAGTTATATACAACTTGCTGAAACAAGCTATCTTTTATAATGTAGTGTCTCATTTATTGACCTTTTCCGCCTTGTAAACAGTATTTGATGGCATCAATTTGATTGATGCTATTTTTTTGATCCAAAACTCTATTATGATATCGGCTTCTACATTTTAATCATGCTCATAATGTTGCCAGACATGGCATGTTTTATGAGCGAGTTTTGATAGCGTTTCAGCCAGCGAACGATTTACAAAATAATTTGCTTTAATTTTAGTTCACTAATTGTTGATTAATTTGTCAAACGATCAGCAGAAAAGTATCCAAATGTGTATTCATCAGATTGTGATTAGAAGATTTGCCAATTCATTATTGAATAGATTTTCATTAGAAAAATTATATGATTACTTTAGCTCTTGATATGCAACTATTGATAGTTTAATCATTTGTAATGATTTTTTTAAATTATTGTGTTGGAAAATACAAAAAAAGTAATCCTTAAATAATTTTTCATTAATCACTCCCTTTATATAGCTCATTAAAGTATACTCAATTACAACGTATTGTTTAATTATGTATTAAAGGACGAAAAATGTTTTCTATTTATCAATTAAAATCGCGCTTTCAAGCATTGCTTCGTCCTTATGTGAAGTTGCTCTATGATTCACAAATAACTGCCAATCAGGTGACATTAGGTGCTTGTGTTGGGTCGATATTAGTTGCTATGTTTGTTGGTTATTTTGCAGATCATCTATGGTTATTTTTGTTAATACCATTATGGATGTTTATTCGGATGGCACTCAATGCGATTGATGGTATGCTAGCAAGAGAATATAACCAAAAATCAAATCTTGGTTCGTATTTAAACGAGATTTGTGATGTGGTTTCTGATTCTGTATTACTATTAATCTTTACTCAATTGAATCAGGTCAATAACAGTTTAGTTATTTTAGTCGTTTTGTTATCTTTTTTAACTGAGTTTGCTGGAGTACTCGGTGTGATGATAGGTAGCTCACGACGTTATGATGGCCCCATGGGTAAAAGTGATCGGGCTTTTGTTTTTAGCCTAATAAGTTTAGGCATTTCTACCTATTTGTTACCACTTGATTGGCTTAATACTGTATTGTGGCTAATTATCTTTTTGTTATTAATTACGGTAGTTAATAGAGTTAGAAAGGGATTGCAAGAATCAACAAATATCAAGGATTAGCTTATGCGTGAACAGCAGCAAAAAACATTTATTAGTCATGATGGTTGTCAATTATTTTATCGTTATTGGCCAGCTGTTGAGACTAATGATCAAAAGACTTCAAAAGCCATTGTACTTTTTCATCGAGGTCATGAACACTCTGGACGAGTAGCCCATTTGGCTGATGAACTTGATTTACCTGACTACCATATTTTTGCTTGGGATGCGAGAGGAAACGGTCAATCAGAAGGTGAGCGTGGTGATGCTCCCAATTTTGCCACGCTAATTAAAGATGCTGATTGTTTTATTAAGCATATCATTGAGGAATACTCTTTGAGTATGCAAGATATTGCCGTTATCGCTCAAAGTGTAGGGGCGGTAATTGCAAGCGCTTGGGTGCATGATTATGTGCCAAATATTCGCGCCTTGGTTTTAGGATCACCCGCATTTAGCGTTAAGTTATATGTACCATTAGCTGTGCCAGGACTTAAGTTACTGTATAATCTAAAAGGAAATTTTTTCGTAAATAGTTATGTCAAACCGAATTTATTAACGCATGATACTAGTCGGGCTGAATCTTTTAATAAAGATTCATTAATTACTCGACCTATTTCAGTTAGATTATTGCTTGATCTTTATGCGGTATCAGATCGAATTGTTAAAGATGCCAACGCCATTACTGTTCCCACTCAATTACTCGTTTCTGGCTCTGATTTTGTGGTGCGTCGTAAACCACAGAAAATCTTTTATGATAATCTAGGAACAAACCAAAAAGAGTTCCATATCTTACCAAAATTTTATCACGATACGTTTGGCGAGAAAGATCGTTACATGGCTATCGATAGGGCGAGGCGGTTTATACAAGGCTGTTTTGCAAATCAACCCAATGTTCCGGTATTAACAAATGCTGATCGAGTTGGTTATACTCGCATGGAAACCGATAAATTAGCATTACCGCCTTCTGGATGGATTAAGTCATGGTATTGGAAGTGTGTTCGAGCGACCTTAAAACATGCTGGTAAAATGTCTGATGGTATCAAGCTAGGCTTAGAAACAGGATTTGATTCGGGTAGTACACTAGATTATGTTTATCGAAATGAACCTTCTGGTTCCTCTAAACTCGGTCAATTTTTTGATTATCTCTATTTGCAATCTATTGGCTGGAGGGGTATTCGACAACGTAAAAACCATTTAGAGCAATTGTTAAAGCAAACTATTGAAAAGCTACAATCTGATGAAGTTAACATTGTTGATATAGCTGCAGGACATGGTCGCTACATTCTAGAAACGATTAATCAAATTGCCCATAAACCAAATTCGGTTCTATTACGTGATTATAGTGATATCAATATTCGTGATGGGCGTATACTCATAGAACAACAAGGTTTAAGTGATATTGTCCGTTTTGAAAAAGGTGATGCATTTAGTCGTAATGAACTTTCACAATTATCTCCAAAACCTAATTTAGCGGTGGTTTCAGGTTTATATGAATTGTTTGATGATAATCAGTTATTACGTGAATCTTTGTTAGGGTTGTCCGATGTGATTCCAGCAGGGGGATATTTAATTTATACCAATCAACCTTGGCATCCTCAACTTGAATTTATTGCTAGAGCTTTAACCTCTCATCGAGAAGGAAAAGCATGGATTATGCGACGACGGACTCAGCTTGAGATGGATCAGTTAGTTGAGGAAGCTGGATTTACTAAAGTTACCATGTTGGTAGATCAGTGGGGTATTTTTACCGTTTCGCTTGCGCAACGAAATTCGAATTAATTATGCTAAAAGTATTTAACCGGCTTAACTTTTATAAGTGTATATGGTTAGTCGGTTTATCGGTGTTCTTTTTTACTAGTTACAATTTTGCTAACTGGTTTACGTCTCAACGTGAGGGGATACCGAGTCTATTTTTTAGTTGGGAACGTAATATTCCACTTTGGCCATGGACGATTGTTCCTTATTGGTCTATCGATCTCATGTATGGTTTTGCCATTTTACTAACATCTTCATGGCAATCTCTTAAGACTCTTGGTTTACGGCTGTTAACGGCGCAAGTCATTTGTATTATTTGTTTTTTGCTTTTTCCACTGAAATTCTATTTTGATCGTCCGGCTTTGGACGGATTTTTTGGATTGATGTTTGATATTTTGATGGGATTTGATAAGCCATTTAATCAAGCTCCTTCATTACATATTACGTTATTAGTTATTTTATGGCAGTTTTACGCTAACTATTTTCGTGGATTGAGTCGTTATTTTTTACATATTTGGTGCTTGTTAATTGGACTTTCAGTTTTAACCACTTGGCAGCATCATTTTTTTGATATTCCAACTGGATTATGGGTTGGGTGTTTTTGTATTTGGTTATGGCCAGATAAGAGAGAAAAACAGATGAAACATCGACCGTCAAGCTATTGCTGGGCATTGATTTATTTTGGTTTGAGCTTGTTATCACTGGCCGTTGTTGTCTATTATTCTGTATGGGCTCTATTATGGTTGGCAGGTGCTTTGTTATTGGTTGCTGCTAACTATTTGTTCTCATCAGGCTTTCAAAAACAACAAAATGGCCATTTTAAGCTTCCCGTTATTTTCCTTTTTTTCCCATATTTTATCATTATGTGGCTAAATTCAAGGATATGGACAATCAGACATCAAACTGATGATTTGATCGTTGATGAAGTTTATTTAGGCCGCATTCCATCCAGTCAAAGCTTAAAGCAAAATCATTATAATTCCGTGGTAGATTTGTGCGCCGAGTTACCAATTGGACATTTTAAAGGTGCATATACTCTTATTCCCGTTTTAGATATGACCCCACTTTCGCAGGAAGAGTGTCAACAAGCCGCGAAAACTATTGAACTTTATCATCAACAAGGTAAATTATTAGTTTGTTGTGCTTTAGGTTATTCTAGAAGTGCAACCGCTGTTATTGCGTGGTTATTATGGACGAAAAGAGCCAATAATCTACAAGAAGCAATAAACAAAGTAAAAGCCTGTCGGAATTCGATTGTTATATCTAACCAACAACAATTGATTTTATCCAATTGGTTTTCAACGATTAAAGAAGGGATAGGGAGATGTTAAGTTCGGACCCATTGCAAAATAGTATTAGCAAAACCGATTTGGAGATATTTTGTCATTATTTATCAATTAGCAGACAGATTGATATTTATTCTATGCTTTTATCAGTATTGGGTGCTTTTGTTGCTTTGATAAGTTTTGGGGAAGGGGCTTTAACTATTTTTTGTTTGATTATTTTTCTCCTTGGTTTAGTAAGTAAATATTACGCTATAAGAGTCGCTTTTGATAAAAAGTTATTTGAATATTTAGCCAATCATTCAGACCATTTGCAAAATGAGTTGTTGGCGATGGATAAGGCGTTAATCAATTTAAAACTCATTAATGCTCCAACATTAAGGACAGTGGATGATCGCCAAAAGGGAGTTTTATCGCTGTTAAGATTCCAAATAATTTTATTTTTATTACAAAATTGTTTAATCGTTTTTGCTGTCATTAATGGTATTATCAATAATTAACGGATTTTTTTGTAACATTACACACAAGGAGAATTAAGATGTCCCATTATCAATATGATACATTTTTATTGTTTTTGGGCATCGGTTTGTTTTTGTTGATGGCATCGATAATTGGTCAGCTTCTAAAATACCGCTGCAAATCCCCCAGTATTGATAATTTAAATGCTCGAATTAATGCATGGTGGGTGATGGTAGCCATTATTGGTGGGGCTTTTTGGTTAGGTCAATTGGCAGTGATATTTTTGTTTTTTATTGTTTCGGGATTAGCTTTAAGTGAATTTCTTATTTTAACACCGATTAATCGCTACGACTATTTTGCATTAATTTTTGCATTTGGTATCGCTTTACCTGTGCAATATATTTTGGTCGCTTATGCTTGGTATGGTCTATTCAGTATCTTTATTCCAGTTTATGCGTTTTTGTTCCTGGCAATATTTGCTACGATTACAGGATCGACCCGAAATTTTTTAGAAAGAATAGCGGATGTACAATGGGGATTGATGATTACGGTTTATTGTATTTCATGTGTGCCAGCATTATTAGTGTTAGACATCGAAAATTATCAAGGTCGTAACCTGTTGTTAATCGCTTATCTAGTACTCGTCGTTCAGCTATCAGATGTATTGCAATACGTTTTTGGAAAATTATTTGGAAAACATAAAATTAGCCCAAATGTCTCACCAGCGAAAACGATAGAAGGGTTTGTTGGCGGTATTTTATCAGCCAGTTTTATTGGGGCATGTATGTTCTGGATCACGCCTTTTACTTTTCTGCAATCGGGTTTAATTTCGCTAATGATTACACTCTTGGGCTTTTTTGGGGGATTAGTGATGTCTGCCATCAAACGTGATAGGGGTGTAAAAGACTGGGGAAGGCTTATAGGTGGTCATGGAGGAATACTTGATCGCTTCGATTCAATCTGTTTTGCTGCTCCAATTTTTTTCCATGTGGTGAGATATTTCTGGGTAGAGTAATTTTAGTATTATTAATAAACAGCTATTAATAATCAGAATGTTATGAATAAATTTCAAAAATTAACGCTAAAAAAGAGCAAAAAAAATGAATTTATGATATAAATACAGGTATCGTATTAACGTTAGATATAAGTAAGGACATATAATATGCTAAAAGAGCAAATGGTAGTAAAAAATTCAACTGGTTTACATGCCCGCCCAGTAACGACACTTGTTAAATTAGCTGGTCGTTATAAATCATCAATTGAACTTGTTTATAACGATAAAGCTATTAAATTAAAAAGTATGATGGGTTTACTTGGTGCTGGCGTTAAAGGCGGTTCAACTGTTGAAATCATCTGTGATGGTGAAGATGAAAAAGCAGCTATGGATGAAATCCGTGAATTATTTGCTACAGGTTTTGGTGAATAATTTTAAGCGATTTTAATCAAGTTTTATTACTTAAAAATAAAAATCCCGTCGACCTTGGTCGACGGGATTATTTTTAAAGGGCATGAACTAAATACTTTTAAGTAGACCTAATAGAATTATCTAATCTTTGATAATTGAATCCAATTCCGAATGATCAATTGATGGTAATGTTGTTGTAAAAAATCGAGTTAAATAAACTAGATAACAGAATCCAAAAGCCAACCAAATCAATCCAACCATCATTGCTGTCGATTCAAGGCTAGTCCATAGCCACAACGAAAGTAGTAAACCAATTGCAGGCATTAGTCCATATTTTAATAGCATCAACACTGTTTTCTTGGTTTCACCACCTAAGTAGCTTTTGATAACGCATAGGTTGACAAAGGTAAAAGCGACTAATGCACCAAAACTTATCATCGATATCACTAAGGTTAAATCAAGAACCAAAGAGAATAATGAAAAAATAGAAACAAAAATTATTGATAAGTAAGGTGTTCTAAAACGTGGATGAATTCTATAGAAGATTCGTTTAGGTAATACACCTTCACGTCCCATAGCATAAAAAATTCGAGATACACTAGTTTGTGCTGTCATTGTTGAGGCAAATACACCAGTTAAATATGCTGTTTGGAAGAAATTATATATAAAATCATTACCAAAATTGCCAAGAATATTGGTTAAATGACTTATACTGTCAACTCTGTGCATTACATCCAAACTCGCTGTATCTCTATTATCAACAAAATCAGTCCATTGCGGATACGCTAAATGCGCACAATAGGAAACAACTAGGAATATACAACCAGCAATAAGTACGGTGCCAATAATAGCTCTTGGTAAGGTTTTTTTCGCTTCATTTGATTCTTCAGCCAGTGTCGCTATTGCATCAAAACCTAAAAATGCAAGGCATAATATGGCGGCTCCGGAAAATAAACCACTAAAGTCATCTGGTGTAACTGATATTGGTTTTAGCATCGCTTCGGGTGTTAAATCAACATTTATTAACGTTATAATAATAAACAATACGATAAATAACGCTTGAAATAAATTTAAAGTGATATTGGCCCAATTGATTAACTTGATACCAAGATAATTTAATATACTGACACCCATAATCGATACTAATACAAATACATAGGCTGGAATATTCTCAAAGTGCTCATGTAGATATATTCCTAAAACCAAATAATTTAATATTGGTAAAAATAGGTAATCAAGAATTTGTGCCCAACCAACTAAGAAACCAACTTTTCCACCAAAAGTTCGTTGTACATAGGTATACGCCGAACCAGCAATAGGGAGTTTATTTGCCATTCGGCAGTAACTCAATGCTGTGAAAAAGATCATGGCAAGGGTGATGATGTAGGCTATAGGTAAGTGTCCATTACTGACAACGGTAACTTCCCCATAAGTGGTAAAGATCCCTAAAGGAACCATATAAGCTAAACCAAATGCAATTAATGCAGGTGTGGTTAAAACTCGTTTCATTTTTATTGCGGACATGATTTATTTTTGCTCCTCTGTCCCAAAAAACAATAAAAAACTACTAAGTATAGTTTTGCCTTTTACCCGCTTGAAGCGGCAGGGAATTCTGCCACATTATCATAATTATGCAAGCTAATTTTTATTATATTGACATTTAATTTAGTAAATTCTGGATTTAACCATTTAATATGAATTATTTCTGAACAATTCTTAATAAAAATAGATTTTTTAGACTCAAAGAAAGTGATTTATATTTAGGTTAAGCTCTCTATTATGAATAAGAATAAAAATAGATTAAACCAAGGTTATTTGCCTATAAAAATAAATCGCATTTTTAATTTCTGAAGAAAGGGAAATATTAAGGATTTGATATAAAGTAATGAGAAAATATATTTATAGGAATATTATGGTTAAATACTTTTCTAATAATAGTGACATTTTTATGTGATCCAATAATTGGCGTGTTAACAATTTTTTCAACTCCACATACGCATAAGCCAGTTAAAAGTACATTGTTAACGAGTAATAGAGAGTAAGCCTATTCTTTTCTTGTCAGTAGGCAAAATAAAAAAATTATTATATTTAAGGAAATTTAGGGAACTTATGAAAAACATCCCCCTTGTTGCATTAACTGCATTATTCTCGACGACGGTTTACGCTAATCATTGCGCTACCTATTATGAACAAAAAGATTTTGATAAAGCTTTTATTGCTTGTAATACTGAGGCTAAGCAGGGAGATAGGGAAGCTCAGTATAATTTAGCACTAATGTTTTACAACGGCGATGGCGTTGAAGAAAATATTGAAAAAGGACTATATTGGGAAACAAAAGCAGCGGAAGCTGGATTTGCTCAAGCGCAATTTGATTTAGCATATAATTATTACATAGGATGGGATATCGAAGTCAATAAAGAGAAAGCACTATATTGGTATACTAAAGCCGCTGAACAAGGGCATAGTGAAGCGCAATATAATTTAGGGGTTATGTATGGTAATGGGGAAGGCGTCGTACAAAATATTGAAAAAGAATTATATTGGTATACTAAAGCCGCTGAACAAGGTCTTAGTAATGCACAATTTAATTTAGGGGCTATGTATAACAGAGGATTCGGTGTCGAAGTCAATAAAGAAAAAGCCCTATATTGGTTTACTAAAGCCGCCAAACAAGGGTATGGTGACGCGCAATATAATTTAGGCCTTATGTATTACAAAGGGGAAGGTCTCGAAAGAAATATCGAAAAAACATTATATTGGTATACTAAAGCCGCTGAGCAAGGCGCTAGTTATGCGCAATTTAATTTAGCACGTTTGTATGAAGTCGGAGATGGTGTCGAGGTCAATAAAGAAAAAGCGCTATATTGGTATACCAAAGCCGCCAAACAAGGGGATGGTGACGCGCAATACAATTTAGCACGTATGTATGAAGTCGGAGATGGTGTCGAAAACAATAAAGAAAAAGTACGGAGTTGGTACACCCAAGCAGCGGAACAAGGTCATATTTTTGCGCAGTTAGAGTTAGCATATATCTATGACCAAGGAGATGGTGTTGAAGTCAATAAAGAAAAATCGCTAGATTGGTATACTAAAGCTACCAAACAAGGAAATGGTGATGAGCAATATAATTTAGCACGTATGTATGACCAAGGAGATCGTGTCCAAATCAATAAAGAAAAAGCACTATATTGGTACACCAAAGCGGCGGAACAAGGGGATATCTCTGCGCAATTAGAGTTAGCCTATTTGTATGACCAAGGAGTTGGTGTCGAAGTTAATAAAGAAAAAGTACTATATTGGTATTCTCAAGCTCAAGTTCTATCTCTAGCTCAAGAAGAGGAAGATGAGTTTATGGTAGATCAATATTATTTGGCAAGTATTTATGCTGAAGGTGATGGGGTCAAAGTTGATAAAAAGAAAGCATTATATTGGTACACAAAAGCAGCGGAACAAGGGTATAGTGAAGCGCAATATAATTTAGGACTTATGTATCACCACGGAGACGGAGTAAAAAAAGATATAGCGTTAGCAAAAAGGTATTTTAAGCAAGCTTGTTCGCTTGGTTTTGATAAAGGATGTGATGATTATAATTCCCTGAAATAAACACGATTAATTCATATTGAAAATATATATGCTAAAAATGTCTTATATATTAAGACAATTTTTTATACAGACTCAAAATGTCATTGATTCTGTTATCCCAATCTTTTTTGATATAGATTGATTTAACAGTGACTTTTTAATTAGGCCCAAGATATTTGGTTGATATGATAACATTTTATTAACTCCATATACCGATAAACGATTTAAAAGTACATTGTTAACGAGTAATAGATAGTAAGCGTATTTTGTTCTATTTTTGCCAGCAGACAAAAAAAAATTATTATATTTAAGGAAATTAAGGAAAACTAATGAAAAAAGTACAATTTGTTGTATTAACAACATTATTATCGACGACGGCTTACGCTAATAATTGCGCGACCTATTATGAACAAAACAATTTTGATCAAGCGTTTATTGCTTGTAACACTGAGGCTGATCAAGGAGATAGGGAAGCTCAGTATAATTTAGCACTTATATATGACGAACGTATAGGTGCCGACAATAAAGAAAAAGCACTCTATTGGTTCACAAAAGCAGCGGAACAAGGATTTCTTGAGGCGCAATATCAGTTAGCACTTATGTATGTTGACGATAACGGTATTGAAGTCAATAAAGAAAAATCGCTATATTGGCTCACTCAAGCAGCAGAACATGGGTTTGATAAGGCGGAAAATGATTTAGCGCTTCTTTATTATAGAGGTGACGGTGTCGAAAAAAATAAAGAAAAAGCCCTCTATTGGTTTACTAAAGCAATGGAACATGGGCTTAGTGAGGCGCAATATCATTTAGCACGTATGTATGAAATAGGAGATGGTGTCGAAGTCGATAAAGAAAAAGCCCTCTATTTGTACACTCAAGCAGCGGAACTGGGGTATGAATTTGCGCAATTTGAGTTAGCATATATGTATGACCAAGGTAAGGGTGTCGAAAAAAATAAAGAAAAAGCAGCATATTGGTACTCTAAAGTTGAAGAAGTGGAAGAAGGACTTGCTGCTGGAGAATATGAGTTAGCTCTTATGTATGACCAAGGTATAGATGTCGAAATCAATAAAGAAAAAGCGCTATATTGGTACACCAAATTAGCGGAAGGAAAGGATATTTCTGCGCAATTAGAGTTAGCATATAGGTATGACCAAGGTGAGGGTATCGAAGTCAATAAAGAAAAAGCACGATATTGGTACTCTCGAGCTAAAGCTCAAGGAGAAAGACAAGAATATGGGGTTGTTGAAGCGCAATCTGATTTGGCACATATGTATGCCGAAGGCAATAGGGTCAAACCTAATAAAAGTAAAGCATTATATTGGTACACAAAAGTCGCTGAACTATGGGATGGTGATGCGCAAGAAGAGCATACTGCTGCGCAATATGAGTTAGCACGTATGTATGACCAAGGTGACGGTATCGAATCCGATAAAGAAAAAGCATTATATTGGTATAAAAAAGCAGCAGATAATGGTAACACTCAAGCAATACATCAGTTAGGCGTTATGTATTATAAAGGTGATGGTATTGAAAAAAATAGCGAGTTAGCTAAAAAGTATTTTGAACAAGCTTGTGAGCTAAAATTTAAAGAAAGTTGCGATATCCTTCACAAAGGAATCAAATAAACATTATTCATAAGTCAGGCAAATTAGAAACATGTTAAAAGAACTGCCTCACATATTAAGGCAGTTCTTTTTTTATATAGACTCAAAATGTTATTTATTCTGTTAACACAATCACTTTTTTGATATAAATTAGCTTAACAGTGACATTTTAATACGGCTCAATATATTGGGTTGGAGTGTTAGTCATTTTATCAACTGCATATACCGATAAGCGATTTAAAAGTACATTGTTAACGAGTAATAGATAGTAAGCGTATTTTTGTTCTATTTTTGCCAGCAGACAAAATAAAAAAATTATTATATTTAAGGAAATTAAGGAAAACTAATGAAAAAAGTACAATTTGTTGTATTAACAGCATTATTATCGACGACAGCTTACGCTAATAATTGCGCTACCTATTTCGAACAAAAAGCTTTTGATAAAGCTTTTATTGCTTGTAACACTGAGGCTGAGCAGGGGGATAAAGATGCTCAGTTTAATTTAGCATTTATGTATTACAACGGCTACGGTGTCGAAGAAAATACAGAAAAAGCACTAAATTGGCTTACTCAGGCAGCGGAACAAGGGGTTTCTGTTGCGCAATATGGTTTATCACGCATGTATGAAGAAGGTGAGGGAGTCGAAGTCGATAAAGAACAAGCACTCTATTGGCTCACTCAAGCAGCGGAAGCCGGATCTGTTCAAGCGCAATATGATTTATCCAGAAGGTTTGAACGTGAAAAATGGCTCACTAAAGCAGCAGAGCAAGGATTTGTTGTTGCTCAATATGATTTAGGGCAACATGGTAATAAAGAAAAATCGCTATATTGGTATACTAAAGCTGAGCAACAGGGGCTTATTTCTGCACAAATTGGATTAGCAAACATTTATAACTATGGGCTCGGTGTCGAAGTCAATCAAGAAAAAGCGGTGTATTGGTATACAAAAGCTGCGGAACGAGGGGATGGTTGGGCGCAATTCGAGTTAGCAAAGAGATATGATAAAGGAGACAGTGTTGAGGTCAATAAAGAGAAAGCAGTATATTGGTACACGAAAGCAGTAAAAAAAGGATTTGTTGAGGCGCAGTATTATTTAGCAGTTTTGAATAATGAAAGTGACGATGTTATAGCAGAACTACGTAAGAGGTTACCTAGAAAAAACGATGTACCAGAATATGGAATTGCTCAAGCGCAATATGATTTAGCAGAAATGTATGACAAAGGTGACGGTCTCGAAGTTAATAAAGATAAAACGGTATATTGGCTCAGTAACGTAATGAAAAAAGAGCTTAGTCAAACACAATATCGTTTAGCACATATGTATGACAAAGGATACGAGATCGAAGTCGATAAAGAAAAAGCACTATTTTGGTATAAAAAATCTGTAGATAATGGTAACACTGAAGCAATGCATGATTTGGGCGTTATGTATTATAAAGGTGATGGTATTGAAAAAAATAGCGAGTTAGCTAAAAAGTATTTTGAACAAGCTTGTGAGCTAAAATTTAAAGAAAGTTGCGATATCCTTCACAAAGGAATCAAATAAACATTATTCATAAGTCAGGCAAATTTGAAATCTGTTTAAAGAACTGTCTTACATATTAAGGCAGTTCTTTTTTTATACAGCATCAAAATATCATTTATTCTGTTAACACAATTACTTTTTTGATATAAATTAGTCTAACATTGACATTTTAATACGGCTCAAGATATTTGGTTGACGTGTTAGTCATTTTATCAACTCCATATACCGATAAGCAATTTAAAAGTACATTGTTAACAAGTAATAGATAGTAAACGTATTTTTGTTCTTTTCTTGCCAGCAGGCAAAATAAAAAAACTATTATTATTTTTAGGAATTTAAGGAAAACTAATGAAAAAAGTACTATTTGTTGTATTAACAGCATTATTATCGACGACGGCTTACGCTAATAATTGCGTTACCTATTTTGAACAAAAAGCTTTTGATAAAGCTTTTATTGCTTGTAACACTGAGGCTGAGCAGGGAGATAAAGATGCTCAGTTTAATTTAGCATTTATGTATTACAACGGTTACGGTGTCGAAGAAAATACTGAAAAAGCACTATATTGGCTTACTCAGGCAGCGGAACAAGGGGTTTCTATTGCGCAATATGGTTTATCACGCATGTATGAAGAAGGTGAGGGAGTCGAGGAAAACAAAGAAAAAGCACTCTATTGGCTCACTCAAGCAGCGGAAGCCGGATCTGTTCAAGCGCAATATGATTTATCCAATAGGTTTGAACGTGAAAAATGGCTCACTAAAGCAGCAGAGCAAGGATTTATTGTTGCTCAATATGAATTAGGGCGGTCGTTCGATTTCGATAAAAATAGAAAAAAAGTGCTCTATTGGTACACTAAAGCTACTAAACAAGGGTTTGTTTATGCGGAGCACAGTGGTTTAACCTGGATGCTTGATCATGAAGGAAATAAAGAAAAAGCGCTATATTGGTATATGTTGTATTAACAGCATTATTATCGACCACGGCTTACGCTAATAATTGCGCTACCTATTTCGAACAAAAAGCTTTTGATAAAGCTTTTATTGCTTGTAACACTGAGGCTGAGCAGGGAGATAAAGATGCTCAGTTTAATTTAGCATTTATGTATTAGAACGGCGACGGCGTCGAAGAAAATACTGAAAAAACGCTATATTGGCTTACTCAGGCAGCGGAACAAGGGGGTTCTATTGCGCAATATGGTTTATCACGCATGTATGACGAAGGTGAGGGCGTCAAAGTTGATAAAAAAAGCATTATATTGGTACACAAAAGCAGCAGATAATGGTGACACTCAAGCAATGCATAATTTAGGTGTTATGTATTATAAAGGTGATGGAATTGAAAAAAATAGTGATTTAGCTAAAAAGTATTTTGAACAAGCTTGTGAGCTAAAATTTAAAGAAAGTTGCTATATCCTTCATAAAGGAATGAAATAAACATTATTTCTATATAAGGAGATATATGGTGTTGATATCTCGCCAGTGATGATTTTTAAACTGACGGAATAAGTAAAAGAGCATGTGATAGAGTGGCAGAATTCTCTACTTGATAATTTTTATTCAATTGTTTATTTGGACTGCTTAGTGGTCAAAGTGAAATAAGATAAAAAGTATCATCAATAAATCGGTCTTTTTTGCGCTAGCCATCAATTTAGAAACCAAATATCAACTTTTTGGCTAGGCTCAGAATCAAAGAGCCAAATTATGGATACTCATAGTTTCATTTACGTTATGAGTATCCTCAAAAAATAAAAAAATTATTAGAATAAAATTCTATTTATCTATAGAAGGATCTATAAACTTATCAAAATATTTATATAAAGGTAAATAGTCAAAATATAATATTGTAAATATACTTTTATCCTTTTTTTGTGTTTCTTCTGATATCTTCTATTTTTAATCTAATAATACCTGTGTGACAAAACAGCCACATAATTTTCATGCTAAACAATGAAAAAGATCATTTTATTATTAAGTAAAATCATTATTAAGGCCGTATCTTAATAAGTATGTATTTTTGAAAGTAATGATTACTTTAATCATCAATAAATTTTAAATATTTCATATTTGTGAGCAAGATCAAATTATTTAATCAAAAAATTAAGTGTCAATAAAAAATGAACGTTATATATTTGTTTTGTATATCTTTATTTTACTAAAATTTTATACTAAATAATTATCAAGAGGACTTATTTATGGCTTTAATTCCGGTTATTCCCGTCGAACTAACTGATAATCTTGCTCAAGATAAATCATTAGTGATCAAATTAATGGCAGAAAACAGTAACGAGTATTTAAACAATGTCACACAATTTTTCCAAGATGTTATGAATCATGAAAAAGAAATGGATACAGATGTACTAACAGATATTGCTTTGCCTCATGCTAAAAGTAGCGCAGTAAAAACACCATTTATTGTTGTCGGTAAGTATAATCCAGGAGTAATTTGGAATAATGAAAATAAAGTTAAGTTAGTGGTAATGATTGGCGCTCCACAAAATGCGGATAAAGAGCATTTGACAATAATTGCTAAATTGGCATCTAATTTGGCTGATGATGATTTTATTGAAGAACTGTTAAATAGTGATATTCAAACTGTAGCAAAATTAATTCGAGGTTTATATGAGTAAAGAATCGCTAAAAAATAAAAAAATTGTAGCCATATGTGCCTGTACAGCGGGTATGGCTCATACTTATATTGCTAAACAAAAAATTGAAAATGAAGCTAAAAAGCGAGGATGGGATTGTAAGGTCGAAACACAAGGCGCAGCAGGGATTGATAATGTTTTAACAGAACAAGATTTAAAAAGTGCTGATGTGATTTTGTTAGCAACAGATATTTCTATTGATAATGCTGAAAGGTTAGAACCTTTTAAAAATGTGATTAAGGTCAGCACCGGTGAAGCGGTTAAAAACACGGTTAATATTTTTAACAATGCTGAAGCACTATCATCTAAAAAAGAAGTTAAGGAGAGTATTGGAAAAGAAATATTTAGGTCATTAAATACCGGTATCAGTAAATTTTTACCAGTTATTATTGCTTCAGGTATTCTTTTTTCAATAGTGTTAATGACAGGTCATGTAACTGGTGACACTATTTTACCAAGTAATCAATTCTTTGCCGATTTACAGCAAGTTGCGTTTTATGGCTTTGCAATGATGGTACCTGTGCTTGCGGCATATATGGCTTATTCGATTGGTGGTAATGCCGCCTTAGCTCCAGCATTTATTATGGGATATGTAGTAAATAATCCAATTGGTGCTAATCATGTAAGTACAGGCTTTATTGGTGCTATGATTTTCGGTGTTTTAATTGGTTATTTTGTAAAATGGTTTAAAACAGTTAAAGTCCATCCAGTTATTGCCTCTGTTATGCCTGTTATGATTATTCCAACTGTGACCTTATTAGTTATGGCTCCTATTTATATTTATGGCTTGTCATATCCGCTAGATTGGTTTGTAAAAGCGATGGTCGAAACTTTAAAAGGCATGTCTGAAGTTAACGCGGCATTTTTAGGTATAGGAATTGGTGTTCTTGCAGCGCTAGATATGGGCGGACCATGTAGTAAAGCAGCTACAGCCTTTACATTAGCAGCTATGGCAGAAGGTGTTTACGGTCCTAATGGTGTATTTCGTATGTGCTGTGCAATTCCTCCTTTAGGATTGGCTATTTCTTCTTTGATTGTGTCTCGCTCTAAATATACTAAGGAAGAAAAAGAGTTTGGTATTACTGCGTTCTTTTTATCCCTAGCTGGTATTACAGAAGGGGCGATTCCATTTGCGGCTAAAGATCCAAAACGCGTTATTATTGCAATCGTTGTTGGTACAGCAGTTGCGGGAATGCTAGGCATGATTAATGGTATTGATTCATTAGTTGCATTTGGTGGTTTAGTTGCGTTAGGTGGTGTAACCAAAGGTGCATTATGGTATGTCATTGATATGTTTATCGGAGCATTTATTATTGCTGCGATTTTACATTTTTCTCGAAAACCAGCAGTGGAAGGCGATGTTATTGTTGATGCTGATTAATCATTGAAAAATTACCCCGACTAATAGGCGGGGTAATAAATTTTTTAACGATTATTAGGCGTGTTGATAAACTGTTTTCCCTCCGACAATCGTCGTTAATACTTTGACATTTTGAATATCCGTTGCCGGAATGGTAAATGGATTACGATCTAAAATAATTAAATCTGCAAATTTTCCTTTTTCGATAGAGCCTATATAATCATCTTGTTTTAACACATAAGCGGCGCCAATTGTTGCACAGCGTAGGACTTCGGTCGCTGTTAAATTGCGGTCACTATTTAAACGAGGGTGCTGTGCATCAATTTGTCTGGTCATGGCGATTTGGAAATCATACCATTCATTAAGTGGATCAATTGGCCAATCGCTACCAAACGCACAAGTGACTCCAGCATCTATATACTGACCGTGGGCTTCTAAACCATTATAGCGTTCGGCACCAAATAAGGTTTCGTATTGTTCTACCATTGCTGAGCTACAGCCAGCCCATTGGAATGAAAATACTACACTGGTTTTCAATTGTTTATAACGAGCAAATTGATGCATTGCACTGAGTTCATTATGTGCAGTACTTGGACGAATATCCGCATCTGGTAGTGTTTTTCGCATTTTTTCAATCGCGTTAAGAACAACTTCAATTGCTCCTTCGCCAACAGTATGCATGTGAGGATGAAATCCAGCTTTAGATGATTCGAGTATTAATGCATCTAACATCTCTGTTGAATAATATAGATCACCAAGGCGATCTTTTTCATTTTCTAACTGATAAGGTTTTAGTAAGCGAGCTGTCATTAATGGTGCTTGCATCACTCCATCGACAAATAATTTGGTATGCGATACTTTTATACCTGGTTTAGGTTGCCAGTTTTTATCATCATAACGCTTAGCAAATTGTTTAACGCGATCAATAACAGCAGGAATATCTTCAATAGAACCGACATCATCAGGTGGTAATTCACGTGCACCAAATAAACGTATTGAGAGCTGATCTTGTTGTTGTAATTTTAGAAATGCATCGGCTTGTGTTTCAGTGATGCGTGCATCCATAACTGACGTTACACCTTGCTTATTTAATTCAGTTTGTGATAATTTAGCTATGTTTACTGCTTGTTCATCGGTAATTTTAGAGATGCTGTCAAATGCGCGCATAGCAGGGGCATCTTCTAATATACCGTTTAATTCGCCATCTTCAGTGCGTCCAATTTTTCCATCAGAAGGCTCTGGCGTATTACGATCAAGTCCAAATTTTTCTAAAGCAATACTATTTGCAACAAGCGTATGACAATCATTTGAAAACAGAATTACGGGGCGCGTGGTATTAAGTTTATCAAGATCAAAGCGGGTAATGTCGGTTCCGATTGGTAACACTTCTTGGCGCAACCAGCCACGAACTTGTAACCAATTTTTACTATTGTCTGCGGAATCATTATCTAAATATTCTTGAATAATGGCTAAGGTAGTATCAACAGTTAAACTTTGATAATTTAAATTACATGATGATAATTGCATACCGCCCCAAAAGGTATGTAGATGAGCATCAATTATGCCAGGCATCATTGTTTTACCTAATAGATCATGAATTATTGTACAATTATCAACATATTGGGAGTTATTTATCTCTTGTGTGGTACCAGTTGCAACAATATAGCCATTTTTAATTGCAAGCGCTTCACAAACGGTATCATGCTCGTCAGCAGTGTAAATGTAACTATTAATATAAATAACATCGGCTTTTGCCATTATTTGTAATTCCTTAAGTAGAAGTTCAAAATGATAGGCGAACGATAGCAGATTTATAAAAAATTTGTCAAATGCAATAATTTTCTTTATTGTGTGTCAAGATTATGCTACAACTAACATATTTAGTTACAGCGTCACAAGGTGAGCTTATGAAATATCAACAATTAGAAAACCTTGAATGCGGTTGGAAGTGGCACTATTTAGTAAAAAGACATTTAGAAGGGGAGCCTATCACTCGTTATGTTGAAAAGAGTGCAGCTCAACAAGCCGTAAATGAACTATTGTTATTAGAACATAAACCGACAGCCGTCGTTGATTGGATTAAGCAGCATTTAAATCCCGATTTAGATAACCGCATGAAGCAAACCATTCGGGCGCGACGAAAACGACATTTTAATGCCGAGCAGCAAAATACACGTAAAAAGTCTATTGATTTAGAATTTCTAGTCTGGCAAAGATTAGCTAATTTAGCTAAACGCCGGGGATGTACGTTGTCACAAACAATTACACAATTAATTGAAGATGCAGAGCAAAAAGAGCAGTATGCAAGTAAAGTGTCGACAATTAAAGATGATTTACTGTCATTACTTGATGTTAATTTAGACAGTAAATAACTTAAACTACAGGATAAATAGGTTTAATTATGGGAAAATCCCTTGTTATTGTGGAATCACCAGCAAAAGCAAAAACAATTAATAAATATCTTGGTAAAGATTTCGTGGTTAAATCAAGCGTGGGGCATATTCGAGATCTTCCAGTTAGTGGTAGTAGCCACCGCAATGAAAAAACCAGCAAAGATAAAGCCGAGAAGAAAGTAAAACGATCTGAAAAGCAGATCTTAGTCGATCGTATGAGTGTCGATCCTTATAATGGTTGGAAGGCTCATTATGAAATTTTACCCGGTAAAGAGCGGGTAGTTGATGAGCTTAAAAAGTTAGCCAAAGATGCGGATATGATTTATCTCGCAACCGACTTGGATAGAGAAGGGGAAGCCATCGCGTGGCATCTAAAAGATGTTATTGGTGGTGATGATGATAAATATCGACGTGTTGTATTTAACGAAATCACTAAAACTGCGATTCAAAATGCGTTTAAGCATCCTGCTATGCTTGATATGGATCGTGTTAATGCTCAGCAGGCACGCCGATTTATGGACCGCGTAGTTGGTTTTATGGTGTCGCCATTACTTTGGAAAAAAGTAGCAAGAGGTTTGTCAGCTGGTCGAGTCCAATCCGTTGCGGTACGATTAGTTGTTGAACGTGAACGTGAAATCCATGCCTTTATTCCTGAAGAGTATTGGGAGCTCTATGCTGACTTAAAAACAGCTAATCAAGAAAAACTAACGATGCAAGTTACGCATTATAAAGATGATGCGTTTGAACCGAAAGATCGAGTTGCTATTGATATTGCTTTAGCAGAGCTAAATAATAAACAATATCAAGTAACTAATATTGAAGAAAAGCCAACTAAAAGTAATCCAACTGCGCCATTTATTACGTCGACTTTACAACAAGCTGCAAGTACTCGCCTTGGCTTCGGGGTGAAAAAGACAATGATGTTAGCACAGCGTTTATACGAGGCAGGTTATATTACTTATATGCGTACCGACTCTACAAATTTGAGTCAAGACGCATTAACGATGGTCCGAGATTATATTGGTGAAAATTATGGTGATAAATATCTACCAAAATCACCGAATGTTTATACCAGTAAGAAAAACTCACAAGAAGCGCACGAAGCTATTCGTCCTTCTGATGTTAATATACAAGCTACAAGTCTGAGTGATGTTGAGGTTGATGCTGTTAAGTTATATCAACTAATTTGGCGTCAATTTGTTGCTTGTCAAATGACATCAGCTGAATATAACTCAATTACTGTTACTGTTAAAGCTGGGGATTTTACTTTAAAAGCAAAAGGTCGTACTTTACGTTTTGATGGTTGGACAAAAGTACAATCTCAGTTGAGTAAAAACAATGAAGATAAAATGTTACCCGCTGTATCTGTCAAAGATATTTTAGAGTTACTTAGCTTAAATCCAGATCAACACTTTACTAAACCACCTGCTCGTTACAATGAAGCTTCTTTAGTAAAAGAGTTGGAAAAACGAGAAATTGGTCGCCCTTCTACTTATGCAACGATCATTTCAACTATTCAAGATCGTGGATATGTACGATTAGATAATCGTCGTTTCTACGCAGAAAAAATTGGTGAAATTGTTACCGATAGATTAAGTGAAAATTTTAATGATCTTATGAGTTATGATTTTACCGCTCGTATGGAACATGCACTTGATGAGATCGCTAATAAAAAACAAGAATGGCGCGAAGTTTTAGATCAATTTTTTGAAGATTTTAGCCAGCATCTTGAAATCGCTGAACAAGATCCAGATCATGGTGGAATGCAATTAAATCCTTTAGTTTTAACACCAGAAATTAAATGTCCTAATTGTGGTCGTGAAATGGGGATTAAAACTGCAGGAACCGGCGTGTTTTTAGCTTGTTCTGGTTATGCATTACCGCCAAAAGAGCGTTGTAAGCAGACAATTAACTTAATTCCAGAACATGAAACCTTAAACATTTTGGAAGAAGCTGAAACAGCTGAAACCAATGCTTTAAGAGCACTTAAGCGTTGCCCTAAATGTCATACCGCTATGGATAGTTATCTGCTTGATAATGAGCGTAAGCTACATATTTGTGGTAATAATCCTATTTGTGATGGTTCTTTGGTTGAAAAGGGTACATTTAAAGTAAAAAGTTATGATGGGCCCATTATCGAATGTGAAAAATGTGGATCAGAAATGCACCTTAAATCAGGTCGTTTTGGACTCTATATGGGCTGTACTAATCAAGATTGTAAAAATACACGTAAAATCTTGAAAAATGGTGATGTGGCTCCTCCTAAAGAAGATCCAGTTGATTTGCCTGAATTACAATGTACTAAATCAGATGCACATTTTGTCCTTAGAGATGGTGCATCAGGTATATTTTTAGCAGCGCATAATTTCCCAAAATCACGGGAAACTCGTGCACCATTAGTTGAAGAGTTACAACGCTTTAAATATCGTTTACCAGAAAAATTTATTTATTTAACTGAAGCACCAAGCCATGATCCAAATGGTAATCCAAGTATTGTTCGTTATAGCCGAAAGAATAAAGAACAGTATGTTACTTCTGAAGTTAACGGCAAATCTACTGGTTGGGTCATGCAATATGTTCATGGTAAATGGGTTAATAGTAAAAAATAGGTAATAACACTTAATCATTTTATAAAGAATAGCTCAGGTTCAGTAGCTGTTTAATATAAAAAGCCGTTTATGTGGTAAGGTGTGAAGGGAATTACCTTAATAAACCCCTTTCCTCAAGTTTTTTTTGAGAAAAGGGAAAGGTATATAGTTAAAGGAGCCTTTGTCATGAAGTTGCAACAGCTGCGTTATATTGTTGAGGTTGTTAATAATGATCTCAATGTATCGCTTACTTCTGAAAAACTTTATACCTCTCAACCTGGAATAAGTAAGCAGATTAAATTATTGGAAGATGAGCTAAATGTACAAATCTTTACCCGTGTAGGTAAACATCTTTCAGAAGTTACACCAGTTGGTGAACAGATTATAGCTTTAGCCCGTGAAATTTTAAATAAAGCACAAGATATTAAAATTTTAGCTAAAGAGTTTAGTCAACCAAATCAAGGCTCATTAACGATAACAACCACTTATACTCAAGCTCGTTATACTTTACCTCTTGTTATCCAACAATTTATGCAACAGTACCCGAGTATCACTCTTCATATGGAACAAGGGTCATCTCCTCAATGCCTGATGCAAGTACAAACTGGACAAGCTGATTTTGCTATCGTGACCGATTTATCAGATCTTAGTGATGATATGATTGCATTACCTTGTTATCATTGGAACCAAGCTGTCATTGTCATGAAAGATCACCCTTTAGCTAAAAGCAGTTTAGTTACAATTGATGAGCTATCTAAATATCCATTAGTTAGTTATGATTTTTCTAATGATGGTTCCGATCTTAATCAGGCATTTATTAAAGCTAATCAAGTCCCAAATATTGTATTTAGCACTACTGATGCTGATTTGATTAAAACCTATGTCAAATTAGGTGTTGGTGTTGGTATTGTGGCTAAAATGGCGGTTGATGAAAGTTCAGATTGTGAATTTGTGGTGCTAAATGCCGGCCATATATTCCCTTACAGTACAACTTATATCGTCTTCGCACGATCTTTGTTCTTGCGTAATTATATGTATGATTTTATTAGTCAATTTTCTCCACATTTAAATAGACAAACTATAGATAAAATTAGTCTTTGTGAAAACAATGTAGCAGTGCAAGCTATGTTTAATGGAGTTAAATTACCTGTTAGATAAACCGATAGGTCATTTTGAAATGTATTTTAAGAAACCAAGCTCAAAGATTGTGCCTCGCTTGGTTTCTTTTTAATATTATTTATGTCTAGCTTTTAAAATGCCAATCACATCTTGGAGTGATAGATTTTGATCCTGTAGTAAGACTAATAGATGGTAAATCAAATCTGCCGATTCATTTTTCAATTCTTCTTTATCTCGTACAGTGGCAGCAAGGGCGGTTTCTACACCTTCTTCTCCGACTTTCTGAGCAATACGCTTAGTACCATCATGATAGAGTTTTGCAGTATAAGAGGTGTTAGGATCAGCTTGCTTACGAGAGCCAAGTAATTGTTCTAAATCGTATAGAAAGCCCCATTCAGTTTTAGAATTCTTAAAGCAGCTGTTTGTTCCAGTATGACAAGTTGGTCCAATCGGATTGACTAAAATTAACAGCGTATCGTTATCACAATCGGTTGAGATATTAACCACGTTTAAAAAGTTGCCTGAGGTTTCGCCTTTGGTCCATAAACGTTGTTTAGTTCGAGAATAAAACGTTACTTTTCCGCTATTTAGGGTTTGAGCTAAAGCTTCCTGATTCATATAACCCAGCATGAGCACTTCACCAGAAATATAATGCTGAATAATAACTGGCATTAAATTATCGACTTTTTGCCAATCAAGTGATTTTGTATCTATCTGTATTTGGGAATGTTGAGTTAACATAATCGTATTTCTACTCCATGTTGAGCTAAATATTGTTTAAGTTCGCCAATATTAATAATTTGTTTATGAAAGACTGAAGCCGCTAAAGCACCATCAACATTAGTTTCTTTAAAAGCTTGTAAAAAATGCTCCATAGTACCCGCACCGCCAGAAGCAATCAGTGGTACTTGGCAAACTTCTCTAATCGTTTTAAGTTGCTTAAGATCATAACCATTACGAACACCATCTTGGTTCATCATATTCAATACAATTTCACCGGCACCTCGCTTTTGGACCTCTTGAACCCAATCAATTGTATTCCATTTGGTGGCTACAGTTCGCTTTTCATCACCGGTAAATTGATAAACGTGATAACTATCTGAATCTTTATCATACCAAGAATCAATCCCTACCACGATACATTGCACACCAAAGCAATCAGCTAATTGAGTAATCAAGTTTGGGTTAGCTAAAGCAGGGGAGTTAATTGAAATTTTATCTGCTCCATAAGTTAAAATCTGCCCAGCATCTTCAACCGTTTTTATACCACCAGCAACACAAAAGGGTATGTCAATAACTTGAGCAACTTTAGCCACCCAACTTTTATCAACCACACGCCCATCAGATGAAGCAGTGATATCATAGAAAACCAGTTCATCTGCACCTTCTTCCGCATAGCGTTTAGCTAATGGTACAATATCACCAATGATTTCGTGATTACGGAATTGCACGCCTTTAACAACTTGACCATTACGAACGTCCAAGCAAGGTATTATCCTTTTTGCCAACATGAAATTGCCTCCTGAACTGTAAATTTACCTTCTAGTAATGCCCGACCCACAATGACACCAGCAACACCACTGTCTTTTAAGTCCTTTACATCGTTCAACTGTCCGATTCCACCAGAAGCTTGAAAATCAATAGTTGGGTATTTTTTGCTAATTTCTTGATATAAGCTTATGTTAGAACCAGTTAATGTACCATCTTTTGAAATGTCAGTACAAAGGACATGTTTTAAGCCATAAGGTAAGTAATCCTCAATTACTTGTTCTAAAGTTTGCTTAGAATCTTCTTGCCAGCCATGAATAGCGACATTTTTATTGCCATATTTGTCAATACGAACATCCAATGCTAATACCAAAGATTCAGGTCCATAATTTTCAAACCATTTTTTTACTAATTTGGGATCTTTAATTGCAGTTGAACCGATAACAACTCGTGTTGCACCAGCAGAGAGAAGGGCTTTAACATCATCTTCACTGCGAATTCCTCCTCCAACTTGTACTGGAACTTGGACACCATTAATCAGTGTTTTAATTAATGTGATTTGCCGAGCTTTTGGATCTTTAGCACCTGTTAAATCAACTAAATGTAGTAATTTAGCTCCTTGCTTCTGATAGTCTTGTAATCGAGCTAAAGGATCATTACCATAATCACGTTTTTGTTCATAATCACCCTGGTGTAATCGAACCACAGTGCCATCAATTAAATCTAGAGCAGGAATAATAATAGGGTAAACTGCCATTTTTACATCTCCAAAAAGTTCTTTAGTAATTTTGCACCGGCTGAGCCAGAACGCTCTGGATGAAATTGCACACCGTAAAAGTTGTCTTTTTGTACGGCAGCTGTAAAGCTTTCGCCGTAATTGGTTTCTGCGATAGTTGATGAGCATAATGGTAAGGCGTATCCATGTACAAAGTAAAAATAAGCACCATTAGGAATATCTCGGAATAAATGGTGGCCAGCTTTAGGGTTAACTTGATTCCACCCCATATGCGGTAGTGGTAGTCCACAATCAGGAATTTCAGAGACTTTTTCGTGAATGATACCTAACGTATGGACATGCCCTTCATTACTATAATCGGCCAAAAGTTGCATACCAAGGCAGATGCCTAATACAGGTTGGGTGCAAACTTTTATCAGCTCGATTAAATTCCGTTCTTTTAATTTTTTCATTGCTGCAGATGCGGAACCCACACCCGGTAAAAAGAGTTTATCCGACTCAAGCACAATATCAGGCTCAAGACTAATAATTGGATTATAGCCTAGTCGTTGTATTGCGTATTTTACTGATGAAAGATTTGCACAGCCTGTATCGAGAATGACAATTTTCATCTATAGCACTCCTTTCGAACTAGGTAATCTATCACTTTCAATTTTAATTGCTTGTTTAAGTGTTCGAGCAAACGCTTTAAATAAGCTCTCGATTCTATGATGATCATTATTTCCTGATGTTTCAATATGTAAGGTGATCCCCATAGCATAAGTTAAAGAGTAGAAGAAATGCTCTACCATTTGTGTACTCATATCTCCAACTTTAGGATCACTAAATTGTGCCGAAAATACAAGGTAAGGCCGACCAGAAATATCTATTGCACATTTTGCTAAACATTCATCCATTGGAATAACTGATGCATAGCGTGTGATTCCACGTTTATCGCCAAGAGCTTGTTTTAGCGCTTCACCTAAAGCAAGGCCAGTATCTTCAATGGTGTGATGATCATCAACATGAAGATCACCTTCAACTTGGATATTGAGTTTAATGCCACCATGAGTAGCAATTTGATCGAGCATATGGTCAAAAAAACCAATACCAGTATTAATTTGGCTACCACCTTGTCTATCTAACCAAACCTCAACTAAAATCTTAGTCTCTTTGGTGTTTCTTTCGACTTTTGCATAACGATCTGCTGTGGTTAAACGTTGGGCTATTTCGTTCCAATTAAGATTCACTGGATCATAACGTAACCCTTTTATTTGCATATTTTCTGCAAGCTGGATATCAGTGACCCTGTCACCAATTACATAGCTATTTTGTTTGTCTAAGTTGCCATTCATTAAATAAGGAAGCACCAGTTTTAGTTTAGGTTTACGACACTCACAATTGTCCTCAGGAAAATGTGGACAAATTAAAACTTCTTCAAATCTGACGCCTTGTGATTCAAATATTTGCATCATTAAGTTATGAGGGCCATCAAATTTGGCTTGTGGATAGCTGCTGGTGCCTAAACCATCTTGATTGGTCACCATAACTAATTTATAACCAGCAGCTTGTAATTTAAGTAATGCGGGTATCACATTAGGTTCAAATTCAAGTTTTTCGAAACTATCAACTTGAAAATCGATAGGAGGTTCAACAATTAATGTTCCGTCACGATCGATAAATAAATATTTTTGTAACATACTTGCTCCTATAATATGGCTTTAAGTGCTGTTATTACTGCTTCACATTCAGCTTGAGTACCAATCGAAATTCGAACAAAACCATCTTGACCAATTGATTTACTTTGGTCACGCAATATAATGCCTTCATTCCAAAGTTTATGAAATACATCCTTATTACTCTGAAATTTAACACATAAATAATTTGATTCACTAGGATAAACTTTTTCGACTATAGGCAGTGCTGAAAGATGCTTAGCCAGCTTTTCTTTTTGATTATTCAGATTGATGACATGCAATCTCATCGTATTAATACCGTCTTTACTCAATGCCTGAGTGGCAATGTCAGCTACAGGTGTAGCTAATGGATATGGAGCGATCACTTTTTGTAACGCGTCGATTACTGGCTTATTAGCTAAAGTAAATCCACAACGTAAACCGGCAAGTGCAAATGCTTTTGATAAGGTGCGTAAAATCACTAAGTGAGGAAAGTCTTTAAGCCAACTGACTACTGTTGAATTAGGCGAAAACTCAATATAAGCCTCATCAATCACAACTAGCGCTCGATCTTCGGCTATATTAAGTAATGTTTTAATATCATCTTGATTGATTAAATTACCAGTGGGATTATTTGGTGAACAAACATAGATTAATTTAACACTATCAATATTTTGCTTAATTCCTTCAAGATCAAGTTGCCAATCTGATTTGGTCGGTACAGTTTTAGTTTTTATTCCTAAAGTTTCAGCACTGACTTGATACATACCATAAGTTGGTGGACAGTAAAGTATTGTATCTGTATCAGGCTCACAAAAAGCACGCATTAATAGCTCTATCGCTTCGTCAGCACCGCGGCTAACTATCACTTGATCAGGTCGAACTCCTGCATACTGCGCATAACCATTTATAACATGTTCAGGCTGTGCTTCTGGATAACGGTTTAATGTTTGTTCTGTTAACTGATAATTGGGGGCAACAGGGTATTCATTGGCATTTAACCACACGTCACCTTTACCACCAATACGTCTGGCTGATTGATAAGGTGTCAACTTTTGTACGTTTTTTCTGACTAATTGATTAATATCCATTTTATCCACCTATTATTTATTATCAGCATTAAGTTTAGCTAAGCGAATCGTTACCGCATTTTTGTGTGCAGTCAGTTGCTCAGCTTGTGCCATTAGCTCAACTGCTGTACCTATCGCTTTCAATCCATCAGGCGTTAATTTTTGTACAGTCATCCGTTTTTGAAAATCTGGTAACCCGAGGCTTGAATAAGTTGAGGTATAACCATAAGTAGGTAATACATGATTTGTACCTGATGCATAATCGCCAGCCGATTCTGGTGACCAATCACCGATAAATATTGAACCGGCACTATTAATTTTATCAACCAGTTGATCCGCATTTTTAGTTTGAATAATTAAATGCTCAGGCCCATAACGATTGCTGATATCTACACATTCTTCTAAATCTTTGGTTACTATAAGTCGGCTTTCTTTCAACGCTTTTTCAGCAATATCTTGGCGCGAAAGTTGCGTAAGTTGTTTATCAACTTCAATCGAAACTTCCTGTGCAATCTTCTCATCAGGAGTAAGTAGTACCACTTGTGAATCCGGTCCATGTTCAGCTTGAGAAAGTAAATCAGCAGCTATAAAAGATGGATTAGCAGAACTATCGGCGATGACCAATACTTCAGAAGGGCCTGCTGGCATATCAATAGCTGCGCCATCAAAACGTTGGCTTACTTGACGTTTGGCTTCAGTAACATAAGCATTACCCGGGCCAAATATTTTATCGACTTTTGGAACTGATTCGGTACCTAATGCCATTGCAGCAATCGCTTGTGCTCCCCCTAATTGATAGATTTCTGTTACACCGCAAAGTTCAGCTGCATACAAAATTTCATCAGCAATTGGGGGAGGTGAGCATAAAATCACTTTACGACAACCAGCAATTTTAGCTGGGATAGCGAGCATTAAAACAGTCGATAATAAAGGAGCAGAACCTCCTGGTATATAGAGACCAACAGAATCAATAGGTCTAGTTACTGACTGGCATTTAATACCAGGCATAGTTTCAACTGTTATGGTCTGTCTTACTTGTGCCTGATGAAATTTTTCAATATTGCTTACAGCCAATTGCATTGCCTGTTTTAAATCCCATTTAACACGACTAGTTGCTGTTTTTATCTCATCTTCCGTTAATTTAATTTGATTGGTTTGAGTTTTATCATATTTATTACTCAATGCTTTGAGGGCTAGGTCACCATTTTGTTTAACTTGTGTCAAAATATCCTTAACCACTTGGCTAATAGAATCTGAGGCAGCAATTGCCGGGCGAGTTAATAATTCTGCTTGCTGTTCTTTAGAACAATTTTGCCAATAAGAAAGCTTCATTTGATTACTCCATCATTTTTTCAATTGGTAATACAAGGATTGAACTAGCACCTAATGCTTTTAGTTTTTCCATGGTTTCCCAGAATAATGACTCAGTACTAACCATGTGTAATGCTACCCGATTTTGTTCACCGGTTAATGGTAAAATAGTTGGATTTTCTGCACCAGGTAATAGCGAAACAACTTGATCTAAAACTGCTGTTGGAGCGTGAAGCATAATATATTTAGATTCACGAGCTTGAATTACACCTTGAATTCGAGTCATCACTTTATCGATTAGGGCTTGTTTAGTGCAGGACATTTCACCTTCACGTTGAATTAAGCATGCTTTAGATTTATAAATGACTTCTATTTCTTGTAAACCATTGGCCTCAAGAGTTGCACCACTTGATACCAAATCACAAATTACATCAGCTAAACCAGCTCGAGGAGCCACTTCAACAGAACCATTAAGCAAACAAGTTTTAAAACTTACATTATATTGAGAGAGATAACGGCGGAGTAGGTGAGGATAAGTTGTTGCTACACGCAAATTATTTAAGCACTCGGGACCTGTATAGTTAAAGTCACGAGGGGCGGCAATAGATAAACGACATCCTCCAAAATCAAGTCTACGTAATTTTTTATATTGTGGATTATAACCTTCAGCTTGCCTATCTAGAACTTCTTCTTCTAAAACATTTTCGCCTACAATACCAATATCAACTACGCCATCAATCACAAGGCCTGGTATATCGTCATCACGAACGCGTAAAATATCAATTGGCATATTTTCAGCGAAAGCAATTAGACGTTGCTCTTGTAGATTAATTTTGATACCACACTGAGCTAGTAATTTTTTTGACTCATCACTTAAACGTCCTGATTTTTGCATTGCTATACGTAAACGTGAATTATCCAACATGTTATTCTCCCTAAATAAAATTATTAACCACAAACAAAAAACCCTCGGAAGTTTGATCTTCCGAGGGTTCTCTATTTGCTTTTGCGAAATCACCGGAAGACCATTTGTCTTCCAGCACCAATCGCCCGAAGACTATTCAGGAATGATGGTGATGATGGTGTTTAGTCATACAAAAACAATTCATAAAAATTAAAACCTTTAAATTTAACTGTTGTACAAAATATAACAGAAACGATTAATGAGCAATAGCTTTTTGTTAATTTATTGAAATAAATTGTAAGCAAGCGATTATTATTAACCATAATGACTTATCAAATATAAATATTTAATCATTTATTTTTACGATTAATTATAAGATTTGTTTTAACTTATGGCTGACTTTATAACGACTATAATCAGCAATTTTATTTAAGAAGTTCTCTAGACTATTATTTTCAAAGTGGCAGACAATCATATAACAACCATCACCAGTAATTTTGTAAAATTCGGAAACCTCATCAAAAGATTTTACTAACTTTTCAAACGATTCAAATTGATTTGAATTCATATAAATAGTAATAAATTGTAATTGAGATTTTTGCTCTTTAATGGTGAATTTTTCGATAATATGATTATTTAATAACTCTTGCACACGTTGACCAACTGCTTGGCTTGACAAGAATACCTTCTCTCCAATCTCTCGCCAAGATTGACGACTATTCTCTTTTAACTCATTTAATATAGCGCGATCTTTTTTATCCATATTTTCATTTTGAAAGCGAACTGCTGTTAATTCCTTCAATTTACTATGTTATTTAAAAGTTAATACCTGCAGAATAATAACATAAAACATTATAAAGGAGAGCAAAATGACGCAAGCATTAATAATTATTGATGTGCAAAATGATTATTTCCCTGAGGGAAAATACCCATTAAATAATACCGAACAGACGTTGAAATATATTTTAAAGTTACAAAATTATTTCCGTCAAAAGCAATTGCCGATTATTTATATACAGCACGTTAATCAAGATGTTAATGCCGCTTTTTTTGTAAAAAATAGCGACGGAAGTCAGTTACATTCTAAATTACTTCCTCTTGAAGAGCATAATGAATTTATTGTTCAAAAAGCATATCCAAATAGCTTTTACCAAACTCATTTACAACAGAAGTTAGAGCAATTAGGTATATCACAATTAGTGATTTGTGGAATGATGAGTCACATGTGTGTTGATTCCACTACACGCTGCGCATTTGAACTAAATTATCAACCAATTTTGATTCATGATGCTTGTACTACTCGTGATCTTAACTTTAATGACAATATAATTGCTTCACAAATAGTTCATGATAGTTTTATGTCTGCATTAATGCGATTTGCAACAGTAAAGAAGTGTGAATCATTTATACAAAAAATTTAATGAAGTGAAATAAATAAAACACTATTTTAAACTTTAATAATTGAAGTAAATATTCTTATTTTTGACATTAATATTTATCTGTGATAATACTGGCTAATTAAAAATAATTTAATATTAATTAGTATTTTATAGGTGTTTTACATGTTTCAATCCATTGATGTGCATCATGTAGCAAGAGAGGTTATTATATTATTATTCTTGTTGCCAATCTTTTATTTCTTTTATGTTTTTTCATTCATAACTATCTTTGTAAGAATGAATCGAATTATTAGAGCAATTCTAGCAACTATAATTTTGGCTTTAACTGTTTATATTTTAATCAATGCTAATTTGGAGTTTTTTATATTTTTTCTTTCAGCCATTGTTTTTCCGCTAATAATTCGTTTTTGCCAATCAGAAACAAAAAAATATTTTGGTTCAAGAAATAAATTAGCTTCTCTATTCAGTTATATATTATTACCATTATTTTGTACTTTCTTTTGGCCGACTTATTTAATCATAGTACCTGGCGTGACTAAGTATTTAGAAAATAGACCAAGTAGCGAGTGCAAAAAAAATGGACGTTTAGTTGAACTGTCTAAAGATGCAATCTTACGTATTTATCCTAATTCTAAATATTCACCATTTTGGGTTATTGAAGGATATAATAGTGCTAATGTTTCAGAAAGAAAATTTTGCGAGAAGTTTTCTAATGATGTAGCTCATAAAATTGATAAAATTAGTGATATTAGAATTGACTCGAGTGATATTTGCCTTCATCCAACATCCAAAGCATTAACTGCTTATTGCAATAATATAAAAAATGAAAATTTACAATTTAACAATTTAGATATTGATTTTTTTAGAACTAATAAGAATAGCTCTGATGACAGTTCATTTAAAATATTTCAAGAAAACTTAGAGTATGCAAAAAGTAAAGAAAACTGTGATTATTGTTATAATAAATTTATAGAGAGTAATCAATTTGACAATAATATAGTTCTGTATAGATTTAAAAATAATAATATTCTAATTGTTCCCCAACCAAATTGGTTACCTATTCAATCTGAACCATTAGTAATTCAATGTTCAATTGATAAGGATTTAGGATGTCATTATATTTATGAATATAAAGGGGATTTTAAAGTATCACTTCACTATGAATTTATAAGTCATGATAATAAAGCCAATTATGGAGAGGAACCCATTTACAACCAAGAGTTCATTGATAAATATTTAGAAGGTGCTCAAAAAGCCGCTTTAGTAGTTGAAGATTTTATTGAGAGTCTAAGTGACAAGCAAGATATGGTGGATTGAGACTTTAGTTAAATAGTTTCAAATTACTTGCCGATTGATGTTAGTTTATATTTTAAGGATTGATTTCAGATAAAGCTTTCAATACTTAGATAAATTTACCCAGAATATACATATTATAGTTTTCTTATTATCAATAAATAAACAATCAAAAAATTGTTGCGTAATATGTTTAATAAAATAGATCATATAAACATAACTGGTTTAAATAAAATATAATTATTTGAATGTTAAGATAGGGAAGAGTAATAAACAATATCGATAGGAAAAATAAGCCATTATTAAAACTAGATTGAACTATTTATTTAAGCGATAAATCAAAATTAGAGGAAAGGTAACCATTTTTACCTTTCCTAGAAATTTAACATATTATGACTCGATAATTTGTGGATATTTTTTACCAGATAGAACACTAAATCTGCCGGTTCCAAGCAATGAAAGACTAAAAGCAGTTAAAGACATAAATGCTGGATATTCCCAACCACCACCTGGATTAGTAAATGACCAACCATTAGCCCAATGCACAATAGTTATTATTGCTAGTTGAAAAAAGGCAATTAATGCAACAGCGCGAGTTAGAATACCTAATAGCAACAATGCACCGCCACCAATTTCAAAAACGATTACAATATAAGAAAAGAACCCAGGAAAACCAAGAGTGTGAAAATACTCTGCGGTACCTTCTGGTGTTAGAACAAGTAATTTAGTAAAACCATGGGCTAAAAACATCATACCTAAAGCAATTCGTAATACGAAAGCAGCTACATCAGTTTGATATTCTTTCATTGTGTGTTTCCTATATTAAGTTAACAAAATAATAAAAATCTTATATATCCATTACTTATTTGAAACATAGGATACTGCATGTGAGATTTTCTCACAGTTAACAATCAATAGTAAAGGAACATTAAAAAAATTAAAGTTCTTCTTATCAATATGAATTAGTACTATTAATTGCGATAAAATAGCGGTGCGACTAATGTCGCACCGGTATTACTTACTTATTGTTGGTGTCGAATAGAATTGGTATTTAAATTTGTTTGCCTAAATTATGTTTCTAAACATTCAAATTTTATTGGGTAACATTATATATCAAAAATGAGACTTTAGTCTCATTTTTTTAAAATATTTCACAATTAATAATTTATTATTTAAAATGAAAGAAATGGCGTAAAATTAATATAAGTCAAAAAACACTGTTATGAACAAATTTGAAACTAGTTCTTTGAACAACTTTACAAGTCTTAAAAAAAAGAATTATGAGCGACTATTAGAGATTGCTTTGGACTCATTAGAAAATGGAATTGAACCTACGATTACTGAGTTAGCTGATAAATCAGGAATCTCAAGATCGACTGCTTATCGCTATTTTCCAACACAAAATGATCTGATATCGGCAGTGGTTAATCGTTCACTTGATCCTATTTTACAATGGCATACAGACGAACAAAATATAAGCCAAAGAGTTAATGAATTCATATCGTTTGCTTATACTGAAATGATAAAACATGAAGGTGCTATAAGAGCGACGATGCGATTATCTTTGCAACAATGGGCGAATGAGCGTTCTAAATCAGCACCTAATACAACAAAACGAGTACGGGAAAATCGTAAAGAGGTAATTTCGAAATTATTACAACCGTTACAATCACAGCTTAGTGAAGAGCAATATAATAAAGTCATTTATACCATATCAATCATCTGTGGTTCGCAAATAACGGTTTTAAAAGATGTTTGGAATTTAGATGATTCATATATTATATCGCTTTCTCAATGGATAGCTAACGCTATCATTAATCAAGCGAAAAATGATGCTAACACTTAACGTATTTTTTTCCTATTCCTTTCTAAGTTTTTAAAACGAAAAATCATTCAAAACACTGCCATATTAGACAGTGTCTTTCTTTTATAACTATAAATTTTAGAAACAGATATTTTTTTAATGGTATTGAATTGGTTGTTGGTTTTGTTCATCGTGAACTAAAAACAAACAGGTATTGCTGGTTAAAACGGCTTGTTGTAAACGCAGTTTATCTTGCTCATTAAGATCATTAACACATGCAACTACATAACTACAGGTTTTACTTTGTAATGCTTTCTCAATAGTAGATACTAAATTTTCATTATTCAAATTAGCTAAATGAACAACTTTTTCTTTATCTAATCCAGCAGTATTCACCCATGAACGTTTTAGCATCGGACGATCTGATAGCCATAATTGCCATTTTTTCTCTTTATTAAATGAACGTAATAAAGGTCGCTGTTGTTGTAACACCTGTTGAAAGGGTGTTTCAAAATTGATAGCCATAAGTTGTGGTGAAGAATGTTCAATAAGCATAAAAACCTCGATACTGTTTGCATATACAGTGTATATTAATACAGTAATTTGAGGTTGTAAATACTATTTGTGATCATTTTTTATATTGTTTTGGGTTAATATACCTTCATGAACGAAAAAATTGATAGGTAAAAAAGCCTAAAAATGTCATTAAAACTGAGCCAGTAACATGAACAGCAATGGTCGCTAATCCCCAACCAATACGACCTTCTTGAAGAAAGTTAACAATTTCAGCTGAAAATGTTGAAAAAGTAGATAATCCACCACAAAAACCTGTAATTATCAGCAATCGCCACTCAGCAGAAAGATTTGCATGATTAAAAAAAGCAATTGCAAAACCAATAATATAACCAGCGATCAAATTAGAAAATAATGTACCTAAAGGAATAGCAAAAGCAATGACATTGAATTTTAACGATAAGAACCAGCGAAGCAATCCTCCGAAAACTGAACCGATTGAAATAGCTAAAATAAGTTTCAACATAAATGGGCAACCTTTAAATCATAAATTAAATCCGATCATATCAGTAGAGCATCCAATTGGATATCTTTTTGAAGATAAAATCATTCATTTATTAAATATTCGATTTCAATCGTTATTATTTTTTACTGGTTTGCGCTAAAATATTTAGCTAAATGATTAAATATAAAGGTTATGATAATGTTTACAGGAATCGTACAAGGTGTTGGTCAGATTATTTGTATCACAGATCGAGACGAATTAAGAACCTATAAAGTCAAACTTCCACACAACTTAACAAATAATATTGAAATTGGGGCATCAATAGCAAATGATGGCTGTTGCTTAACTGTAACCGGAATTGAAAATGATTGCGTAACCTTTGACATTATGCAAGAAACCCTTGCTTTAACTACTCTCGGCAATAAGAAGCAAAATGACTTTGTTAATATTGAACGAAGTGCTAAATATGGTGATGAAATTGGTGGGCATGTAATGTCTGGACATGTCTCTTGTACTGCAACCATTATCGATATCCAAAAAACAGCTACCAACTGTCAAATGACCTTAGCTATGCCTGAAAAATTTATGAAATATGTGCTATATAAAGGCTTTATTGGTATAGACGGCGCAAGTTTAACCGTTGGTGAGGTTAAAGATAACCATTTTAACATTCACCTGATCCCAGAAACCTTATCGATTACTACTCTGGATACCAAAAAAGTAGGGGATAGTGTTAATATCGAAATTGATTCACAAACTCAAGCTATTGTCGATACGGTTGAACGCGTATTAGCAAAATAAATGATTGAGCACAAAAGATTATTTAATAATGGTTTATTGCAAAAAATAGACTTTTTATTGAAATAAAAGCAAACTATTAAAAGCATCAAACCATTATTATTGAATTAACTTATAACATAAGTTATTACAAACATTTATCTCTCTATATAAAATAAACTCAGCTATTTAATAGGATGAAAATATTAAAGGTATGCTTTACTATCTGAAATGAATCATTCAAATAATCATCATTCTTAATTTATTCATTAAAAAGAGATATAAAATAGTAATTTCATGTCAAATGACTAAATGTATTATCTCATTATTAAGACCTTTATAATCATCTAGATTAAGAAAAATACCCCACTTTAAGATTGCTATTTAGGCACTCAGACTTTTCAACATTGTTTATTATCACATTGGATTCCAGATTAATCTGGAAAAAAATGTAATCGTCTTATTTATTTATCTAACTATACTTTAAATCATCATGAAGGTATTACATACAGAAAAAGGAGTTGAGTAATGGAAAGACAGATCAAATTACTTAAACTACTTTTTAGCCAGTCAGAATTTAAACCGGCTGCTTTTTTTAGTTCAAAATTATTAATTTCAACTAAAACCGTATATTGCGATATTGAGAAACTAAACGAACGTTTAAAAACGATACCGAATATGGATATTCGAATCGAAAAGTCACCTCGTAAAGGATTAATTTTATTAGGTCAAAAAACGGATATTGAAACAATAATTAATTACTTAGAACAAAAAAATAGTCACAGCTATTTTAATAAAAAATCACGGCGATTAAGTCCTGAATACCGTCGCTTAGATATTGTTAAACGATGTTTATTAAATAGTGAAAACGTATCACTTGAGCAATTATCTTTTGACTATTTAGTCAGTAAAACATCATTACACAAAGATATCGAATTTATTAATCGTGCGCTTGAGCAAGAAAATATCGTATTAACCGTCACCCACAAAGGAATTCATGTTGACGGTAATGAAAATCAAATACAACGAGCGATTAAACATTTTCTCTCCTTATATATTCACAAACAAGATGACTATTATCTAAATCAATTGATGAAATCCTTTATTGGGGATGATTCGTTTGAACAGATAAATCGATTACTGTTTGAACGTTTTGAATCGGTCGTAGCACAATCTACTGAGCATTATCTATCTTCGCTACTGATATCAATTACCATACAACTTAAGAGATTGTGTTTGGGATATTCAATTCCTGAAGAAAATGATTTTTTATTTAATCATATTCGATATATGCAATCCTACTTAATTGCCTCGGAATTGGCAAAAACACTTGAGTCAACTTTTCAGGTGGCGTTTCCAACCAATGATATTAAATATTTAAGCAAACTGTTTTTTGCTCATCGAATCATTGATGAAAATATCATTGTTGATGACAGTTTTTATGAACAAATTATCTTCAGGATCATAAAAAAAATTGGTGATATTGAGAATGTAGATTTAACGGGTGATAGTAAATTGTTTAACTCTTTATTGTCACATTTTCCATCGATGATTACTCGTTTACAAAAGAAAATCCGTATTATAAATCCAATACTAGACGAGATAAAACAAGAATATTCTAAATTATTTAGTGTGTTATGGTATGCACTTTCTGACTTAGAACGTAAATTTGACATCCATTTAAATGATCATGAAATCTCATTTTTATTGATTCATTTTCAAATAGCTTTAGATAAAGCCGCGGATGCAAATAATATTGTCATTATTTGCCAATATGGATGCTCATCATCAAATTTAATTTTAAATAAAGTACGAAAACTTTTACCATCAAAAGACAATATTGAAGTCTATTCTGTTTCAAAATTAAATTCGACCAAACTTAGTAATGTCGATTTAATCATCACTACACTTGATATCAACAACATTAATAAACCAATTGTCAAAATATCGTCATTATTAAACAATCAAGATTACCAAAATATTATCCAAGCTTACGCCAACTATGTTCTTAATAAACAACCCGATTTTTCAGACAATTACTATCCAACAACAGCTAAATTCGTTAAAGCAGATTTAATTGAATTAAACGTTGATATTCAGCACAAAAATGAATGCCTTAACTTACTGATTAATAAGCTTGAAGAGAAAGGATTTGTAACTAAAAACTATCGTGATTCAGTGTTATATCGTGAAGAAATCGGTGATACCTCGATTGAAAATGGAATTGCTTTACCACATGGTTCACCAATGTTTGTTATCAAATCAAGCATATCAATCATGACATTAAAACAACCGATCAAATGGGGCATGATTGATGTCAGCATCATTATCATGGTTAGTCTTTCGGAGAACAATATTAATAGTATTAATGACGTTTTCACTGAAATTTATGAAATAGTCTCGAATAAACAGGCAATTTCATCCTTAAAAAATCTCACAAACTTTAAACAACTTAAACTATTTTTGGACAATCAAAGAGGAATCAAGAATGTACTTTGATCAGCATTTATGCCTATTCAATATTGAGGCAAAAACTAAAGAAGAGATCTTAACAACAATGGCACAAATGTTATTTTCACATGGAATTGTTAAACAAGACTATTTAGATGGAATTTTGCAAAGAGAAAAACAATATCCAACAGGATTATTAATTAATTCCGTCGGTTTTGCCATACCACACACTGATTCTTCAAAAGTTAATCAGTCACAAATTTGCTTTGCATCCCTAAAAAATCCAATCATTTTTTCTGGTATGACTGATGATAAAGAACAAATCCCAGTCAAATTCATTTTTATGCTAGCAATGAAGCAGCCACATGAGCAAATTGAAAATTTACAAAACCTTATTGGCTTATTTCAAAATGATGAGCAAATAAAATTATTAGAAAAGTGTCAATCAATTAACGAATTTACCTCTATTTTAAATAGCGCAGGCGTTAAATAGGGTTGATTAATTTTATCAAGGAGTTACAAATGGATAGTGTCATTAATATTTTTCAATGGTTAATAGATCTTGGTGGAGTGGTTTTTTTACCAATCATCATTTTTATCATAGCCTTATTTTTTAGAGTCAGTTTTTCCAAAGCGATAATGTCGGGTATTACCGTCGGTATCGGTATCGTTGGTCTTGGATTAGTTATCGGTTTACTATCTGACACTTTAGGTGTTGCCATTCAAAAAATGGGTGAACAGTATGGAACATCATTAAGTATTATGGATATTGGTTGTGGAGTAGGTGGGCCATTGGCATTCTCAACGACATTGGGGTTATTGCTAATTCCAGCATCATTAATTATCAATTTCTTATTTATCTCACTCGGTTGGACTCGAACTTTAAATGTCGATATCTGGAATTTCTGGTTTGCGATTTTCCTAGGTTTAGTGGCGTATTCAGTCACAGGTGAATATTGGGTTGGTATCATTGGTTGTATAACTGCAGTAATGTTGCAATGGTTTTTAGCCGATCTATTACAGAAACCAATAAGCTCATTTTTTGGTTATCCTGGCATTGCTATTACTCACCTCATGGCATTATCGGGTGCAATTGTCGCAATCCCATTAAATTGGATCTTTGACCGAATTCCAGGTTTAAATAAATTAAATGCCGATTCAGAAACGCTAACCAAACGTTTCGGTATCTTTGGTGATACTGTTGTTATCGGATTAATCATCGGTATTGTCGTTGGGATTTTAGCCAATTATGATGTTCCAAAAATTGGTCAGCTAGGTATTTCAACTGCTGCAATCATGAAAATTATGCCAAAAATGGTTGCAATGTTTATGGAAGGCTTACTTCCTGTTGCTGACGCTGCGCGTGAATTTACTAGCAAAAAACTTAATGGAAAACAAGTAAACATCGGAATGGATGCCGCGTTAACTGTTGGTCATCCTGCGGTAATGGCAACTGCGTTAATCATGGTGCCAGTATCATTACTACTTGCTTTGATCTTACCGGGTAACAAAGTACTACCTTTTGGTGATTTAGCCTTCTATGCGTTTGGCATCTGCTTAATGGTACCGTTTTTTAAAGGTAATATTATTCGTTCAATCCTTGGTGGCACCATTTACCTAGTTATCTGCCTATATATGGCAACTTGGCTTGCACCAGTCATCACTGATGTATTCCATCTAGCTAATTATGATGTAGGTACGGCTGGTATTGTTACTGTAATTTTATGTGGATTATGGCCTGTAACACTATTTGTACTGCTATTAACCCATATCGGATACCTTGGCCTAATTGGTTTAGCTCTCGTAATCCTTTGCTTGCTTATCTATATCAACAAAATCAAAAAAATTGAAATGTATTAAAAGGAAATAGTCATATGAAAAATTTACTCATAATGTGTGGGGCAGGTCACGCAACTTCAACTATTGCAGTAAGCAAAGTCACTAAATGGCTTAGTGATGAAAAATTAACAGATCAAGTGAAAATTTATCAATCTAAAATTGCTGATGAACTTAATAAAATCGACTCTTATGACGTTGTGGTGAGTACCACCATCGTACCAGATTCAATTAAGGCTAAAGTCATCAACGGTTTACCATTACTTACTGGTGTAGGATTGAATGAGTTTTTTGCAGAGTTAAAAAAACGTTTAGCTATTTAATTGAAAAGCATCATTAAGTATTTATAACGACCGCCTCATTGACTTTCGTTAACTGAAATAACAAAGTTAATGAGGCTGCAATAAGGAATAAAGCAATATGAAAATTATTCATCATGCCATTGAGATCAATACTGTTGCTGGCAGACACTCTTACCATGATATTACTGAAGAATTAAATCAATTTGTTAAGCAATCCAATATCGAAAATGGTCAGTTAACCATAGCTACCACACATACAACCTGCTCACTATTTTTTGAAGAGTGTATGCATGACACTAATTTTTTTGGGGATGAGTTTCTTCATGTCGATATCAACAATACCTTAGAAAAAATTGTACCACGCATGACCAGTGAAAATCAGTACAACAGCCCAGGTCCAAAGCATGTTGAATTTGGTTTAGGACTTAGTGATCCCAATTATCCAGCAGAAAAATGGGTTATGCTAAATACTGATGCTCATATCAAATCATCACTTTTTGGTCATTTCTCATTGGTGTTGATCATTAAAGATGGTTCGCCACTATTAGGGCAATTAGGAAAAATCTATTTTGTTGACTGGGATGCGCTTCGTGAACGAAAACGTAATGTCAATTTTATGTTGATGGGCTGTTAATAAGAGGGAATAATTATGATACTGTCTCCATCACTATTTAATTCTGATCTTTATCAGATTAAAAAAAACTTGGAAAAATTGAAATCATTGGGTATTCGTCAATTACATATTGACGTGATGGATAATCACTATGTACCAAATCTTGGTTTTAATGCAAGCTTTGTCAAAGATTTAAAAACACATACTGATTTCATTTTAGATTGTCATCTTATGGTCGAGAAGCCTGAGTTAGCCATAGCAGATTTTATTGATGCTAAAGCTGATATTATCACCTTTCATTACGAAGCAACGACCCATCACTCATTCATTATCAACAAAATAAAAAGTAACAATATCAAAGCTGGAATAGCTATCAATCCAAGCACACCCATTGAAAACCTTAAGCTACTCTTACCTTTTATTGATTTGGTACTCGTTATGACAATCAATCCTGGTCAAAAAAATGAAAGCTTTTTACCTTTTACCTTACAAAAAATTGAACAATTAACCCGTGAAAAGCAAAAAGGTAATTATCATTACGACATCCAAGTTGATGGTAATATTACCGACCAAACTATATCACCATGCATTGCCGCTGGAGCAAATAGCATTGTATCGGGTGGATTCATCTTTAAAAATAATGCCATAGAAAGCAATATTGAAAAATTAAAAATGGCAATAAAATAGGAATAAAACAGTGACTATCAAAAATGTACTTAGCAATATATTGACAGAAATATCGGCTCAGCAAGGTAATTTAAATGAAGATCAACTTCAGGAATTTAAAAACGCTATTATTTCCGCAAAACATATCTTTTTAGCAGGAACCGGCCGATCAGGATTAATGATTAGTGCATTTGCTAATCGATTAATGCATTTAGGTTTAAATGTGAGTTTAATAACTGAAATCAGCAAACCTAAAGCAAATGTTGGCGATTTATTGATTTTAGGATCTAATTCTGGGGAAACTAAAAGCCTCATTGCTTATGCTAGTCAAGCAAAAGCAATCGGTGTTAAAATAATCCTATTTACCACCAACAACAACTCAAGTTTAGCAAAACTAGCTAATAGCATTGTTGCAATTCCAATCAATGTTGTTCAATTAAATCAACCTATGGGCAGTACCTTTGAACAACTATCTCTGCTGACTTATGACAGCATCATTTATAGTCTAATGGACGATTTAAATCAAACGCCAGAATCAATGAAAAATCGACATGCCAATATTGAATAGCATTGAATCTAAAAAACTCCAAGTCTCAAACCTAAATTAGTGATGGATGCTTTTGGAGGCAAGTCCATTGCATCTACACTATATGGGATAGTTAACATTATAGCATTTAATATTTTTATAAAATTTTGAGGAACGGGGTTTTTTGATTCAAAAAAAGTTGAGGAGCGGGGTTTTTGAGGGGATGAGAATGCAAATAGCTCTTAAAAAGTTAAACCGCCATTAATTTATTTATTCAATTAACAGCGATTTTATTCCTTACAGATTGAATCACTATTTAATGCTTTTTAAATAGTCAGCAATTTCTGCAATATCTTTAGGTGTAGTTTGGCAGCATCCGCCAATCAATTTAGCACCTAATTTTAACCAAGTTGGTAATTGGTTTTTGAAAGTACAGTTGTGTTGGTGATTTTTATGCCATTGTTTGGTGGTTGGATCATACTGTTCACCTGAGTTTGGATAAACAATCAAAGGTTTTCTAGTTAAGGTTTGTAATACGGTTAATGCGGCAGTTACTTCTTCTAAGGCAATGCAATTAATACCAACACTAACCACTTGATCAACGTTATTTAGATAATCGATCACTTCTTTTAATGGAGTGCCATCGCTAAGGTGATTAGCATCTTTTAAGGTAAATGAGAACCATGCTGTCATTGTTGGATACTGTTTCAGTACTTTAACAAGCGCTTTAATTTCAGCAAAATTGGGTAAGGTTTCGCAAGCTAGGATATCGGCTTTGGCATCGATTAGTGCTTGTATTCGGATCTGATGAAACTCGATAAATTCTTCTTCACTTAATTGGTAGTTGCCTGTGTATTCTGAACCATCAGCTAAATAAGCACCATAAGGACCAACTGAACCAGCTATAAATAGTGATTTATTTTTACCAATCTGAGTTAAATATTGCTCTTTTGCTTGTTGAGCCAGCTCGACACTTTTTTTGATAAGCTTTATAGATTCATCTAAAGATATCCCTTTTTTAGCGAAGCCCAATGGTGATGCTTGATAGCTGGCAGTGGTTGCACAATCTGCACCAGCTTTAAAGTAGTCATAATGAACTTGCCTAATCAGATCGGGTTGTTCTATTAATACTTTGGCTGACCACAAACTATCATTAAGATCACAGCCACGGCGCTGTAACTCACTAGCTAAAGCACCGTCAATTATAATATTTTGGTTGAATGATATTGGATTAGACATTATCGGTTTACTCGTTGTTGATAAGCTCGGGTAACATGATAGGCGATATAGCAAAACACCACAAATGGAATACCACAATAAAGCGCGATGCGCTGTTCTGGATCGAATGCCAAACCAACACAAGCAACTAAGCATAGAATAAAGCCTAAAATTGGTACTAATGGGTATAAAGGTGCTTTATATTTGAGACCTTCAATGTCAGAAGATGAAAGTTGTTTTCTAAAAAAGTAATGAGAAGCACAAATACTTAACCAAACCGCCACCACAGCAAATCCAGAAATCGCGGTTAGGCCGACAAACACCGTATCTGGGGCGATGACACTAGAAAACAGCGCTAATAAACCGCCAATCATACTAACGGCAATAGCTGTGGTTGGAATACCTTTTTTATTTAGTTTACTAAAGTATTTAGGTAATGTACCTTGATTGGATAATGACCATAACATCCGACCAGAAGCATATAGACCAGAATTAGCGGCGGATAGAATAGCGGTTAAAATAACAAAATTCATAATATCAGCCGAATAGGGGATACCAATACTTTCGAACACTTCAACAAATGGACTTTTGATTACACCAGCTTGCTCCATTGGTAGTAGCGCTGCTAATACAAAAATTGTACCGACGAAAAAGATGATTAATCTGAAAATAGTGGTTTTAATCGCTAATGGAATTGATTTTTCAGGCTGATGGGTTTCACCAGCAGCTATACCAATAAGTTCGGTTCCAGAAAAAGCAAAATTAACTGATACCATGGTCATAATTATTGGCGTAATACCATTAGGGAACCAGCCATACTCGGTAATATTATGTAAAAATGGAGCTGGCATATCATTTTTCATCGGAATTATGCCAAAAATAGCTGCGCTTCCGGCAATGATAAATACTACGATAGTGATGACTTTTATTATCGAAAACCAAAACTCACTTTCGGCAAAAAATTGTGCAGTAATTATATTCAACATAAAAATGACTAAGCAAAAAACTAAACACCACTGCCATACAGGGACTTGCGGGAACCAGTATTGCATACACAATCCGGCAGCGGTAAAGCTTGAGCCTAATGCGACAGTCCAAGTTAACCAATAAAGCCAGGCTACCGTATAGCCTGTAGCAGGGCTGATAAATCGAGATGCATAGGTATGAAAGGCACCCGTTTCAGGCATAGCCACAGCAAGTTCACCTAAACATAACATGACAAGATAAACGACTAATGCGCCAATTAAATAGGCAATGATTGCACCAATTGCGCCAGCAGTGGCAATAATATAACCGGTATTAAAAAATAGACCGGTCCCAATTACACCACCTAAAGATAGCATAATTAAATGCCGAGTTTTCATGGTGCGTTTAAATTGATTTTCATTACTAACAGAAGAATGTTTATTCATAAAATTTATTTTCAGTTAAAGTAAAAGAATTCATAATTCTAAGTAAGTTGAATTATGATTTAAATATTCATCTATCATTGTTTAAACAAATACTTCATTTTGTGATTTGATATAACTAATCAAATAATATGTATCGGATTTACAAATAAATTGTTTATTGAAGCTATCCCGCCAAAAGGTGGCGGGATAAATTAGTGATAAAGAGTTTAACTTTTAAAAATGGTTTTGAAGCTCTTGAAAACTCATTTTTTTGCCATTAAGGTTGAATTGACCACTTTGTTTAGTGTATTCAATTTCAGTGAATATACCTTCCACATCTCCTTTTTTAAATAAAATTGCTGGATATGGAGATCTATTAAAAGATCTTTCAACGATGAATTGCATTTGTTTAGCATCAGACTCAAATTGTTGTTCAGAAATATTTTCATTTTCTGGATTATCAAATTGAGTCTTAATACGTGCTATAACTTTGTATGGTGCATCAAGATTTACTTTAAATTGGTTAAGTTGATCGATATTTTGAGCCAATCTGAAACTTGACATTATAGTGAAATCAGAAACATCAAAAAATGCGCTGTAGTTAAAATCACCGGCTGCATTGTGCCAATTGACTTTTTTGATGTTTATTTTGGTATTAGGTGAACTATGTTTAATTTTAGCTAAAAACGGCGCTGCTTCCGGGTAAATTTCTAAAAAAGATTTATCTAATCCTTCAAAATCAAATTCAAACGAACCATTACCTATGTCTTGTTTACCATATTTAAATGAACCAATCTTGAATGCAAAATCACCATTTAAGCCACTCTCTTTTGCTTCTAACACATAATTCCAAGCTAAATTTTTCAGAGAAATTTCTGGTGTATCTCTGGCCGATTCAAAATTAAAATAGAAATCATCAACGCTAGCATTTAAAGTATATTTATTTTGAAAATCTGCATCGTTAACAACTTTTAAATTGGTTATTTTTAATTGATTATCTGCATCATGTTGATAATTAATTTTACTTGCTTCAATCGAAATTGATGGGGCAACAAAATTAATGTTTCCTGAAGCACGCCAATTTATCTCACCAAGATCAAGTTTACCATCAGCATCTTCAACTCCGATATCTTTCAAATCAAGTACAATTGGTTGAGTTGATATGTTATAGTCTATGAAGTCAGAGTAAGACAGGCTTATATGACCTTTCATAAATGGCTGATTGCCCGCTTTTTTCCATAAATCAGGATTAAATTGTTCACTATTTTGAAATTCAACCCAAGCTTGTTGTGGTGTGAATACACCATTTTTTAAAGCTTCAATCGGAAAAGGCCCATGATGAATAATCACATCATCATCGTATAATACAACTGTTTTTGAGTTTTCAATGTTTGTTACAGCTATTTTTATGTGTGTTTTAGTTGAGAAAAGGCTTTTTTCGTCATTTGTATGCGTGATTTGTACATTAAAATTATCTTGTAAACTATTAACTTTTTGGGTTAAATTTTTTAATGTGCCATCAAGACCATTTTCAATTACATTTCCGGTATACCATGCAGTACCAACATACCCCAAACCTAATATTGCAATAACACCAACTGCTAATTTTGTTTTCTTCATTTTTACTCTCTTAATTTCTATTACTTGTTAGTTACTTTTCTAAAATTAATAATTTTTACTGCTTTTTACTTCGGGTTTAAGACTAATTGGGTTTTAATTCATTATTATTTTAATAGTTCCAATACATCACTTTTATTATAAATTTTTCCATTAATATTAACATCATTGCTATCTTGAAGTATATCAATAAATAAACCTTGCTCTCCGTCTTTACTAAAGGTAAATAATGGCGAATCATTAGACATATGTGCCAAAATGTCTTGGACTATTTTTTTAGATTTATTAAATTGATCCTCTGTTATACCACTATTATTAGGAGAATAATATTGAGCAAATGTACGCGCTAGTACGTTAAGCGGGGCGTTCACGTGTAATGTAAAGTTATTGATGTTATCTAACGGATCGTTAATTATATAAATTTTATTAAGATTAGTAACATCAAGTAAACCTTTGATATTGATGTCACCATTATCATTATGTAAATTTAATTTTTTTAACTCAAATCGACTATTGATAGGTTGATTATATTGAGTATCTTCATCGATAAACGCTGCACCAAATTCCGCCTTATCTAACCCTTGATAATCAATATTTATTTCTGCTTTTCCTAACTCTTGTTGTCCATATAAGATCGAGTCAATACTACCGCTAAAAAAGCCATTTAGAGTACGGCTATCACCAAAATTAACTTTCTGATTGACTGAAATTTTATTTACTTTTATAGCAGGTCGTTTATCGTCTGACTCAGGAATTAAGGTAAACTTATCGAGGTTAGCTTGTAAGGTTATATTTTGATTATTGGAATCAATAGTGCTATCTACTTTTAGATTGTTTATTAAGAAAGTGTCATTATTGGACTTAGTAAAGTCATAATCAGGATTGAAAAAAGCATCTCTTAGATTTGTATTTAAAGAATCTAAACTCAATAAATAATGAGTATTTGTTGATTGTTTTTCGCCAGCAAACTCAATGTGAAGCTTATCTAAAGTGAAATATACATTAGCTTTTTTGGTGTGAAATCTATCTAAATCCAGCGTTATCGAAGGTATAGGGGAATCATTATTACTAATAAATGTAAAACTACCATTACCTAATTCGTATTCAAGATTAATATTAGTTTCGAACTCCCTTTTTTCACTAAATTTTCGACTAAAAAGTTTCATGATCAGATTATTACTATAATCCAAACTAATGTAGCCAGTAATAAATGGTTGATTTCCCATAGCTTCCCATAACGCAGGTTTAGCTTCTTGGCTGATTTCATAATCAATCCAAGCCTGTTGTGGTGAAAATATACCTTGTTTTAAAGCTGCAATTGGGAATGGTCCATGATGAATAGTAAAATCTTTATCAGCTAACGTTAATACATCCTCTGAACTTCCATCTTTGGGTGTTAACGTCATATAGATGTGTGTTTTGGTTGAAAACAGATGTCTTTCATGATTAGAATGGGAAATGTTTAACTTAAAGATATTTTGCGCATTATTAAATTTTGCAACGGTTTCGGGTAACGTATTGTATAGTTCCTTTTCTATTACGATACCTGTATGCCATGCAATACAAATATAGCCTAATATAGCAATAGTAATAATGGTGAATATAGCAATAGTAATAATGGTTAATATTGTTTTTTTCAATTCTTATGTTCCTGTATATTTCGAGCTATTTTTCTTGATGTTCAGCAAAATCCGCTAACAAATTTTTAATATAATCAATGCGTTCAATGCGCTCTAAATCAGCTTTGAGTAATTTTAATCGATTTGTTCCTTCCAAGCGATAATTTTTTGGTGATTTTTGAATTGTTTCAATTAAATAATCAACTGAAATTTTGTTGTTAGATCCAAACTCAATAAAACCACCTTTTTCACCAAATTCAATTTTTGTAATACCTAATTTTTGTGCTTGATAACGGATTTTCGTTGTTTCTAATAAAAAAAGTACCGGATCAGGTAGCTGACCAAAGCGATCGCGCATTTCGACTTGAATATCGGTTAATTCATCTAAACTTTCGATGCTTGCAATTCGCTTATATAGTGACAATCGAGTATTGACATCGGGGATGAAATCATCAGGAATCAACATTGGTAATCGTAACTCAACTTCGGTCTGTTGATTATTGAGTAATGATTCAAGAGTCGGTTCTTTGCCTTCCTTAAGAGATTTAACGGCATCATCAAGTAATTCGATATAAAGGTTAAAACCAATTGTTTCAATCTGCCCACTTTGATCACTGCCTAATAATTCGCCTGCACCACGGATTTCAAGATCATGTGTAGCTAAAGCAAAACCAGCACCTAAGTCCTCTAATGTAGCGATAGCATCAAGACGTTTTTTAGCATCTTTACTTAGTAATTTAGGGTGTGGTGTTAATAAATAAGCGTAAGCTTGGTGATATGAGCGTCCAACTCGACCACGCAATTGATGTAATTGTGCTAAACCAAATTTATCAGCTCTTTCAATAATAATGGTGTTGGCATTAGGGATGTCGATTCCGGTTTCGACAATGGTAGTACACACCAATAAGTTGAATCGTTGATGATGAAAGTCATTCATTACGCGCTCTAAATCGCGTTCATGCATCTGCCCATGACCAACTGCAATTCGTGCTTCAGGTACCAATTCAGCTAACTTTTCAGCCACATTTTCAATATCTGATACGTCATTGTGTAAGTAATAAATTTGACCACCACGCAAAATTTCACGCAAGATGGCTTCACGAATAACTAAGTTATCATATTCTCGAACAAAGGTTTTTACCGCTAATCGGCGAGCAGGTGGTGTAGCGATAATTGAGAGATCACGCATACCACTCATTGCCATATTTAGCGTTCGAGGAATAGGGGTAGCCGTTAAGGTTAATATGTCGATATTGGCTCGCATCGCTTTAATACGCTCTTTTTGGCGAACACCAAAGCGATGTTCTTCATCAACAATTAAAAGCCCTAAATCTTTCCATTTTACATCTTCTTGTAAAAGTTTATGGGTGCCAATAACAATATCGATTTTACCTTCAGCGAGTTCTTGAATTATAGCTTGTTGCTGTTTAGCGGTTTTAAATCGTGACAAACTTTCAATGCGAATTGGCCAATTGGCAAATCTATCACAAAAACTTTCATAATGTTGCTGTGCAAGCAAAGTAGTAGGGACTAAGACTGCGGTTTGTTTATGATTTATTACCGCTAAAAATGCAGCACGAATTGCCACTTCGGTTTTACCAAAACCAACATCACCACAAACTAATCGGTCCATAGCATAAGGTGAGCACATGTCACCAATAACAGCACCAATGGCATTTTGCTGATCTTCCGTTTCTTGGTAAGGAAAAGCTTGGCAAAACAGTTCATATTGTTCACGATCTTGTTTGAATTCAAAGCCTGGCTTACTTTCACGTTCAGCATAAATATCTAACAATTCAGCTGCAACATCTCGTACTTTTTCGGCAGCTTTTTGTCTAGCTTTACTCCATGCATCAGTTCCTAATTTATTGAGTGGAGCATTTTCTTCATCACCACCAGAATAACGGCTAATTAAGTTTAGCGATGAAACGGGTACATAGAGTTTAGTATCATTGGCATAAAGTAAAATAAGGTATTCAGCAGTAATACCACCTGTTTCTAATGTGGTTAAACCAGCGTAGCGACCAACACCATGCTCAAGATGCACAACAGGCTTACCGGGTGTTAATTCTGCTAAACTACGGATTAAACTGTCAGTATTAATTGCTTGCTTGTTCTCTTTCTTACGACGAATAACTCGACGACCCAATAATTCGTTTTCAGTAATAAAGGCCAAATTTTGTTGATGATCGATAAAACCTTGTTCGCTAGCACCAATCATTAAACAATAACGGTTATCCGATTGTTGGCTAAGTTGAGTGATGGTGGTTGGATGTATTCTTATACGGCCTAATATTTCTAGCAATGCATCTTTTCGACCTTCCGATTCGACTGAAAAAATAATCTTGCCATTAAAATTTTGAGTAAATTGTTCAAAATGTGAATAGGGATTTTTCTGCTGAATCTGTATAGCCATTTCAGGCAGTAAACTAAATGGTAAATTAATACTTTTGTTCGATTCAGTGATTTGAGCGCGTGAAACCGTAATTCGTGGATAATGTTTGAAATGAGCAAAGATTTCATCGGTTTTTGACCAAATAATTGTTGGTTCTAAAAGCGGTCGCATGGGATCGACTTTTCGGCTCTCATAACGCTGTGTAATATCTTGCCAATATTTATTAGCAAACTGTTCGATGTTAGCAGTGTTAATGATCAGTGTATTAGATAAAAAATAGCTAAATAGTGGCGTGAGTGGTTCATTAAAGAATAATGCCTGCCAATATTCAATACCGGTTGGTAAAATATTTTTACTAACTTGTTGGTAGATACTTTCAGGGTCTAACCTTACTTCAAATCTCTCTCGCCATTGGCTTCTAAACAATTCTATTGATGTTTTATCAAAAGGAAACTCATGAGCAGGTAGTAGTTGAATTTCGGTAATTTCATCGAGAGTCCGTTGCGTTTCGACATCAAAGGTACGAATGCTATCTATTTCGTCGTCAAAGAAATCAATACGGTAAGGGCTTTCACTGCCCATCGGATAGATATCAAATAATGCTCCGCGAGTAGCATATTCACCATGTTCCATGACTTGACTAACAGAACGATAACCCGCATTTTCAAGTTGCAAGCGTAGATTTTCCCGACTTATGGCTAAGCCTTTTTTCATCATAAAGACATGCCCACCTAAATAGTTCTGCGGGCAGACTTTTTGCATAAGCGTATTAATTGGTAAGATTAATGCACCTTTGGTCAAATGCCCTAGATTATATAGGCAAGATAATCGTTCTGACACGATATCTTGGTGCGGTGAAAAGCTATCATAAGGGAGCGTTTCCCAATCGGGGAAGAAGATCGACGGATAGTGTGAAAATTGTTTTAGCTCTTCATGAAGACGAGTTGTTTGTTGCATATCATCTGTAACAATCACGACTAAACCATCATGTGTGTCAATGATTTGCGCACAATATTGAGATAATGAAGAACCGACAAGTTGACCAACTTGTTTAACTTCACCTGATTTTTTAGGAATGATGCTAGAAATATTATTAGGCATGTTGGAATAATAGATAATTGCGACAAAGTTATCGTGATATTATAACGTAATTATATGGTTGTTTTCTATAACTGTTTAATCCTGTATGATAAGCAACTAAAATTTTAAAAGTTGATTGAAAACTTCAGGTATTTAATAACTATTATGTCAAAGATATTTCGTCCATTAGTATTTTATATCGGTTTACGCTATGTATATGGGCAAAAAAACGATGGTTTTGGCCGCTTTGTTTCCTGGCTGTCTATGATTGGAATCATGCTTGGTTCTATCGGTTTAATTGTGGTATTGTCGGTAATGAATGGGCTGGAAGAGCAGATGCAAAATAGTATCTTAAAGTTTTTTCCTCAAGCACAAATTACCTCTAAAACAGGTAAAATTGATTCTAGTATTATTACTTCACCACAATTTGAAAATATCCAAGGTGTTGAGCGGATAACGCCGATTATTACAGGTGATGTGGTTTTACAAAGTCAACAAAGTATCACGGTCAGCACCTTAATGGGGATTACTGCTGACGACCACGATCCGATTGAAGATTATGTTTATGCTGGTTCAATCGACACCTTACAGGTAGGCAGCTATAATGTAATATTAGGGCAGACGTTAGCCGATCAATTGGGTGTGATAGTTGGCGATAAGATTCGCTTGATGGTCACCGATGCCAGTCAGATTACACCAGTAGGGCGTATTCCTTCCCAACGTTTATTTACCGTGAGCGGGTTGTTTTCCGTTAATCATGATATCAATCAAGCGTTAATTTATATCAATCAAACTGATGCTAGAAATTTATTACGTTATCCTGCTAATAATATTAGTGGCTGGCGTCTATTTTTAGCTCATCCACTTGAAATTTCATCAGTAACAAAAAATCCATTACCTGAAGACTTGGTGTTTACCGATTGGCGAGCAAAACGTGGTGAGCTGTTCCAAGCTATTAAGATGGAAAAAAATGTGATGGGGCTGTTGATTAGTTTAATTGTAATTGTTGCGGCATTTAACATTATTACTTCGCTTAGCTTATTAGTTATGGAAAAACAAGGCGAAGTGGCCATATTAAAAACGCAGGGTTTATCACGCTTTAAGATTATGCTGATTTTTATTATTCAAGGTGCTAGTTCAGGTGTCATTGGAACTTTATTAGGTAGCGCCATTGGTTTGTTACTAGCCTCATATTTAAATGAGTTGATGTCGGTGCTTGGTTTATCCTTTGCTGGTATTGAATTACCAACGCTAGTTGAACCTGCACAAATTATATTTATTATTTTCGGATTACTTATGTTATCGCTAATTTCAACTATTTATCCTGCATATCGTGCAGCCAATATCCAACCAGCCGAGGCTTTACGTTATGAATAATTCACAGCCACTTCTTTCAGCTAAAAATCTCTATAAAACCTATAAAGAAGGCAAAATGGTGACCGAGGTATTAAAAGATGTCTCGTTTGATATCTATCCTAAATCATTGCTGGCAATTATTGGTAGCTCTGGTTCAGGTAAAAGTACTTTATTGCATTTGCTTGGTGGGTTAGACAAACCAACTTCAGGTGAAATCACATTTAAATCTCAACAACTGAATCGCTTATCAGAACAAGAAAAAGCACATTTGCGTAACCAAGAAATTGGATTTGTATATCAGTTCCACCATCTATTGCCTGACTTTACTGCGCTTGAAAATGTAGCAATGCCTTTGTTGATTGGAGGCACTTCGCCTAGCGAAGCTAAAAAACGCGCTATGGCGATGTTAGAGTCGGTAAATCTAGTTAAACGTGCTAATCATCGTCCATCTGAACTATCAGGTGGTGAACGTCAACGCGTTGCGATAGGACGAGCGTTGATTAATAATCCGGCACTAGTAATGGCTGATGAACCAACGGGTAACTTAGATAAATCAACAGCTGATTCAATTTTTGAGTTACTGATAAAACTTAATCGTGAACATGGTACGGCTTTTTTAGTGGTTACGCATGATCTCGCTTTAGCAAATCAACTCGATCATCAATTGATTATGAGTGATGGGCAGTTGTCTCATTCGGTGAAATAAAGGTAAATGAATTATGAATTTATCATTAATCACAGCCATAAAATTCCGTAAAGGACGCCGTAAAAGCGGTATGGTTTCGTTGATATCAATTATTTCAACTCTGAGCATTGCTATAGGTATTGCTGCGCTGATCATTGGCTTAAGTGCCATGAATGGTTTTGAGCGTGAATTAAATGATCGAGTTTTATCGGTCGTGCCTCATGGACAAGTTTATTCTCATATGGGCAATTTGGAAAATTGGGAGCATATTCAAACTGAACTGCAAGAAAATAAACGTATTGTATCTGCCATGCCGTTTGTTAGTTTTACGGGATTGATTGAAAATGGTAGCAAGCTTGGTGCGGTTGAAGTACAAGGGCTTGACCCAGAACAAGAAAAGAAGATAAGTGCATTACCTAATTATGTACTTAATAATAAATGGCAAGATTTTAAAGCCGATAATCAACAAATCATTTTAGGTGCCGGTTTAGCTAAATCACTTGCAGTTCAAGAAGGGCAGTGGGTTTCTTTGCTTATTCCGGTTTCAAACAATCCAGAACAACTTAAACCACCTCGTCGAGTTCGTTTACAAGTACATGGTATTTTAGATCTTAGTGGCTCATTGAGTAACAATGTGGCTTTATTACCTTTAACTGATTCACAAAAGCTACTCAATATTGGTGACAGCGTCACAGGATTAATGATCAATGTAGATAATGTTTATCAAGCTAGTGATATTATTGGCCAGGCAACGTTGAATCTTGAAGAGAATCTCGATTTTAATAGTTGGGAACGTACATTTGGATTTATGTATCGTGATATTCAAATGATTCGACAAATTATGTATTTAGCGATGATTGTCGTAATTGGCGTTGCTAGTTTTAATATAGTATCGACGCTAGTTATTGCAGTTAAAGATAAGCAACGAGATATCGCTATTCTTAAAACACTTGGCGCAACCAATAATCTTATAAAACGTATTTTTATTTGGTATGGTGTAATTTCAGGTTTGATTGGTAGTGTGATTGGCGTGGTGCTTGGCGTTATCGTTTCATGGCAACTTTCAAACATAATGGGTGTTTTTGAGTCGATGATGGGACATAAAATCTTAAATAGCAACATCTATTTTGTTGATTTTTTACCATCCGAAATTCATTTATTTGATGTTGTCATTGTATTTATTACAGCAATGTTATTAAGTTTGATTGCCAGCTATTACCCAGCTCGAAGAGCGTATAAAATTGATCCGGCTCGAGTGCTAAGTAGTTATTAATAAATCAGATAAAATAATAAAGGCGCAAAGTTCAATTTGCGCCTTTATTTTTAATAATTAAAACCATATGTTGTTTTATAATATTGATAAATTGAATATAACAGCAAACACGATGCCGCAAAGAGGATTAAGATTAATAGAGTGTAAATATTGCTTTGATAGCGAAATTTTTTCAAACAGACCGTAACTATTCCACCTAAAATAAACCCTGTAATCGCACCACCAATGTGCGCCATATTGTCAATAGAAGGTAACAAACCTAATCCCAGAGTCAGAAATAAACTGATTACAATAGACTTGATAGGCATCTCTTGCAGATCGGTACGATTGATGAGTGAATAGGCAAGCAGTGCAGTGATAATACCTAAGATAGCCCCCGAAGCACCACAACTAATAACACTATGACGAATGGTTGAAACGTCACTCGCTAAGCTACCAAATAAGCCGGACAATAAGTAGATACCAATAAAAGAAAATGGTGGGATCAATCGTTCTAAAACAATCCCAACACTCCATAATGCTAACATATTCATAGCAAGATGAGCTAATCCTGCATGTACAAAGATATTGGTAAATAAACGCCAATATTCACCAGAAAAAGTTAACTGAGCAACATCCGCACCCCAGTCAATCAAGAAGGCGTTTTCCATATATGTTGAAAAACCACGCGAATCAAGTAGATGAGAAATAACAAACCATGCAACATTAAGCAGAACTAAAATACTAGTAACTTTTGCTTGTTGAAATAAATATTGAAGATTTCTTAGATTGCCCATGTGGTGGAGTATCCCTTTTGAAAAAAATAAATCATAACTAAGTTAGATAGATGTGTTAATCCAGATGCTTACCTAAAATAACTAAATCACGCTTGACGCCATCAAGTTCGGCAATTTTGGGGAGTAGGGCCCAATGTTGATAATGAAGCTTTTCAAATAGTTTTATGCTAGGCGTATTGTGTCCAAAAACATAGCTAAGTATGGCTTCGATACCAATTTGCTTAGCAAATAATTCAATTTCAGTCACTATGGTTTGACCGATTTTCTTCCCTCTAAAATCTTGATGAATGTATAAACTAATTTCAACCGTTTTATCGTAAGCCGGACGGCCATAAAATGATGATAAGCTCACCCAACCACAAGGTTGATTTTGATATTTGATTAACCAAAGTGGGCGTTTTTGTGGATTATGCTGATCAAACCACGCTAAACGACTTTCAACAGACACCGGCTGTAAATCAGCTGTAACTTGGCGACTAGCAATTGTTGAATTATATACATCCACGATAAAGGGCAAATCATCTAAAGTTGCATCTGTATAAGTAATCATAAGTTTAAAAGAAAAGTGATTAGTTTGCATAATTGTAATGGCTTTGTTATGTACAAGCAACCAAAGGCGATTTAATAACTAAAAAAAGAAAATGGTTTAAAAGAATTTACCAAAAAACCCTTTCCTCAACATTTTTGACACCATTTCAATAATAAATAAATTAGCAAAAAAAGTTGAGGAGCGGGGTTTTTGAGGTTTAATTTAGCTGATTTTATGCTGATTAAAATAATCAATTATTGCTTGATTGACTGTTGAAGTTTTAATGTTTTTACGCCATATCAGATAAATATTTATTTTTAATTTTTTATCTTGGCTGTTGATCAACTTTTTATAGATAACACCATCGACTTTCATTTGTGTCATCGATTGTGGTAAAAGCATTATTGCTTTACCCAATGCAACTTCCAGTAGCATAGATAAATTATCAGCGAGTTCGGTACGACGATGTAGTGGGTGGTTTAAGCTATTGAAAACCTTTTCACACTGGTCGTAAAAAAATGGATTTAAATGTTGTTTAAACCAAAACAGAGGTAAATCAATCACATCATTAAGATTAACTTTATCTTGTTTACTGCATGGGTGATGAGCTGGTAATACTAAGGTCATGGGTTCTTGATAGATTAGTATTGAGTTTTCATTAAAATCTCTAGTTGGATAGTCGGAAACAAAGGCAAAATCAATATTGCCTTTTTGTAACTCAAGTATTAGCTCTTTAGAGGTATAGTTATGTTTATATATTTCTGTTTCATCACTAAATTTGGATAAAAACGATTTGAAATAAGGAATATAGTCAAAACTTAAGGTTTTAGTTGTTCCTATAATAACTTTTTCTAGATGCTTTGTTGATTTAACCATTGAACAAAGATCACTTAATAATTGTGTTACTTTAGATTTTAGTATTTCGCCTTCATTGGTTAATACAATATTGTGAGAGTTTCTTAAAAAAAGTGTGCTTTGTAGGGTTTCTTCCAAATTTTTAATTTGAGTTGAAAGAGGAGGTTGGCTAATACCAAGTTTTTTGGCTGCGCCAGTAAAACTAAGTTCTTCACAGACCGCAATGAAATATTGTAATTGCTTAATAGTCGGTAATCTTTTGCTGTAAATGTCCATAATTACACAGTTCTTAATACATCAATTAGTTTGGTGTCCAAATCGTCGTATAGTTTTTTAGCACGATAATCATTTAGTTATTATGAATGAGTTTTACATCTTTTGCTAATCATCATTTTTGGTTATACGATTTTCGTATAACAAAATATGTATTTTTAAATTAATTATTTGTCAGATAGTCTTCTTGAAAACTAATCAATCTTTATTATGAAATCTATGTTAAAAGAAGAAACAATACAGAAAAAATCGAGTCTAATTTTATCAGCAATTTTAATTGTGCTATTAGTTGGCTCAGTTTATATAAGTCAACTTATCTTTCAAGAAATATCAAAAAGTTATCATATTGATATTTTAGAAGCAAGAAATGTGTTTAGTTTATCTTGTTTTTTTTATGCCATATCTTTTTTTATTTATGGTCCACTCTCGGATAACGTTTCAACAAAGTTATTAGTTCTGATCGGCAGTATTGGTACTATTTGTTGTCTTATTTTATCGGTGATCGTTGATTGTTTTGATATATATCTGGTTGTTATGTCATTAATAGGCTTTTTTGCAGCTGCTGTCCCTGCAGCTCTGTTCGCTTATACCGCTAAAAACACGCCAAATCATAAGTTACCACAAGCAATGGGAATTATGATTTCAGCTTCAATTGTTGGCATCATTTTTAGCCGTAGTGTGATTGCGATGTTAACTGATTTTTGGTCTTGGCAGATTGCTTTTATCATTTATGCGGGATTAATCATTGTAGCATGTCTTTTTGTTCCTTTTGGTATAAAACAAACAACAAATCAATCTCCAACAACCAGTTTGATAGGTACGTATTTCTCTGCACTTAAATTATTTTTAGATAAAACTGTCGTTATTTTTTTACTAATCGGTTTTTTACTATTTTTTGTTTATCTTGGAATATCTTCTTTACTCACTTTTTATTTGAAAGGCGCACCTTTTTACTTATCTTCAACCGTTTTAGGTTGGTTGAATTTTGCTGGTCTAAGTGCGGTAGTCGGTAGCATGATCACTGGTAAGTTAACTCAAGTCATCAATGAAAAATATCTATTCATCATCTGTCTGTTAGCGGTATGTGTATCGATCGTCACTATCGGATTTAGCTCATCATTATATGTTATTGGATTAGGCATTTTTTGTTTATTTCTATTCGTATTTGGTATTCAACCACTAGTGATTGCAATGCTAAATAAAATTGTACCAATTAGTTCTAGAGGAGCTATTTCATCTTTATATCTTCTTGCTTGTTTGGCTGGCGGTAGTATTGGTACTTATTTACTCGGTATTGTTTATCAAAATAAAGCTTGGAATGGAGCCATAATACTTTGTGTCTTTTTGTCTATCGTTAATTTAATCCTAGCGTTAATTGCGATTCGATTAATTAAAAATAGTATTAAAAATTAATGTGTTATAAATAAGGAAATTAATAATGAAAAAATTTTTACTGCGTATATCGATGTTTATATTTTGCTGTTTTTATGGAGGGTCATCTATGGCAGGTTTAACAAAGATTTCCTCAGACTTCAATGCTCCAACAGGAATCGCATTTGATAGTAAAGGTGAGATGTATGTGACAGATTGGTCAAATAATTCAATTTTGAAAATAAATGCTAATGGTAAAAAAGAGACTTTTTATTCGGGTATATCATCACCAGCTGGAATAGTTTTTGATGCAAAAGATAATATGTATGTTTCATCTTATGGCGATGATTATATTTTAAAAATTAATCGTGATGGTAAATCAGAAAAAATTTCTGATGGTTATCATACGCCTACCGGAATCGCTTTTTCTAATCAGGGGCAATTACTCATCACTAATCGTTCAACAGGTGAAATTGTTTCGCTTGATCTTCAAACAAAACAAAAAAATATTGTTGCTCGTGGATTAACTACACCAGTTGGCGTGACTCAATTAGCGGATAATAGTTTAGTTGTTTCTCAATACAGTGGACGTCTAACTATGATCAGTCCAAATGGTACTCAAACGGAACTCGGCGCCGAATTTAGTCGCCCAGGTGTAGGTATTGTACGAATTGCCCCAAATGTAGTGGCAGTGGTTGATAATGGTGCCGGTATGGTGCGAAAAATTGATGTACAAAGCAAAAAAGTGACGACATTAGTTTCGAACTTATCTCAAGCTGTTGCATTAGCTTATCATAATAGCCGTTATTACATTGGCACATGGGGTGACGGTAGTGTATATGAGTTTAATAATTAACTATTTATCACTAGCAATTATTTATCCTTGAGGGGAAAGAAAAAAAGTTGAGGAGCGGGGTTTTTGAGGTTTTATTTAAATGATTAAAATCATTTAAATTAATTTTAAACGTCATCCCGCTACTTTAACTGTATATTTTCCAACGTGCTGAGTGCATTTATTGAAGCAGTATTTAAATTATTTTTATGCTTATCTATTTCGAAGTCATTTCAATCAAGAGTATATTTAAATTTAACGTTATTGAAGGTATTTAAAAAGTTTTCAGATTTCATTCAATAATCACTCTTCCGCGAGTAATATCACTAATATTCTTTTTAAGTGTGAGCAAATTGTCTTGTGTGATAGCGATGCCGACTGTAACACCTTCTGCATCAAAATTTTGTTGTTCAATAATTGCATCGAGTTCCTTCAGTCGGTTTTCTATGATAGGCCACTCGTTATAGTAACAGTGAAATTGTAAGGTTGTTCTGGCAATAAGTTCTATTAATTCAGCTTGTTGTAAGCAATGGCTTGCTGAGCCGCCATAAGCACGGATTAGTCCACCTGTACCTAATTTAATTCCGCCAAAATAGCGGGTCACAACAACGACGACTTGATCGCAATCTTGTCCTTCAATAGCCGATAGAATAGGGCGCCCAGCAGTACTGGTAGGTTCTCCATCATCATTGAAACGATATTGTTGTCCTATTTTCCATGCCCAACAGTTGTGAGTTGCATTTGGATCACTAATGCTATCAATAAATTGCGTAGCCTGCTCCGCATTTATAATGGGTGCCGCATTGACAATAAAGCGACTTTTTTTTATTTCTTCGGTTAATTCGGTTGGATTTGCTAATGTATAAGGCATACTTATTCTGGTAAAATCATTTTATTGTAACTAATAATACTCAGCAGAGTTGAAATGTCTATTAATTTAGCACAATTAAAACTTTCACAACAGCAATTAGCCAATCAGGTTAGCTTGGTGGATGATTTTAACCCAGCAATAAAATTGATTGGTGGGACGGATGTCGGTTTTGAACAAGGTGGCATGATAACTCGTGCTGTGATTGTGATATTGACATTTCCTGATTTTGAAGTGGTTGAATATAATATTGCTCGATTGGAAACAAATTTTCCTTATATTCCAGGATATTTGTCTTTTCGGGAGTATCCAGCATTGCTTAAAGCATGGCAACAGCTTAAGCACAAACCTGATTTGTTGTTGGTTGATGGGCAGGGTGTTGCTCATCCCAGACGATTAGGAATTGCAAGTCATTTAGGTTTATTGCTCGATATACCTACGATTGGTGTAGCAAAAAGAAAATTATGTGGACAATTCGAGCCTCAATCGAAAAAAGCGGGAAATGTAACGCCTCTGTTTGATAAGCAAGAACAGATAGGCTGGGTTTTACAAAGTAAAGATAATTGTAATCCGTTATTTGTTTCCGCAGCGCATAGAATCAGTCAAGACAGTGCATTACATTGGGTCAAACAATGTTTACGCGGTTACCGTTTGCCAGAGCCAACTCGTTGGGCTGATGCAATTGCGTCCAATAAGCCATTATTTAGAAAGTTTAGTCATGCCAAATAATCAGCTACCATTAAAAAAAGGTGGATTTACCTTTAAGCGTTTTTTTGTTGCTCATGATAAAAGTCCAATGAAAGTGACAACGGATAGTTGCTTGTTAGGTGCATGGGCACCAATTAAACCTGATATACAAAATGTTTTAGATATTGGTACTGGGTGTGGCGTTATTGCATTGATGCTTGCCCAGCGTTTAGAAAACCATTCATGTCAAATTGATGCGATCGACATTGATCCGCAAGCGATTATGCAATGTCAGCAAAATAGCTTAAATGCTAATTTTCAAACGATCCGAGCATTAAATATCAATGTTAATCAATTTAGAATAGATGATAATGCTTGTTATGATTTGATTATAACTAATCCACCTTATTTCCAATCAGCAGTCGAATGTCGAAATGCAGAACGTCAGTTGGCTCGTTATACCGAGAGTTTAAACTATCAGCAACTTATTGATGCGGTAATTCGTTTATTAAAATCAAATGGATTATTTTGTTTAGTATTACCTTATCATGTTGCAGATAAATTTAAACAGTTATGCGAGTTAAATAGGTTATTTTTATGCAGTGAAATGCAAGTAAAATATTCAGCTGATAAGGATTTTTCGTTGGCACTGATGGCCTTTTCATTTCATCAAAATGATAATTTCCTTAGTCAATCATTGTGTATGCGCGATGACCATGGGAGGTATTCTCAACCATTTAGAGAATTATTGGCTGATTTTTATCTGTTTCGTAAATAATGCCTTTTTGGTTATTGCGGAATAATGTAGAAGTATATTATCGCTATAATAGCTAGTATAACTATGGTTATGGCATAAATTTTGTCATGCAAATAACTGAAAGATGATAGATGCCTTTGTTTTCTTGCATAAAGGTAGAATAATAATCCAACACTATATAAGATCATGGATAGTAATAAATAAGACACTCCACCAGCATAGATTAACCAGAATCCATAAATTGAACCCAGTGTACCGATGAATAATAGATGTTTTTTTCGTTGCCTTATAGATAGTTTAAACACGAATAGTGCTGATAGTAGATAGGGGATGAGTACCATTGAAGTTGATAGCTGAATTAAGGTGTTGTAACCCGATTGATAAAAATGTGCCAAAATCATAAGTACACTAATTAAACTCGTTGTTAACCACAATGCATTAGCGGGTGTGCTGTTTTTATTGAGTTTACCGAAACAACTAGGTACGGTATGTTGATTGCCTTGGCCAGAAAGGAACAGCATTTCAGCCGCTAACATTAACCAAGACAATAATCCACCACTGACCGAGACAATCAAACCAATGTTGATACATTTAGCTCCCCAACTACCTACAACATGTTCAATCACTAAGGCCATGGATGGATTTTTCATTTGTGCTAGTTCGTGTTGTGGTACGATCCCTAAAGATAGCACCGAAACACAGACTAATAATAGACTGGTAATAGCAAAACCAAAAAAGGTGGCTCGACTTATACTAATTATATTTTTAGCTCGAGCGGCATAAACTGTAGCACTTTCAATCCCTAAATAAACCCATACGGTATAAAGCATGGTATGTTTTACTTGACTGAGGATGGTTCCTAATTGAGGTGTCCCCCAAAAGTCCATATTGAAAGTATCAACTTTAAACGCTAAAACGACACAAACAATAAATAAACAAATAGGCACAATTTTAGCTAATGTGACTAAACAATTAAGTAAGAATGCTTGATAGATGCCTTTTATGACAAAAAAATGGATAATCCATAAGAATATAAGTCCAGCAATCACAGCGGGAATAGTTGTGCCATTACCAAAATAATTGAAGCACTCAAATGAACCTAATGCGCTAAATAGGATAACTAAATAGCTGCCACATGACATCCATGCCGATATCCAATAGCCCCAAGCGGCATTAAAACCAATATAATCACCAAATCCTTCACGAACATAGCCATATAATCCTTCATTGATTTTGTAAAAACGAATTGAAAGATACTGAAAAATTCGCGTAAGCATAAACATGCCAAATAAGGTTATTACCCATGCAATTAAAATTGCACCTGCACCAGCCCCTTCGGCCATGTTTTGAGGAAGGCTAAAAATACCACTACCGACAATACTACCCACTACCATTAATGTAAGTGGGAGTATGCCAAGCTTTTTTCTTACTGGCATATTCATATCGTTTTCTTATTTTAATTGTTCAGTTAAGTTTTAATTAAAATCGCAATGACATACAACTAACTCCACCATCAATTTTGCGATATTCTGAGGTATCAACTTCGATGACTTGATAGCCAAGCGCTTCAATTTTAGCTTTAGTAATTGGATAACCAGCCGGCATGATGACTCGCTCATTAACCCAGATACAGTTAGCGGCATAACTCTCTTCTTCTGGTATTTCGATAATATTGAGATGTTGAAATTCTGGTTTAATGATAAATTCACCCGCAGCTAATAAATTATTGTGTTCCAAATAAGCAAGTCCGGTTTTTAGATGTAATACTTTCTCTAAAGTCACCACTGAACCGGATAGTCCGTATTTTTCTAAGATAGCAATCATTTGGTTGGCACCTTCTTGATTGGTACGAGCGGATAAACCAATGTAATAGTGATTCTCAACCATCATAATATCGCCCGCTTCAACAGTGCCAGGGGCGGTAATGTGTTCAACATTATTAGGATAAAATCGTTCAATAGTATCAACGATGATTTCTGTTTCTGCACGACGGCTTACCGCGCCAGGGCGAGTAATAATGGCGCAACAGGGCGTACATAACACGGCATCTTCAACAAAAACAGAATCTGGAAATCGTTCATCGGCAGGTAATATTGTGATATCGACATCGCATTGCTGTAATGCTCGAATGTAGTTGTTATGTTGATCAAGCGCTTTTTGATAGTCTGGTTTTCCTAAATTGGCAGAGGTTAATCCATTTATTAGGGATTTTGCAGGTGTTCTGGTGATGATATGGTTAAATTTTTTCACTGTTCAATTCCTGTTATAAATATTCATTATTTTTGAATAATAATTCATAATAATAACTATTTCAAGAATTAAGTTGATAATTTATGCAAATTGAGCATGGCGATATTTGTTGTGGTTTTGGCTAGTTAAAATGAAATTAGAGTAGCGGATAAGATAAGCCTGAATTTGATGGCAAAAATAAGGATATTAATAAATGAGGATGTTGGAGACGAATAGGGCGACATTTCGCCCTAAAAATATGTGTTATTCACCGGCAAAATCGACTAATGTGTAACAGTTAATTCCCATATCAGTTAATTTTGTTTTCCCGTGTAAATCAGGTAAATTAATTACAAATGCCGCATCTTGAGCAATACCACCTGCTTTTTGGATTAATTTTGCGGTAGCGGCAACGGTGCCTCCAGTTGCAAGTAAATCGTCAATAATTAACACTCTTTCGTTAGGTTTGATCGCATCGCAATGCATTTCTAAGGTATCTGTACCGTATTCAAGTTGATACTCTTCTTTAAATACTTTACGCGGCAGTTTATTTGGTTTTCTTACTGGTACAAAACCAACGCCTAATGCTAACGCAAGTGGCGCTGCAAAGATAAAGCCTCTAGCTTCGGTGCCAACAACTTTGTCGATTTTTTTATCTTTATAATGCTCAATTAAAAGATCGACTGATGTTTTAAATGCAATAGGGTTTTCAAGTAGACTAGTGATATCACGAAATAAGATACCAGGTTTAGGATAATTTGGAATCGTGACAATACTATTTTTAATAAGTTCAAGTTTTGATTGAGTCATTTTAAATGTTCTCTAACTATTCTCTTCAAGAGCGACTAATTTTTTATTATATACCTTTGCACTTTAGACTGGCAATAAACAAACAGTTAACGCACCGTAAAATAGAGAGATTGGTTAGTTTAAGTACTAATAGGTGTTTTTTATCACGGTTTTACTTTTTACAACTTTTTACAATTAAATACATTATTTAGACAATTTATTTGGCGATTGATGAATAATTGAATAAACTTTATATAGGAAGGAAAATACTATGAAATTTATTAAAATATTTGTCATGTTAGGTTTTGTCTTGTCTAGTTTATTTAGCTATGCCACGACAATTCTACCAAGTTCACAAGTTTCACAAATTAACGTCCGTTCAGAATTGTCTTCACCTATTATTATGGCAGGAAGTGAAGAAACCAATTATTTAAAAGTTTCATTAACTGGTGAAAAAGCGAACTCTAATAAACATGTGCCGATCAATTTAGCGCTTGTTATTGATAAATCAGGTTCAATGCAAGGCGATCGCATAGTAAAAGCGAGAGAAGCTGCTATTTTTGCGGTTAATATGCTAAATGAAGAAGATACCTTATCTATTGTTACTTATGATTATGATGCGAAAGTTATTGTTCCAGCAACTAAAGTAAAGAATAAAGAACAAATTATTAAACTAATCAATAAAAATTTAGTTGCAGGTGGAGGAACAGCCTTATTTGCAGGATTGAGTAAGGGAATAAAACAAGTTGAAAGCCAACTTACGAAAGATAAAGTTAATCGTATTATTTTGTTATCTGATGGTCAAGCCAATATAGGTCCTAGTTCAGTAGCTGAACTTTCTCAATTAGCTATTATTGCGGCTAAAAAGAATATTGCTATTACCACAATGGGGATCGGTTCTGATTATAATGAAATATTAATGTCATCTATCGCAAGTTATAGTGATGGTAATCATGTATTTGTTAATAATACTTTTGATCTTGAAAAAATGTTTGTTCACGAGTTTACTGACGTGATGTCCACGGTTGCTCAAAATGTTGTGATTACTATCCAATTGAAAGATGGCGTTAAACCGGTGCGTTTACTTGGTCGAGATGGTGTAATCAAAGGTAATCAAGTCACGATTAAAATGAATCAATTGTTTTCAAATCAAGAAAAATATGTACTGTTAGAAGTCATCCCTGAGGAAGGAAAAGTTGGCCAAAGTAAAACGTTAGCTCAAATTGATTTATCATATGACAATTTATTGAGAAATAAAGCTGAACACGAAACTCAATTTGTAAGCGTAGCGTATACCGATGATAAAAAGTTGGTCAAGGATTCAATGATTCAAGAAGTTTTAGCTGAATCAGAGATCCAGAAGGTAACCATTGAGAATGAAAAAGCATTAGAGTATTACAATCTAGGTAGGTTTGAAGAAGCAGAAGATATTCTTATTGAAAATAGTAAAAAACTTAGCTCAATTTCAAATTCAGTATCCTCAGAAGAGGCAAAACAAAGATTAAGAGGCCAAATTGAAAAAAATAATATTATGGCTGATGCTGCTAAAGCTGATAAAGACGTTTTCAACAAAATTTCAGCTGAAAAGCAGTTTGAGTCAAAAAGCAATGTAATTAAGAAATAATTATGAAAAGATTAGCAACGATTTTATCTTTAATGATGTTAATAGCGTTTATAAGCTATTTAGGTTGGCGAAGTGTAGAACACGAAGTGTTATTACGAGAAAGCAACCAAATCTTACTCGCCAAAAGCCGTATAAATAATATCAAGTTATCGATTGAATCGTTGCTAAATCAGCGTCTATCTTATTTGAGTAGTTTGACACTTCAAATTAATGACGACAACGATAAAGCGGAAGATTTATTAGGCTCAGAAACTGATATTAAAAATATTTTTATCATCAATAAAAATAAAATTTTATTTGTAAGTGATGTGTATGATTCGCAATGGCATAAGATAGTAGAATCCATCGCTTTAGATAATTCTGTTTTATTCAATCAACAAGATCATACTGAACAGTTTCAACCAAGTTCTGGTTGGTATCAAATGTATAACCACTTAATTTACTGGTCAATTCAATCGGATAATATTATTGGTTTTGAGCTTTCTAACATCAAGCTTTCTTTTGATATGATCAATTTATTAGATAAGCAAGCTTTTGATGATAATTTTAAATTATCAGATGGCGATAAACAGATTTATACCAATGGTGAAAAATCTGATAATGAAATTTTGATATCGCTTGACTATCCTTTACAAAATTGGCATTTAACCTATTATTATTCCTCCCCAAATGTTGTTAATTTGTATTTATTAGGTTCTGTTGTTATTGGTCTTTTCATTACCGTAATACTTGGATTGATTTTCTATAGCTATCGAGAATATACTCGAACATTGCGCTTAGCAAAGCAGCAGGTTAGTTTTGTTGGACAAGTTTCCCATGAATTTAAAACACCTCTAACCAATATCACACTATACTCTGAAATGTTATCAGAGTATCTAGAAGATGAGCCTGCGCCCATTCCTGATTATTTGCATGTAATCAGTGCTGAAAGTAAGAGACTAACTAGGCTAGTTCAAAATGTTTTAAGTTTTAATAAACCACTTAGTGTCAATATAAAACCAGTTAATTTAACCGAGCTAATCAACCAGATATATCATACCTTTAGTCCTATTTTAGAGGCAAAATCGTTACATCTTAATATCACTAATATTGCAAGTGATTGTATTGTTAATACGGATGAAGACAGTGTAATGCAAATTCTCAATAATTTTCTGAGTAATGCTGAAAAATATGCGTCTAAAGGCAAGCAAGTTGATTTATCTTTAACTAAATCGGGAAAACAGGTGATAATTACGGTTCGAGATTATGGTGAGGGTATTGCTAATCATTTATTAAAACAGATTTTTGATCCTTTTTATCGGGTTAGCTCATCCATAACCGAAGGGGTTTCAGGTACTGGAATAGGGTTGACGATTGCCAATCAGTTAGCTAATCAGATCAATGGTGAAATTAAAGTTATGAATCAGAATCCAGGAATTGCGTTTTCACTTATTTTAATGGAGTTAGAAAATGAAGATTTTAATTGCTGAAGACGATAAGCATATTCTTAATGGTATGTCAGATCTTCTAGAAAAAGAAGGTTATACGATTATCAAAGCAAATGATGGTAAAGTTGCACTTGAAATGTTTAATCAACATCAACCCGATTTTATTATTTTAGATATTATGATGCCTGAACTTGACGGTTATTCGGTTTGTCGTGAAATCCGTAAATTAAATGAGGATGTGCCAATTCTATTTTTATCTGCTAAAGATGAAGAGATCGACCGAGTAATTGGATTAGAGCTCGGTGCTGATGATTATATGAATAAGCCATTTGGTATTCATGAACTTAGGGCAAGAATCAAGGCAATTGCCAAACGTTACTTAAAATCAAAATATTCAAATTGCTCTAAAGAAGACTATTTTCAATTTGGTGATTTAAATGTGTATTCTTCCGAATTGTATGCAAAAAGAAACGATCAGGTTATCGAATTAACCTTAAGAGAAATTAAGATTTTAGAGTGTTTATATCAATTTAAAAATCAGGTTGTTACTCGAGATATGCTTTTTGATTACGTTTGGGGATATGATTTTTTACCTAATAGCAGAACGCTCGATCAACATATTTCAAAATTGAGAAAACAAATAGAAATTAATCCATCCACACCAACTTTAATTAAAACTGTTCATGGGATTGGTTATAAACATTAAATTTAATATAAATTTTATGAAGTTCAATTTTATTTTATGCAGGTAACATATTATTTGTAGTAGCTCAAACCGGATAAGATAGTTACCTGTTTTTTATAGGTGTCATTGCATGAACAAAAAACAGCTAAGCATTAAAATTAAACTAACTATTATTTTAATGGTTAATAATCCTCAATCCTGCTGTTCTCATCAATCCTTTTAATATACTCTTTTAACTTTGTTAAATTAATCTATTTTTTAGATAAAAATAGTTATTAATTTGGGTGTGTATCTGATTTTATGATTCTATTTTCATGTTCAATTAACCATTTTTTTCTTTCTAATCCACCTCCATAGCCAATAAGTTCGCCATTTGTGCCGATTACTCGATGGCAAGGTATAATGATCGCAACTCGGTTATAACCATTTGCGCTGGCTACGGCTCGGATTGCTTGTGGTTTATTAATCTTTTGCGCTTGTTTTTTATAGGTGGTTAATTCACCATAAGGAATTTGCTTTAAGCAATCCCAAACGGTTTGTTGAAATAACGTACCTGGGGTATGTAAGGCAATGGTAAAATCTTTTCTTGTTCCCTTAAAATATTCGGCAATTTGAACTTTAGTTTGTTTAATATGTTCATTTTCACCAAATATAATCTTCATTTTAAGTAAAGATTGTAGTTGTTCAAATTCGGTTTCTAGCATTCTTCGATCTACAAATTCTAGTAGACAAACTCCGAGACTAGTAGCGCAAACAAACATTGGGCCGAGCGGGGTAGTAAAACGGTCAATTAAAATGATGTCTTGTTGATTGCTAGTTGAAGGTGATTTTTTCATGATTTTTTTGTAAGTGTAACCAAATCCACTTAAGGAGTTTTAGCCACTATCCATTGCAGTATTAATTACATTTTTTCCTGATTTCAATTCTTGAAAAGCATTGTTAATTCGATACATTCGTTGATAAGCATGGAAGGTGATCCCATAGTGTTTTTTGAACCATCTGCGAATAATTTCAGGGCTTAATTGATTTTGTCTTAATTGATAATCGGTAATCTTATTTTTAGGATTATTGCTAATTAATGATATTGCTTTAATTATTTCGTTAGGTGCAGCGTTTTCAGTGGGTCTACATATTTTGCAAGGTCGATAACCCGCATCAAGCGCTGATTTGAATGAAGAGAAAAATTCAACATTTTCAAATTTTGGTTTTCTGGCTCGGCATGTAGCAATACAAAAAACTGAAGTGGTTTTAACACCAGCATAGAAAACTCCAACATAACTTTCATCTTTTTCAAGTAACGCTTTGTAATAAATTTCTTTTTGATTAAGCATTTTTTATCTTAATTTTGAACTGTTAAATGATGGATCAAGCTTATTAAAAAAAGCTTTTGTTTCGCAAAATTGACAACTATTTTTATTTAATCTTTTATTATATTTTTTATCAATATGAAAAAAATAGATTGATAAATTAATCAATATCAATCTAATATTAAAGCGTCACTCAATTACTCACGATTTATATAATCAAATTTTCTAATTTATTAAAATCTCTTCTAAAATTTTATAGGTTTTCAGTATTAACTTTAATATTTATTGTTTTACTAGCTTAGGTCTTTAACATTTGGAGAGTACTATGCTTAACTATCTGGATTTTATTATTATTGCTTTAAAGTTATTGGTTGTTTTTATATGTATCGTTTTATTCTTAAAAATAACAGGTAAAACATCACTATCGCAAATGTCGAGCATTGATTTTATAGGGAATATGATATTAGGTGGGATTGCAGGTGGAATTATCTATAATCCTAAATTGACCATATATGATTTTATTGTTGTCTTGTTGATGTGGACAGCAATCATGTATACCTCTAATTATTTAAAAAAACGAAGTCAAAATGCTAAAGCCTTTATTGTTGGTAATCCAATTATATTAATGGATCATGGAAAATTAAAATTAGATGCTTTCACCTCGATTAATTTAGATTTGGCTAGTTTTGCAGTACTACTCAGAATGAAGAATGTTTTCAACATTCATTGTGTTGAAAAAGCTATTTTGGAGCCTAATGGGCAATTATCAATAGTTAAAAAAGGGGATAAGGACATATCCGTCATTGTATTAGAAAACGAACAACCCGTTGATAATGTTTTAGAGCAACTAGGTAAGGATGAAAAATGGTTAAAATCCGCGTTAGCTGATCAAGGATATAAAAGTTTTGAAGGGCTTTATTGCGTTGAGTATTATGATCATCATCTTTTTGTTATACCAAATGATGCTATACACTAAGGTTGGGACTTTTTCGATTTTATGGTGATTAACCATATAAATTAGTTATATTTATATGGTTAATCATGTTAAACAAAATTAATTAATCTGCATACAGCGGTGATAAGTTTAGTGATTTAGTTATAAAGTTTTTGACAGAGAGGGATTTCAGTTCATTTTGTATCGACAATGCTTGTTCTTTAGAATCACAACGAGTGAAAACACATGCTCCTGTCCCAGTTAGCCTTGTTGGAGCAAATTGGGACAAATACGATATAAGCTGATCGACTTGAGGATAACGTTCACGCACAATAGGTTCACAATCGTTAGTAAATTTATCAAAAGGAATTGACATTAATTGTTCAATAGTTCGTTTAGGTGTGTCACGCTGTAATTTAGGATCGTTAAATACTTTAACTGTTGAAATTTCAATATTAGGACAACTAACTAAATACCAATATTGAGGAATATCAACTTGTTGAAACTGATCGCCGATACCTTCAGCAAATGCTGAGTGACCATAAATGAAAATAGGCACATCGGCTCCAATTGAACGGCCTATTGTTATTAAAGTTTGTTGCTCAATATTTAAATTCCATAATTGGTTTAAAGCAACAAGAACTGTTGCAGCATTGGAAGACGCACCGCCAAGTCCTCCTCCCATTGGGATCATTTTCTCTATAGCAATATCCACACCGAGTTCACTATTATTTGCATAGGATTTTAACCGCTGAGCTGCAATAGTGATTAGATTTTTATCTTCAGGGACTTGTTCAAATTGAGTTAATAATCTTATTTTACCATCATTGCGAACATTAAAAGTCAGTTTGTCGCAAACATCAATAAACTGGAATAATGTCTGTAAATTGTGATAATTGTCTGGACGACGTCCAGTAATGTATAAAAATAAATTTAATTTAGCTGGCGATAACCAATGTTTCATATTCTGTTCCGTTAGTTTAACGTCCAGTTGCTAATTTTTAAGCGAATAAGTTCATCATCATGTGAAAGTTCAATGATGGCTGGTAAATCAACTTTTTTATTTTTGAAAGTATAAGTTGCATAGCTCAAAATCTTTAATGTCCATTTATTGTTATTTTGCATAAAAGATGTTGATGCAAGCCTACCTGAGTTATCTAATTTATCTGTTTGGTTATCATCAGAAAAGCCTTTTAACCAATTATGTAAAGAATTAAGAGGAATGTTGATGTTAGAAACTTTTTTCATTAATCTTTCAATATTAACATCATTATAACGTCCACCATTTTTATCCACTAATTCGGCATAGTTTGGTTCCGACTTCAGTGTTAAAATATTGGTGCCTACAGGTGTCGTTAATTTGACCTCATAATGATCTTGTGATTGTTGAACAATAAGGAAACGACCATAGTTTTTCGTTTTTGTTCCAGTATGAGCAATACTACCATTAACCTTAAAAGAATTAATTTGTTCAAGTATCTGTTTATGGCTTTGCCATTGTTGCTCGATTGATGCATTAGATTGGTATTTTGTTGTTTGACATGCAGTAATCATTAATGGCAATATAAAAAGTAACGCAAATTTGATTTTTGTCATAAAATAACTCTTAAGTAGTTATAGTCAAAAGTAGGGCATATTATAGCTGATAATTTTGCGAATAAGAAAAAGTAACTGTAATTAACCTTTATTATTTTTTTAGCTATAATATTTAAATTTAGACGCTTTATAAACTATTATAAAAGAATCAATGCAATGTCTATTACAGTATTGGGTGTAAACCATAAAAGTGCGTCAGTCGCTTTAAGAGAAAAAATTGCTTTTTCTAATGAGATTATTGATAAGGCATTATACAGTCTATATCAGCATCCTTTAATTACTGGGTGCGTCATTTTATCAACTTGTAATCGCACAGAAATTTACTTAAGTTATGAGGATGAGGCAGATTTTTTTCGAGTAAAGCAATCTGTTGAAAATTGGTTAGGACAATTTCATCACGTTGATTTGGATGTTTTTAATAAGTCAATATATTGCTATGAAGGCCAGAAAGCTGTCGAACATCTTATGTCTGTTGCTTGTGGTATTGATTCGTTAATTATTGGTGAGCCTCAAATTCTTGGTCAAGTAAAACAAGCTTATAATTTTGCTCAGAAAAATAATTGTTTGTCAGTTCAACTCGAAAAACTTTTTCAATCTATTTTTCATGTAGCCAAAATTGTTCGAACAGAAACTAATATTGGAGCAAATACCGCTTCGGTAGCTTACGCGGCGTGCTTAGTTGCGCGTGATCTTTTCTCTGATGTGTCTGAGTTAAGTGTAATGCTAGTGGGAGCAGGTGAGACCATTGAGCTTATTTCTCGCTACTTAAAGCCTCATGGATTCAAACATGTTATTGTTGCTAATCGAACAAGAGATAAAGCGCTAAAATTAGCATCTATTATTGATGCTGAGATCATCTCTTTACCCGATATTGCTAATCGACTCAAAGAGGTTGATATTGTCATTAGTTCAACTGCTAGTCCTTTACCTATTATTGGCAAAGGGATGGTTGAACGGACACTACATGAACGAAATAATAATCCAATGTTATTTATCGATTTAGCCGTTCCTCGTGATGTTGAGTCAGAAATTAGTCAACTCGAAAATGTTTATCTTTATACTGTTGATGATCTGCAACAAACCGTTCAGAACAATCTAGAACAACGGATTATTGCCGCCAATGAAGCTGAATATATTATTCATGAGCAAGCTGAGTTGTATATCGATTGGCTAAAAACCAGACATGCTGTTGAATATGTAAAGCAATATCGCCAGAATGCACAAGTTATTAAGCGTGAATTAGAATTAAAAGCGTTAAAAGCAATTAAACAAGGTGCCAATATTGATGATGTATTTTTTGAGTTTTCACATAAATTGACTAATAAATTGATTCATGCACCAACACAAACTTTGCTTGAAGCGGCAACACATGATTGTGATGATTGTTTTAAAATATTAAGTAAAGGATTAGGCTTAAAAGAGCTTTAATAGTTGTTGATCTTCATAGGAAGAGATAGATTGGATCAAATTGAATTTTTTGACATACAAAGCCCATGTAGACGAGTATGTGAGACAGATAAGCAAGGTTATTGCATCAAATGCTTTCGTTCCAGGGAGGAAAGATTCAATTGGTTAAAATTTTCAGATGTTCAAAAACAAGAAATTTTGCGATTATGTAAGCAAAGGGCATTAAGACGCCGCTATCAATTATTACAACAACAAAATAATAATCAAATAAATACTGCACAAATCGATTTCACTTTCTAATAAAAAATAGCCATTCTTATATATCTTGTATTCAATCTAAACTCGGAGTAGCATTTTTATTCAGGTTAAGTCGATTTATTTTAATTACCTGCAAATTAATTGGAATTTAAAATATGAAAATGTGTATTGCTTGTGGTATGCCAATGACAGCTATTGCTGATTATCCTTTACATGATTTGTCGAAAAACTACTGTAAACATTGCGCTCATTCAGATGGTTCAATGAAAACCTTTGATGAAAAATGGCAAGAAGTTACTCTTAAATATTCAAATAACCATAATGTTGATTATTTAGTGGCAAAAGAGACCGCTTATACTATTTTAAAAAAATTACCTGCTTGGAAACGTAAATGGTAGTAGAAATTTTAGGCAACTAACTGCGTTTATAATAATATCTGTTGCAGATATCACAAAGCTTAGTATAATTGCCAACGTTTACTTATTTACACTTCAGATGCCAGTGTGGCGAAATTGGTAGACGCAGCGGATTCAAAATCCGCCGCCCTTAAAAGCGTGTCGGTTCGAGTCCGACCACTGGCACCAATAATAGATCATATTTCAATTGCTCACCCAAATCCTAAAAAATTAATACTAAATAAAGTTATTATTATCATCAAAATTTTTCCAAGTTCTCCGAAGTAAGCCTGTTTAATCATTAATCTGGTAATAGGAGTAAAATATGGCAGAAAAAATAAATGTTAGAAAATTGACAATTTTCATTTCAACACTCTACTGTTCTTTAATATTTTCTTCATCATTATTTGCTTTTCAAAAAGGATCAACAGAAGACTTTCTTGGTCATGAAGTTGGGGTTACATATCATACTGCCGATCAAGCCGTTAGTAGTAAAGAATACTTGCCTATTTATCCTCAAGAAGGTACGCCTGAATTTGAAGCAGATAAGATTGCCTATTTACATGGTTATAATCTTAAAGATACTGATCGTTGGAAACAAGCAACAAAGGATGCTGATTTGCATACGGCAAATGTAGCTGAAATTTTTTCTGAACCTTTAGGTATTACAATATCACCCGAAACAACACCCACTTTATATAAAATGTTTGGTGATTTATTGGTTGATTCTGCTGATAATGCCACTAAAACGGCTAAAGAGTTTTATATGCGAAAACGTCCTTTTGTCTATTTTGGTAATCACTCTTGCCAGCCTGTTGATGAAGAAGAACGATTACGTCAAAATGGTTCATTTCCATCAGGTCATACCGCTTATGGTTGGACATTAGCTTTAGTTCTAGCTCAAATTTCACCTTCACATGCTGAAGCGTTAATCAAACGAGGCTATGAATTTGGTCAAAGTAGAATGATTTGTGGGGCCCATTGGCAGACTGACGTAAATGCCGGTAGAATGGTTGGGGCAGTGGAATACTCAAAATTACAAACTATCCCACAGTTTCAAGAAGATCTTCGCAAAGCAATTGACGAAGTTAATCATCAATATAGTTTATTAAAAAATTGATAGGCCATTTTGGAAAATTAAAAAGGCAGTATTACTGCCTTTTTAAAATATAAAGATTAATCTAATTAAGATTTCAATGCATCTAAAACAAGTTTAAAAACATTTGAGTGGCCTTTACGGCTTGGATAATAGATATAAAATGGCTCATAGGTAATTGAATAGTCGCTTAATAATTCTATAAGTCTTCCAGTTGCTAATTCATTTTTTACATCAGGATAACCAATCCAACAAATACCTAAGCCATCAAGTATCGCCTGTTTTCTTAAATGATTATTGATGGAGAAGTGAGTAGAGGGGTGATATTGAATAATATTACCACTATTAGTAAATTCCCAAATTGTTTCCATTCCATGTTGGCTTGAAACTTTTTTGCCAATTAAAAGATGTTGATCTAAATCACTTATCTGTTTAGGCTCTTTTCTCTGCTTTAGATAATCAGGACTAGCAACTAGGACCATTCGCAAAGGATCTGATATTTTTACAGCAACCATTTCTTTAGCAAGGTCATTCCCAATTCTACAACCCATATCAAAACCATCTTTAACGATATCGACTAGATTATTGTCACATTCAATTTCAATCTTAATTTGTGGATAGCGTAAGGAAAATTGACTTAATTTAGGATATATAAAGTTTTCAATCGCAATATTTGATGCGTTGATCCTAATTGTACCTGATGGCGTATCTAAATAATCGCCAAGTGCGTTAACATCTTCATTTATCTGTTTAAATAGAGGCGCTAGTTGTTTATAAAGTTGTTCACCAGCTTCAGTTAGTGAAAGACTTCGAGTTGTACGATTAAATAGCCTGAGATTTAATCGAGTTTCTAAATTCCTCATACTATGGCTTAATGCGGAAGAGGAAACTCCCAAAGATTTAGCTGCTCCAATAAAGCTTTTTGCTTCAGCGATAGTAATAAAGTAATTGAGTTCATTATAGTTATGCATAATATATAAAATTAATGAATTTAATTCATGATACTATAAATGAATACCCTGTTTATCTCAATAAAAGTTATCTCTAAAATAATATTATCAAAATTGACTTTTTATCAATTTATTAAATTATTTAAACGATTCTGACATACTGAGGAGTTATTGTATGGATTATATAAAATTAGGTACTTCTGATATTGAGGTCTCCAGGTTTTGCTTAGGATGTATGAGTTTTGGTGATCCTGCCAGTAAAATGCATGACTGGACACTTAATCCCGACCAAAGTGAAGCCATCATTAAACATGCTTTAGATTTAGGTATTAATTTTATTGATACAGCTAATACTTATTCAAGTGGAACTAGCGAGGAATATGTTGGAAGAGCATTGAAACGAAATATCGCTAGAGATAAAGTCGTTTTGGCCACTAAAGTCTATTTTAACGAAGGACACCTGTCTAAAACAGCTATTGAAAAAGAAATTGATGGATCGCTTAAACGATTGGGTACCGATTACGTCGATTTATACATAATTCATCGTTTTGATTACAGTACACCGATTGAAGAGACCATGGCGGCATTACATCATTTGGTCGAGATGGGTAAGGTACGAGCCCTAGGTGCTTCGGCAATGTATGGTTATCAATTTTATAATATGCAGCTGGCAGCTAAGCAAAATGGTTGGACTCAATTTGTTTCAATGCAAAATCACTATAATTTATTATATCGGGAAGATGAAAGAGAGTTAATTCCGATCTGTAAGCAATTCCATGTTTCATTAACTCCTTATAGCCCATTAGCGGCTGGTAGACTTTCCCGATTAGAATGGAAAACCGATACGTTGCGAAGTAAAACTGATAAAGTTGCTATTGCCAAATATGATAGTACGCAACAGATAGATAGAGAAATTGTTGTAAGAGTAAATGATATCGCACAAAAATATGGTGTAACCATGACGCAAGTTGCGCTAGCATGGCAATTTGCTAAAGGCGTTACATCACCTATCATTGGTGCAACCAAAACGCAATATTTGGATGATGCAGTCGGCGCGTTAAAAGTTTCATTAACTAAAGATGATATTGCTTATCTTGAGGAACTTTATATCCCCCATGTTATTATGGGAGCAATCTAAAAGTATTGTTTTTTAACTGTTTTTTACAGCTCACTAATCCTCGATATTATATTTGAAATATCGAGGGTTAAATAATAAATTGATTTTAAATAATATTTAAATGACTTTTTTTATCAATTTAATCAAAAGTATTCCAAATTTCGTAAATAAAAATGCGTCGTCACTTTATTTGGACCTAAACAATATTCTTTAGTCCAATCGCCGTGCTGATTATAATCACCATAAGAACACTCTTCCTTCATCTCAGCTATTCTTTGATTGTTTTCATCGAGTGCAATTTTGCCAAATTCAATTTTGTAGTCGTATTGAATTCTTTTACTCAATTGTTTTTTATCATTATAAAAATATTTATATTCTCTTAAAACAACGATGAAACTGTCAGTTTCATCGTATTTTTGAAAAATTTCTACAACCCTTTTAGAGACTAAATCGTTTTCATAATAAACTTGACTAATGAAATCCAAGTCATAGGTTGAATCTTCAATTTTTATTATTCGCCCATTAGAATCATAACCTACCAATAATTTATTATTTTTTTTAGCATCCTGATAAGAAAGAATATTTTTTTCTTGATCAAACTTGATATCAAGATTCAGGTTCTTATTTTCAGATTCATAAGTATATTTCCCATTTTTATAATCAATAACAAATTTATAATAATCTAAAGTCATTGATTCAATGAGTCCATCGGTATTTGCCGTTAAAGTTACAGGATTATCCCCTTTTATTGACTGTTCTTTAATTGGAATAGAATAGGGGGCTAAATCTATACCGGCATGAATTAAATAGCTATTTTCAACGGCTATATTGGGTGTATGATTATCTTTACATCCAAATAGCGCTAAACTTATAAGAAGAATTATTTTGATTTTCATTATTATACTCCTGTTTATTTACTTAAAGGTTAATATTCAATTTCACGTAAAACAAAGAAACTGAAATTTTCATTAGGCTTTAAGCAATAATATTTCGTCCAATCACCAAATTGATTAAAATCATAAAATTGGCATTCTAATTTTTGGTTATTTTTTGTTATATAATCATCTAAATAAATTATTTTTTTATCAATTTGATGATGATTATTATAAAAATATTCAACTTCATTTTTTGACATTAGTTTTGTTTCATCATTTTCTTTAAGTGTGGTTTCTGTAATGATTTTTTTCAAATTATTTTGGTCATAAAGAAATGTTGATACGAAGGTAATAAGATTAGGATCAGTTTTTTTTGTAAGCTTAATCAATCTTTTTTGCTCATCATATTTAGCATACCAAGCAATAGGTAGCTTTGCTTCATGAATTTCGGTCATGTTCTTGTCATTATCGAATTTCATATAAAATTCTAAAAGAAATTGATCTTGTTGCGAGAAAATCATTAAGGATTTTTGGTAATCAATATCTATTTTGACTGGAAATGCTTTATCTGATGATTGATTAAAAATAGGTTGAATTTCGGGTGAAACAACAGAGGTAATAAAACCTTGCTGATTTATAGTAAACTCTTGGTTTATGCTACCAGATAGTATTTGTTTTTTTATTGGTTTGGAAAATGGTTTAAGTTCAGGAGCTTGAAAAAATAAGTAATTATTATTAATAGCTTGCTCATTATCACTCTTTGGGTTACAGCCAATTATCAAAAATAATAAAAAGCAAATGATAGTTTTTTTCATTATGATCCTTATGTTTAAAATCTGGTCCTAATCCTAAGGATACCATTATTTTTTTAATATAATAAGGACATTGAACTCAAAAGCTTAATAATATTAAGGATACTAGTTTAACTAATTTATTGATATCCTATTTTCTTAGCGATATTTTAATCTTATTTCACATATTTCCAATTTGAATATAGATATAATTTTTTCGTATTATCCCAATAGTTATTCACCGACTATAATGACTCAATAGTCGTATCAGAATATGTTCGACTAATTTATCTTAATAGGGAGTGATAATGAAAAAATATATTTACCTGTTTATATTATTAGGATTTACATTAATTGGGTGTGACAACAAGTCAGATTCAGCTAAAAATAACCAACAAGAGAAGAAAGAAATCGTAGTTGGTTTGCCACCAAGTATGCATAATATAATGATGGAAAAAGTCGTAAAACCTGCTTTAGAACAAGAAGGTTACAAAGTTAAGATGGTAAATTTCAGTTCATTAAGGGATTCAAATACCGCTTTAGTTGAAGGAAGTATTGATCTCAATGCCGCTCAACATCAATCTTATTTAGATGTATATAATAAAGAAACTAAGAGTGATCTTGTTTCTTTAGTTCATATTCCTTCAATATCCGCGGCGCTTTTTTCACAGAAACATCATTCAATAAATGAAATTGCTGATGGACAGACAATTCTTATTCCAAATGACCCATCAAATAAAGCTCGTTCATTACAATTATTACAAAGTTTGAATTGGATCACCTTAAAACCTGAAAGTGAAGCAGGAACGTTAGATTTAAATGATATTGCAGAAAATAAGTATAATTTAAAATTTAAAGCAATATTATCTGAAATTATTCCTAGAACGCTTAATGAGGTTGATTATGCCATAATGCCTGGGGGAATAGCATGGTTAAGTCATATTCCGGCAGATAATGTTTTAGTTCAAGAAAAGTTAACTCCGAATCTTGAATTAATGGTCGTAGTTAAGAAAGAAAACTTAAATACCAAGTGGGCGCAAGATGTAAAAAAACTTTATCAATCAGATCAGCTTAGAAAATTTATTAATGAAGATCCTGACGCTAAAGGTCGCTTTATTTGGCCACAGCAGTAAATCTTTCCAAGATATCCTAATTACTATTAGGATATTTTTCATATTTTATATAACTGCTTTCAAACTTTCATTAGATCAAAAACTATTTTGTAAAGCAATTTAAAGATAAATAATTCATTTATTTTGATTTTTCACCATGATAAAATTGTTATCTCCCCAATTATGAATATAAATGAATGTGATGAAAAAAATTCAATTACCCATTTTAATTGTCTGTGGCGTTATGCTTTGTAGCTGTTCCGATGAACCTAAGTCAGTTGTTCGTATGATTGATAATCCCACTGATAATGAAATTGTAGTAGCCATTGATGGTAAAGAACTCGCTATTCCGGCTAACTCTAACACTACCTATACTTTTGAATATGGTAAGCATAATTTAGCTTATAACAATGAGTCGCTCGATTTTATCGTTAAACCAGCTAGGTTTCCTAATGATGGTTTTATTAATCCTACACAAAGCAACTATATGTTTCATACCTATATCTACGCTACTGAAAATACCAGTGACGAAGATTATGATAAGTTATATGAAAAATCTTTACGTAAAGTCTCCATTATTATAAATGGTGTAGAAGATGAAGTTGAACTACCTGTTAAAGTGATAAATGATGTTTTTATCGAAAGGGAAGATAATACTTGGGACTATTCAATCAACCAGGAAGCCCCTAATGAACTTTCTAAAAAATTTAAAACCAAAAAAGATATCCAACTTCCTAGAATTAAAGTCTATCGTGAAAAAGATTATATCACCTTATTAAAAAATGAATTTTTTGAATCCAATGAAGATCCAGAGACAGGATTTGAAGTAAGTTTTCCTAATAAACCAGTAAAATTTAATGAGATTAATCAATATGTATTCCCTAAAATTAATTTGGGTGGAATTGAATGTGATGCTGGTAAAAAATATTTAGCAGACACATTAGATAATTGGAAACAACTTTTCACTTTAAATGGTGATGACTTCGCGAGTAAATATAAAAAATTAGGTGGAGAGGAAGGCATAGATTCTTTAAGAAAATCTGATGAACTTTGCCCTAAAGAAATAGATCCAAATATGACTTATTACCAAGCATATGGTCCATTTGAAAAATTTTTAAATTTTACCCAAGATACTAATATCTATATTATCAAATAAATTTTAGTCATTGTGTAATTTATCACTACAATAATTATAAAAGGCATAATATTTTTATTATGCCTTTTATTTTATCAATAACCGTTATTCTGAATTTATTGAATTGTATTTATATTATAAAAAAAGTTGAGGAGCGGGGTTTTTGAAGTTTCAAAATCGCAATTATCCAATCTTTATATTCACAGATCATGATCCTTTCTTGAATAAAATTCGAATCGCACGAATTGTAGATAATAATATTGACCTAAATCACATAAATCATAAAAAGAATTTTGATTAAAATCGAATCAATATAATATTTATAGTGAGTTAATAAAATAAAGGAATATCTTATGAGTAAAACTAGATTGAAAATTGCAGCATTAATTGGAGGTATTATTTTTAGTGCTTCAAGTGCTTACGCATCAATTGATGATGTTAAGCAACTTAAAATCATCAGTTATAATGTTTATAACGGGATGAAGTTAGATGAGAGCGAAGGCAAGCAGAAATATATTGATTGGGCAAAAGCGCAAGATGCCGATATCATTGCCTGGCAAGAGATGAATTTCTTTACTCGAGAAAAACTTGAAAAATTTGCAGCCAGTTATGGTCACAACTACGCTGTTCTGTTAAAAGAGTCACCAGATGATCCTGCTTTTTTCCCAGTTGCCATTACCTCAAAATATCCTATCGTAAATGTGAATAAAGTGGTCGATAATTTATGGCATGGAGCGCTGTTTGCAGATGTTGGTAATTATCATTTTGTGATAACCCATATGAACCCGTTTTGGACGGCTAAGCGTATCGATGAAATTAATTTGATTATAGATTCAATTAAATACAGTCGTGATCCTAATGGAAAATGGATAATCGCGGGGGATTTGAATTCATTCTCTCCAGCAGATAAACCTGATTATGATAAAAGCACGCTTTTAGAAGATATAAAAGAAAAACAGAAGAAAAGACCAATTCTTGATAATCTGGTAAATGGCCAATTAAGCTATACCGTTCAACAAAATCTACTTGATGCGGGTTATATTGATGCATTAAAGATAAAACACAAAGAATTTATCTCAACCGCACCAACTAAAGTCTTTTATGATCAAGCATCAGTACCATTACGTTATGATTATATCTATGTCTCACCACCACTTAAAGAAAACGTGATTGATGTTAAGGTACTCAAAGATGATTTTACTGATAAGTATTCAGATCACTACCCAGTTCAAATGATTATAAAGAATAATTAATATCATCTATAGAATTAAGAACAAAACGGGCATAAGCCCGTTTTTTATGTTAATTGATTCGATAAGATCAATACACTATTTTCGGGCAACAAATACCGCTCGTATTGGAGCAGGGTAACCTTCAATCGTTTTGCTCAAATCGTTCGGATCAAGAAACTCAGCTAATGAGTCAGATTCCATCCAGTCTGTTTTGCGCTGTTCATCTAAACTGGTTTTCGATATATCAACCATTTTTATCTCTTTAAAACCACATTTATGTAGCCAATTTATCATGGTGGGGACAGATGGGATGAAATAGACATTTCGCATTTGAGCATAACGTTCACCTGGCATTAATGCTTGGTGTTCGACTCCCTCAATAACCAGGGTTTCAAGCACTAATTGTCCACCATCAACTAATTGATCTTTCAATTGGTAAAGATGATCAAGTGGCGAACGGCGATGATATAATACGCCCATTGAAAAAACCGTATCAAATGCATTTAATTTTGGCAGTTCCTCAATTCCTAAGGGTAGTAAGTGAGCTCGTTGATCATTACCTAATAGTTTTCTTACTGCTTCAAATTGGCATAAATAAAGCGCCATTGGATCAATACCAACGGCAAGTTTAGCTCCTGCGCCAACCATTCGCCACAAGTGATAACCACTATTACAACCAACATCGAGAACTGTTTTGCCCTCTAAATTTTCAATGTGATTAATTAGTCGTTCCCATTTCCAATCAGAACGCCATTCTGTATCAATATCCACACCATAAAGATGAAAAGGGCCTTTACGCCATGGCATCATGGTTTTCAATAATTGGGTGATTCTTTGCTGTTCCCCTGAAGATAACGGTTGCTCAGTTTTAGCCGTTACGCTGTGTAAGAAGTCGATTTGAAAAGGGGTAATTGCTGGCAAGTGTTTAATGCTATTTAACCATTGGCTAAAACGGTTATCTAAATTTTGCTTTTGCCAATTAGCTAGTTGTGCTGGTAATACTTCAAGCCAATTTTTAAGCTTATTTTTTGCGATAATTTGGTAAAAATCACCAAAATCAATCATTCGTTATTCCTTTGTAATTGGGTTAAATCTGATGTTATTTTATAGCAATGATGGAACCGAAATTGAAACATTGAAACCAGGTATCGACATGTTTAAATCCTGCTTTAGCAAGACGCTGTTTATGGGTTTCAATAGTATCGGTAAGCATAACGTTTTCAAGCATATTCCGTTTTTGGCTAATCTCTAGTTCACTGTAACCATTCGCTCGTTTGAAGTCATGGTGCATGTTAAATAATAATTCATCAACACTCTTATCATTAAAACTAAATTTTTCAGATAGCACTAATATGCCATTAGGGATTAATGCTTGGTAGATATTATTTAAAACACGTTGACGATTGTCTGGCGTTAGAAATTGCAAGGTAAAATTTAGGACAACCATTGAAGCATTTTGCATATTAATATTGCAAATATCTTCACATATAACATCAACAGGTGTAGTTGATTTATAGGCATCAAGGTGTTTTTTACATCGTTCTACCATTGGTAATGAATTATCAACGGCAATGATATGGCAATTTTCTTGTTTGATATTCCGACGAATTGCAAGTGATGCAGCGCCTAGCGAGCATCCCAAATCATATATCATTGAATTGGGTTGAACAAATCTTTCAGCCAACATGCCTATCATTGAGATTATATTCGAATAACCGGGAACAGAGCGTTGCACCATATCGGGAAAGACTTCGGCAACTTTTTCATCAAAAGTCCAATCGCCTAATTTATCAATTGGTGTTGAAAATAACTGATCTTTTTTGCTATTCATAAAAGTTATTGGTGCTATAGGATCTAATTCTGTTATCATACCATTTTTTGCTTTTGATTGTTCGGATAATTATGACATTTGTTGATTTTATAGCCATTTTTGCAACGATTGTTATTAGTGTGTTTGTTACATTCTATTTTGGCAAACGTTGGCAGTTTTGGTTTAATTTGAATTTAACAGGTTACTTTCGAATTATTTATTGGGGCACTGTCTGTTTTGCCGGATTATCATTAATTTTTGCCAGATTATTAGATGGTTTTATACCTTCATATATACATCTTTCTTTAATCTCCATTTCTGGATTAATGATTTGTAGCGTTTTTATAGCTACTATTTTTGATATCACCTATTGGTTTAGTAAAAAAAGATTAAAACCCAATCTATGGCTTAAGGTTAGCTTTATTATTGCTGTTGTAGCGCTGTTTTGTTTTGGGCATGAAATGGCGATAAATCCTCAAATTGTCCATTATAAAGTTGAAATTAATAAACCGGCTCATGTTGAGCATTTAAGAATTGTTCAACTTTCAGATATTCATATCAATGAACATACGTCTACCAAAATGATTCAAGAAATGGTCGAAAAGGTAAACGCTTTGGAACCTGATTTTATTGTGATAACGGGGGATACACTGGATAAGAGTTTAAAGCCTTTTTTAGAATATGGCTTTGATAAGCAGTTTCAACAATTAAAACCAAAATATGGTAGCTATATTATTTTTGGTAATCATGAATATTTAGGAATTAATGACGCTAATAATCGTGAAGATGATATTATTAATGCCTTCAAAAAAGCAAATTTGAAAGTCTTAAAAGATGACATAGTCTATCTTGATGAAGTTGGTATAACATTGATAGGGCGGGATGATTTTTCTTCATCTCGGTATGATATTAAGCGAGCTTCATTATCCGATTTAATCCTGTTTACTGATACCGAGAAACCTATAATATTGTTAGATCATCAACCAAGAAATCTTGATGAAGCCGCTGAACAAAATGTAGATTTGATGCTATCTGGACATACACATGGTGGGCAAATTTTCCCTGTTAATATTTTAGTCGCCATGATGTATAAAAATGCTAAGGGAATTTATCAAGATACTAATCATCATTTTACCAGTATCGTGAGTAGTGGTTATGGGTTTGGCGGGCCGCCAATACGATTAATGACCTGTTCTGAAATTGTTGTAATAGATGTATCATTTGCAAAAAAATCGACCTCTTAAATAGGATTCATATTTTGATTTATCAATATATTACTACGGATGAAGAATTATCTAGTTATTGTTTAAAAATTGCGAACAGCAATGCAATCGCATTAGATACGGAATTTGTTCGCACGCGAACATTTTATCCTCAATTAGGACTTATTCAGGTTTTTGATGGTAAACATGCAGCATTAATTGATCCGGTTAATATCAACAATTGGCAGGATTTTTTAGCTATTTTAGCCAATCCAACAATTGAAAAATATTTTCACTCTTGTAGTGAGGATATTGATGTGTTTCTTTCTACATTTAACTGTGTACCCACTCCAATTATAGATAGCCAAATTTTGGCATCATTCCTAGATAATCCTGTTAGCAGTGGCTATGCTAGTTTAGTTAACAAATACCTTGGCATTGAATTAGATAAAAGCGAAACTCGAACAGATTGGTTAAAACGTCCTTTGACTGAAAAACAATGTGAATATGCGATTAATGATGTGTTATATCTCTTCCAATTAATGGAAATTCTAAAAGTTAAGCTCACAACTAATCATTATTTAGATGCAGCTTATCAAGAATGTCAAAGTGCGATTGCCCGTAAATGCAAGCCGTTTGATCCTAAAGATGCTTACCTAAATATCGGAAATAGCTGGCAATTAAAAGGTGACAGCTTAGGACAATTGGCTAAGTTAGCATTATGGCGATACCAATTAGCCAAATCTGAAAATATTGCATTAAATTTTGTTATACATGAAGCTGTTTTATTTAAGATTGCCCGTTTCCAACCTTCGTCGTTAGCTGAACTTGATAAATTAGGAATGAAAGGGAAAGAAGTTCGGCTATATGGTCCAACCATTTTGGAAATATTGCAGGAACCTATACCGAATATTCCACCAATTAAACGAATGAATAGTTATCCAAATTACAAAGAAACTTCTGATTTATTAAAGCAAATCACTGAAAATATTTCATCACAGACTGGACTTAGCCGTGAATTAATTATATCAAAACGGTTAATCAATCAATATATAAAATGGAAAATAGATAAAAACGAAAGTATGCCTGAAATATTATCTGGGTGGAGAAAACCACTATTTGAACAATATGGCTTATTAAATTGATCAATATCTAGGGTGTCAAATGAAATTGACACCACGTTATTTAAGCAAGTTCACTTAGCATCGATTCAACAATTTTAGATGATTGAGCTGCGGCTAACTTTAAAAAGGATTGAAAATCAATTGCTGATTCATTATCCCCATTGTCTGAAATCGCTCTAACCACTACAAAAGGAACTTTAAATAACCAACAAACATGGCCGATCGCAGCAGCTTCCATTTCAACGGCAATTGCGTCAGGATAAGTTTGCTTAATTCGTTCTAGATTACTTTTTCCATTAATAAAAGCGTCTCCACTACCGATTGAACCAGCCACGGCATTGACACCCTGTTTTTTGATACAAGCTTCGGCTAATGATCGATAGTTTTCATCAGCAGGAAACGAAACAGGGCAACCAGACATTTGGCCCGGCTTATATCCAAAAGCAGTTAGATCCACATCATGATAAAAAACATCTTTTGATACAATAATATCACCGATACTGAGCTTAGTTGAAAGCCCACCAGCTGAGCCAGTGTTAATTACCGCATCAACTTGGTAATTATTTAAAAGCAGGGTAGTTCCGGATGCCGCAGCTACTTTACCGATACCTGATTGTAATAATACGATGTCGCAATTAGCAATTTTGCCAATGTGAAAATCACATCCTAAATGATGTTCTAATTGATAATCAGTAATTTGACTTTTTAGTATTGCAACTTCTTCTTCCATTGCTGCGATAATAGCAATTTTCATAAGGACCTCTAAGTGTTTATTAGCCGTATATTTGTTTTAAATGTGCTATCATAATTGCCATAAGTGAACTTGACAATAAATGAATCATAACGGAGATAAAATTTGCGTACAATTTTTATAACAGGTTGCTCAAGCGGTATTGGCTTGATTTCAGCAATAGCATTAAAAAAGCGAGGTTATCGTGTTATTGCTTCTTGCCGTAAAGTTGAAGACCAAAAAAAATTAGTCGAGCAAGGTTTTGAAACCGTTCTTTTAGATTTGGATGATCCAGACTCTGTTACTCAAGCTGCACAGGAAGTTTTAACTTTAAGTGAAGGTAAATTATATGCTTTATTTAATAATGCCGGATTTGGGGTATATGGTCGATTAAACACCATCAGTCGAGCGCAGTTAGAGTCACAGTTTTCAACAAATTTTTTTGGTGTACATCAATTAACTCAATTATTGTTACCGGCAATGCTAGAGCAAAATGAAGGAAGAATTATTCAAACAAGCTCTATTGTTGGAATTGTTGCAACCTCAGGGAGAGGAGCTTATTCAGCCAGTAAATACGCCTTAGAAGCATGGTCTGATGTATTAAGGTTAGAATTAGCTAAAACGAATATAAAGGTTTGTTTAATCGAACCTGGTCCATTAAAAACCTATTTTTCAAATAATGTGAATCAAACCGAAAAAGAGAATATTGTAAAAAATCCACCAATTGCTAGACGTTTTACCTTAGCTCCCGAAGCTGTTTTACCCTATCTTTATCATGCATTGGAGCACGATAAGCCAAAAATACGTTACAGGGTAACTAAAGTAACGAAGTTAGCAGCGATAGCTAAACGTTTGCTTCCCGACAGATTAATGGATAAAATTTTAGAAAATAAGTAATAAATTAAATTATTCATAGGATAAATTATGTCAAATCAATTTATTTTTGATGTTAACGAACAGAATATTCAAGAAATTGTCGAAAAATCGACAAATACTCACGTGTTATTCTACTTTTGGTCACCAAGAAGTCCAAATCATCAAGAGATGACAAACACGCTAACAAAATTAGCGACAGAGCATCAAGGACAATTTATTTTAGCCAGCGTAAATTGTGATGAGCAACAAATGCTTGCAGCACAATTTGGTTTAAGAGCGATTCCAACAGTTTATATGTTCCAAAATGGGCAGCCAGTTGATGGTTTTCAAGGTCCACAAAGTGAAGATCAAATTAAAGCATTTTTAGCCAAAATCTTACCTAATGAAGATGAATTAAAACTTGTTGAAGCTCAAAAATTATTTAATGAAGGGTTATATGACCAAGCTTTACCTTTATTAAAACAAGCATGGACGACGCTAACCGATCACTTAGGCAAACCAAGATCAGATATCGCATTAATGTTAGCTAAAGCGCAAATTGAACAAAAGCAACTTAACGATGCTAAAGAAGTTTTAGCAACAATTCCGCTACAAGACCAAGATTCGGCTTTTCATGGATTACAAGCTGAGATTGAGTTACTTGAACAAGCGGCAAATTCACCAGAATTACAGCAGTTGCAAGCTGAATTGGTCAAACAACCTGACAATATTGAATTAATGATCCAACTTTCATCACAATTGATGCAAGTAGGGCGACACGAAGAGGCTTTAGAGCTACTATTCAAACCGTTAACAAAAGATCTAAATGCGGGAGATGGTCAAGTTAAGAAAACATTACTTGATCTGTTAGCTGCATTGGGTACTAATAACGCTTTAGCTAGTAGTTATCGTCGTAAGCTTTATACGCTATTATATTAAGAAATATTTAATTGATTTCTGGCGATGGTAATAGCTTGGCATTAATTCATAAAAAATTTTATGAGCCTCTATTGAAACTTTGGAAAGTTAAAAGATATCAAAAGAAAGTTGATAGATTAGAAGGATGAAATGAAGAGATTCAACAGTTTTGTTGAATCTCTTTTTTTATTTAATGTTCGATAATACGAGGAAAGTTTTCGTTACTACGAAGGGTTAAAACCTCAACCCCGTTATCGGTTACTAAAATAGTGTGCTCATATTGAGCTGAAAGTCCATGGTCTTTAGTTTTAACGGTCCAACCATCTTTCATTGTACGTGTACGCCAATCGCCAGTATTCACCATCGGTTCAATCGTAAAAGTCATACCTGGTTTTAAAATTACGCCACCATCATCAGCATCATAATGTAATACTTGAGGCTCATCATGATATACCTCACCAATACCATGACCACAATATTCACGAACTGAAGAAAATCCAAATTTATCAACATATTTTTGAATAGCTTTACCGATTTCTCTCAATCGAATTCCTGGTTTTATGATTTTAATCGCTTCGTATAAGCTCTCTTGTGTAACTTGGCAAAGTTTTTCGCCAGCGACAGTGGGTTTACCTGCAATGTACATTTTTGAAGTATCCCCATGATAACCATCTTTGATCACAGTTACATCTATATTAAGAATATCACCATCTTTTAATTTTTTATCAAAACTTGGAATACCATGACACACCACGTCGTTAATGGATATACAACTTGTATGTTTAAATCCATGATAACCAATATTGGCAGGAATAGCTTTTTGTACATTTACAATATGTTCATAACAAATTTTATCGAGTTCACCAGTAGTAATTCCTGGTTTAACATACGGCTCGATCATCTCTAAAACTTCAGCAGCTAATTTGCCTGCAATACGCATTTTTTCAATTTCGGCGGGAGTTTTTAACTTAATAGACATTAACGTGTTCCTGTAATTTTAATGGCAATATCCTATCATATACCGTTGTTTCTTTAAAGCATAGAGGTGGATAATTCCTCTTGATTAAAAGTTTAAATTTTACGAAAAAAAAGTTGAGGAACGGGGTTTTTGTGTATAAAAAATGAAAACTAATACAGCTTGAAACCGTTTAATTATATAATAAAACATTATAAAAAAAGGTTTCAATATGATGCAATGTAGCTATTATCAAGAAAAAAAATGTTTGTCTTGTCATAAAATTAATCAACCATATCATTCTCAATTAACTGAGAAACAAAGTCATTTGTTGGAGAAATTAGCTGATTTTAATCCTAAACAAGTTAACGATCCGTATGCGAGTCCTGAATCAGGGTTTCGTAATAAAGCTAAAATGGCTGTGCTGGGTACGGTTGAAAAACCAATTTTAGGCATCCAAAATGGTAATGATGCGATTGATTTGTGCGATTGCCCGCTTTATAGCTCGAACATGCAAAATATTCTAAAATTGGTTCGTACTTATATTCGTAAGCAAGGATTAGTTCCCTATAATATCAACAAGCGAAAAGGGGAGTTAAAATTCGTTATCATTACAGAAAGCATTATTGATAATAACAGCCATTTTATGCTGCGATTTGTATTGAAATCACATAAATTTTTAGAAAAAATTAAAAATAGTTACCACAACTTGCAAATAAATAACTTAGAAGTTGTTACTATCAACATCCAACCTAACCATGCAGCGATATTAGAGGGGGAAGAAGAACTGATTTTAACCGATAACCCTTTTTTAGCGTTCCAATTCAATCAGATACCTTTATATATTAAATCTAAAAGTTTCTTTCAAACAAATAGTTACATTGCAGAAAAACTCTATCAAACGGCTAGTGATTGGGTTGCAAACTTAAATGTTAACTCAATATGGGATCTATTTTGTGGAGTAGGTGGTTTTGGTTTGCATTGTATCGGTCATTCTAATAATGAAAAGATCCAATTGACTGGCATTGAAATTAGTTCTGATGCCATTGAGTGCGCAACAAAATCCGCTGAAAAACTTGGTTATGATAAACTCGATTTTAAATCGTTAGATGCCACTAAATATGTAAACAATGAAAAAGGTATCCCTGATTTAGTCTTACTTAATCCTCCAAGGCGCGGGGCTGGTAAATCACTCATTCAATACTTAGATAATATAAAACCGAAATATATATTATATTCAAGTTGTAACTTAGCATCTATGGTAGAAGATTTGCAGCTTTTAAGCGATTATCAAATGACTAAAGCCCAATTGTTCGACATGTTTCCGCACACTTCACACATGGAAGTTTTGGTTTTGTTAGAAAAATACAAATAGTTATTTACTGATTTAGGCTATTAATGACTAATATTTATATTAGTTATTAATAACTATTGGTCTAGATTTGCTTCTCTATTCAACCTCATTGATATTAATCGCTCATTTTAATATTTAGCCTTTCACATTAAAGCTAATGATAATCATTATCTAATATAAATGATAATTATTCTCATTGATCATATTTTTTATTTTTGCTAGATTAATTAGTAAAAAATGATAATTATCAAATATTGGGAATTAATTTGAGCAGTTTATTAATATAACTTTGTGGTGAAAAATGAAAATAAATAAAATCTTTTTAACCGTTTTGACTGCTTCAATCTCCTTCTCAGTATTTGCTGCTGATGATGAATTGGAAACTATGACGGTTACGGCTAGTAGACAAAAAAGAGCCAAATTAGCTATTCCAGAAACCGTTGATGTTATCTCTAGAAAGAATATAGATGATCATCAAATGTCAACAATGGAAGATTTAGTTAGATATTTACCGGGAATATCAGTTAATCGGCAAACTTCAGGGACTGACCCTTTTGGTAATTTAGGCAGTATTAGAATACGTGGTATGGCGGGTAACCGTATTCAAATGCAAGTTGACGGTTCAAGAGTGATTGAAAGCATCCAAGACGGCAATAGAAATTTTATTGATTTAGCAAATATAAAAGCTGTTGAAGTCATTCGTGGACCTGGCTCGGTATTATGGGGGGCAGATGCTGTTGGTGGGGTAGTTGCGTTTAAAACCATAGATCCGAGTGATTTACTTAAAGGTAAATCTTATGCTGTTCGAGTAAGTGGCGGTTATGATAGTTTAAATAAACAAAATACCAAAACGAGTATGTTAGCGCTTGAATTGATGCCTAACTTAGAAGGATTGATCAGTTTTAGTCGAAGAGATTACCAAGAAACCAAGTTAACTAAAGCTAAAGCAAATGGCGGTATTTGGGGCTGTCCACGTGGCGCAGATGCTATTAAATGTAATAAATTAAATCCGTTGGATGCTAAAGCTGAAAATATGTTAACCAAATTGGTTTATCGTAATGATACTCGAGAAACAAAGTTAGTATTTGAGAATTTCCGTTCTAATTCGTATGTAAAACAGATGTATGATTATGGATTACAAACCAATGGAACATTCAACGGGGATTATCAAAGAACACAAATTCAAACTCGTAAAAGGTTTGCGATTGATGATAGTTGGACTCCCGAAATAAGCTTTATCGATCAAATCAAAACCATGTTCTCTTACTCGCCGCAAGAACGTTATTTAAAATCGCATCGTCAACAAAAAGATCGAAGACAAACACCGATTTATACTTATACCACGAATGATTATAAAGAAAAGTTTTGGCAGTTGGATCTTCAGTTAAATTCAAACGTTGATTTTTTCAATACAACGCATGATTTAATTTATGGTTTTCAAGGGGATATTACCCGTAGCAATTATCGTAATGAGAACACAAAAAATGGCGTAAAAACCATAGGTGGCGGATTTAATTTTGCTAACGCTAAAACGCAGCGTGCAGATATTTATCTTCAAGATGAATTTCACTTTATATCAGAAAATTTAAAAATTAAACCAGGTTTACGATATGCAACGTATAAAATTAAACCCAATACGGATAGCCATTATGCGGTGGTTAAAGGCAAAGAACCTCGTGATTTGAGTTCACATCGCCTCATTCCGCAGTTAGGCATATTATATAACATCACTGATCAATACTCTGTTTATGCCCGTTATGCTGAAGGATTCAAAATGCCAACGGCTCAACAGCTTTATACCTCATTGCCTTCGGTAACAATGAATCTGATTCCTAACCCTAAACTAAAACCAGAAAAAGTGAAATCTTATGAGACCGGCATCAGAGGCGATTTTTCAGAAGGTTGGTTTAGTGTAGGCTTATTCAAAGCTGATTATAGCAACTATATCAAGAATTTCATTCGGGTTGGACCGAAGGATTATACCTACAAAAATTTATCCAATGTTAATCTATGGGGCATTGAAACATCGGGCGAGTGGCATTTTGCGCCAAATTGGACTTTGAATGCTTCAAGCTCATATCAATATGGAAAAAAACAAGATTCCCCCTGTGATAAAAGAACTTATTTTAATGAAGCCATGCCTCTGCAAGGTAATATCGGTTTGAAATGGAATGTTCCCGATTTTAATTTTGATACTGAAGTCGTCGGCACTTTTTCCAAAGCGGTATCTCACGTTTCTAGGGATAAATCCTCATCAGATGAAATATTTAAGCCAAGCGGTTATGCAGTCTATGATGCCTATTTAAATTGGCACCCTAGCAAAAATATTACTATTCGGGGATCGGTGTTAAATATATTTGACCGCCGTTATTTTAAATGGCCGATGTTTAGTAGTTATTATAAAAATCCACAAAATAATGTAAAAGTGACGAATCCTATCGAGCTTCAAACCGCACCGGGAAGAACTTTTGCAGTTAGTGCGGTTATTAATTTTTAATCATTAAAGTTAAAAACTTCTGTCAAATTGATAATTGGCAGAAGTTGATGTAGAAAAAAGGCAGTTTTGAGAGTATAAGTTGTGCAAATATTGAAAAATATAATCTTGCTTATGAAGCTTTGCTTCAAAACAAGACAAGGTAAATATGGTTACTGTTATGCTTTAATTATTATTTGTTTAAATATTGTTTTAATTAAAATTAGTCTTGAAATGATTAATTGGAATAAAAACTTTTTTAATGCATTAGAAAAATATGACATGCAAGGCGTTATTACCCAATTAATCGTTTTTGTGTTATTAACTATTTCGGGGGCAATAACTTACTTAATAATTGAATTTTTAAGAAAAACCTTAGTGATTACATGGCGCAAGGTTTTAAATGATTCGATACTTGATAAATGGCTGAATAACAAGGCATATTGGTATTTAAATCAAGACCAAATTGATAATCCTGATCAGCGTATTTCTGAAGACTGTCTGCTATTTATTGAGCGATTAACAAATGAAGGCTTTTCGCTGATTACTCAATGTATAGGTCTGTTTTCCTATTTTATGCTTTTGTGGCAAATTACCGATAATTTTGTTTTAAATTTTAGTCTATTCAATATTGATATAAGTATTTCTCATTATTTAATTTGGCTAGCACCAATCTATGTATTATTCACTTCTTGCATCGCTCACATGCTGGGACGCCCATTAAAAAACTTATTAATTGAACAACAACACTTAGAGGCAAATTATCGTTTTGCCTTAACTCGATTTCGTGAATCGAAAGAGCCAATCGCGTTAGCGAATGGTGAAAAAGTGGAGAAACAACAATTTGAACAGCATTTCAATCATATTATCAAAAATTGGTATTTATTAATCAAACGTCAACTTATTTTAGGCTGTTTTACACGGCCTTATTATTTAACGGTGTTAAGTGTGCCTATTTTCTTTTCTTTGCCTATCTATTTAATTGGTAAAGTTAGCTTAGGTTCTTTAATGCAAATTAGTAAATCATTTAGTAATGTTGTGACTAACTTGTCTTGGTTTATTTTCAATTATACTAAACTTGCCGAACTTATTGCATGTAGTTATCGTTTAACCCAATTTTTTGAAAAAGCTAATCAAGCTGCTCATCAATATCAATCAGCTAGCCAATTAGAGATTAATCAAGATGCATTTTCGATTGAAGATTTAACTATAAAAAAACCGGATGGCACTGTTTTATTAACACTACCCAATCTTTATCTTAATAAAGGCGATTCGGTTGTTATATCCGGTGCATCGGGTATAGGTAAATCAACATTTTTCAAAGTAATTTCTGGCCTTTATCCCAATTTTGAGGGGGTGATTAAAATGCCAAAATTAAAGACATTATTTTTATCGCAAAATGCCTATTTTCCGGTTGGGGGATTAGCTCATGCAATAAGCTATCCGCAACCTTTGTTTGAAAAAGATTTAAGTTTGATTAAGCAACTTCTATTAAAAGTTTGTTTTTCTACAGAATTTATCGATAGAAATTTACTCAGTGATAATTTAAAAACACTTTCCGGTGGTGAAAAGCAACGACTAATGATTGCAAGAATTTTAATGCATAAACCTGATTGGATTTTTATGGATGAAACAACCAATGCGTTAGATAAGCAGTCAGAAAAACAATTGCTGAAATTGTTAAAGACAAACCTACCGACAAGTAGTTTTATTATAATTTCTCATACTGATATTTCGAACTATTTTGATAAATGCATCCAATTGAATTTATAACAATGAAGTTAATAAGTTAACTGAATAGACAAACAAGGAGTAATTATGGCTGAGTCCAAAAATGATGTTGTTGAAAGTACAATAGAAAATTTACATGAAACAATTCGCACAATTATATTATCAACAATGACTAAAAATGGTGAAGTAGATACGAGTTATTCACCTTATTTTTTTGATGGAAAAGATTATTACGTTTTAATATCAGATCTCGCCCCTCATAGTCAAAATATGAAAGATAATGCAAATCTCTCTTTTTTAATTATTGATGATGAATGCAATACCAAGAATATTTATGCTCGTAGACGACTATCGTTCCGTGCAACAACAAGCATTGTTGAAAGAGAATCTGAGCTTTTTGATAACATCATTGACCAACTTGCTAAAAGGGTAAGTAAAATGGTGTATATGTTAGCGGAAATGAAAGATTTCAATTTGTTTAAAATCACACCAACAGTCGGTAGATTAGTTTTAGGTTTTGGAAAAACCTATATTGTTGATCATCAGAATAATCTTATCACACCGGTCGATGAGGATTATGTCGCTAATCAAAAAATTGAACAAGCCAATAAATAAGCTGATTCATTAGCAAAGTTACTAACCATTATCTATCTAGTGGATAATGGTTTCTTATATGTGACATTCTATTAGTTTATATTATTTTGTATATTGATAGATTTCTATTTTCTTTTTAATAGTCACAAAACAGCCTATATAAACCATTAAACTATGTTAAAATTAAGCCAATTTAAACTGAATTTAGGAAATATAAAATTATGATTCCTGATGTTTCTAAAGCACTCAATTGGTTGGAAAAACACTATACAATTTTACAAGGCATTCAACGGGGTGTTGAACGTGAAACGCTCAGAATTTTACCAGACGGCTCTTTAGCAAAAACACCTTTTCCTAATAAAATTGGTTCAGCATTAACTCATCCTTGGATAACAACCGATTTTGCTGAGTCGATGCTTGAATTTATCACGCCGGTTAATACGAATATTGATTATATGCTCACGTTTTTGCGTGATTTACATCGTTATGCTAGTGTCAGTATCGGCGATGAGATGATGTGGCCATTAAGTATGCCTTGTTTTGTGGCAAATGAAGACGATATTATTTTGGCGCAATATGGCTCCTCAAATGAAGGGCGTTTTAAAACGGTTTATCGAGAAGGATTGAAGAATCGTTATGGCGCAATGATGCAAACCATATCCGGCGTGCATTATAACTTCTCTTTGCCTATGGCATTTTGGCAAGCCCGATTTGGGGTGAAAAACGCCGAAGAAGGAAAAGCGGTTATTTCTGAAGGTTATTTTACTTTAATACGTAATTATTATCGATTTGGTTGGGTGATTCCTTACCTGTTTGGCGCATCACCTTCTATGTGCTCTTCATTTATTCAAGATAAGCAAAAAGCTAAAGCATTTATAGAACAAACCAATGGTAACTGCTTTTTGCCTTATGCAACTTCATTAAGATTAAGCGATATTGGTTACACCAACAATGCCCAGAAACAATTAGGTATTACCTTTAATCATCTAGATACTTATGTTGAAGGATTAAAACGTGCTACCCATGTCAAATCAGATGAGTTCAGTAAATTAGGCATTAAAGTTAATGGTCATTATCGACAACTAAATGATAATGTTTTACAAATTGAAAATGAATTTTATGCACCAATTCGTCCTAAACGAGTTCCTAGGGCAGGGGAGTTACCTTCAGATGCCTTATTACGTGGTGGAATAGAGTATATTGAAGTACGTGCGCTTGATGTTAATCCATTTTCACCAATAGGTATTACTGAGGAACAGATCCGCTTTATTGATCTATTTTTGATATGGTGTGCGTTAGCGCCAGCGCCTGAAATGAGTAGTGCCGAACTTGAGTGTACAAAATTAAATTGGAATCGGGTTATTATGGAAGGGCGTAAACCTGGTCTTGAAATTGGTATCGGCTGTGATAGTTATCGTGAGCCATTATCGAAAGTCGGCCACGAATTATTTAAAGATTTGCTCCGTGTTGCTGATGTATTGGATCATCAAGATGATAAACAACATTATCGTAAAGTTTGCGAACGGCTTGATCTGATGTTTGATCAGCCTGAATTAACACTTTCAGCAAGAACGCTTGAGGCTATCAGTGATTTAGGTACTGCTAAATTTGGCTTAGTTTTAGCAACTCAATATAAAAATCAGCTTAGTTCAGAACCTTTGCAATTATTGACTGATAGTGATTTTGTTCAGCAAAGAACTATGTCAATTGAAAAGCAACAAAAGAAAGAACAGAATGATACTTTGTCATTTGATGATTATTTAAAAGAAAAAATGAACGGTTAAAATGTTTAAGCATCGAGACTATACACTACGATATCAAGGAAATAGTAGTGTTGAACTGATATTACCAAACCATAAGATAGTCAATGATGAACCACTAATTGATCAATCATCATTCTCGGTTTTAGTTTGGAATATTTTTAAACAAAAACGGGCTGATTGTATTAAAATTCTTGAACAATATGCGAGCCAATCAAAGTTAATGCTATTACAAGAAGCCCAAACAACACCACAATTATTGAATTTTATATCTGCGAATAACAAAGTTGCCGATCACGTACCAGCTTACTGCTTTAATGATATTTTTGCTGGAGTTATGACTATAACTGATTCAGCTCCGACTAAAATATTATCGTTTAGAGAAAAAGAGCCATTTATTCGGGTACCCAAATCAGCTCTAATTACTGTTTATCCAATTAAAAATTCTACTAAACAGCTGTTAGTTGCCAATATTCATGCCATCAATTTTAGTATTGGCGTAAAGATATATCGTCAACAGATGTATATGTTATTAAATTATATTAAGCAACATGATGGACCAGTGATTTTGGCAGGTGATTTTAATGCATGGAGTCGGCAACGACTGAATTTACTCTATCATTTGACTCGATCAATAAATCTTAAACCGGTTAATTTTGCTATTGATATTCGAAAAACGTTTTTAGGTAGGCCATTGGATTTTATTTTTTATCGAGGTTTGAAGCTTGATGCGGCTAAGATAATTAGTACAGCCGCATCGGATCATAATCCATTATTAGTCAATTTTAAAATGAATTCGAATTGACTAAATTAATTGTTAATACATCACCTTCTTTTACTCGTCCATTTTTTAATTTATTCCATTGTAAAAGATCGGTGATTTTCACTCGGTAATTCCTCGCAATGGAATAAAGATTATCACCAGCTTTAACTTGGTAAGTAATCTGTTTTTTGCCATTACTTAAAATAGATTTAGCATCTTTAGCATTTATTGTACTGTATTGAATTGTCGTTGATTTAATTTCAAACGGCATATTGTTATGTGGCACATCTTCTAAAAGCTCAGTTACTTGACTAGTAACTAAATTCTCATTTTTCAACTTTTTGAATAGTTTATTTGCATGAGAATAAGGAACTAATAGATGAAAAGGGCCATTTACAGTTTGTTGCACATAACCGGCATTGTATGTCATTAAGTCATTTAGTGATAATCCAGTATATTGCGCTATTTTAGACAATGAAATGTTTTTAGACATATCAATTCTAACTAAAGAGTTTTGATAATTACAATCCGGTAGTTTAATTCCATAACGTTTATTGTTTTTAACAATGTCGATGATAGCTAATATTTTTGGCACATAATGCATTGTTTCTTGTGGTAAATCTAAAGACCAATAGTCAATAGGTAGTCCTTTAGCTTTATTTTTATCAATCGCTCGTTGAATTCGACCTTCACCTGCATTATATGCAGCTAATGTTAATAACCAGTCGCCATTAAAGCGGTTATTAAGATTTTGTAAAAGAGATATAGCTGAGCTTGTTGAAGCAATTAGATCTCGACGTCCATCAAAACTACTGCTACGTTTTAAACCATATTCTTTAGCTGTAATTGGCACAAATTGCCATAAACCAGCCGCTTGAGCAGGCGAGGTAGCTAAAGGGTCATAAGCACTCTCAATTAATGGAATTAAAGCAAGTTCAACCGGTAGCTTATTTTTTCGTAACTGATTAATGATGTAATATACATAAGGTTCAGATCGTAATGCAATATTTTCAAATCCCTGTGGATTACGCAGCAAACGTTCTCTTTCCGCGACAACTCGGCTGTTGTTCGGAACATTTACGTTAATTTGAGTTAGCATGTAATGCCAAGGATTTTGCGTGACTGAAGCGTAATTAACACCACCACTTTTAACGCTAGAATTAACTATTGATTTAGAATTGTATGGTTTTGAGCCAGAAGTGTATCGCGACCCTTGGTTTTGACACCCGACTAAAAAAGCACATAACACTGTAAATATTAATAATTTTTTCATTAGATTATAAGTTAGGACATTAATTTAAACGACTTATTATACCTAAAAAATGTCCTTTTGGCTCCTAAAAAAAGCAAACAGTTCTAACTCATTGTTACAATTGAATTTGTTTTGCAAAGATTTTTCTTTACACCGTAAAAATAAGTTAATCTGTTTTTCTTTGGTTAAAATAGAAGGCAAAGTAATTTTCTTTTTGCAAATATAATTATAATATTCATGAATAACTTTATCATGTGGAACCATCATTTGTGCAAAGTTCAAATTAGCTTTAGTATATTCGTGTCCTGCACAAATAAGCGTATCATCAGGTAGTCGCTTTAAATTATTAAGCGAGCTTAGCATTTGCTTATAATCACCCTCAAAAATTCTACCACAACCAGCAGACATTAAGGTATCACCACAAAATAGATATGGTCGGCAATAATAAGCTAAATGTCCTAATGTGTGTCCCGGTACTGAAATAATATCAAATTGAAAATCAGCAATTGATATTTTATCTATATTATCTAGATAGTTAATCTGCAAATTAATTTCACTAGGCCCATAAACTTCAATATCGGGATAAAATGCTTTTAGCTCTGTTACCCCGCAAGTGTGATCGATATGGTGGTGAGTTAGTAAAATTGCAAGGGGTGACAAGTGATGTTTTTTTAGATAACTAATTACAGGGGCAGCTTCACCTGGGTCGATAATAACAATTTGTTTATCGTTGTTTTCCAACAACCAAATATAATTATCTTTTAGGGCCGGGATAACATGTAATCGATACATAGTTATTATACCTTCTTAGTTATCTAACTGTTTTTTGTATTCAGTCCTTTAACGATGCTTCAAAAATAGTATCGTGTAAAGTTGGGGATTCGGCTTGATTTTTAGCAATAATATCACAACGCTCATTTTCGATATGACCAGCATGACCTTTAACCCAAATCCATTCAATAGTATGTGATTTAGCTATTTCATCTAAACGTTGCCACAAATCAACATTTTTAACAAGTTGTTTATTTGATGTTTTCCAGCCATTTTTTTTCCAGCCATGAATCCAATTCATAATGCCATTACGTAGATATTGGCTGTCAGAATACAGTTGAATTTGACACGGTTCTTTAAGAAGCTCTAAAGCAACAATTGCAGCTAATAATTCCATTCGATTATTGGTAGTTTTAAAATAACCTTGAGCTAATACTTTTTCTGTTTGTTTATATTTTAAAATTGCGGCATATCCACCGGGACCAGGGTTACCCAAACAAGAACCATCTGTGAAAATTTGAATTTTTTTTAACATACTAAATAAACTTTGCCTATTGAATAAAATTTAAAATTAAATAATGTGATGTTGTGTAATTAGTGGCGAAAACACTGTAGGTATCAACATCAGCGCATTTTGGTGTTAGACTATACCATTAATTATTAAATTTCCCAATTTTAGAAGAAGAGTATAACGTGATAACACATTCAACACGTCAAATTGTATTAGATACTGAAACAACAGGTATGAACCAAGACGGTAATAATCACTATGAAGGGCATAAGATTATTGAAATTGGTGCTGTTGAGGTATTAAATCGGCGACTAACTGGCAATCATTTCCATGTTTATATCAATCCAGAACGTTTAATTGATGAAGAAGCCTTTAGAGTTCACGGTATAAGTGATGAATTTGTTAAAGATAAACCAATATTTAAAAATATAGCACATGATTTTATAAAATTTATTGATGGTGCTGAATTAGTCATTCATAACGCATCGTTCGATGTCGGATTTATGGATTATGAATTTCGTCTTTGTGGTTTAAATTTTAAAACAGCTGAACATTGTATTGTTACTGATACACTAGCTATGGCTCGGCGGCTTTTCCCTGGTAAAAGAAATAATCTAGATGCACTATGTGAGCGTTATCAGATTGATAATTCACATCGTACACTGCATGGCGCTTTACTTGATGCTGAGATTCTAGCTGAAGTTTATTTAGCAATGACAGGGGGGCAAACGACGTTAGCATTCAGCGCTGAAGATAATCCATTATCAATGTCAAATAATACCGTCAAGAAAATTGAACGTAATGGAACTCCTTTAAAGATAATTAAAGCAAATGAATCTGAACTCTCTGCTCACGAGTCTATTTTAGAAAAGATTGATAAAAAAAGTGGCGGGGCATTATGGAAAGCACATTAAAGTACATTAAAGTACATTAATGATTGTTTTCTATTCAATTGAACTTTATTTTTAAAAATTTTATTGACGAAAATAAAAATAATCTTTAACATCACGCCTACTTTGATGTTCCACATTAAAGTATCTAAAAAGCGGAGCGGTAGTTCAGTTGGTTAGAATACCTGCCTGTCACGCAGGGGGTCGCGGGTTCGAGCCCCGTCCGTTCCGCCAATTCTTATTTTTCTTTATACTTTCCTTGTTTATTATAATTGTGCTATCTTCGATATCCTATGAATATTAATTAAATTGATTTAGACATGCTAAAAAAATCGATATTTGTTGTTCTAGGTGGAGTTTCTTTTGCTTTAGGAACTATTGGTATTTTTATTCCTTTGTTACCTACAGTACCTTTTTATTTACTTACTGCATATCTATGGTTAAATAGTTCAGAGCGCCTCTATAACTATTTTACACAAACTACTTACTATCAAACTTATATCCAAAAATTGCTAATTGAAAAGAAGGCAACCAGGTCAAGTTTATTTAAGATGTTGGCAATGGTGTTTGTTGTGCTACTTATTCCTTTTATTATTTTTAATTCTTTACATGTTAGAATAATCTTAGCCACTGTGTTTTTTGCTCATGTCATTTTTGTCTACTATTATTTTAATAAAAAATGATCAATATAAAGGTTGAAATTAAGAGAAAACAGGGTAAATAAGTTACCCTGTAACAAAAGTATTGGCTCTTTATTGCGATGTATTATTTTTTACTATTATTTCAAACTCTTTTTAATTTCAATAGCAAGTAACGGATTCCACATCGCACCTGTTGCACTCATTACAGCATCAGCACCATTTTTTATAAATTGATGATAATGTTCACTGTTACTAACTCCACCAACACCTATAATTGCAAATTTTAAATCCATTTGTTTACGATATTTATCGAGTCGACTAACCATATCTAACCCAGCCCAACGAATTGCATCGCCACAGATACCGCCTTCTTTTCGATTTTCACCTAAAGCTGGATGACCATTTGCGTCAACAGGTTTTGCTGACAACGTATTAATCGCGCTTAACCCATCAACTATATTTCCAATACGAGTTAATAATGAAACGATTCTTTCATCATCTGGGAAGTAAGCTAATTTCAGGATAAGAGGGCGGTCAGGTACAGCATTTTTAATTTCTTTAACAATTCTTTCAACTCTATCTACATCAAAGCAAAGTAATTTACTTGCACCTTCATTCGGGCAACTTAAATTAGCTTCTAAAATTGGTGCATTGGTTTCTCTTACTAATTTAGCAGCTAATGCATAATCTTGTTCTATCACTCCATTACCTTGAGTTCCTTGGAAGCTACCAATAACACATTGTCCTGGACCAGCAGCTTTAACAGCATCAGCCATATCTGGTTGCCATATATCAGGAGCAAATGATGGAACCCCAAATGAATTAGTGATTGAAAGAGGTTGGCTATAATTAGTATCAGCTAAAACTGTGTCTAAATTACACGTAAGTTTACCTTTGGGATGAACAGATAAAACATTAGGTAACGGATGGCATTTGTGTAATTTTGTTCTTACCGTTTTATATACACATAAATCGAATCCATAAGCAAATGCTGCTTTAATATAATTTGCATTTAATAAAGGTCCAGCGGGTTGGCCAAATGGTAAATTAACATCAACTTTTAAGAACTTGGTTGGTTTAGTTGAAACTTGTTCTGCTTTGTCTAATTCTGCAAAAAGTCCAAAAGGTCCTTTAGCATAATTATCTTCATAGCTAATACTTGGGTTATAAAAAGGGATCAAAGGTTTCATGGTATCTCCTGTTTATGGCTGTTCTGGAAGTGGTATTGTTTGGTAATTTGATATAAAATTGGAAGGTTGAATTTATAGATATAAAAAATCCTCCATAAAGGAGGATGAATATTCAAAATAAAAAGACAATTCAATTTTATTATTGGTTTATTTGTATGGACCACAAGCATAATCAAATTCTCTTTTCTAAAATTGGTAAGCATTTTAGTCGAATAAAAATAAAGTACAAGTGATAGAAGTTAAAAAAAATATAAGTAAATGAAATAGTTATAGTGTTTTTTTTTAGACAGGTTTATGCAGTATTGTACGCAAACACTTTCAAAATAACATAAAAAACAGACAATTCTTTTTGTTATATCCATAGATTGTTTTATAAATTATTAATAAATTTGAATAAATTTTTGTCGAAAAAATGATATTTTCCGACTAATGAAACTTATGTAAGTGGAGAAGAAAAATTTCGGATGTTATGATCCACGTTAACATTTAAATATTAATGATTAGGTAATGAAATATGAAAAACGAAGATATTTTTAAACCAGTAATCTTACCCAATGGTGTTTCCCTAAAAAATCGTATTATGATGGCACCAATGACTACTTGTTCAGGGTTTTACGAAGGTTCTGTTACGCATGATTTAATTGAATATTACCGAGCAAGAGCGGGTGAAATTGGCACTATTATTGTTGAATGTGGATTTGTTGACAATAAAGGGTTAGCGTTTCCCGGTGCGATTGGTTTAGATAATGATGATAAAATAGAAGGGTTAGCGAAGATCGCTAAAGCCATTAAAGAGAAAGGCTCCAAAGCGGTTATCCAAGTTTATCATGGTGGCCGTATGGTTGAGCCTAAACTTATTGGTGGACAATCCCCAGTTGGGCCAAGTGCGATAGCTGCACCACGCCCGGGCGCGGCGACCCCAATTGAATTGACGGCAGATGAAGTTGATGAAATGATTGATAAGTTTGGTCAAGCTGTTCGTCGAGCGATCCAAGCTGGATTTGACGGGGTCGAAATTCATGGCGCTAATACCTACTTAATTCAACAATTTTACTCACCTAACTCAAATCAACGAACTGATAAATGGGGTGGTAGCCGTGATAATCGAGCTCGATTCCCATTGGCTGTTCTAGATATTACTCATAATATGGTTAAAGAGTATGCCAATCCTGATTTTATTGTTGGTTATCGTTTTTCGCCGGAAGAATTAGAAGTACCTGGAATTCGTTTTGATGATTCGATGTACTTACTTGAAAAATTGGCTGAAAAGGGACTTGATTACGTTCACTTCTCTATGGGGGCGATCTTAAGACCATCTATTGTTGAAACTAATGATCCAACGCCTTTAATTAATAAATATGTAGCAATGCGATCACAGACATTAGCTAAAATTCCGGTTGTTGGTGTCGGTAATGTGGTTAATATAAGTGATATCGAAGCAGCTATGGATAACGGCTTTGATCTGGTTGCAGTTGGTCGGGCATGTATTGCTTATCCCGATTGGCTTAGTCGAGTCGAAAAAGGGGAGAAACTTGAACTCTTCATCAATAGTGATAAACGTGAAGAACTCAATATACCTGAGCCACTATGGCACTTTTCATTGGTTGAAAGCTTGATTCGTGATGTGAATCTTAATGTAAAAAAATTCAAGCCGGGCAATTATCAAGAAAAGGTTAATGATGAGTCTTATGAATACTTAATTAATGTTGAATTAGGTAATGACTTTGTTAAAGACATGCAATTGCTCAATGCTAATGATTTTGATAGTGAAGTGGTCAACAACTTTTCTGAGATCAAACATCGTATTATTGACTCTAATAGCCCTCACGTCGATGCAATTTCTGGCGCGACATCACAATGTGAGGCGTTCAAAAAAGCCGTAACCAAAGCTATGGCGAAATCAAATAAAGAAGCTATCCTTGCTGAGGGTGGTGATCCTAATGATAAAGCTTATGATGTGGTGGTTGTTGGTAGTGGTGGCGCTGGACTAGCAGCCGCTATTCAAGCACATGATTTAGGAGCAAGTGTAGTTGTGGTTGAAAAAATGCCGGTTATTGGCGGCAATACAAATAAAGCTTCTGCCGGTATGAATGCAGCCGAAACCAAATTCCAAAAACTTAAAGGCATTGTGGACAGTAAAGATCTGTTCTATAAAGAAACGTTAACAGGTGGTAAAAACAAAAATAATCCTGAGTTACTTCGTTATTTTGTTGAAAATGCACCTGATGCCATTGACTGGTTAGATAATAATGGTATCGAACTTAGTGGTATCACAACAACGGGGGGCATGAGCATTGACCGTACGCATCGCCCGGCAAGTGGCGCTGCTGTTGGCGGATTTTTAATTAGTGGATTGCAAAAAAATATCAACCGACGTGGTATTGAAGTCATGCTTGATACCAATGTAACTGAAATATTAACTGAGAATCATAGAGTTGTCGGAGTTAAAGTCAATGAAGAAGACGGCTCCGTTCAAACGATTAAAGCCAAAGCGGTTATTATTGCTACTGGTGGATTTAGTGCAAATCGTGAAATGGTTGAAAAATATCGACCAGATCTGAAAGGATTTGTTACCACTAACCATAAAGGTGCTACTGGTTCCGGAATTATGATTCTAGAAAAACTGGGCGCAGGCACAGTGGATATGAAAGAAATTCAGATTCATCCAACTGTTGAGCAAACAACTTCGTATTTGATTTCCGAATCAATTCGTGGAGGAGGGGCGATACTGGTCTCCCAAAAAGGGCTACGCTTTGTCAATGAGTTAGATACTCGTGATAAAGTTTCAGCAGAAATTATTAAATTACCTGAGCATTATGCGTATATTCTATTTGATCAACAAGTACGTAATGAAAACAAAGCTGTTGAAGAATATGTATCACATGATTTAGTCGTTCAAGCTGATACGATTAAAGATCTTGCTGATAAACTCTCAATTGACAGCAATACTTTATCTCAAACTGTTGAGCGTTATAATCAGTTCGCTGAAACAAAACGTGACGAAGACTTTGGTCGAACAACTGGTATGCGACATCCTATTAACAAAGGACCATTTTATGCGATTAAGATTGCTCCGGGTGTGCATCATACTATGGGTGGGGTAACGATTAATACCGATACTCAAGTTTTAGATACGGATAAACATGTAATACAAGGCGTATTTGCTGCTGGCGAAGTGGTCGGTGGTGTTCATGGTGCCAATCGTATCGGTGGAAACGCTGTTGCTGATATCATTATATTTGGTATGCAGGCAGGTAGAAAAGCCACTGATTACATTAATCATTAATTGACTAATATGACTTAAGCTTGTTTAAAATGCTTAATTCAAGCCATGAATATACTCAAGTATTAATGGGTACCACGGTTTCATTAACGCTTTATGAGCCTAATGAAGCCGTAGCTCATAGGGTGTTTCACACCATAAAATTACTTGAAGATAAATTGACCGTTAACCGCAGTCATTCAGAAGTTATGTCGATTAACGCTGCTGCGGGTAAACATCCGGTTATCGTTAGCCGTGCTGTGTTTTCGCTTATTGAGCAAGCTTATAAAGTCAGTTTAATGCCCAATAGTTGTTTCAATTTTGCTATTGGTCCTTTAGTCAAATTATGGAAAATCGGTTTTCAAGGCCAGCAAGTTCCCTCCCCACAGCAAATTTATGATCAACTATTATTAACCGATCCTAGCGAAATTGAGCTTGATCCTAAAACTTGTGCAGTTTTTTTGAAAAAAAAGGGAATGGAAATTGATTTAGGTGCTATAGCCAAAGGCTACATAGCAGATGTAGTTAAAGTAGTCCTACAGCAAAATAACATACATCAAGCTATTATCAATTTAGGTGGTAACGTCTTAACTTTGGGCAAATCACCCTTAGATAGGAATGGCAATTGGCAAATAGGTTTGAAAGAGCCATTTTCACTCAACAATCAATTGGCCGGGATTATTCAAGTTAATAATAAATCTGTTGTTACATCAGGGATTTATGAGCGTTACTTTACCTTAAATAATCACCGTTATCATCACATATTCAACCCTTCAACCGGTTACCCGTTAGATAATGAATTAGAAAGTGTAACGGTAATTTCAGATACGTCGCTTGAAGGAGATATTTTTTCAACTATTCTCTATGGATTAGGGGTTAAAAAAGCTAGTAAATATTTGATTGAACATCCGAGTTTATCAGCCATATTTGTTTTAAAAAATAAAACAATCGAACTAGTTAATACTGATAATTTTGCTTTTCAGTTAATTAGCCAACATTATGTTTTACATTAACATTTTATTGGAAACGAAAAGATTATATCAAACTGAATTGTTTTTATTATGAATTAAATTAAGTCATTTTTAATTAAAAAGGAAAATACTATGAACACAGTGAAAAAACCACCTGTCAAATGGTTACCGCTCATAATTATTGCTGTTATTTCAGCAATATTATGGCAATTTGTTTCTCCGCCAGAAGGAATTAGTATTGAAGGTTGGCACACAAGTATCATCTTTGTTGCTACTATTGCCTGTATTGTCGCTGAAATTATGCCAATTGGTGCAATTGGATTATTAGCGATAACGGTTTTTGCGGTTCTAAGACCATCAGGGGCAGCAACAGCGACAGAGGCGATTAAAATTTCATTAAGCGAATTAAACAGTAGCCTTATTTGGCTTATCGTTATTGCTTTTATGATAGCACGTGGTTTTATCAAAACAGGGTTAAGTAAGCGTATAGCTTATTATCTAGTTAAACTTTTAGGTAGAAATACATTAGGTTTAGCCTATGGCCTGTCGGTAACGGATATGGCATTAGCTCCAGCTATTCCTAGTACGACAGCTCGTGCTGGCGGTGTGATTTATCCAATCGCTGAAGCATTAGCGATCAATTTTAATTCAAATCCAAAAGATGAATCAAGAAATCGTATTGGCACTTTCTTAATGTTAACCATTAGTCATGTAAATGATATTACATCGGCAATGTTTTTAACTGCCTTTACCGGCAACTTGTTGGCAGCCAAATTAGTAACAAGTCAACTTGGTATTACTTTAGGCTGGGGACAATGGTTTATGGCGGCTATCGTACCTTGTTTAGTCTCATTTATTGTTATTCCTTTAGTTATCTACTTTTTAACCAATCCTGAGCTTAAAAAGACACCAGAAGCGCCTAAATTAGCCACAGAAGAACTTAAAAAAATGGGGGCTCTGACCTTTAAAGAACTTATTATGGGTTCAACTGTTTTATTACTGTTAGGCTTGTGGATTTTTGGTAAAAACTTTGGTATTGATTCAACTACTACTGCATTTATCGGCTTAACAATTTTAATTTTAACCGGTGTACTTAGTTGGGATGATATCAAAGGTGAAAAGGCTGCTTGGGATACTTTAATTTGGTTTGCAGCATTACTGATGATGGCGGGACAAGTTAATAAACTTGGCGTAACTAAGTGGCTAGGCGATACAATTGGTAATGCGGTTAAAGGTCACTTAGGAGATAGTAGCTGGGTTTTAGTCATTGTTATTTTGTGTGTAGCCTATGTTTATCTCCATTACTTCTTTGCGAGTGGTAATGCGCATATTGCTGCTTTATTCCCAGTATTTTTAACGGTTGCTTTAGCGCTCGGCGTGCCGCAAATGATTGCCATTTTTGCATTAGTTATTTGTACTAACTATTTTGGTTCGATTACCCAATTTGCTAATGCTCGTAACCCGTTACTGTTTGCTGAAGGCTTTGTACCGGTTAAAACATGGTGGAAAGTCGGTTTCATTTGTAGCGTAGTAAATTTAATTATTGTTTTCACTATTGGTATTTTATGGTGGAAAATCATTGGATTAGGATAAAAGTTTAGCTATCACCGCCAGTTAAACTGGCGGTTTTTTTTGAGTGATTAAAACATTTCAATCGATAATTTCCAATCATTAACCGATTTCCAATATTTCTGCTCCTGCTCTAAATCAAGCAAGATTAACTTATTATTTTCAACAAACTTTTCGTTGAGTTCTATCGTCAGTTTACTCAATTTATCACTGTTTAATTTTAATCTAAATGCAGTGAGATCCAAATCGTTATTACGCTGGTTATTAAATAAAACGGCAAGCCGCAAAATCTGCAATAACGAGATGATATGTTTGTATTCGAATAAACTAAAGTACGGCAGTTCATCAATGTTAATTGACTTTCGGTGATAACGAACAAGGGTAGACAATAAAAGTTGTTGTTCTTCATTGAATCCGGGTAGGTTACTATTTAACAGAATATAACTCGAATGTTTGTGAATTGATGAAAAATTTATTTTCAGTCCCACTTCATGGAGCTGCGCTGCCCAATAGAGGATAGATTCTAAATGTTGCGGAATATTAGTCGAAGTTTGTGTTTTCCATTGTGAAAAAAGATACTTTGCCGTTTTCACCACTTGTTTAGCATGACGTTCATCTATGTTGTAATGCTGAGAGAGTGATTCGGCTGTTGTTTGTCTTATATCTCGATAATTTGGACCGTCGATCAGTTCATACAAAACTCCTTCACGTAATGCACATGGGCTAAATTGAAGCTCTTGTAAGCCTAATGCGTTAAAAACGCCACTAAATATTGCTAACCCGCTGACGAAAACGTTTTTTCTTTCTTCAGAAAGTGATGGATAGTCAATTTCATGAAAAGACTTGAATTCTAAGATATAACTGATTAAATCATCCAAGCGTTTAGGCGTAATGATACCGTCGCTGACACCTAAATCTAATAATATTTTGTAAATACTTTTGATTGTGCCGGAAGTACCAAATGCGACACTGATATTTTGTCTTTTTATTGTGGTAATAAGATTTTCAATTTGTTGTTCTGCTGCCAGTTTGGCTCTTAAAAAGGAATATCGGTCAATGGTCTTTTGTGGAAAAAATTGCTTAGTATAAGTGACACAGCCCATTGGTCGACTTGCCACAATAAATGGTTTGAGATCGTTTCCTCGACCAATGGCAATTTCAGTCGATCCACCACCAATATCAATAACAAATTTGGTATCATCTTCGGCGGTTGATTCGGCTGTCATGGTACCTAAATAGATTAAACGGGCTTCTTCTTGTCCGGAAATAATTTCAATTGGGTAGGGTAGAACCTTAGCCGCTTGGGCTAGAAATTTATGCCGATTAGTGGCGATACGTAACGTATAGGTTGCAACAATTCGAACATTTTCCGGGGGAAATCCATTCAGCCGTTCAGCAAAGAGTGCAAGGCATTCAATACCTCGTTTAATACTTGTCTCGCTTAGCTCATAGAATTCATTTAAACCGGTAGCTAAATGAATATTTTTTTTATTTTTGTAGATAATTTGTGTTGCACCATCAATACAACGTGCAATGACCATATGAAAACTATTCGAACCTAGATCAATAACTGCATATTCATCAAATTTATTCACGTTCAAATCCTTAACTTGCTGATTCTAATTGTTTTAGATAATCATAAATTGCACGTTGTGCTCTTACTTTCTTTTTATTACCTCTTTGGACGTAATTGTTCATATTATCTTTATCGATAATTCGAGCTTTGACATTATCATTACACTGAATATTGAAAATATTATGAATAGTGGATTTTAATGTCAGATCAAATATTTTTACGCCAACCTCAATACGGTTATCAAGATTTCTAGGCATCCAATCGGCAGATGATATGTAGGTATCTTTATTACCGTCATTTTCGAAAATATAAACTCGAGCATGTTCGAGATACTGGTCAACAATACTGGTTACATAGATATTTTCACTTAAATTAGGAATTTGAGGAACAAGTATACAGGTACCTCGCACAATCATGCGTATTTTTACGCCAGCACAAGAAGCTTTGTAGAGTTGATTTATCATCTCTTTATCAGTTATTGCATTGAGTTTAAGATAGATCCCTGAAGGTTTCCCAGCTTTGGCATTATTGATTTCTCGTTCAATGAATTCATGAAAGCGTAATCGTGTATTTTGTGGTGAAACTAATAAATGGTGAAAAGTTACCGGTTTAAATGGGTTTTCAATAAAGTTAAATACTTTGATAACTTCATCGGTAATCGCGGGGTCAGCCGTTAATAATGAAAAATCTGTATAAATACGTGCAGTTTTTTCATTAAAATTACCTGAACCAATATGAGCATAACGGACAATTCGATCGTCTTCTTTACGATCGATTAAGAATAATTTGGCATGAATTTTAAGTTTTGGTTGTGAATAGATAACTTTTATACCACTACGAATTAACCTTTTAGCCCATTTTATGTTTGCTTCTTCATCAAATCGAGCTTGCAGTTCTACTACTACTGTGACTTTTTTACCGTTGTTCGCTGCATTTATAGCAGCATGAATAAATCTGGAGTCTTTAGCTACTCGATAAATATTCATACGAATATGGGTAACAGCTGGATCAAATGACGCTTGTCGCATAATTTCAAGCACATGTCCAAATGAATAGTAAGGATAATAGAGCAATACATCTCGGTCTTTTATTGTTGCAAAAGCATTTCTGAATTTCTTGAATCGATTATAAGCAAGGCTTGGTAAGCGTTTATTAAGTAAGTTTTTGACACCAAGATCTGGAAAATTTGCTAAATCTTTGAAATTGGGATAACGTCCACCAGGCATTGCATCTTGTTCAGTTAATCTTAGTTTATTTATCAATAATTCAAATAATGCCTTTGGCATGTCTTTTTGATATGTAAAACGAACTGGCTGAGCAGTTAACCGCTGTTTCAAACCCTGAGACATTAACTCAAGTAAACTATCAAGTTCAGTATTTAATTCGTATTCAGCATCACGATTAATATTTATAGAATAAGCATTTAATTCTACCGCATCAAAGAAGACTTTAAAAATATCCGCTAAACAATAACGTAAAATGTTATCTAAAAAAATAATTGATTTATTTTTAGTTGAAACTTCTGAAGGTAATAAAACAAACCGAGGCGCATTATCTGTAGGAAGTTCAAGTAATGCATAGCTAATACTATCTTTACAGATAATTTCAACTGCTAAATAAGCATGATCATCTTTTAAAAATTGAATCAACTCAGTATGGCTATCTAACAAAATAGGGGTAATATACTGTCTTAAATTTTGCTTATAATAATTTTTTATCCAAGTTTCTTGATAAGTGGTAAGTTGCCTTTCATTTATTAGGAAAATCTGATTCCTTGCCATTTCTAATAATAGCTCGTTATAAAGCTGATCAAATTGTAATTCAAGTTGAATGACTTTTTGATTAACCTGACGCAATAAATGTTTAGCATTAGATGTTGCTTGAGCTTGTTCTTGCTCAATAAGGACATATTTTTTTAAATTTGCAAATTGGACTTTATAAAATTCATCAAGATTACTTGAGTAGATACCTAAAAAACGGATTCGTTCTATGAGAGGATTACTTTCATCAGCAGCCTCTTGTAATACCCGTTGGTTAAATGATAACCAACTTAGTTCTTTAGGTAAATATACTTTTTCTATTATCATTTTTTGTAATGCCCATTCCACTAATTTGATTTATTACAGAATAACGTAAGATAAAAAAAAAGCTAGCATATAGCTAGCTTTTTATCATTCATTTAAACAAAATTAAAGGTGATTAGATGCGGTGAACAGAAGTTGTGTTAGTTGTTCCGCTTGGAACTAATGCACCTGATACCATAACAATTGTATCACCTTGTTTTACATTACAAATTTTAACAGCCATTTCTTTACCTAAACGGTAGAAATCATCTGTTGAATTAATTGCATCAATTAAAATAGGTTCAACACCTTTAGATAAGGCAAGTTGATTGACAGTTTTTTGGCTTGAAGATAAAGCCAAAATACGAGCTGTCGGGAAGTAATGACGAAGTTCACGAGCTGATTTACCGCTACGAGTAGCAACAACAATTAATGGTACATTTAATCGTTCTGCGATTTCAACAGCACCACAACATACAGCAGCAGTAATACGTAATGTTTCTTCTTTTGTGGTTAGCTCTAATTTAGCTGGGATAGTACCATCAGTACGCTTACAAATAGTAGCCATCACATTAACTGCTTCAAATGGATATTTACCTTTAGCACTTTCGCCAGATAGCATAACAGCGTCTGTACCATCAATAATTGCATTAGCAACGTCACCAGCTTCAGCACGAGTAGGACGTGGGTTTTTGATCATTGAATCTAACATTTGAGTTGCAGTAATAACTGGTTTTGAAGCTTTATTACATTTTTTAATCATCATTTTTTGAGCAAAAATAACTTCTTCAACCGCAATTTCCACACCTAAATCACCACGAGCAACCATGATACCATCAGATGCTTCTAAAATTTCATCAAAGTTATCTAAACCTTCTTGATTTTCGATTTTAGAAATGATTTTGATTTCTTCACCGCCGTGAGCTTTAAGATGAGCACGAATATCTTCAACATCAGAACGTTTACGGATAAATGATGCTGCAATAAAATCTACACCTTGTTCACAACCGAAAATTAAGTCATTTTTATCTTTTTCAGCTAGTGCAGGTAATTTGATTGAAACACCAGGTAAGTTAATACCTTTATTTTCACCAAGGTCACCGTTATTTAAAACTTTACAAATAACTTCGTTACCTTTGATTTCTTGAACGTCCATAGCGATTAAACCATCATCAACTAATACACGGTTACCTGGTTTAAGATCTTGAGCAAATCCTTTATATGTAACGGCTACACGTTCTGAATTACCAACTACATTTTCATCAGTAGTAAAAGTGAAAGTTTGGCCTGCTACAAGTGATACATCGTTACCACCTTCAAGCTTAATAGTACGAATTTCTGGACCTTTAGTATCTAACATGATGGCAGCTTTCAAGCCTGTTTCTTGCATTACTTCACGTAAATTTTTGATTCGATTACCATGCTCTTCATAATCACCATGAGAGAAGTTTAAACGCATTACATTCATGCCTGCATTTAATAATTTAGTTAGCATCTCTTTTGATTCTGATTTTGGTCCTATGGTACAAACGATTTTTGTCTTTTTCATAATATTATCTACTAGTTGTTAAAGTTAATGTTCAAATTTAAATAAATGGTTTTAAATATAAATATTTAAACAAAAAAAACCAATGCCAGTGCATTGGTATAAAAAGGGAAGAGTAACTTTAAAAAGTTACTCTTATTAAAAGCAATATCTAAAGAATTTAGTAATCTCATCAATATAAGCCATTCTTAAAAACTTTTTTTATTATAGTCTTAACGACATTTTAAATAAAGTTTTTTATCAAAAAACTAGACATCAATTGAGATAGAAAAAAACTAAAACATTTTTTTGGTTAAATTTTTACCAAGTTTGTGATAAAAAATGTCTTTTTAAATTACATTAAATCTTTAAGTTGATAAATTAGTTCAATATCTTTATTTTTTAAAGTCAATAGATCTTTGTCCAAACTGACTGATGCTCCGTCTTGAATTAATTGAGCGATGGTATCATCTAACTTACTCAATTGCTCATCATCACAAGCCATTTTTGCCATACTAACACCAGGGCCTTTGATCGTTTCGTTTTCCAATTCTACTTTTGCAACAAAGCGATTACACATTTTTCCATAAATATTCATGTTTTCACCAAATTCAAGCTCAGCATTTTTATCTGTTGAAATATCTTGACCATTGGCTTTAATCAATACAAAGCGATGATGCATTAAATCTTCAGCTTTAACGCTCTTAGATTCACCACAACCAGTCATCACGAAAGTTCCAGTAAAAAGCATTATTAATAGTAAAGTCTTTTTCATCTTAACTCCTAATAGTTGGCTAAATTTGATATAATCAGTTTAATTAAAATTTAATAATTACATTTTACTCTTTATGTTAATTCAACAGCAAATTAAATTTTTTCAATCAATGACTTTCGTAGATCAACACAAAATAAGAAAGCTTTCAAACAAAAAACAAAATTTAGATACCATCGAACAAGCGATTGCTCAAGCTGTTGCACATTATAATGTTCGATTACAATCGTTACCTAAAGATATCGATTTTCCAGATAATCTACCAGTAGTTGATAAGAAAGAGGCGATAGCTGAAGCAATTAAAAATAATCAAGTTGTAATTATTGCCGGTGAAACAGGTTCAGGAAAAACGACACAAATACCTAAAATATGTTTGGAACTAGGCTTAGGTGTTAAAGGTTTTATTGGCCATACCCAACCGAGAAGGTTAGCAGCTCGTTCAGTTGCCAATCGTATTGCTGAGGAATTAAAAACAGAAATAGGCAACTTAGTGGGCTATAAAGTCAGATTTTCTGATCATGTCAGCGAAACTACTTTGGTGAAATTGATGACTGATGGAATTTTACTGGCAGAGATTCAGCAAGATAAATTATTACTTCAATATGATACTATTATTATAGATGAAGCTCATGAACGTAGTTTAAATATCGATTTTATTTTGGGATATTTGAAACAATTATTACCTAAACGTCCTGACTTAAAAGTCATCATAACTTCAGCTACAATAGATGTTGAACGTTTCTCAAATCATTTTAATCATGCCCCAATCATTGAAGTTTCAGGTCGAACCTATCCTGTCGAAGTTAGATATCGTCCAACAATTCTTAATGATGATTATGGAAATGAGAAAAATAATGATTTTCAGCCTATTATAGATGCAATCGATGAATTACCTTTTGAAAGTAATGGGGATATTTTGATTTTTCTTACAGGGGAGCGTGAAATACGTGATCTGGCTGATACGCTAAGGAAAATTGAACTGAAACATACTGAGATTTTGCCTTTATATGCTAGATTATCTGCATCTGAACAAAACCGTATCTTTCAATCACACAGTGCTCGAAGAATTATCTTAGCTACAAATGTGGCTGAAACATCCTTGACCGTTCCTGGTATTAAATATGTTATCGATCCTGGTTTAGCAAGAATTAGTCGTTATAGTTATCGGACGAAAGTTCAACGATTACCAATTGAACCCATTTCTAAAGCATCAGCGAACCAAAGAAAAGGGCGTTGTGGTAGAACTTCAGATGGTATTTGTATACGTTTATATGATGAACAAGATTTTTTATCCAGACCTGAATTTACTGAGCCTGAAATTCTTCGAACCAATTTAGCATCAGTTATATTACAAATGACTTCATTAGGCTTAGGTGATATAGCGGCTTTTCCATTTGTTGAAGCACCTGATTCTAGATATATTCGTGATGGTATACGATTATTAGAAGAATTAGGTGCAATTTATACTAAACATCATCATTATCATTTGACTGAGATAGGACAAATTTTATCTCAATTACCTATTGATCCTAGATTAGCTAGAATGCTAGTTGAAGCTAGACGGTTAGGTTGTATAAAAGAAGTTATGATTATTGTGGCAGCACTATCAATACAAGATCCTCGAGAAAGGCCATTTGATAAACAGCAAGCTTCTGATGAGAAACACCGTAGATTTGCTGATAAAGAATCTGATTTTATATCACTTATCAATTTATGGAATTATGTAACAAATCAACAAGCAGATTTGTCGGGTAATCAATTTAGACGGTTGTGTAAAAAAGAATATCTTAACTATCTTAGAATTCGAGAATGGCAAGATGTTTATACACAAATTAGACAAACCATTAAACAACTTGCTTTTCCGATTAATAGTCAATTAGCGGATTATCGTTCACTGCATACTGCGTTATTAAGCGGCTTATTGTCACATGTTGGTATGAAAGAAATTGAAAAACATGAATATATCGGTGCTCGTAATATTAAATTTGCTATATTCCCTAATTCAGCCATCTTTAAAAATCAACCAAAATGGTGTATAGCTAGTGAACTTGTTGAGACAAGCCGTCTATGGGGTAGAACGGCTGCTAAAATTGAAGCAGATTGGATTGAACCATTAGCAAAACATCTAGTTAAATATAGTTATAGTGAGCCTAGATGGTCTAAAAAGAATGGGACAACTTTAGCCAATGAAAAAGTAACTTTATTCGGTCTACCAATTGTTGCAAACCGCATAGTTAATTATAGTAAAATTGACCCAGTACTAAGTCGTTCCTTATTTATTCGGAATGCTTTGGTTGAAGGTGATTGGCAAACTAATCACCAGTTTTATAAACAAAATCAGAAATTAATCAATGAAGTTGAGGATCTTGAACATAAATCTCGTCGTCAGGATATTCTGATTGATGATGATGACCTTTATAATTTTTATGATGAACGAATAGACAAATCAGTTATTTCCGCAAAACACTTTAATACGTGGTGGAAAAACAAACAAAAAATAGACCCTGATTTTTTAAATATTGAAAAAAATATGCTGATTAAACAATCAGCTCAGCCTGTAAAAATAAACGATTATCCAGATTTTTGGTATCAGAATAACTTGAAATTACCTTTAACTTATCAATTTGATCTAGGTAATGCGCGTGACGGTGTAACAATTTCTATTCCGCTTAATATATTAAATCAAATAAAAGATACAGGATTTGATTGGCAAGTACCTGGATTTCGTTATGATTTAGTTATTGCTTTAATAAAATCATTACCAAAATCTTTACGCAAAAGCTTAGTTCCTGCGCCTAACTATGCTGAGGTTTTTTTAAGTAGAGTTAATTCAATTGAACATCCATTACTTGAAACATTAGAAAATGAATTTAGGAAAATGACAGGTATAAAAATTCAGCCAACTGATTGGCAATTAGAACAAGTACCAGATTACTTAAAAATGAATTTTAGTATTGTTGATAATGGACGAGAAATAGCTTTTGGCAAAGATCTAATGATGATTAAAGAACATCTTAAAACAGAAGTTCAAGAAGCATTATCATCGCTGACTCAAAAAAAATCTGTCAAAATAGAGAAAGATAATATTATTGATTGGAATTTTGGTCACTTACCAAGTATTTATGAAGAAAAACAAAATAATTATACAGTTAAAGCCTATCCAGCCATCATTGATAATCAAAACTCGGTCAGTATTAAACTGGTTGATTCACTTGAGGAACAAAAAAGATTAACCAAGCTCGGGATTAGACGATTGTTGATTTTAAATATTCCATCTCCAATTAAATATTTGCACGAAAAGTTACCAAATAAATCTAAATTAGGCTTATATTTTAATTCATTCGGTACAGTTCTTAACCTTATTGATGACTGCATTGCCTGTGGAATAGACTACTTGATTAAGAAGTACAATCAGAAAGTTAAAAATCAAGAACAATATCAAGAACTGTTAGGTTATACCAAAGAGCATATCAATGAAATTGTAGTGGATATAGCTAAACAAGTGGAATCAATTTTAACTCTCCATTTTAATATTAATAAAAAACTTAAAGGCCGTATCGATTTGTCTTTAGCATTTGCGTTATCTGATATCAAAGCGCAGCTAAATGAGCTAGTTTATAAGGGTTTTGTGGCAAAAACTGGTTATAACAAACTCCATGATATTTATCGCTATTTAACTGCTATAGAAAAACGGATAGAGAAGTTAGGAACTAATGTGGCTAAAGATAGACAGTCGATGAATATAATAGAAGAAGTGAAAAACGAATATCAAAGTTGGTTTAATAATTTGTCAGAAAATCAAAAATCATTGAATGATGTTACGAATATTAAATGGATGATAGAAGAACTTAGAGTTAACTTATTCGCTCAACAACTCGGCACACCGTATCCAATTTCTGCAAAAAGGATAAAACAACAAATAGAAACTGTATCTTCTGAATTATAGAATATAATTATAAGGATAAAAAAGAAGGGCGCTTATGCGCCCATTTTGATTATTTATAAAGATCTACAAATACAGTGATGTTTGGCCCTTTAGAATCATGAGCAACTCGAGCAATATGATAATATTTAGCCCCAGCTTCTATTGCTCTTTTTCCTGCTTGATATGAAATTTCCTGATCAGTAACGTAGTAACCTCTAAATTTCAGTGTATCAAAGGCAACCATTTTAGCCGCAGTTGCATCGTTAAGTTCCTGAATTTTTCGCCCATCAGGAAGAGTGACAGTGTAACGAGTTACTCTTTGAGGTTCAGTGGCAACGGTACTTATTGTTTCTGTATTTGATGTTGTTGTAACTTTATTACTTGCAGCAGAATTTGTTGTAGTTTTATCAATTACTTTATTATTAAATTTATCTGCATAATATTTCTCGTTAAATGCAGAAGGAGAGTAATAACCAGGTTTTTCAACCTGCATTGCAGCTTCTCCACCTTTAGCTAATGCTAATTGACCCGCTTCAGAATCGTAAGGAATAGCATTTTCAGGTTGTAATTTACGTTCAGGAGCATCTTTTTTAAATAAATAAGCAGCTACTTGAATATTACTGCCTAATTCTGAACGTGAATCTATGTAAAAGCCATATGCACCTTGTGCTGAAGCTTCTTTAGCAATAGCTTGATTTACATCATAATCTGTCGGAAAGTATCCACGAATACGCACAATATTAAATGGTTCTAAGCGAATTGCTTTAGATTTTGGATATTCGTAAACACCTTCAAATTTACGTAAAGTTTCTGGTTGTTCTAAAGCTTTAGGTGCGTCTGCTTTGTATAATTTTGCATAAACGATACGCAAAGTATCATTAGAAGGGCTGATATTTGTTGTTGTTATGTAAAAAGAAGCAGCTCCTTCATTGTCTGCCGCCTTTGACATAGCCATAACATAATCGCTATCAGTATAAAAAGCACCTCGAATCGTAATGCTTTTAAAAGATTGCATGCTGTTTGCTTGTTCTTCAGTTAATTGCTGAGCAGCAAAAGAACAAAATGGAATAAGCGCAACAGTTGTAGCGATAATTGTTTTCTTGAAACTTAACATATAAAAAACCTTACAATGAATTTTTAGTTATTTTAGCATAAATAAATTTAATTTCCTAAATCTATTAAAGCTTCCAAGTTATTGATATAAATATATTTACCTTTAGCTATTAAAATATTTTGCTCTTGTAATTTTGATAAATTACGACTTACAGTTTCAATCGTTAATCCTAAATAATTAGCTATTTCAGCTCGGCTCATTGCTAGTTTTATATTTAAAGAAGAATGTCCTCTTTGCTGATATCGAAGGTAAAGAGAATAAATAAAGGTGGCCAGACGCTCATCTGATTTTTTCTGAGAATAGCAAAGAACCAATTTTTGATAATTATAAATGTCAGCACTTAATAATCTAAAGATTAAATCTCTAACATTCTTATTAGTATCAATTAATGTCATTAATTCATCATAATGCAGTTCACAGATTAGTGTGTTACTTAATGCCTGAATGTTATTGTTATAAACTTTGGTTGAAATGGCATCTAAACCAACAATATCTCCAGGTAGATAAAATCCATTAATTTGTTCATTATTTTCAGAAGTTGTGACAAATGTTTTAAGTGCACCGGAATGAACGATGAAGAATTTTTTAAATGGCGTTTTTGCTTTAACTATTATTTCGCCTTTTGAATAAGATCTTTTGCGTTCTAAAACACTACTTAATGTATTATTGAGTAACATCGGAATACAGAGCCCACCGAGACTGCATAATTCGCACGGAACAGAATAACTATTGGAACGTAATGTCTTATAAATACTATGCATAATATCCTAAATACAAGGGCTGTTGATTTGAAGTGATAAGGTTACCATATTTTGTCATAAAACAAAAATTGACCAATTTTTTTTGTATTTCTATTCAATAAAAAGAAAAGAAATAGAAAATCACTATTAAATTTTTAAATAACTACACTAAGTAATTAATCTAAACAATATAAATGAATTCTTGATAAAAGAATAGTCTTATAAAGATTTAGAATTGTTAATAGAGAGTGAGTGGCGAATAAATGAACTTAATTGATTTAATATACTTTATTTAACATAATATAGATTATGCGAACTAGTTTTTTATAGAAATTATTAATTTCTATAAAATTTCTAATTCCAATAAAGTAATTATGACGATAATTTATCGTTTAATCTCCCAACTCCATATCTTGCGATGTTGTTTTCTGGTTAATAATAGATTTTTCTGCTAAATTTCTCCCTGAAGTATCTAATGTCTGATTTAACATTTTACTTGATATTGTCGTGAGCTGTTTTTTAGCCGTTAAATATTTACTTTTGGTTAATGACAATACCTTATCCGACTCAGTTAATGCCTTGCTTAACTCTGCTTTTTGAACATTTTTATCGTCACCAAATTTAGCTAAATTAAACTTAATATAAGCTAAATTATTATTTTTATTCGATGCAATTTGCGTTAAATTACAAAGTTTCATCGCCGATGTTTCGGCTACTAATTCATCTCGGGGTGTAAATAATCTTTTCTGTTCATTCGTTTTCGGAATTCTGTCTAATTCCCGACTGGTTGAGTGTCCGATTTCATGGAAGATATCATTATAGTATCCTTCGGCAGTCTCATACTGGGATTTATCGGGCATATGGATAGTATGTGATTTGGGATCATAACGAGGATTTGATGCGCTGTTATGTAACACCTTAACCCCCTGACTTGCTATAAATTGCTCGACTTTTAAATTTTCCTGCCACTGTTTTTCTGGCTTAATTTCAGGCGGAAGTTTATCAAAGGAAGCTTTATCCAGCTGTTCTACATTATAAAACTTAATATTTTCATAATACTGATTATCTTTATATAAATCACTTTCAAAAAAGTTATCTTTCTCATCCGGTTTTATCTGCAAATTGTGAGTTTGTATTTCACCCTCAGTTAACCATCGGGTCTCTGAAAACCCCTTTTTGTGGCTATCTGAATATAAATCGTTTGCTTGATAGACCTCTTGAGTATAAGGGTTTTTGGGAAAGTTTGCATTGGTTTGTGTAAAGCTCGAAGTCCCTTGATTATTAACTTGCTGTATTTGATCGAAAAGTCGATTAATATTGTCTGCTGTCATTATTTACATCTCTATAAGCCAGTCATCTTCTAACCCCTCTTTTGTTCGACTACGAACAAAATCTAATCCAATGATTTTTTCATAATAGTCATTAATTTTATCCCAATCATCTGGATAAAAACTTGGGTCATCTTTATATTTTTCATAGATATAAGACGTTAATTCATTAAGCTCCTGCAGATAGTTGTCATGTTGTTCTTGTGTAATTAAATTGACCGCCAAAGCGTGTCTAAATTCATTTCTTAAGCGTCGTTCCATTCTATCAATTCTTTCTTTTTGGTCTCGCATACTGCACTCCTTAGGTAGTTTTGGTGATATTAACGGCTGAATTATAACCAAATTTTAGAGGGCGTCCAAGTGGAAAGGCTCGTCATGCGTTCCTTAAGTATAAAACTTGGTGGGTTGTCGATAGTTTACTGCGTGACTGCGACCTAGCTTGCTATTGACATTATCAACACTGTTCAATTATTAACATAAAAAGTAAATAACACTGTGTATAAAAATTAAAGAGTGAATTTCGATAAAATAATTGTGACGATAATTTATCGTTTAATCTCCCAACTCCATATCTTGCGATGTTATTTTCTGATCAATAATAGATTTTTCTGCTAAATTTCTCCCTGGAGTATCTAATGTCTGATTTAACATTTTACTTGATATTGTTGTGTGCTGTTTTTTAGCCGTTAAATATTTACTTTTGGTTAATGCCAATACCTTATCTGATTCAGTCAATGCCTTGCTTAACTCTGCTTTTTGAACTTCCTTATCGTCACCAAATTTGCTTAAAAACTCTTTTAAATAAGATAAATTGTTGGTTTTATTGTTATTAACATTCGTTAATTCACAAAGTTTTATTGCTGAAGTTTCGGCGACTAATTCATCTCGTTTGAAAAAATTTATTGCTTGCACTGGTGTCGTTGGTGTTCGTCCCAGTTCTCGACTGGTTGAGTGTCCGATTTCATGGAATATATCATTATAGTATGCTTCGGCAGTCTTATACTGGGATTTATCGGGCATATGGATAGTATGTGATTTGGCATTATAACGTGGATTTGATGGGCTGTTGTGTAAAACCTTAACCCCCTGACTTGCTATAAATTGCTCGACTTTCAGATTTTCCTGCCACTGTTTTTCTGGCTTAATTTCTGGCGGGAGTGTATCAAACGAAGTTTTATCTAATTGTTCTATATTATAAAATTTAATATTTCGCAATTTTTCACCATTTTTGTATAAATCACTTTCAAAAAAGTTATTTTTTTCATCCGACTTTATTTGCAAATTATGAGTTTGTATTTCATCCTCAGTTAACCAGCGGGTCTCTGAAAATCCTTTTTGATGACCTTTATCATATAATAAGTCAGCTTGATATACCTCTTGGGTATAAGGATTTTTGGGAAAGTTTGCATTGGTTTGTGCAAAGTTCGAAGTCCCTTGATTATTAACTTGCTGTATCTGCTCGAAAAGTCGATTAATATTGTCTGCTGTCATCTTTTACATCTCGATAAGCCAACTGTCTTCTAAAGCCTCTTTTACATAATCCCTGACAAAATCTAAGGCTACAATTTTTTCATAATAGTTATTGATTTTAATCCAATCTTCATCATAAAAAGCCAAACTATCTTTATATTTTTCATAAATATAAGATGTTAATTCATTGAGCTCCTGAAGATAGTTGTCATATTGTTCTTGTGTAATTAAATTTAATTCTAATGCGTACTCAAACTCATTTCTTGTTAATCTTTCAATACTGTAAACTCGTTCTTTTTGGTCTCGCATCTTGTATTCCTTAAGTAGTTTTGCTGATATTATCGGCTGAATTATAAACAATTTTTAAAAGTTGTCCAAGTGGAAAGGCTCTCCATGTGTACTTTTCCGTTGGCTCTAAAGGATTGGACTTGGTGGGTTGTCAATAATACACTACGCCAAATACTTGCTCGTTCACTGCGTGACTGCAACCTTCGCTTTGCTATTGACATTATCAATACTATTCAATTATTAACATAAAAAAGTAAATAATACTGTATATAAAAATTAAAGAGTGAATTCCGATTAAGTAATTATGACGATAATTTATCGTTTAATCTCCCAGCTCCATGTCTTGCGATATTGTTTTCTGGTTAATAATAGATTTTTCTGCTAAATTTCTCCCTGGAGTATCTAATGTCTGATTTAACATTTTACTTGATATTGTCGTGAGCTGTTTTTTAGCCGTTAAATATTTACTTTTGGTTAATGCCAATACCTTATCTGATTCAGTCAATGCCTTGCTTAACTCTGCCTTCTGAACATCTTTATCGTCACCAAATTCTTTTAGATATATTTTTAGATAAACTAAATTGTTTGTTTTATCTGATGAAATTAGCGTTAAATTACAAAGCTTCATCGCCGATGTTTCAGCGACTAATTCATCTCTGGCGACAAATAATTCTGCCTGTTCGTACGTTTTGGGTATTCTGTCTAATTCCCGACTGGTTGAGTGTCCGATTTCATGAAAGATATCATTATAGTATGCTTCGGCAGTCTTATACTGGGATTTATCGGGCATATGGATAGTATGTGATTTGGCATTATAACGAGGGTTTGATGCACTGTTATGTAATACCTCTACTCCCTGACTTGCTATAAATTGCTCGACTTTTAAATTTTCCTGCCACTGTTTTTCTGGCTTAATTTCAGGCGGAAGTTTATCAAAGGAAGCTTTATCCAGCTGTTCTACATTATAAAACTTAATATTTTCATAATACTGATTATCTTTATATAAATCACTTTCAAAAAAGTTATCTTTCTCATCCGGTTTTATCTGCAAATTGTGAGTTTGTATTTCACCCTCAGTTAACCATCGGGTCTCTGAAAACCCTTTTTTGTGGCTATCTGAATATAAATCGTTTGCTTGATATACTTCTTGAGTATAAGGATTTTTAGGATAGTTTGCATTGGTTTGTGTAAAGTTTGAAGTCCCTTGATTATTAACTTGCTGTATTTGCTCGAAAAGTCGATTAATATTGTCTGCTGTCATTATTTACATCTCTATAAGCCAGTCATCTTCTAACCCTTCTTTTGTTCGACTACGAACAAAATCCAATCCAATGATTTTTTCATAATAGTTATTGATTTTACGCCAATCTTCAGCACGAAAAGTAAAACTATCTTTATATCTTTCATAAATATAAGACGTTAATTCATTAAGCTCCTGCAGATAGTTGTCATGTTGTTCTTGTGTAATTAAATTTACCGCTAATGCGTGTCTAAATTCATTTCTTAAGCGTCGTTCCATTCTATCAATTCTTTCTTTTTGGTCCCGCATATCGCGCTCCTTACGTAGTTTTGGTGATATTAACGGCTGAATTATAACCAAATTTTGAGGGGCGTCCAAGTGGAAAGGAAAGCATAGGGAGCCTTTTCATTTGGACGCCATTAAAAATATATTCTATAATCTAAACTGTTTATAAATTTAATACAGAAAAGGAAAAATTTATGGCGACTTTTGACGAAAAAGAGTTTTTGTGGGAAGAAATGTATAATAGTGTTCGAATTTGCATTTCAAAAGCAAAAGGCTATGGCAATGAATATACATCAGATATGTTAGAAGATATTAAAAAATTAAGAGAATTTAGAAAAAAAATTGCAGATACTTCTTATGAAGAAATTGATTATGAAGCTGCATTAAAATTTTTCCAGTTAATCGAAAATAAATATAAGTAATTAATATGAAAAACAATGAACAATTATCCCATGTATCTAATCAAGAAAAGAATCATATCGTTAATGACATATGGATTGATATTCATATAGAACAGCCTGAATTGACATCACAACAACCCCCCAAAGCTTATATTGTAGGCGGACAACCAGGAGCTGGTAAATCTACCTCTACAAATAAACTCCAAACTGAATACAGCAATAACATCCTAATTATTGACTTAGATTCTTATCGAGAACGTCACCCAAACTACAAAACATTGTATGAAAAATATGGCAAAGAATCTTCAGAATATACACATCAATTTGCAAGCGAAATCAAAGAAGAAATACAAAAACGAGCTATTGATGCCAAGTATAATATTATTATTGATGGCACACTCAAAAATATAGATAAAGCAGAAAAACAAATTAATGACTTAAAAAATAATGGTTACAGCGTTGATGTGTTGATTCATATTTGTCCAAAAGAGGTTAGTTGGCAAAGTGTTAATATTCGTTATGAAAAGGCTTTAAAACAAGGACGTATCCCACGCTATGTTCCTAAAAATGTGCATGATCAAGTTGTTGAAGCTTTACCCGTTAATGCGAATAAACTAAGTCAATCAACGCAAATTGAATCATTAACCGTTTATAATCGACAAGAAAAAATTTATGATTCCAAGATTGATAAAGGTTTACCATCTATATCTATTCAAAATGAAATTAATAAAGATGAAAATAAACTATCACAAGATGAGAGCTTTGCTAAACTACTTCAAACTGCTAAGCAGAATGTGGCAAATAAAAAATCGATCAGACAAATAAAAGATAACGAAAAAGATAACGATATGGAAAGATAATGTAGATACATTTTTAAGTAAATTAAGTTTATTTAAAATAAACCATCAATCTATTGATTTTATTAGTTAAATTAATTTAGTATACATAATGTGAAATGCGTTGTGTTGTGTAGTTCAGTATATTAATTTGTTATAGGATTTATCACTTATTTTCAATTATTACGCACCTAATTAATTATATTTAATAAAATCATAATATTAAGGTTCTAATAATCTATATTATGTTAAATAATGACATTATTGCGAACTAAAAATAACACCTTTTACATTACTATTTATCGCTAATATTTTTTATTAATGAGATATAAATCAATAATTATCAACGCGTTAGCTGTCATTTATCAGTAAAATAACTTCACTACCAAGTACTGGAATTTTTAAAATATGTTTTTTGATTTTGCCCCAAACCTGCATTTCACAAGCTTTACAGTTGAATTTTAAAATTAATTCTTCATTATTATTTTGAATTAATTTCATTGGTGTTACTTTAGTTTTAACTCCTTGAATCCCTTTAGCTTGTTTTGGACATAAATTAAATGCAAATCTTAGACAGTGCTTTGTAGTCATTAAAGGAACGTCATCTTTAACTTCGTGAGCTTCAAATGCACTTTCGATTAGTTTTACACCATGTTGAGCATAAAATTCACGAGCTTTGTGATTATAAACATTAGCTAAAAAACTTAATTGTTGTTCAGGATATATCGGTGTTGGATGTACTTGAGGTTTACGAATATTTCTTCGATAATTATTTAATCGTTCTAGAGTTAATTTATCAATAATATCTCGTCTTAACTGATTTAATTGACTGTTGGGAACAAAATAAGCTTGGTTTAAATCAATAATTAACTCCGCTAAATAATAGGTTGTCTGACCTAACTTAGATAAACTATCTCTTATATTATTGAGAGCTTTATCCTGTTGCATAGCTAGCTCAAATGGGCCTTTCAATTCAATTTTAACGCTACTACCCTCTTCACTTGATGCAATTAACTCCAAACCGTTTGCTATATTTTTAAGCCTAAATGTTACACCGATACGACGACAACTAGATTCTTTTAATAAAATTTGTTGCCAATAATGATCTAAATTGCGATTAATTTGATAAGGTAAGTTTATAGAATATAATGCTTTAGGTATTTCATTAGGAAATACTTGATAATGATTATTACCAATTTTTTCTACTTTATCAGCTCTAAAACCTATAATTTCCCTTTTGATTAAAACATTTAATCCATCACCATTAGTTAACGCTTGTTCTGATTTTATTACGATAGATTGTTTAGTAATTTTTATAATTTCACCAATTGTTAAGCCAATAAATTTGGGTGAATCAAATGCACCAATATTGGCTTGTCTACCTCGAACAAAATAATCGGTAGATCCTCTGTGGAATGTTCTATTTGGATCCGGGGTAAAAAAGTGTTCAGTTTTGCCACTCGATGCAGCAACAAAATCTGTGTTTTTTTCTAAAATATTATCTAATTTTTTACGATAAAATGCGGTTATATTTTTAACATAACTCAAATCTTTGTATCTGCCTTCAATCTTGAAAGATCTCACTCCGGCTTGTATCAACTCTATTAAATTATCAGACTGATTATTATCCTTCATTGATAAAAGATGTTTTTCATAAGCGACGATGCGACCTTGTTCGTCTTTTAATGTAAATGGCAATCGACAAGCTTGAGAACAGTCGCCTCGATTAGCGCTTCGCCCCGTTTGTGCATGAGAAATATAGCATTGACCAGAAAATGCAACACATAATGCGCCATGAATAAAAAATTCAATATTTGCATCAATTTGTTGATGTATGTTTGCTATTTCGGTTAAATTTAATTCTCTCGCTAAAACTATTTGAGAAAAACCTACATCGGAAAGAAATTTAGCTTTTTCTGGCGTTCTAATATCCATTTGGGTACTAGCATGTAAATCGATTGGTGGAATATCCATAGCTAATATTCCCATATCTTGAACTATCAAAGCATCCACCCCAGCATTATATAATTGCCAAATTAATTGCCTTGCAGCTTCAAGCTCATTGTCATGAAGAATTGTGTTTAAAGTTACAAAAACCTTAGAGTAAAAATGATGAGCAAATTCTACTAGTTTAGCAATATCACTTACTGAATTACCAGCATTATGACGAGCACCAAATTGAGGACCGCCAATATAAATAGCATCAGCTCCATGTAAAATAGCTTCTTTTGCAATTTCTATATTTTTTGCGGGGCTAAGTAATTCTAATTTAGTTGTGTGTTGCCTATACATGAGAGATTCTCTGAGAAAATATTAGGATGGTATATTAAATTTTAATTAAAAAATGGCAAATACAATTAATATTTGCCATGGAAGTTTTTAAATATTATTTATTAAATAATATTAGATTGATTACGCAATGCTTCAATACGTTTATCTAAAGGTGGATGAGATAAGAATAGTTGAGAAAATCTAGCTTTCTTCTCACCATTAATACAGAATGCCAAAATTGATGCTTCTTCACTTGGCTCATGACTCAATTTTAATTTTTCTAAAGCAGCAATCATTTTAGTAGACCCTACTAATTTCGCTGAGCCTGCATCAGCATGGAACTCTCGATAACGTGAAAACCACATAGCAATGATGCTTGCTAAAATACCAAATACAGTTTCAAAAATCATTACGATGAAATAATAAGCAAAAGTAGATAATCCTTCACTTCTATCTTCCAAAGCTTTTGTTACGATTGAAGCAAAAATTCGTGAAATGAAAATAACAAAAGTATTAAGTACACCTTGTAAAAGCGCCATTGTCACCATATCACCATTTGCAACGTGACTCATTTCATGTCCAATTACAGCTTCAGCTTCATCTTGAGTCATAGCGGCTAAAAGACCCGAGCTAACAGCTACGAGAGAATTATTTTTAGTTGCTCCGGTTGCAAAAGCATTTATATCTTCTGCTTGATAAATCGCAACTTGTGGTGTTTTTAATTTCAATTCATTTGCTTGACGATTAACTACATCTAAAAGCCATTGCTCTTGAGCGTTGCGAGGATTAGTAATTATTTTCCCACCAACAGAACTTAAAGCCATTCTTTTAGATAAAAGAAGTGAAATAAAAGACCCACCAAAACCAAATATAGCTGCAAATATAAGTAATCCTAATGTACTATGAGCATCAACGCCACAAATACTTAAAATAATACCAAATACAAACATAACAGCTAAGTTAGTTAGGATAAATAATCCAACTCGCATCATAAATAATTCCTCATTACTGTTTTTCTAATATGAATAATTTTACTTAAGAAGATAAATAAAATTTGATATATGATCGCAAAAATGTTGCATCTCTACAACCTCTTTAATATGAAATTTTGAAAGGATAAATTAAGTGACTATTTAATAGCCATTAAAAACAATGGTAAGTTAAAAGCAATATTAATTTAGAGAATTTTGGAGGAGACCCTATCAGCCACATCCCACACACATATTTTTTACTTTGGCTGCTTCCTTCCGGACCTGACCTGATGAGCAAAAAAATGTTGCAAGAGGACCCATAGAGCCTCCATTGGAGAGGCGTTATTATGCTTTAATTAGCAAATTATTACAATATTTATAACGAAAAAAGAACTAACCTTCCTATCTTGTAATAACAACAGGAAGGCTATTACATATCAAACGAAATTTAAAAATGTTTAACTATAGCGTTAAATTTTTCTCAATTCGTTCTCTAAATTTAATACCTGGTCTAAATGTGACAACTCGACGAGCTGAGATATCAACACTTTCGCCTGTTTTTGGATTACGACCTGGTCGTGAATTTTTATCACGAACAGCGAAATTACCAAATCCAGAGAGTTTAACTGGTTCACCTTTTTCTAAAGCAACACGAATTTCTTCGAAAAAAAGTTCAACTAGGACTTTAGCTTCTTGACGATCAATATCAAATTTATCGGCAAGACGATCTGCAATATCAGCTTTAGTTAATGTCATAATTATTATTCTCTTAATAGGGCATTGAAACGGTTTTGTAAAGCAATAACACACTTGCTTACAATGTTTGTTATATCTTCTTCTTCTAGTGTACGTGATTTGTCTTGTAAAATCAAACTGATAGCAAGGCTTTTCTGATCTTTATCTATGTTTTCACCTTGATATACATCAAATAAATTAACTCTTACAAGTTGTTCACCACCAGCATGTTTACACTCAGAAATAATATCTGCTGCTGGTATTGTGTTAGATACAACTACAGCAATATCTCGCTTATTAGACGGATATTTAGATAACTCATGAGCAACTGGTACTCTTTTATCATTAATTTTATCTAAATTTATTTCAAAAACAAGCGTTTTACTATTTAAAGATAATTTTTTTTCAATTTCTGGATGTAAAACACCAAAATTACCAATAAGCTCGCCATTTAAGTAAATAGCAGCACTTTGTCCAGGATGTAATGTATCAAGCTCTGATTTCTGATAGACAATTTTTTCATTACAACCTAAAAGAGAAAATAGTAACTCTAAGTCCCCTTTCAAATCATAAAAATCAATATTTTGTTTAGGTAATGACCAATGCTCTTCATAAAGAGTGCCAGTAAGAACACCAGCAAGCATCAATTCCTGGCGAACACCAAATTCACATGAATCATCTGGAATAAAACGTAAGCCAGTTTCAAATAATCTCATCCGAGATTGTTGGCGATTTTGATTATATATTACAGCATCTAATAATCCTGACCATAATGATAAACGCATAACAGACATTTCACTCGAAATAGGATTAGGTAATGTAATATGATGCTGCTCTGGGTGAAGAAGTTGTTGAATTTTAGGATCAACAAAACTATAAGTCACCGCCTCTTGATAACCTTTATCTACTAATAAATTTTTTACTCTAGACAAAGGGACTATATTTTCAGGTTTTGGCTTCATTACAGATTCTATTTTCAGATTTACATTAGGAATATTGTTATAGCCATAAATTCGCGCAACTTCCTCAATTAAATCCTCTTCGATTTGCAAATCAAATCGCCAACTTGGTGATTTAACAGTCCAAACATTTTCATTATAAGAAACTTCACAGCCCAATCTAACTAAAATGTCTGTAATTTTTTGAGTTTCAATTACATAACCTATAATTTGATCCACTTTATGTCTACGTAGTTGAATTGTAGCTTGAGAAGGAAGCTCTTTTTCGTTTGTAATTTCAGAGATTGGACCTACATCACCACCACAAATATCAACAATTAATTGAGTTGCTCTTTGCATAGCAGATAATTGTAAATAAGGATCAACACCACGTTCATAACGGTGAGAAGCATCAGTATGTAAACCATATTCACGAGCTTTACCAGTTATTGCTAATGGTGCAAAAAAAGCTGATTCAAGGAAGATATCTTTTGTGGAAGTTGTTACGCTAGATTTTTCTCCCCCCATAATACCAGCCATTGCTAATACTTTTTGATGATCAGCAATAACGAGTGTTTTATCGTTTAGTTTTACTTCATTCCCGTTTAATAAAACAAGTTTTTCATCTTGATGAGCATAACGAACAATAATTCCTGAATCGATTTGCGCCAAATCAAATGCATGCATCGGATGACCTAATTCTAATAACACATAATTAGTAATATCGACAATGGCATCAATTGAGCGAATACCACCACGGTGTAATTTCTCTTTCATCCAAAGTGGTGTTGTTGCATTAACATCAATATTTTTTATTACTCGACCAAGATAACGTGGCGCAGCTTTAGGTTCATTTATTTCAATTGACACAGTATCAGCAATAGTTGCTGGAACACTTTCAATATTAAGTTGTTTCATTGGAATATTGTTAACTGCAGAGATATCTCGGGCAACACCAATGATACCAAAACAATCAGCCCGATTAGGCGTAACACTAATCTCAATCATAACATCATTAAGATTTAGATATTTTCGGATATCTTGCCCTAAAGGTGCATCATCAGGCAATTCAATAATGCCACTATGATCTTCAGATATTCCTAATTCAGAGTAAGAACAAAGCATACCTTCTGAAGGTTCACCACGTAATTTGGCGGCTTTAATTTTAAAATCACCTGGTAGAACAGCCCCAATTGTTGCACAAGCAACAGTTAAACCCTGACGACAATTTGGTGCACCACAAACAATATCCAGTAATTCAGGCTTGCCAATATCGACTTTAGTTACACGGAGCTTATCGGCATTAGGATGTTGTTTACACTCAACTACCCTTCCAACAACGACACCTGAAAAATCACCAGCAACTTTTTCAACATCATCGACTTCTAGTCCAGCCATGGTTAATTGATCGGCTAACATTTCGCTACTAATTTCTGGATTGATCCATTCACGTAGCCAACTTTCACTAAATTTCATGTTTTGATCTCCAGAATTAATTAAATTGTTTTAAAAAACGTAAATCATTTTCAAAGAAAGAACGCAAATCAGTGACACCGTAACGCAACATAGTTAACCTTTCAATTCCCATACCAAAGGCAAAACCATTATATATTTCAGGATCTATTCCAACATTACGTAATACATTAGGATGAACCATACCGCATCCTAAAACTTCTAACCAATTGCCATTCTTAGCCTTGATGTCCACTTCTGCTGAAGGTTCTGTAAATGGAAAATATGCAGGTCTAAATCTAATTTCCATATTATCCTCAAAAAAGCAATGAAGAAAATCATGCAATAACCCCTTCAAATGGGTAAAACTTACATTTTTATCTATCAATAACCCTTCCATTTGGTGAAACATTGGCGTATGCGTTTGATCATAATCATTACGATAAGTTCTACCTGGAGCAATGATTCGGATTGGCGGTTTTTGATTTTCCATTGTTCTTATTTGAACTGTAGAAGTTTGTGTGCGTAATAAACGTTTTGCATCAAACCAAAATGTATCGTGATCAGCACGTGCAGGATGATGAGCAGGAATATTTAATGCATCAAAGTTATGATAATCGTCCTCGATTTCTGGTCCAGTCTCAACAACAAAGCCCAGTTCTCCAAAAAATTCAACTAAACGATTAATTGTCTTAGTAACTGGATGTAAACCACCTAATTCTAGCGACTTACCTGGTAATGTAATGTCAATTGTTTCATTTGCTAATTTTGCATTAAGAGCCTGACGCTCTAAAAAGTTACGCTTCTGATTTAATAACTCAACAACTTGTTGCTTAGCATCATTAATTTTCTGACCTACAGCGGGGCGTTCATCAGCGGGAACATCACGTAAAGAAGCCATCTGCATTGTAAAATAGCCTTTTTTACCAAAATATTCCACTCGAATTTGTTCTATGGTATTAATATCATTAGCATTTTCAATAGCGGATTTGGCATTGCTTACCAGTTCAACTAATTGAGACATACAGTTCTCCTGCTTATTGTTTATTACATAAAAAAAGCCTCTTCTGAGGCTTTTATAATTATTTTTCGTTTTTTATTTGCCTCACGAACGAATAGCATTATTGAAGCTAAAAAAGAAACGAAAAATAACTAAATTCATAATTAACTCTTAAATAATCTTTTTATAAAACATAAAAGCCGAGATAACTCGGCTCTTATAAAGCTATTAAAGTGCAGCTTTTGCCTTTTCAACTAATGCAGCGAATGCATTTTTATCAAATACTGCAATATCTGCAAGGATCTTACGATCGATTTCAATTGAAGCTTTCTTTAAACCGTTGATGAAACGACTATAAGAAAGACCACATTGACGAGCAGCAGCATTGATACGTACAATCCATAATTGACGGAATTGACGTTTACGTTGACGACGGTCACGATAAGCATATTGTCCTGCTTTAATTACTGCTTGGAAAGCAACACGATATACACGTGAACGAGCACCATAATACCCTTTTGCTTGTTTTAAAATTTTCTTGTGACGTGCACGAGCAATAACACCACGTTTAACACGAGCCATAAACTATATCCTCTAAAAAATTAATCAATAATTAAGCGTATGGAACACACGCCACTACTAAACCTAAATCGCCTTTTGACACAGTAGTCAAACCACGTAAATGACGTTTACGCTTAGTTGATTTTTTAGTTAGGATATGGCTCTTGTTAGCTTGTTTATGCTTAAAGCCACCAGAAGCTGTTTTTTTAAAGCGCTTTGCTGCGCCTCTTACAGTTTTAATTTTAGGCATTTTATAAATTTCCACTTCGCATTGTTAATAAAAATAAAATAATGGTGTAATTTTCAGAAACTAAAAATTAACTTGAAAAACCATTACTTTTTCTTCGGCGCTAACACCATAATCATTTGACGACCTTCAATCTTAGTTGGATAAGATTCAATAACCGCCAAATCAGCTAAGTCTTCTTTAATGCGGTCAAGCATTTCAATACCTAACTGTTGGTGAGCCATTTCACGTCCACGAAAACGCAACGTAACTTTGGCTTTATCGCCATCTTCAAGAAAGCGTATCAGGCTGCGGAGTTTTACCTGATAGTCGCCTTCGTCTGTACCAGGTCGGAATTTAATTTCCTTAACCTGAACAACCTTTTGCTTCTTCTTCTGTTCTTTTGTTGCTTTACTCTTTTCATAGAGGAATTTGCCATAATCCATAATTCGACAAACAGGTGGCTCTGCATTAGGACTTATTTCAACTAAATCCAACGTTGCTTCTTCAGCTTGTTTTAAAGCTTCATCTAAGCTAACAATACCGAGCTGTTCACCATCGACGCCGGTTAACCTCACCTCGCGAGCTGTAATCTCATCGTTAATTTTGTGCGCGCGTGTTGACTGAATTCGCTTACTGACTTTAATATCTCATTCCTCCAAAGTAATTTATCATTAATTCATCTGTTCTAATGAACGACTATGAATTTCATTAAGCAATAATTCTATAACATGTTTCACTTCAAAGCTACCAAGATCTTTACCTTGGCGTGTTCTAACTGAAATTGTTCCTGATTCCATTTCTTTGTCTCCACAAACAAACATATAAGGAACACGTTTTAGAGTATGCTCACGAATTTTAAACCCTATTTTCTCATTTCTCAAGTCTGCTTTTGCTCTAATACCAACTTTTTGTAATTGGCTGGTTAATTGTTTCGCATAATCAGCTTGATTATCGGTGATATTGATAACGGCCACTTGTAATGGTGCTAACCAAGTTGGGAAGAATCCTGCACAATCTTCAGTCAAAATTCCCATAAAACGTTCCATCGAACCTAAAATCGCTCGGTGAATCATAACTGGAACATGACGTTCATTATCTTCACCTACATAAGTTGCATCTAATCTTTCTGGTAACATAAAGTCGAGCTGGACTGTACCACATTGCCATGCACGACCTAAGCAATCATGAAGCGTAAATTCAATTTTTGGCCCATAAAATGCACCTTCGCCAGGTAAATACTCAAATTCAATACCATTTTCAGTTAAACATTCTGCTAAATCTTTCTCGGCTAAGTCCCAAGTTTCATCTTTACCAATACGTTTTTCAGGACGAGTTGATAATTTAACAGTAATGTCTTTGAAACCAAATGTGCTATACATGTCATAAACCATTTTGATACAGTTATTAACTTCACTGCGGATTTGGTTCTCAGTACAAAAGATATGTGCATCATCTTGGGTAAAACCGCGAACACGCATTAAACCGTGTAATGAGCCTGACGGTTCGTTTCGGTGACAACTACCAAACTCAGCCATTCTTAGTGGTAAATCGCGATAAGATTTTAAACCTTGATTGAAAATTTGAACGTGCCCAGGGCAGTTCATCGGTTTAATACAGTATTCACGATTTTCAGATGAAGTAACAAACATCAACTCTTTATAGTTACCCCAGTGACCTGTTTTTTCCCATAAAACCCGATCCATCATAAATGGACCTTTCACTTCTTGATAATCGTATTCTTTTAGTTTAGTGCGAACAAAAACCTCAAGTTCACGGAAAATAATCCAGCCATCGTTATGCCAAAACACCATACCAGGTGCTTCTTCCTGCATATGATACAAATCTAGCTGTTTACCAATTTTACGATGGTCTCGCTTAGCTGCTTCTTCTAAAAATTGTAAGTAACTATCAAGTTGTTTTTTATCAGCCCATGCTGTACCATAAATACGTTGTAACATTTTATTATCACTATTACCCCGCCAATATGCTCCAGCAATTTTTTGTAATTTAAAATGATGGCAAAAACGCATATTCGGCACATGAGGTCCGCGGCACATGTCAATATATTCTTCATGGTGATAAAGTGCAGGAGTAGAATCTTTTGGAATATTTTCATCTAAAATAGCAATTTTATATGGTTCATGACGCTCCCAGAATACTTCTCTAGCACGTTCCCAACTTACTACTTCTTTTATAACTTCATAATCTTTCTTAGCCAATTCATGCATACGCTTTTCTAGAGCGTCAAGATCTTCCTGAGTTAGAGAGTGATCTAAATCGACATCGTAATAAAAGCCGTTATCAATCGTTGGACCAATTGCCATTTGCGTATTTGGCCAAAGTTGTTTAATTGCATGCCCCAACAAATGAGCGCAAGAGTGACGAATTATTTCAAGCCCATCTTCATCTTTTGATGTAATAATAGATAAAGTTGAATCTTGCTCAATTAAATCACAAGCATCTTTACGTTCACCATTTACTCGCCCAGCAATACATGCTTTGGCAAGACCAGCTCCAATACTTTGAGCAACTTCTAAAACAGTAACAGGCTTATCAAATTGACGTTGACTTCCGTCAGGAAGAGTAATAATTGGCATAATAAATCCTTATAACAGTGGTGCGCCACACGAAAGCGCACATGCGTACATAAAAAATAGTTGTGTATACTACCACTTATCTTAAGGATTTTAAATAGAATACCGAGGGTTTATCACAGATTTTATTATAATAATTTAATAACACTTAATTAGTCATAATTAATTATAAATAGCTGAAATGAAACATAGCCAGCAAAAAAATATTATATATAATAATATAATGTATTAAGATAAATATGTTTAACTACATAATATATAAAGGAATATGAAAGTAATGCATACAAAATATTTTATCGCTATTTTATCTTTATTAACTTTAATTGTAACTGGATGCCAATCTTATCGTAATAGTGGTGTTGCATCATCTAATACTGTTACAGAAAGTGCTAATAAAAGCTTAGGGACTCAATGGGGAGATGGCATTGAATCGCATGTTCAGCAAGTAAGTATGAAACGCACCAGTTTTTACCCTATTGATATTATTACTATCAATTATTCAGCACATCAATATAATGGAAAAGCAATTTCAGAAGTTATGTTGAATAATGGCAGAATTGGTATGGCTTTCCTTGATGATCGTGGCAAAAAATGGCCATTAACTAAACAAAATAACAACGTTAAGTTACAAGGTAAAGTAGGACAAAGTTACCGATTATTCTATCGTAATTACTCTTCTAATACCTATGAAATTGTAGCAACTATTGATGGATTAGACGTTATTAATGGTAAAGCTGGTTCATTATCAAACAATGGCTATATTTTGAGACCATATGACACACTTGTGATTGAAGGCTTCCGTAAAAGTAATAATGAAGTAGCTGCTTTTACTTTTTCTGACAGCTCTAGTGCTTATGCTAATCATAATAGTGAAGGTTCAGCAACAAATATAGGTGTAATAGGCACGGCAATATTTCAGTTAGAAGATAATAGTAGAAACTATCAAAAATTAAGTCCAAATGCTTTTCCTGCTGATAATGGTAATTATGCCAAACCTCCGGTTTATTAATTTATGATTAATCATCTTTCCGTCAACATTGTTGACGGAATAGATCTGATACATTTTACATTAAGTCCCTTTTAAATTAAGTAAAAAATACAAATTATATTTTTAAAAATAATTCTCTACTTTTAAATGGTTTTGCACCAACATAAGGTTTTAACGCCATCCTTGTAAAACGTTTTGCCGCTTTAAGTGTATCGATATTGTGAAATTGCCTTTCCCCTAAAGCTAAGACTTCTTCACCAGTGAAAGCGGTACTATTTTGTAACAAACTACAAATAAAACCTTTTTCTGAAATATATTGATAATGCATAGATTCAACAATATCGTCACCTGTTGCACTGCAATGAAAAAAATCAACGTGATAGCCCAAATTTTCAAGTAAGGCCAATTCAAATGCTCGTAACACGTTTTCAGCAGGAACTTGTTGGGCTAATTGTTGTATACTTGCTAGATAATCATCAAACAACGTAGTTATTTCGGTTTCGGCGACTAAAACACGGTGTAATAGTTCATTTAAATAAAAGGCGCTATATAAATAAACAGAAACAAGAGGTAAAGTAAGGGAAACAGCCTCAACTTGACGTAAAGTTTTTATTTCTCCATGACCTGAATATTGAACAATTAGTGGAGTAAAAGGTTGTAAAACACCTTTTAATGCAGAGCGTTTACGCCTAGCACCTTTTGCTAAAATGGTTACTTTCCCAACATTTTCAACGAATAAATCGACTAGCAAACTGCTTTCACTGTATGTTCTGGTATGTAATACAAATGCTCTTCGCCAATTTTCCATCTAACCTGCCCATCAATTAAATTATTACTTTTTTTGATCAATAATAGAGATTGCTTAAAATTTGAGTGATTTTATACAATTTTAACCTGAAATATTCTTAAAAATCCTATATAATAGATAACTATATATGGGATAACTAAAAGAGTAGCTATGGAACTATTTTCAACAATATTACTAATAGTATTAATTGTATCACTTTCTGGTGTCATTATAAAAATGTTACCAATACAGATCCCATTGCCTCTAATGCAAATACTACTAGGTAGTATTCTTGCCGCATTAGGTATTTATTTAGAGTTTAACTCAGACCTATTTCTTGTACTGTTCATTCCTCCTTTACTATTTGCTGATGGACGTAAAACTTCTGTAAAAGATTTTGTTCATAATGTACGAGAAATTGTAGGGCTAGCATTGGTTCTAGTGGTTATATCAATTGTTGCTCTGGGTTACTTACTGCATTGGATGCTACCAGATATTTCAATGCCAGCCGTATTTGCATTAGCAGCAGTATTATCACCTACCGATGCCGTCGCACTTAGTGGTATTGTCGGTAAAGGACGAATTGAAAAAGAGAAGATGGAAATCATTGAAGGTGAAGCCTTAATGAATGACGCTTCTGGCCTTGTTTCCTTAAAATTTGCACTTGCAATTGCTGCTGGTGCATTTGAATTCAACTTATTACAAATCAGTATATCCTTTTTCGTGGTTGCTTTAGGTGGATTAGCTGTTGGGGTGATATTCACTTGGTTATATGCTCGTATTTTGCGTAAAATAAACCAACTGACAAACAATGATCCCGCAATCCAAATCGTACTATTATTCTTACTACCATTTGCCGCTTATATCATTGCTGAAGAATGTCACTGTTCCGGTATTTTAGCTGCAGTAAGTGCTGGTATGACAGTTAACCACTCAGGAATGATGCGTAATGCACCTTTAACAACTCGCTTACAATCTGATAGTGCATGGTCAATGTTAACGTTCGTATTCAATGGATTTGTTTTTGTTCTATTAGGTATTCAGCTTCCAAGTATTTTAAAAAATACATTTGCTGAAAACCAAACCGATGCATCAATTGAATTATGGCAACTATGCTTAATTGTATTGTTCGTTTTTATAGTATTAATGGGCACTCGATTTGCTTGGCTTTGGGCTATGAAAAAAATGCCAACAATGCCATTTGGCACAAAGCGTCCATTAGCATTTAATTCATATACCACACGTGATTTATGGATATCTACTTTTGCTGGTGTCCGCGGAGCGATAACACTAGCCGGTGTATTATCTATTCCAATAACCATTGCGGGCAGATATCAACTCGTATTTATTGCTGCTGGTATTATATTAGTATCATTAATATCCGCTATTATCATGTTACCAATTTTATTACGTGGTAGCGTGATCTTGGATAACTCCGAACAAGACAACGAAATATTAACCGTAAAAGGACAAATGGCTGAAGAAGCTATCGTTAGTCTTGAAAAAATGCAAACTAGCCTTTTACAAGAAACGTCTGAAGAAGGCCTAGATCAAGAAATTATCCACGAAGTTGGTTCACGTGTTATAGGTTCATTAAGACGTCGAACTGGCTTAAAAGATTTAGAACAAAAAGCTCTTGAAGCTGAAAATCTAGAAAGACGTATGCGTTTAGTTGCAATTGGGGCGGAGCGCACCGCATTACTTCAAATGAAAGTTCGTGATGAAGTTAGTGAAGAAGTTTTCGAGCATCTAAATACCGATTTAGATATTTATGAGAAGATGATCTCTGGAGATGCGTAAATGATTGGCAATAAACACCAATTTCTAGGAAGAATTCATTCACAATTTGTCGATAAAGCGCCACAAATGTTGGGTATGACATTACAATGTATACCCTTTAGCGTAAAAAAAAGAGCTATTGAACAATTATTACAATTGCAATTCAAACATTCACTTGAAGATGGCGAGCTAGATTTTTTAGAAAATCGTTGGCTCAAAATCCAAGTTATCGATCTTCAATTAGTCTGGTTTGTCAGCTTAATTGATAACAAACTTGTGGTTAGCCGTGAAGAAATACCTGATGTAAGCTTCATCGGCAATGCCAATGACTTAATAATGATAGCAACTAGACGGCAAGATCCTGATACATTATTCTTTCAACGCCGACTCATTGTTGAAGGCGATACTGAATTAGGGCTCTATGTAAAAAACTTAATGGACTCGATTGAAATCGAAGCTATGCCAAGGTTCTTAAGATTAACTCTCGAAAAGCTAGCTGATATCATCGAAAGCGCACCCAAAGACTAAAAATTCTATTAAATAACTTCAAGAAAGGGAATTGATAATTCCCTTTTTACTAACTTAAAGAACTTTCCGTTTATACTTAAAATTCATATTCAAATTTAATTATTTAATGTAAATAAACGTATTTTTATTGGATGACTATCATTTAATAAATTATTATAGAAACTAACGTTGGAAAAAATTCATTCAACGTAAATATTACCTTCCTACCCTATCTCTTACACATATGATTCATAACGTAATTATGAAGGAGAGAGCCACATATGAATAATATAAAAAAAGCGCTACTATTTTTTATTTTTCTTGTTTTCGTATCGCAAGGATATTGTTCCGAGTTCTATAACCGAAAAGAAGGTGATTATATTATTGAAAGATTTAAATTTAATGATGGTAACACAATTCAAAATTTGAAAATTCATTATGTCACTATCGGCGACCCTAAAGGAAAGCCAGTATTAGTTTTACATGGCACAACTGGCAATGGAGATTCAATGCTTAATGACAGTTTTGGTCATGCCTTATTCGATAAAGGAATGCCGTTGGATGCTGAAAAATATTTCATAATATTGCCTGACGCTATTGGTACAGGTCAATCTTCGAAACCCTCTGACGGTTTGAAAGGAAACTTTCCTCATTATGATTATACCGACATGGTTAATGCTCAATACCTACTTTTGAAAAAAGGTTTAAATATAGATCATCTTGAACTTATTATTGGTAACTCGATGGGTGGAATGAATACATGGCAATGGGTAACTATGTATCCTAATTACATGAAAGCAGCAATTGCAATGGCAGCAACCCCTGCGCCAATGTCTAGTCGAAATTGGATAATGAGAAAGATGATCATTAATTCAATTAAAGACGATTCTGATTGGAATAATGGCTTTTATAGCAAACAACCTGAAAAATTCCAAACTGTTTATAATTACTACGATATCGCGACTAACGGAGGTGATATTGCCTGGCAGAATAACGCTTATAGCACCCAGAAAACAGAAGAAATATTAGCAAATAAATTAAAAGAACGAACAACAATGGACGCGAATGATTTCTTATATCAATGGGATGCAGCCAGAAACTTTGATCCAACAAAAGAGCTAACAAAAATTAAAGCATTTATGTTAGTTATCAATTCAGAAGATGATGAAAGAAATCCACCAAACACAGGTTTAATGGAAAAAGCCCTCAAGGATGTTGTTGCTGCTAAATATTATCTAATTCCAGCAAGTGATAAGACCCGAGGCCATGGTACAACCATGAATGCTGAATTATGGATAGAAGAGTTAAAAATATTTCTAAAAGAACTCGATAATTATTATTAATTTAGGAGGATTAAAAAAAGTGAATATATTATTATATTCACTTTTTTATTTGAGCTTATCTTCCAATAATTTTATTTTATCCCACATTACTCTCATTAAATCTGATATAATATAAAATATATAACTATCGATATTTAGTTAATATTTTTCAATATCAGACTTGAATATCATCCTATAGCCAATAAACAAAACAGCTTGATTTAATAAATTAAAATACAAAAAATTATAAAATAATGAAAAATAATTCACAGCAGATAACCTTTTATTTTCACGATTATGAAACTTTTGGCATAAATCCAGCTTTAGATCGCCCTGCTCAGTTTGCTGGTGTTCGAACTGACAGTGATTTTAATATTATTGAAGAACCTTTAGTCATCTATTGTCAAATAGCCCAAGATTATCTTCCCAACCCTGAAGCTGTGCTAATAACTGGAATAACACCACAAAAAGCAAATCAAAAAGGTATATGTGAAGCCGAATTCACCAAACAAATACATGAAGCATTTAGCCAACCTAACACGTGTATCTTAGGCTATAATAATATTCGTTTTGATGATGAAGTGACTCGCAACATCTTATACCGTAACTTTTATGACCCTTATGCTTATAGTTGGCGAAACGGTAATTCAAGATGGGATCTACTAGATGTCGTCCGAGCTTGTTATGCATTAAGACCGGAAGGGATTAATTGGCCAATAAATGAATCTGGTTTCCCTAGTTTTCGATTAGAAGATCTCACTAAAGCTAATAATATTAAACATGAACATGCGCATGATGCTATGTCTGATGTCTACGCCACCATTGCGATGGCAAAATTAATTAAGCAAGTACAACCAAAGTTATTCAATTACTTCTTCACACTACGTAATAAAAATAAAGTTGTCGAGCTTATCGATATTGCCAACATGACGCCAATAATTCACGTTTCTGGCATGTTAGGTAGTTATCGAGGTAACATGTCATTAGTTAGCCCTATTGCATGGCACGCAAATCAAAAAAATGCAGTGATTGTTTGCGATCTTACTGGAGATATCGATTCACTGATTAATTTACCAGTCGAAACTATTCGAGAGAAACTCTACACTAAAACTGAAGATCTTGATGTTGATGAACAACGTATCCCATTAAAACTAATTCATATTAACAAATGCCCAATCATTGCGCCATTGAGTACACTATTACCCGATAATGCAAAGCGTTTTGATATTGATAAACAAAAATGCTTAGAAAATCAACAAAAACTACTGGAAAATCAAAGTTTATTACAATGTAAAATGCGTGAACTATTTGGCATGGATAATGAATACTCAAATAACAATAATGATGTCGATGCACAAATATATGCAGGCTTTTTAAATGGAAATGATTTATTAAATTGTGAAACGATTCGAACTACTCCCCCCCAATTATTAGATAGTTTATCGTTAGCTTTTGATGATCCAAGATTAGCAAAATTACTGTTTCGTTATAAAGCTAGAAACTATCCAGAAACGTTAACTGAACAAGAGTTACGAATCTGGCAAGATCATTGTCGTGATAAACTAGATACAACTAAAGTTCAAGATTATATGCAAACCCTTGAACAACTTGCTGAGATTTATATACAAAAACCTGAAAAGCTGGCATTACTAAAACAACTATATCAATATTGTCATTATTTAGTTGGATAATTAAATGTTACGGGCGTATCATATACGCCTGTTCAAAGTACAATGCCATCTCTTACTATAGAATTGGTAATCATAATTTAAGTTTTAAACAATTAGCATTTAATTTATGAAACACTTTTTAGCCAAACATGCAACCATTAAGCATCGACTTTATTCTTTATACTACACACTATTTAGCTACGGTCGAGGCTTGATTATCCTGACCATTTGCTTATGGGCAGGAAATGTCATATCTGCAATCTTACCAATCATGATCCCTGGAAGTATTATTGGTTTATTGATTTTGTTCATTTTATTAACTTTTCAATTAATACCAACGTGTTGGATAAAAAATAGCTGTAATCTTTTCATGCGATACATGACGGTGCTCTTTATTCCTGCGGCGATGGGGATAATGGATAATTATTCATTACTCTTAGATAATTGGATACCGATAATTTTTGCTAGTGTTGGTGGTTCAGTTATTGTCTTATATTTAACCGCTTTTTTAACTGAACATCTGCATAAAAAAGTCGTTAAAACCTCCGATAATAGGGAGAACCAATCATGATATGGATGCTACCATTAACCGTTTTGGTTTTTTTAATTATTAGAAGAATCTCATTTAAAATTAAAAATCCGTTATTTAACCCATTAGTCATTTCGGTTATTGTATTAATCCCTATTTTATTAATAACAAATACCGAGTATGTTGAATATGTTAAAAACGTAAAAATTATTAACGATCTACTTCCTTACTCTGTCATTGCTTTGGCTTATCCTTTATATGAACTCATTCCACAAATAAAAGCCCGTTGGAAGTCAATCATGATTATCACCTTCACTGCCTCCATAGCGTCTATGGTAACCGGTGTGTTTATTGCATTATGGTTAGGGGGTAGTAAAGAAATTGCTGCATCAGTATTACCTAAATCAGTGACAACAGCCATCGCGGTCACCATCGCTGGTAATGAGGGTGGCGTTCAATCAATCGCTGCATTATGCGTAATACTTGTTGGAACACTAGGCGGTATTTTTGGTCATCAATTATTGAACGTTGCTAGAATAAAAACTCCTTCAGCAAGAGGATTATCAATTGGTGCAGTATCTCATGCTGTAGGTACAGCGCGTTGTATTGAAGTCAATTATAACGAAGGGGCTTATAGCTCCCTATCTCTAGTTTTATGTGGTATTATGACCTCATTAACAGCACCATTTTTATTCCCAATAATGGTATTTATTTTTGATTGGTTTTAGTATGAAGTTAAAAAAACTTATTGCTTATTTTATTGCTTTTTTTTCATTACTACTTGCCTTAGTAATTGGACTCGACTTTTGGATAAGCTATAAGACAGCACCTTACATTTATCACGATGAAAACAAACTTCCCTACCGAACAATTGGTGTTGTATTAGGAACATCTAAATATGTAAAAAATGGCGGAATCAATGGTTTTTATCGCAGTCGAATAGATGGTGCGATTGATCTCTATTGGCAAGGTAAAGTTGATTATTTATTGCTAAGTGGAGACAATGCACAATTAAATTATAACGAACCAATAATGATGCAGAAAGATCTCATAAAAGCAGGCATCCCAAAAGATGCCATTGTGTTAGATTTTGCTGGATTTAGAACCTTCGATTCAATTGTTCGTGCAAATAAAGTCTTTGACGCAGATGAATTTACTATTATTACTCAAGAATTCCATTGTGAACGAGCAATGTTTATTGCGTTAGCGCAAGGTATTCAAGCTCAATGTTTTGCTGTCCCTGCGCCCAAAAGCATGAAGTTAGTTCGAATTAGAGAGATGTTTGCACGAGTAAGTGCTTTTGTTGATCTTTACATCCTGAACAAAGAACCTAAATTTCTTGGTCCTACCATCCCAATCATTAATAATCAAAATTAATAACATTATATAAATCTAAAAAAAGTTGAGGAACGGGGTTTTTGAACTAAGTATATGGTCATATATCTCACATTATTATTTAATCTTCATGTTTTTTATAATTCTAAGTACTGATAATTATACAAACAACTTGATACAACACTAAAATAACGACAATAAAAAAAGTTGAGGAGCCGGGTTTTTAGCTTAAAAATCAAGCTAAAGTATCGTTGTCTAATAATTTAGATTGCATTTTTATGCAAAAAAAAGTAATATTTAGTCAATTAAAATTTAAATAGTTTATCTAATACTAATGAATATCGAATTAAACCATATTAACTGTTTTTATGGTAAACATCAGGCATTAAATGATGTCTCTTTATGTTACCCTTTAGGTGAAACAATTGTTTTACTTGGTCAGAGCGGTGCAGGTAAAAGTTCTTTACTGAAAGTGTTTAACTTACTTGAAATACCAACGTCTGGTGAAATGACAATTGCGGATTCACATTTTGATTTTTCCAAAAAAATAAGTGAATCAACTATTCGAACTTTACGTAAAAATGTTGGCATGGTTTTTCAAAATTACAACTTATGGCCACATTTAACTGTTTTAGAGAACTTAATTGAAGCCCCTTGCCAAGTTTTGAAACTATCGAAAAAAGAAGCAAGTGAAAAAGCCATGTCAATTTTGGCTCGCTTACAAATTGATGAAATGGCCCATCGTTACCCTCTTCACCTTTCAGGTGGTCAACAGCAACGAGTGGCTATTGCGAGAGCCTTAATGATGGAACCTAAAATTTTGCTATTTGATGAGCCAACAGCAGCTTTAGATCCTGCAATCACATCTCAAATTGCAGAAATCATTAATGAACTGTCACAGACAGGAATTACACAGATTATTGTTACGCATGAAGTCGATTTTGCTCGTAAAGTTGCTTCACAAGTGATTTACATGGAACATGGTAAGATTGTTGAACAAGGTCAAATTGAGTGTTTTGCTCATCCAAAAACTGAAGAGTTCAAAGCTTATCTATCGCATTAATATTAATAAAAATCTGATTGGGTGGATATATGAAAAAAACATTACTAGCTATTATACTTGCAGGATCTGCATTTGCAGTTCAAGCAACAGAAACGTTAACCATTGGTACCGAAGCGACTTATGCACCTTTCGAATTTACTAATGATAAAAACGAAATCATCGGTTTTGATATTGACGTCATGAATAAACTTTGTGATGAAATGAAAGTAACTTGTAACATTGTAAATCAATCATTTGATGGATTAATTCCTAGTTTAAAAACTCGTCGAATCGATGCTGCTATTGCTGGTATTGATGTTACACCTGAACGTCAAAAGCAAGTTGCTTTTACAAAAATCTATTATGATGATAGCTCAATCCAATTTGTTACTTTAAAAGATTCCTTAACAAGTCTTGATCAGCTAAAAGGTAAGAAAGTTGGTATTCAAAAAGGTACAACTTATTTAAAATATTTAAATGAAAAATATCCTGATGTTAAAGCAGTAAGCTATGATAGCTACCAATTTGCTTTCTTAGATTTAAAAGCTAAACGTATTGATGCTATTGTTTCAAGCTCTTTTGTTGCTGGTGAATGGTTAGGTAAAGATGCTGATATCGTTGCTTTAGGCGATAAAATTACCGATCATGAATTTTTTGGTGAAGGTTTAGGTATTGCTTTACGTCAAGGCAATGATCAATTACTTGAACAATTTAATCAAGCAATCGATAAACTAAAAGCAAATGGCGAATTAGATGCTATTTATAAAAAATGGTTTAGTAAATAATTATTAATAACAAAATCAGTTCTTATTTATCTCGCCGCATATTCTGCGGCGAGTTTATTTTTTAAATTTAACTACGGTTCTTTTATGTCAGAATTTTTTGCACACGGTATAGACTTGTTACTCTCTTCTATGGATGGGTATATTTTGCCGCTTACGAAAGCTACCGCGATTACGTTATCATTAGCATTTGTATCGTTAGTCGTTGGAATGTTTTTTGCGTTCATTTTTACTATTTTAGAATCAGTACCATTCAAACCCGTTGCATGGCTAATGTCGCTATTCAATTTAACCATTCGAGCTTTACCCGAATTATTAATTGTGGTTGCGATTTATACTGGTTTACCACTGCTATTGATGGCATTAGATGATGGCTTTACCGTTCCTCTCGGCTTTACATCGTTTACCGTAAAAATGAGTATTCATAATACCCAACCAGACCCATTTTTATGCGGTGTTTTTGCTTTATCATTACTCTACGCGGTTTATGCCTCACAAACGTTACGCGGTGCATTTAAAGCGATTTCAAGCGGACAAAAACAGGCAGCTCAAGTTTTAGGATTAAGCAAATCTCGAACTTTCTTTCGTATCATCATGCCACAAATGTGGCGACACGCACTACCCGGTTTAAGCAACCAATGGTTAATCTTATTAAAAGATACGGCCCTTGTTTCGGCAATAGCAATAGATGACTTGATGATGCAAACCAAAACAATAGTTGCCCGAACCAATCAGCCTTTTTTATGGTACTTTGTTGCGATGATTATTTATTTAGTGATATCAATTTTAAGTCAAAAAATTATTTCACGTATTGAAAAACGTGCAACCCATTTTGAACCATCAGCCAATAGTCAGTAAGGTTATTTTATGTCTGATAATTTTATTTTTTATCTAAAAATCATTCTTCAAGGTCTACCTGATACATTAAGTCTAAGTATATTCGGTATATTAACGGCTGGTATTTTGGCTATTGTTTTTTCATGTCTTTTATCGTTAAATTCTAAGCTATTAACGAAAACAATTCGCGCTTATATCATTATTTTTACTGGTTCACCATTATTAGTACAGCTGTTTTTAATCTATTATGGACCATCACAATTTGGTGAATATTTAAGTAAATTTCCTGCTTTTTATGATTTTATTTCTTCACCTTGGTTTTGTGCTTATTTAGCTTTAACGCTTAATAGTGCCGCTTATACTACACAAATATTTTATGGTGCATTAAAATCTGTTCCACAAGGACAGTGGCAAGCATGTAGCGCTTTAGGTATGAACAAAAGACAAACTCTTAAAATTGTCATGCCATATGCATTAAAACGTGCTCTTTCTACTTATTCTAACGAAGTCGTTTTTGTGGTAAAAGGTACAGCCTTAGCTTCAATGATTCCTGTTATGGATTTAATGGGATATAGTAATGCATTAAATGGTGAATACTATGACTTCTCAATTTTTATGGTTGCAGGGCTCATTTACCTCTTGATAAATGGTATTTTAAGCACCATTATGAGGATAATAGAGAAAAAAGCCCTCACCTTTGAAAACTAATATGAGCCAATTTGATACAGCATCTTTTCTAAAAACAGTCCCACATAAACCAGGTATCTATCAAATGTTTAATGATAAAGATACCATTATTTATGTGGGAAAAGCGAAAGATCTCAATAATCGCTTAAAAAGCTATTTCAATAGCAGTAAAAAAACGATCAAAACCGATCGATTGGTAAGTCATATTCATCGAGTTGAATTTACCATCACCAATACAGAGACTGAAGCATTATTACTCGAACAAACTTATATCAAAAAATATCAACCCAAATACAATGTTTTGCTTAAAGATGATAAAAGCTACCCGTTTATCAAATTAAGTAAAGAAAGACATCCTCAATTGTCTTTGTATCGTGGTGCAATTAATCGAAAAAAAGATGAGTTTTTTGGCCCTTATCCGAGTGGATATGCGGTAAAACAAATTCTTGCCTTATTACAAAAAACATTTCCAATAAGACAATGTTTAAATAGCACTTATCGTAATCGAACTCGTCCTTGTTTACAGTACCAAATCAAACGCTGTTTAGGGCCTTGTGTACCAGGCTTAGTTAGCGACGAAGATTATAATGAACAAGTTAATTATGTAAGGTTATTTCTCTCCGGACAATCAGACCAAATTTTGCAAAAAATTACTGCGGATATGCAAAAAGCCAGTAGTGAACTTAATTTTGAAAAAGCAGCCGCATTACGAGATCAGCTACAAGCGATCAAACACATAAATGAAAAACAAGCTATCTATAACAATAATGATAATTTAGATGTGATTGGTTTCCATTACGAACTCGGCTTAGCTTGTATCTATGTACTCTTTATTCGAAATGGTCAAACATTTGGACATCGTTCTTATTTTCCAAAAGTGCCATCTAATACTGAACTAGAAGAAGTGATCGAGACATTTTTAGGACAATTTTATTTACAAGGAAATCAAAATAGAAATATTCCGAAGAAAATTCTTCTCAATTTTTCATTATCTGATAAGCAAGCAATGGAAGATACTTTATCTATTGTCGCTGAACATCAAGTAAAAATAGTTGATGAACCAAAAGGTGATAATCTTAAACTATTAAATATTGCAACAGTTAATGCTCAAACTGAAGTAAAAAATAAACTACTCGAAAATTCAACCATTAAACAACGATATGATGCACTAAAAGAGTTTTTGGGCATTGATAAAATCAATCGAATGGAATGTTTTGATATAAGCCATTTTATGGGTAAAAACACAATTGCATCTTGTGTCGTTTTTGATGATAAAGGTCCTGTTAAATCTGAGTTTCGTCGCTACAATATAAATGGTATCACGCCTGGAGACGATTATGCGGCAATGGAGCAAGTCTTAACCCGTCGTTATAGTAAGAAAGATCTTCCTGAAGATAAGATCCCAGACATCATCTTTATAGATGGAGGAAAAGGTCAACTTAACCAAGCGTTAAGGGTTTTTGATAATTTAGACGTAAACTGGGATAAAAACCACCCTATTTTAATTGGTGTGGCCAAAGGTGCTGAACGTAAAGAGGGATTAGAAACACTATTCTTTGAAGCTCATGGAAAAGGATATTATCTGGATTATCATTCCCCTGCTTTACTGCTTATTCAACAAATTCGAAATGCATCGCACGATCATGCAATTGTTGGTCAACGTAAAAAAGGCGTTAAGCAGTTAACTGACAGCGCTTTAGAGCATATTGAAGGCGTTGGTGGAAAAAGACGGCAAGCATTACTCAAGCATTTTGGTGGGCTTAGAGAGTTGAAAAATGCCAGTATAGATGAAATTGCGCAAGTTCAAGGTATTTCAAAATCATTAGCTGAAAAAATTTATCTAAATTTACAGCAATAACACATTGAAAAATTAACATTTTTCAGGCAACATAATCAATGAGAAAACCCTGTTTTTTTAATTGTCGCTAACCATTTGATTAATAAAACAATATGAGCTAATGTCACATGAAAATTAACTTACCTACATTCTTAACATTATTTCGAGTAATACTGATTCCATTTTTTGTGTTGGCATTTTATTTAATCCCTCATGAATGGTCAGGCTTTTTTTCGGCATTAATCTTCCTAATAGCCGCAGTTACAGATGTTTTTGATGGTTACCTTGCCCGCCGATTAGGTCAAACGACTAAATTTGGTGCTTTTTTAGATCCTGTTGCCGACAAAATAATGGTAACAATCGCATTGGTTCTTATAACGCAATATTATCAGGCGTGGTGGATTTCTATTCCTGCAATAATTATCGTCTCTCGTGAACTTATTATCTCTGCATTACGAGAATGGATGGCTGAAATTGGCAAACGAGGTAATGTTGCAGTATCTTCAATTGGCAAAATTAAAACAATTGCTCAAATGACAGCATTAACTTGGTTACTTTGGCGTCCTTGCGATCTTGTCATATATGCGGGGCTAGCTGCACTTTTTTTAGCTACAATTTTAACGTTATTATCCATGTTCCAATATTTATGGATAGCGCAAAGTGACTTATTAGATGAAGAATAATTTATCAAAAAGTCGATAATCGTTAGTTTTAGTGTAATTTTGTTATCTTCTGTAAGTTCACAAAATTACACTTCTCAATCCCCAAAAACTCAATATTAAACCAACAATAAGTTAAACATTGAGCAATTAAACAATTAATCCAAAATTTATGTTGACTGAAATCTCAAGATAGGTAAAATGCACTGCATTCAAAGCGGATTACCTTACGTAATAAGTTTTGAGCCCGGGTGGTGAAATCGGTAGACACAAGGGATTTAAAATCCCTCGGCCTTTTTGGCCGTGCGAGTTCAAGTCTCGCCCCGGGCACCATTTAAAACACTTCTCTTATGCGGGAATAGCTCAGTTGGTAGAGCGCAACCTTGCCAAGGTTGAGGTCGCGAGTTCGAACCTCGTTTCCCGCTCCAATATTGAATCAACTACAAACCATTGAAGCCCAAAAAGATCAAATTTTGATTAATGCCTAACTAGTTCTAAACTTGAATGAAATTTGAGAAATATACTTGTTTAAATACAATTAATTTATTAATGTTTATTGCAACTGAAATTATCACCGCAAGCTCAATCAGATTCTTCCCATACGAAATCAAATCCACGAGATGCTCGGGTGCCCCCCCCTATCTTTTATGAAGTTAATTCCTCATAAACAATGGCTACATAATAAAACACCAATTGTCTTAATTTCTTAAAACATTATTTCACTCAAATTTTGAAGTGTCGGTAGCACAAACACGGAGTCGATGACCATCAGGATCATTTCCTACAAATGTGTATCCGAAATCGAGCATTTGAGGTTCGAGTTCAATTTTGACGTTTAGTTCTTTCCATGTCGCATAAATCTCATCTACTTCATTTTTTGTTACATCACTAAATGAAAGCTCAAATCCCCCATAATGATTAGGTGCCTTTGGTGTTATTTTATCGGCCTCTTGAAGTCCCAAAATAAAACCATCATTCAATAAAAATACAGCAAAGCCAGGATAAGTTTTAGCTGGTGGACGCCCTAGTATTTTTGTGTAAAACTCTGTGCTAGCATCGACATCTTTGACATAAACAATAACGCTATTAGGTTTAAACATTTTTCTTTCCTTTTAGTGATAAAAATTAGTTCAATTAATTTTAGTTATCTCTATTTTGATGTAGCATTGCTGACAACCGTATGTCATATTTAAAATTCAATCTAAATTATTTTGCAAACATAAAGCATGAAAATTAATCGTATAATTACTACCATCATGGTATTGCTACAAAGAGAAAAAATAACTGGTAAAGAATTAGCAGAAAAATTAAATGTATCATTGCGTACTATTTACCGAGATATACAAGTTATAGAGGGAGCGGGAATACCCATTATTACCTATCAAGGAAGTGCCGGTGGAATAAGTATTTTAAAAAATTATAAAATTAGTAAAGGTCTATTCACTAAAGAAGATGTCATTGTTTTATTAAAAGGCCTCAACTTATTATCCTCACCGGTTTTAAAAGAAAGTGAAAATTTAAGAACACTCGAGAAAATAAAGAGTTTTTTATCAGAACAAGAACTTGATGAAGTGACAAATAACTTAAATCAACTTATTGTTGATTTATCGCCTTGGTTATCTAAACAAAATATTGATAACAAAATATCTATTATAAGACTGGCACTGAAAGAGCAAATGCTTTTATCGTTTGATTATTTAAGTGTTAGGAATAAACAAGCCTCACGTTTAATTGAGCCATATAAACTTATTTTTAAGGAAAAAGAATGGTATTTACAAGCTTTTTGTCTAACTAAAAATGACTTTCGTGTATTTAAATTGTCAAAAATGTCAAATATTAGAAAAACAAACACTAAATTTATTAAGCAGACAACGCCTGAAGCATTCTCTTTATTCCAAGCGGATATGAAAAAAAAGATTTTTAAAATAAAATTGCTAATAGATGAATCGCTTTTGGAACGTATTTTAGATTTTTGTGATGAAAAAGATATTAAGAAATTAAATGGACAACAGTATCTTGTAGATTTTAACTTTATTGATGATGACTACAGTTATGGCATTTTACTAAGCTTAGGTCATAAATGTATTTGTTTAGAGCCTGAGCATATACGTCAAAAACTCGTTGAACGAGCGGAAAAATTAGTTAAATCTTACAAAGAAACTGTCAATTCATTTATGTCAAATTATCCTCAATAACTAAAAATTTAAACATCTAATCTCCGGCTGGTTAACCATTTTACTTTTTCTGGATCTCGATGATCAAAAAATTGACTTGTATTTGTATCAAGCGCTGCTATTTGTTGCATATCATTATCCGAAAGCTCAAAATCCCAGATATCTTGATTTTCAATTATACACTCTTTACGCACAGATTTAGCCAAGCTTGCAATACCTCGTTGTGCTAACCAACGTAATACCACTTGCCCTATTGTTTTACCATATTTAACGGCAATTTGACCTAACACCGGATGGGTAAATAAACCATTTTTCCCTTCAGCAAACGGTGCCCAGGCTTGAGGAGTTATGCTCTCTTTTTGCATATAAGGCACGGCTTCAAGCTGTTGTTGGAATGGGTTAACTTCAATCTGATTTACGGCAGGAATAATGGAATGAAATGCAGTTAAATCAGCTAATCTATCAGGTTGAAAATTACTTACGCCAATAGCACGAGTTTTACCTGCTGAATAAAGCTCTTGCATTGCTTGCCAAGCACCATGAACATCACCATAAGGTTGATGAATTAAATATAAGTCAACATAGTCTAATTGCAAACGATTTAATGAACGTTCAAATTGAGCCTTAGCACCACTGTAATTGGCATCTTGCAACCATAACTTAGTCGTAATAAATAATTCTGCTCGATCAATCCCATGTGCACGAATAGCATTACCAACTTCAGTTTCATTTTGGTAACTTGCAGCTGTATCAATCAACCGATAGCTAGAATCAATTGCATCATGTACGGCTGTTTCACACTCTTTCTTATCGGTCATTTGAAAAACACCAAACCCTAAGATAGGCATTTCGATACCATTATTTAATGTTATTGTTTTTTTCATAGCTCATACCTCAGTTATTGTAGTTAGCCTATTATTAAACAGCTTACTACAATGATAAAGTAGGTAAAAAAACATGCACTAATGAAAAATTTTCATTAATTAACTTAGGTCTTTTATTGAAATATCACGATATTCAAAATTGATGAAAAACCCGATAAAGTCATTAAAAAAAGTCACGAGTAATTTCAATATCGAAACTTATTTAATTTGAGATATGTATGAAGCTAATATAATTCATATATCAATCAGCACTCACACCCCGCTTTTAATCGTTTGATGCAGATTCAATCGGATGTGGCGGATCATATTAGATCTTTTTGAAATGCTTATTATGTGTTTAACAACTCAGTGATTTTTATTGATGCCTTATTTATATAAGACATCAATACTATTTTTTTTATAGTTTAACCTGCAAGACTTTTTAACTGTTTAAACTTATCAACTTAACGCTAGATAGTATTAAAATTTATATGAAAAACTTGCTTTAAAGTTGCGTGCTAAACCATAAGTATTTTCACCTAAATATAGTCGATAATCTTTGTTAAAGATATTATCAACGGCCAGTTTAACTTCAGCTTTTGGCAAAAATGTTGGCTGCCAGGTTGCAAATAAATTATGTAATGAATAACCTGATGAACGACCTAAACCATACGCGCCAAGATCAGCAAGTCCATCATGATTTCTATCTTCTGACCCTGTTCGATCTTGTTTTCTGACAAATTGAGCATTCCAACCTGCTCTTAAATTCCATTGAGGAATTTTAAAACCGGTAGTTAAAGTTGCTGTACGAGGTGAAATTGTCGCAACATAAGTTTTGTTATGCATCCATGGAGCTTGTGGCGCGGTGTCTCGCTCTCCTTTTTGAATGGAATAAGTTGCACTGGCAAACCAATATTTACTATCATAAAAAGTTTCTAGTTCAAATCCGTTTACCACTAACTTACCGGGCAGATTTCGATAATTAGATTGTCCAACTGGGCACAATCTACCGGGGCCACAAATGGAGCCATTAAAACCACGAGTAACAAAAATTTCGTTAGTAACACGCTGTCTAAATAATGTGCTTCGAACTTGTAATTTATCATCATTTAACATTAGATTATTGAAATCGAGGATATTTCCCAATCGGATTGATAAATCACGCTCTTTTTTTAAATTGCGACTGGTTGCAGAGATTTTACCACTACCGCCATTTTTAGGGGTGAATTGAACCTCATAAGTTTCATCAACAGTCGGCGCTTGCCATGCATAACTGATATCACCAAAAAACCCGATATTTTCTGTCGCTTGCCAATATGAACCGAGTCTTGGCGTCCAACCAGTATAGGTAACAGGCGCATAATTGTGTCCATAACGAGGATCGGGATCATTATAAGCTGATGCATAATTTTTCTTACCATGATTACGAACATAATCATATCGAAGGCTTGGCGTTAAGACAAAATTGCTAATCGATAATTCATCTTGTAGATAAAAACTATAAGTTTGTTGTTTTCCCGAAGGCATATAAGCAGGTTGGAAATAACCATGATTATAATTTGGTTTTTTCTCGTAATTCTTGTAATACATCAAGGTATCACGATCATGCAAATGCACTTGCGCACCAATTTTTAGAAGATTATCAATTGGTCCTGTAGTAAAAATACTGTTATTTTCAAGCTCAACAGTTTTATCAGTGTAACTGACCCAACTCTCATTGCCCATAGTGCCTAAAGAAGCAACCGGATTATATTTGGCCGGCCTCATATCGTGTTGCTTTGTTTTTGAATATGTGGCACGTAAGGTAAAATCGACTAATGGATTATAAGTTGGTTGATAGTTCCATTTAAATTGCGCTGATTCATCTGTTTGATCACGTTTGACTAATTTTCGTAGCCAAGCTGCTCTATATCCATATTTTTTAATTTGGGCAGCAGTTGGTGGCGTCATCTTTTCAACATATTTTGCTGCCCATGGTTGCCATGAATCTCGTTTTGAGCGGATACCGGATATCGTGAACGTATGCTCTTCATTGGGTCTAAAATTCAATTTCCCCATATAAGTGTCCATATCATCTTCTGAGAATTCAAATCGAGAACCATCCGGTCTTTTAAAATTGCCACTATCGCGGTTAGTGTAGTAAAACAGCCCATCAAACATATCATCTTTTGTTCTACCATAAACAGCACTTGTTACCATATTTTGATGATTATTTGAATGGAAACTATATTTAACCAAAGCGCCAACATATTTATCAGGATCGAGTAAATCAATCGCATCTTTAGTTTCCATTGTTACTACCCCCCCAAAGCCACCATTACCAAATTTGACATCATGCGGGCCTTTATTCACTTCAACCCGTTTAAGTAATTCCGGCTCAACAAAAACCGAACCTTGTTGGTATTTTTGGAAACCTTTTTGCGCACCATCAACAATGATTTTTACATCTTCTACTTTACCAAATCCCCAAATATTTAATGTCTGTCCACCCGGTCTAACCGAACCGGCGGCGCTCACGCCTGGTAATGTATTGAGTAATTCGGCTACATTATCCGCTTGCTTTTGTTCTATCAAACCGGATGTAAGTGTTGATCGTCCGGCAATAACACTATTAATTTTTTTCAATTGATCTTGTGATCTTGCTATAACGGTAATCACATCATCAATATCTTCACTACTTACGTTATCTTTATTTCTTTTTATTTGTGATTCTTGTTCATCTTCTGCTGAAGTATTCTCGCCACTTGAAGGTTCCGCTTGAAGAGAAAAACTCATACAAAGCAATAATATACTTATTTTTTTATATCCCATACCTAGTTCCTTTTAAAAAGCATAGTTATTAAATAAACACGATTAAATTAATATTACCCACATAAATAGTAATGATAATCATTATCATATAAGGGTTAGGAAGTATAGTTTTTTTGGGTATAAATAAATAGCAAAATTTAAATTTAATTTATCTCTCGATAAATTGAAAAGTAAGCACCTAAGTCGTTTAGCTAGCAACTTTACTTGTAAAACAACAGATTATCTTTTTTTAGTAATCTATTTTTAATTTTTTACACTCGTTTTTATTGAATTAAGTATTTTATACTGTATATTTATACATATATCTTTTTTTTATGCGAATAGATCTCCGCTATTCGTTTTTTATTGTTTTTTAGGAGTGTTTTCTTGAATAAATATTGTGTTGTTCTTGGGCAAGCTAATAGCTCTCTTGCGACTTATTTGCCTTTAGTTGATACGCCAGTAAGAGCCGGATTTCCCTCACCTGCTGATGATTATTTAGAAACAAAACTAGATTTAACTAGCCATTTAGTTAAGCACCCTAGTGCGACTTATTATATTAAAGCGATTGGTGACTCAATGATTGATTACGGTATTTACAGTGGTGATCTGCTTGTTGTTGACCGATCTTTAGAACCGAAAATAGATGATATTGTTGTCGCAGCTGTTGACGGTGAACTAACTTGTAAGTGTTTAAGTTTTATTAATGGCGAACATCATTTAGTATCAGGCAATAGACTTTATCCACCTATTTCACTAGCAGGGAAAGAAGTCCATATTTGGGGAGTCGTAATACATACGATTCACTCCCTACGAAAGCGAGGACATTCATGATTGGGCTAATTGATTGTAATAATTTTTATGCATCATGTGAACGAGTCTTTAATCTCAAATTAGAAGGAAAACCTATTGGTATCTTATCTAATAATGATGGTTGCGTAATCGCCCGTTCTAATGAATTAAAACCCTTAGTACCAATGGGAATGCCTGCCTACAAAATTGAACCCAAAATTAGAAAAAAAATTAAATTATTGAGTTCTAATTATGAACTTTATGGCGATATGAGTCAGCGGGTATTTGATACCGTTCGTCATTATACTGCAGATATTGAACCTTACTCTATCGATGAAGCATTCATCCATTTAAATGGATTTAACAATGTGTTAACTCATTGTCAAAATTTAAAAACAATAGTAAAGCGTGATACAGGTATCCCGGTGAGTATTGGTATTGCACCAACTCGAACGTTAGCAAAATTAGCTAATCATATCGCCAAAAAACAGCCAATTCATCAAGGTGTTTATTGTTTACCGACTAATCAAGAGGCGATAAAGACGATATTAAAGCAATTCTCAATTGAAGATATATGGGGCGTTGGTTGGCGAATTGCTCAACGGTTAAAAGTATTAGATATTCATACCGCTTGGGACTTACATCAAGCTAATTTGAAACAAATTAGACAGTTATTTTCTGTTGTCCTTGAACGTACAGTACTTGAACTACGTGGTATTAACTGCATTGAATTAGATGATTTATCTACACCTAAAAAAAATATTATGACATCGCGTAGCTTTGGTCATTTAACGAGTGATCTATTTGATATACAAGAAGCAATTCGAGTACATGCAAGCCGTGGTGCAGAAAAACTAAGAAAGCAAAAATCAGTTGCTAGTGCAGTACTGGTCTTTTTAAAGACTAATCGATTTCGGCCAGAATTACCTCAATATAATCCATCAATTGTTGTTCCATTATTGTCAACAACTGATGATTCGAGATTAATCATTCATGCCGCTCAAAAAGGATTACAATCCATTTATAAAAAAGGTTTTTTATTTATGAAATCAGGTGTGATGCTACTTGATCTAAAAGCTAAAGATGATTATTGCCAATCCGATTTATTTATTCCTGACATATCAGAAACACAAAAAAGTGAACAGCTAATGAAAACAATGGATTACATTAATCAAAAGATGGGAAAAAATACTATTCACTTAGGCGGTATAAGACAAACCGCAGCTTGGCAAATCAAGCGAGATATGCTTAGCCAGCGGTATACAACGCGTTGGGAAGAGTTACCTTTTGCTAAATAGATAATTAATAATAATTTAAACAATGGATATATTTGATCATTTCAAACAAGTATATCCATATTTTTAAGTGCTGAACAAAACCGATTGAATCTTATGTTCAGCACGTTTATTCTAAGAACCCATATTAACAATTGAACTACGAAAGCGTTTAAGCGCAATAAGAAAGAACACACTACCAATAGCTAATAACCAAGCATAAGATGTCCAAACAACACTAAAGCCAGCTCCTCGATACAAAATTGCTTGCCCTAATTCAACAAAATGCGTTGTTGGTGCAAACAACATGATATTTTGGACTACTTCAGGCATACTTTCACGTGGTGTACTACCACCAGAAAGCATCTGTAAAGGTAGAAGAATTAAAATAAATAACATGGCAAATTGTGCTGTTGATTTGGCAACAGTCGCCATAAAGATTCCAAGTGACGTTGTCACGAATAAATGTAGAGCTGCCCCAATTAAAAACAAGGTAATCGAGCCTTCAATTGGAACATTTAGCCAACCATGAACAACAACTAAGAGTGCCCCCCATGTTGAAACAAGCACGACAAGCCCCATCGACCAAACTTTTGATATCATGATTTGAAGTGGTGTAACTGGCATTGAAAGCAAGTGATCGATAGTACCATGTTCACGCTCCTTCATTAAAGCTGCGCCAGTTAAAATAATCGACAACGTGGTCACAATATTGATGATTTCCATAACGGAACCAAACCAAGAACGGGTCAAGTTTGGATTAAATGCAGCATGAACTTCAATATTCACCGGCAAACTAGTGGGTTTATCGATTTGATTGAAATATTTTGTTATTTCGTTGGTCACAATTTGGGTAATATAACCATTCCCAACAAAAGCCTGCCCCATTCGTGTTGCATCAATATTAAGTTGAATTTCTGGACTTTGATTATTTAACACATCGCGTTGAAAGTTAGGCGGAATATTCAATGCAAAAGTATAACTATCGGTATCCATACCTCGATCAACTTCATCCATAGAGTTTAGTTTTACCGGTTGGTTAAACATGGGTGGATAAAACGCCGCAATAATTTGTCTGGATAATGGCGAATCATCTTCATCAACTACCGCAATCGACGCATGATGAAGCGAGTCTGAAGTTGCTGTTGCTGCAGTATAGATATCAAGCGTAAAACAGTAGGCAATTAACAGCAACATAATTGGATCACGAATCAATCCCCATAACTCTTTAATGCCTAAGCGATAAATATTAATAAAACTTTGCATAATATCTATCCTTCTTGTTTCTTGAGGAGGAATATACTTGCACCAAGTATAATCGGTATGGTGATCAGCAAGGCAAATATTGAGTTATGTAAATCAAAAAATCCTAATGCCTTATTAAAGACTCCTCGAGCAATAATAAGCATATGGGTTGTTGGATAAACCTCACCAATATATCGTCCACTACCTTCTAAAGATGCAACCGGATTAAGCAAACCAGAAAATTGTATCGCTGGTAACATGGTACCAACACAGGTTAAAAAGATAACCGCAATTTGACTGCGTGTTACTGTTGAAGCTAGTAATCCAAAACCTGTTGCAATAATACAATAAGCTAATCCAGCCAAACACAAAGTCAACAAGCTGCCTTTAATTGGTACGCCAAATATTGTAACCGCCATAAGCAGCAATAATAAAAAGCTAAGCATCGAAATCACAATATATGGAACCTGCTTACCTAATAAAAATTCAGTTTTGGTAACAGGCGTAACATATAAGTTAATTATCGACCCCATCTCTTTTTCACGCACTACGGATAGTGCAGCTAACATCGATGGAATCATTAATAATAAAATAGGAATAACCGCAGGTACCATAGCTTGTAAACTTTTGATATCGGGATTATAACGATATCGAGTTTCGATATTTGCCAATGAGCTCGATGTTGTTCCGGTAGTCATTTTAATTTTGTCACTTAACCAAGCAAGATGCATTCCTTGTACATATCCTTTAATCGTATCGGCACGCAAAGGCATTGCACCATCAATCCATATTCCAATACTAACCGGATCACCACGTTGAATATCTCGACCAAAATTTGGTGGAATCTCAATAGCTAATGCTATCTCATTACTTCTCATCCTATGATCCATATCATCATAATCAAGGATTGGCGGTTTCTCGATAAAATAGCGCTTAGATCCAGAAAGATTGGTAATATAATTTTGACTGGTAATAGTTTGATCACGATCTAACACCGCAAAATTTAAATCTTCTACATCCATGGTGATACCATAGCCCATTACCAACATTAAGATAGCTGAACCTAAAAGTGCTAACAAAGCTCGCAATGGATCGCGCGATAGCTCTAAAGTTTCACGCCACATACACCCAATCATCCGAGTTAAGCTAAATCCCTGTAGGTGAGCATCTTGCGTTGTATTAGCTTGTTTATTGGTTAAAGTTTTAGGCTCTTCACTTGCCTTTTCATCACTATTGGTATCATCTGCACCAGCATCAACTAAATAACGAATAAAAGCTTCTTCCAGCGTTTTAGCATTTTTGGAATGGATGATATTATCAGGAGTATCACTGGCTAATACTTTACCAGCATGCATGAGTGAAATCCTATCACAGCGTGCCGCCTCATTCATAAAATGGGTAGTAATAAATACCGTAACTTTATCTTTTCGGGAAAGTTCGATAATTAAACGCCAAAAGTCATCCCGAGCAATGGGATCAACCCCGGAAGTCGGTTCATCTAGGATAAGAATCTCAGGATTATGAACCACCGCAACAGATAAAGAAAGTCTTTGCTTAACCCCTAACGGTAGACTATCTGGTAAACTTTTTAATTCATTTTCCAAGCCAAAACGCTTAACTAACTCCTCAACTCTTGCTGGAATTTTGCTTTCTTCAATACCAAATAGACGGGCATGTAAAACTAAGTTTTGTTCAACCGTTAATTCACTGTAAAGCGAAAAAGCCTGAGACATATAACCTAAATGACGTCTAACATTAATATCACTTGCATCAACCGGTTTACCAAATAACCAAGCTTCACCTGAGGATATTGGTAATAACCCTGTTAACATCTTCATCGTTGTGGATTTACCGCAACCATTAGATCCTAAAAAACCAAATATTTCACCTTGTTTGATTGAAAAGTTAACATGATCAACCGCAACAAAATCACCAAATTGCTTGGTTAAATCTTTTGCTTCAATCGCCACTTGTAAATCTTTATTTAAATCTAATGGGGGAATTTCAACCGATTCATAACCTTCTCTAGCATCTTCTGGCATCAATTGAATAAAGGCATCATCTAAATTATCTTTACAAGTTTTGGCTAATAATGCTTGAGGCGAGCCTGTTTCAAGAATTTTACCGCCATACATTGCAACCAGCCAATCAAAGTTTTGCGCTTCATCCATATAAGCTGTTGCAACAATCACGCTCATTTGTGGTCGTTGTTCACGAATTTTATTGATTAATTGCCAGAATTGCGCGCGAGAAAGAGGATCGACCCCTGTTGTTGGTTCATCAAGAATAAGTAAATCAGGATCATGAATCAAGGCAGAACATAAGCTGACTTTTTGTTTCATCCCTCCAGAAAGGCGACCAGCGGGTCTAGATAAAAAAGGATACAACCCAGTGCTTTTAGTTAATTCATCAATACGACGTCGCCTTTCAGCAGCATCGTTACCAAATAAACGAGCAAAAAATTGCAAATTTTCTTCCACTGAAAGTGTAGGATAAAGGTTTTTCCCTAATCCTTGTGGCATATAAGCAATACGGGTACAGACGTTTTTACGATGGGATTTATCTTTCATGTCACCATCTAAAACGTAAACTAATCCCTCTTGAATGACATGTGCGCCCGCTATTAATGATAATAAGCTAGATTTACCAACACCATCAGGACCAATTAGTCCCACCATACATCTAGGCGGGATGGCAATACTAACATCATTAAGCGCACACGTTTTTTTATAATGTAACGATACATTACTTACATTTACAACAGCATCATCAATGGCCTTATCTTCAGCAAGTAACGTCAAATCCTTTTTATTTGACTCTGACATATGCTATCTCCAATTATTTAGTTTGGCATTTTGCAACATCAGATAAACCTGAAGGCCACTCCGTATTAGGATCTAGTCTTACCCAAGCCACACCAGGAAGGCCGGTTTTAACATGAGTTATATAGCATTTTAACAATTCTGGGCTTAATTGTGCTTTCACTCTAAACATGAGTTTTTGACGTTCATCTTTAGTTTCAACAGTTTTAGGCGTAAATTGCGCAACGCTTGAGACAAATGAAATTTTGGCTGAAATTGCTTTATTTGGTAAAGCATCAAGAACCAATCTTACTTCGTCACCAATTCCGACTTTACCTGCAATTGTTTCTGGTAAAAAGAAAGTTAAATAAACATCTGAAAGATTAACCAGATTTAACACTTTACCGCCTGAAGGTAAAACTTCACCGGGTTGAGCAATGCGATATTGAATACGTCCATCAACTGGTGCAGTTAATGTACTGTCATCAATATCCGCTTGGATTTGATTAATATTTGCTTGCGCTACGTTTATAGCTGATTTAGCACTTTCTACTCCGGCTTGCGCAGCTTCAATGGCTGCATCGGCAGCGGTAACTTGTGATTTAGCAGAGTCTAATGCTGCTTTTGCACTATTTACTTTAGCGGTATCATCATCAAATTGTTGAACTGAAATTGCCCCTTTTTGATAAAGGGTTTTTGTTCGTTCTAAATGCTTATTGGCAATATCTAAATCACTTTCTCTTTGAGTAACACCAGCTAAAGCAGCCACTTTGTCACTCATTTTTAAGGCAACTTGAGCTCTAGATGTTGCTTCATTACTCAAGGCTTGTCGATATTGTGCTTGAGCTTCATTTAACTGAGCTTGTAATGTATCTGTTTGCATAACAACTAAAGGTTGACCCGCCTTAACAAAATCACCCTCATCAACATTAATTTTTTCAATTCTACCGGCTAACTTGGCTGAGATATTGATTTCAGTTGCTTCGATACGTCCATTACCGCTAGTAAAATCTGAACCATATCCATCAGGCTTAAATTGTTGCCATAAGATAAATCCAATAGCAACAACTACAACTGCGATAATAATCCATTTTTTATTTATTTGTTTCATGAATAACACCTATTCTAAAGTAACAATTTATAATAAATATTAACGAAAAATTTAACCGTTATAATCTATTTATTTTCAATTTACGCATAATAGCAAATGTTTTTTACAAATAGAATCGACTCTAAATGTAAACGCAGTAAATGCTAAAAATCAGTAAATTACTATTGGGAAAAGTTAGCATTAGAAAATCATCACCATAAATCACTCTAATTCGATCTAAAAAAGTGTTATCACAACTAATAAATTCTTTTATAACGCATCAATATCGGTCTCAACTTTAAATGGAAAGTGATGTACATTTACTAATATGGCAACCTAAAATAATTTAATCTTCACTTTCTATTATTTTATAAGTGATTAATAATTAATTTTTTAATTCATGCTGATATAAAATAAGCTATCATGTAAACCATTTTGAATTTTAGTATTTTGAATCTTAGTATTTTGCATTCTAGTATTAACGCAAAGCGCATTGAACAAAGAATGATGAAAGCTAAACGTTATTATTTAATAAGGTGAATTTATGGCAATCCCCTCTTTTTTGACAATTTATAATGAATTGATATCCACTCCAACTATTAGTAATGTCACCAACGAAAAATTGGATTATTCCAATAAACCTTTAATAGACAAATTAGCGACATGGTTTGCGGATTTAGGATTTACTGTTGATGTTCAAGCCGTCCCTAACACACGTCATAAATTCAATATGCTGGCAACTTATTCAAATAGTGAAAACAAAAGCCAAGGAGGCCTACTACTAAGTGGCCATACCGATACCGTTCCTTTTGATGATGGACAATGGAGCAAAGATCCATTTAAGTTAACAGAAGATAATAACAAGCTTTACGGATTAGGCACGGCTGATATGAAAGGATTTTTTGCTTTTATTCTAGATGCTTTGCGAGATATTGATCTAAAAAAACTCACCAAACCAATTTATGTACTAGCTACCGCAGATGAAGAAACCTCAATGGCTGGTGCATCATTTTTTGCCAAACAAACTCAATTAAAACCTGATTGCACCATAATTGGCGAGCCTACTTCACTAATTCCTATACGAGCACATAAAGGATTTATTTCTAATTCAATAAAGGTGATAGGAAAATCAGGTCACTCAAGCGATCCAGACAAAGGTATTAATGCTATAGAAATTATGCATTTAGTCATTGAACGTCTATTAATCCTTAAACAAAAATTCAAAGAACAATATCATAATGAAGGCTTTAGTGTCCCCTATCCAACTCTGAATTTAGGTGTGATTCATGGCGGTGATGCTGCAAACCGAATATGCGGGTGTTGTGAATTAATTATTGATATAAGAGTATTACCTGATAATGATGTTGACTCGATTTATAACGCATTATGTGAAACATTAAAACCCGTTATGGATAAATACCCTAATCGTATTTCAGTAGAATATGAAGTATCACCCATTCCAGGATACGAATGTAAAAAAGATCACCCCGCATTGCAACACATTGAAAATTTAGTGGGTCATCAAGCACAAACTGTCAATTACAGTACTGAAGCGCCTTATTTAAATCAAATTGCGCCAACCATAGTTTTAGGTCCTGGCTCTATTGAACAAGCTCATCAACCAGACGAGTTTATTTCAATGGACTTTATAAAACCAACAAAATTAACGATAGAAAATTTGATCAAAGATTTCTGTCTTTAATCATATAAAAACGCCGACATCGTCGGCGAATGAAGTTACTTTAAATTAGGATAATTTGTCATCTTTATGGCTATTTCCCCATTGGCAAAGCATATCTAAAATCGGTACCAAAGATTTACCTCGGTCTAATAACCCATATTCCACTTTAGGGGAATTTATGGATATTATTTCATGCCCTTATATACCACTTCATCCAAAACCTCCCAATAAGATTTATTAATTTTATACTGTAAAGAAAAATAAGACGGTATAGACTCCTCAATATTTTTTACAGAATTGAGGCTTTTTAAGATGAATTATTTTTTACGAAGGAAGCTAACTTATACAAAATCAACTAGCCGACAAGATCGGCTCATTTTACTATACTTCAAAAGTAGCAAAATCAGTTGCGATTTCAGTGGGCGCAAAAATATTCCTAGCCTCATTGACTAATTTTGTTTTGTCATTCAAGCTATAGCGAGGACTAATATGCGTAATAATAAGGCGCCTAGCATCAGCTTGTTTGGCAATAGTTGCCGCGTGTACAGTTGTGGAATGTCCTCGCTCAAGCGCCTTTTCTTCAAGAGCTTGCTCTTGGGTTGCTTCATGGATTAACAAATCGACACCCTGAGCTAAATCAATTGAAGCCAGACAAGGAATGGTATCGCCTAAAATAGCAATTTTTTTACCTTTTCTAATGGTTTCTAGATAGTCCTTACCATGAATAATCCTACCATCTTCTAACGTAACGGTTCGACCTTCTTTTAAATCACGATAAAAAGAACCAATGTGAATGTTATCCTTTTTTAACTTATCAATGTCCAATGACGCTGGCAGATCTTTTTCAATAATCCGATATCCAAAACACGGAACACGATGCGCTAATAATTTGGCTTCAACGCGAAACTTATTATCCTCAAAAACCAAACCATCTTGCTCAAGTTCAATAATATTTAAAGGATAAGTCAGCCAAGAATAACTAATATCAATAACAGTTTGAATAAATTGCTTAATGCCTTTTGGACCAACTAAGGTCAATGGCGATTGGTTTTGCATCAAAGAACGAGTTGTTAACACGCCAGGTAAACCAAACAGATGATCACCATGTAAATGTGTCAAAAAAATCATCTCTAATTTAGCCAGACTAAATTTGGCCTTTTGCATTTGCATTTGAGTCGCTTCACCGCAATCAAAAAGCCATAAACGCCCTCTTTCCTGCCGGAGATCAAGCATAATACTGCTAACATTGCGTTCAGCTGTTGGTGACCCAGCACTCGTTCCTAAAAAAGTTAATTTCATAAAAGATTAAACGTTTTTGCGCTCAATGGTTTGTTCACCCCAGAAGAGTTTGTCTGCTTTAGTTTTGGAAAAAGCGAGTTTTAAGACTTCATCGCTACCTTCTTCCCAAATTTGCTCAGCGAGTTTTTCATCATTTTTAGCTAATTCAAAAATAGCTTCAGCTATCTCAATAGAAGTTTCACGAATGCTGGCCCAAGATCGAATTTCATGTATTTCTTTTTTAGTACTATTCATATTTCTTCTCCTTATTTGCTAAGATTAGATGTAAAATAAACCCAATTGGTACAAAACACAATAGGTGGTATTTTTTATGCTAACAATTATTTCTCCATCCAAAACGCTTGATTATCAAACTCCTTTAATTACCAAACAACATAGCTTACCCAAATTTTTAGAATCAACTAAACAACTTATTGATATTTGTAAAAAACTTAGCAGTGATGACTTGGCTAAATTAATGTCGATCAGCCCAAAACTTGCCACTACCAATTATGAACGTTTTCAGAACTGGCATACTGACTTTAATTTTGATAATGCAAGGCAAGCTATTTTGGCTTTTAAAGGTGATGTTTATGAGGGTTTGCATGTAGAAGATTTTAATGATGCCGATCTAAAATTTGCACAATCTCATTTACGCATTTTATCAGGATTATATGGCTTGTTACGACCACTTGATTTAATTCAACCCTATCGTCTAGAAATGGGTATTCGCCTTAAAAATGGTAATAATACTAATCTATATCAATTTTGGGGTGATAAGTTAACAGAGTGTTTAAATCACGAGTTGATAAAATCAACCAATCCAACGTTAATTAATTTAGCTTCTAATGAATATTTCAAAGCAATTAAACAACTCAAAGCTAAGGTTATTCAACCCATCTTTTTAGATAAAAGTAAAAATGATTATAAAGTGATCAGCTTTTATGCTAAAAAAGCACGAGGTTTAATGAGTCGATTTATTATAAAAAATAGCATTAATAACAGTGACGATATTAAAAGTTTTAATTTAGAAGGCTACCAATTTGATTCAAAACGCTCAACTGAATTAGAATGGTACTTCACCCGAAATCACGCATAAAAGTAACATGGAATTTCTAATCACATTATGGCAACAGTTTTTAACTACATTGCCTCTGTTCGTTTTGATTTTATTAGGCTACATAGCAGTTAGAGCGGGTCGTTGGCAAAAAACGGTGACCGATAGTGTTACCAAATTTACGTTTTATATTGCCTTCCCAATTATGTTATTTCAGATTATGAGCCATTTTTCAGAACATTCTGAAATTGATGCCAATCTTTTGTTGGTCTTTTTTGGTGGCTCATTTATTGTGTTTGCATTAGGCTGTTTTATTGCGGTTAAATTTTTCAAACTCAATGGCTCGCAAAGTACCATGTTTGCAATGGGTGGAATTTATACCAATACTGTGTTTGTGGGCATACCAATTATCAAAATGTTATTAGGCGAAAAAGCCATTCCGATTGTTGCTATTATTGTGATTTTTAATGCGTTAATTTTATGGACATTAGCCACGGTATCCATCGAATTTGTCCAGATGGGAAAATTATCGACTAAAGGATTTATAAAAGCATTTAAAAATGTAGCAAAAAATCCGATTATTATTGGTATTTTTGCAGGAATAGTTGTCAATTATGTACACATTCCACTACCTTTCTTCATCAATCAAGCGACGAAGATGGTAAGCGATATGACAGCGCCTCTCTCATTAATCGTTTTAGGAATGGGGCTTGCTGAATATAAGATCCGCGATGATTTACCGATCACAATAGCCATTTGTGTTTTAAAACTATTTATCTTACCGATTGTGACCTATATTTTAGCGATAATAGTCGGATTACCACTTTTAGAACTGCAAGTTATTGTATTACTAAGTTCGGTATCAATTGCGATAAATTGTTATATGATGGCAAGACAGTTTGAGGTATTACAAGGTCCTATTGCTTCAAGTTTATTGATATCAACGGCATTATCATCCGTGACAACACCGCTAATTCTATCAATAATGTTACAGTTTGCTTAGAAAAATTAATTTGCCTCTAGCTTTTTGAATTTATGATGCAAGATCAAAGCAGAAACAATAATTGCACTACCTAGCGCAAATCGGCCCCAATCAATCGATTGGTGCCAAATAATAACATTAACTAAAATACCAGTTGGAATAACCAAATTATTCATAATGGCAAGCGTACCCGAATCGACTTTGGTTGCGCCATAATTCCATAAAAAATAGCATAACCCAGAAGCCACAACCCCAAGCCAAATAATTATCCCCCATTGTAATTGGGTAGTGGGTAGTTTTTCGGGATTGCCAAATAAAAACCAGCCAATACTAGCCACCAGTATTGCGCCTAAATAGACCCATGCAAAAGCTTGATGTTGCGGTAATGGATAAAGCTCCATAATACGTTTATATCCAACCTGCCCCAAGGCAAAAACTATATTAGCGCCCTGAATCAGGAGAAAACCGATAATAAAATCTCGACTAATATGATCGTAACGAATAACGGCTGCGCCAATTACAGCTATAACAGCGGTTAATAGGTAAACAAGTCTGAGTCGATGTCCTTGCAAGAAATCATAAATTAGCGTGACATAAATTGGCGTTGAAATAGTAAATAATAACACTTCAGGCACTGAAATATATTGGAAAGAGTTGTAATAAAAAAAGTACATAATACCTAATTGACAGGCACCAACGCCCATCAACAACACCATCTGTTTTACAGAAATACCTTTAAAGCGTAAAAAAGGAATAAAGGTTATAAAAGCCAGCAAGACGCGCATTACAACTGCAAACCACGTATCAACTTGCCCACTTAAATGAACAGCAATAAAACTAAATGAAAACGACCAAACTATCGTCACAAAAATAAGATAATACATATTAAATTCTTATTGATAAAAGAAAGTTTGGCATAGTATCAATTCGGCTTATTAATGTAAACAGTAATAAGGATGATATGTTTACTAATCAAAAAAAGTTGAGGAGCGGGGTTTTTGAAACATAAATTTAGTAACAAAAGTGCTAAAAATCGCTTTATTATGGCATAATGTGCGCCAAATCACAGTTTAGCCACTTCACTTTTAGCTTAAGGGAACGCTTTAAGTACGAGTTGCACAAATCAATTCGAGAGTAATTATCCGTGTTAACAACAAGTAATATCACAATGCAATTTGGCAGTAAGCCACTATTTGAAAACATTTCAGTAAAATTTGGTAATGGTAATCGTTATGGATTAATCGGCGCAAATGGTAGTGGTAAGTCCACGTTTATGAAAATTATTGGTGGTGATCTTGTGCCAACCTCAGGTAATGTTTCACTTGATCCACATGAACGATTAGGTAAACTTCGCCAAGATCAATTTGCTTTTGAAGAATATAGCGTACTTGATACCGTAATTATGGGGCACACCGAATTATGGCAAATTAAACAAGAGCGTGACCGTATCTATTCATTACCTGAAATGAGTGAGGAAGACGGTTTTAAGGTTGCAGATTTAGAAACCCAATATGCTGAAATGGACGGTTACAGCGCTGAATCACGTGCGGGTGAATTACTACTCGGTGTCGGTATACCAATTGAACAACATTACGGATTAATGAGTGAAATCGCTCCGGGTTGGAAATTGCGAGTATTATTAGCCCAAGCCCTATTTTCTAATCCAGATATTTTATTACTCGATGAACCGACCAATAACTTAGATATCGATACGATACGCTGGTTAGAAGATACCTTAAATGAACGTGAAAGCACGATGATTATCATATCGCACGATCGTCATTTTCTTAATATGGTCTGTACTCATATGGCTGATATGGATTACGGTGAATTACGTATCTATCCTGGTAATTATGATGATTATATGACCGCCTCTACTCAAGCGAGAGAACGGCTATTAGCGGATAATGCGAAAAAGAAAGCACAAATTAGTGAACTACAATCGTTTGTTAGTCGTTTTAGTGCTAATGCGGCAAAATCCAAACAAGCAACCTCACGTGCAAGACAAATCGAGAAAATCAAATTAGAAGAAGTGAAAGCATCAAGCCGACAAAATCCGTTTATTCGTTTTGAACAGGATAAAAAACTGTTTCGTAATGCTCTGGTCGTTGAAAATCTCACTAAAGGATTTGATAACGGACCACTATTTAAAAATCTCAATTTAATGGTTGAAGTTGGCGAAAAAGTGGCTATTTTGGGGACTAATGGTATTGGTAAAACTACCCTACTAAAAACCCTTATGGGCGAATTAGTGCCAGAACAAGGTGATATTAAATGGTCAGAAAATGCCAATATTGGCTATTACGCACAGGATCATGAATACGAATTTGACGAGGATCTAACCGTATTTGATTGGATGAGTCAATGGAAACAACCAACCGATGATGAACAAGCAGTGCGCAGCATTTTAGGTCGCTTATTATTTTCACAAGATGACATTAAAAAGCAAGTTAAAGTCCTATCTGGTGGTGAAAAAGGACGTATGTTATTTGGTAAATTAATGATGCAACGTCCAAACATTATTGTCATGGATGAACCAACCAACCATTTGGATATGGAATCAATTGAATCGTTAAATATGGCATTAGAGCTTTATCAAGGAACGCTATTTTTTGTGTCGCACGATCGTGAATTTGTTAGCTCACTTGCAACAAGAATTGTTGAAATCACGCCGGAAAAAGTCATTGATTATACCGGTAATTATGAGGATTATTTGCGTAGCCAAGGAATTGAGTAACGTTAAAATCCATAAAAATAGCCACATTAGTGGCTATTTTAGTATTTATTCAACTTAGAAATTAAAATTCTAATTCATCCCACCAAATATCAATTAAATTGCTGGTTTTGACATTTTTTAAGCCATGGCTTTCAAGCCATTTAGTGACAACGTCACGATTTTCTTCAGTGCAATTACCCAATTTTTGCGTACAAATGATACCTTTCCAGTTTAAATACCCGCTACCTTCGTAAGCCAAACCGTTTGCTTGTATTGCTTCAATGATGAATTGATCAACAACGTTATCAATAGTGTCTTCACTCGTCCCTTCGTCAAATGACCAACTTACGGTAAAACCTAACTCTTTAAACTCTTCAATATGTAATTTTTTTCTTAAACGACGACTGCGATTAACCTTAGCCATAATAATATCCTTCTACTTTAGAAAATTTAGTTAGTTTTAGAATATGTATGATGGCTAGATTGCTTCATACTATTCTGGTTATTTTTAGAAGTTCGAGTTTTATCAACACGTCTTCTTTTTGCTGGAGCAGGCTTGGCTTTTTTTGCTGGCTCCGCTTTAATTCGAGGATCGACTTCAAATCCTTGAGTAAAAATTTCTGGAATCGTTTTTTTAATCAATTTCTCAATTGATTTTAATTGAGCAAGCTCATCAATACAAACTAATGATATTGCCTGCCCCTGATTTTGTGCCCGTCCTGTTCGACCTATACGATGCACATAATCTTCTGCCACTTGTGGTAATTCATAATTGACAACATGAGGTAATAGCTCAATATCTAAACCTCTGGCAGCGATATCGGTAGCAACGAGGGCGCGTATTTGTCCTGACTTAAAATCAGCCAAAGCTTTAGTTCTTGCTCCTTGGCTTTTGTTACCATGAATTGCCGAGGCTTTAATACCATCTTTAGTAAGCTGTTCGGCAAGATGATTAGCGCCGTATTTCGTTCGCGTAAAAACTAATACCTGTTGCCATTGGTTTTTACCAATTAAATAAGAAAGAAGTTCACGTTTACGGCGTTTATCAACTCGGTGGATATATTGAGTAATTTGCTCAGATGCACTATTGGTTTTGGCTACAGCGATCGATTCGGGTGAATTTAAAATTGTATTAGCTAATGATTTTATTTCATCAGAGAATGTCGCTGAAAAAAGTAAGTTTTGTCGCTTTTTAGGTAATTTAGCGATCACTCGACGAATATCGTGAATAAAGCCCATGTCTAACATGCGATCCGCTTCATCAAGTACTAATATTTTTACTGTAGAGAGATCCACCGCATTTTGATGAACCAAATCTAACAACCGACCCGGTGTTGCAATTAAGATATCCACCCCACCGCGAAGTTTCATCATTTGAGGATTGATACTTACTCCACCAAACACCACCAAAGAACGAATAGATAGATATCGGCTATAATCCCGAATATTTTCACCTATTTGTGCAGCTAATTCACGAGTGGGCGCCAAAATTAGCGCATATAAAGGACGCTTTCCTCTTTTAGGTTCTGTATTAAATTGCTTTTCATGCAATTTTTGTAAAATAGGTAAACCAAACCCAGCTGTTTTTCCTGTACCAGTTTGAGCACTCGCCATTAAATCTTTACCTGACAAAATTACTGGAATAGCTTGTTGTTGAATGGGGGTTGGATCGGTATAGTTTTGTTCTTCAATAGCTTTTAAAATCTTGGCATCTAAGCCAAGAGAGTCAAATGACATGCAATGATTCCTAAATAAACGTGAAATAAATTATTCAAATCTATTATAAAGCAATTCAATAATAAATGTTTGAATATTTAACGAGGCATAGAACAGACACCATTTAGCGATTTATATTGGCAATGATTTTCTCTTTTTCTTCTCTATTAAAATTAGATAGATCAATCTAAACTCAATTTTGGGGCTGCCAAACAATGGTAATTAAATGCTTAATTATATTTTTTGTTTATTCATAAAGACTTTTAAAAAGTTTTAAGCTATATTTTTAACTAATCGAGTTAACTTTATTTAAATTTAAACTTAATTAGATTTAAATCAATTAATAGAATTTGATAAAATAAATGCCATGATTTTTAAAATGTTTTTTATAAAAAACATGCAGGTGATATTTATTATCATTCTCATTTATGTTACTATCTCGCTCCTAATCCCAATAAATTAATGGACTAAATATGTTTTTTAATTTCACTCGTATAAAAAATCTACTTTTAGCATTAGTTTTAGCTAGCGTCAGTATTAACTGTTTTGCTAAAGATGATATAACTTTTGCTAATTTTCGTGATATTCGTGACTTAAACCCTCATCTCTATTCCGGTGAAATGTGGGCGCAAAATATGTTGTATGAATCATTGGTTCATTATAACGAAGATGGCACTTTTTCACCTTGGCTTGCAGAAAGCTGGACTATTACTAACGAAGGTAAAACTTACACGTTCAAACTAAGAAAAGACGTGACATTTAGTGATGGCGCAAAATTTGATGCGCACAGTGCAAAACTGAATTGGGATGCCGTGTTATCAAACAAAGTTCGTCACACTTGGCTTGAAATGGTTCGCTTAATTACTGAAATCAAAGCAGTAGATGATTATACCCTACAAGTTAACCTTTCCGAACCCTATTACCCTTTTATGATTGAAATTGCCGTAACCCGACCGATGCGCTTTATTTCACCTAATTCTATGATTGATGGTGAAACTAAAAATGGCGTTAAATCTTACATTGGTACCGGCCCTTATGTATTAGGTGATCATAAGAAAGATCAATATGCAGTGTTTAACGCTAATCCAACTTATTGGGGAACTAAACCATTACTCAATAAAGTGACCATGAAAGTTATTGCTGATAACCAAAGCCGACTAATGGCACTCGAAAAAGGTGAAATCGATCTCATCTATGGTAAAAATATGGTTGATGCAGATTCATTTGAACGTTTTTCAACAATGGATAAGTTTCAGACTTTAATGTCTAAACCTGTATCTAGTCGAATTGTATTAATGAACACGACTCGTGACCAACTAAGTGATGTTAATGTCCGCCAAGCGATTGAACATATCATTAGTAAAAAAGATATTTCAGAAGGTATTTTCAATAATAGTGAAGCACCTGCTGATACTTTAATGGCAACCAATATTCCTTATGCTAATATTGGGTTAAAACCTTATGTATATGACACTAAATTAGCCGAAACGCTACTTGATAAAGCGGGTTGGGTAAAAGTTAAAGGCCAAAATTATCGTCAGAAAGATGGCAAACCTTTTGAAATCACACTTTATTATGATAGTAACACCGCTTCACAAAAAACAATTGCTCAATATATGCAAGATGAGTTTGAGCAAGTTGGATTAAAGCTTAATATTCACGGTGAAGAAGAGCAAGGTTATCGTGATCGCCAAAAAGCGGGGGATTTTGATATGGTATTTGATATCTCATGGGGTACACCATATGATCCACAATCATTTTTATCCGGTATGAAACTACCTGTTTATGGTGACTATATGGCTCAACAGGGCTTAAAAGAGAAACCGCAAATCGATGCAAGTATTAGTAAAGCATTGATCTCAACCGATGAAAAAGAGCGACAAGATCTTTTCCGTTACGTGCTTGAAACATTACATAATGAAGCGGTTTACATACCATTAACTTATGAACGAAATCGGGCTATTGCTGTTAAATCTTTAAAAGGAATTGAATTTGCGCCTTCTCAATTTGATATTCCATTTGAGAAAATGCATTTTTAGTACATAAATATTTTTAATCAATAATGTTAAATTATATTGTTAAACGTTTAACGATGATGATACCGATATTATTCGGTATCTCTTTTATCGCTTTTTTGCTTATCAATCTAGCCCCTTCCGATCCTGCTGAAGTTGCCTTACGGTTAAATGAAATAATGCCAACCCCAGATGCTATTGAAAGTATGCGTCAGGAATTAGGATTAAATAAACCTTTTTTTGAACGATATTTTACTTGGCTATATGACGTTTTACATCTTGATTTTGGGCGTTCGTTTATTCATCGTGACAGATTAGTTTGGGATGAAGTTATCCGTAGCTTAATTCCTACATTAGTTTTAGCAATGTCGTCATTTCTATTTACACTTATTGTCAGTTTAGTTTTAGGTGTGTTATGTGCAATCTTTGCTAATTCAGCATTCGATCATATTGTTCGAATTATTATTTTTTTAGGTACCGCAATGCCTAGTTATTGGTTAGGTTTGCTATTTATTTGGCTGTTTGCTACTTATTTAGATCTATTGCCAACCAACGGGTATGGAACCTGGCAGAACCTGATTTTACCGACATTAACTTTATCGTTTGTTTACATCTCAACGTATATTCGTTTTATCCGTAATAATATGCTGGAAAATATGCATAATTATTCGATCTTTTATGCCCGTAGTCGAGGTTTGAAAGAGAGAACAATCATTCTTAAGCATGTATTAGTCAATTCACTACATACCACAATTACTGCGTTAGGTATGACCATTCCTCAATTAATTGCAGGGTCTTTTGTTGTCGAATATATATTTTCTTGGCCTGGTTTAGGAAGATTATGTATAGCCGCTATTATGAATCGCGACTATCCAGTAATTCAGGCTTACATATTAATTATGGCCATTTTATTTGTAGTATGTAACTTTATTGTTGATGTTATTCATCAATGGTTAGATCCACGATTACGAAGTAATGGTGGCTCTGTATGAATTTAATTAAGCAAGTAATTAGCAATAAAACCGCTTTAGTTTGTTTGATAATCATCATTACAATAATTGTTTTAGGTATATTAGCGCCTTATATTGCACCTTTTGATCCAAATAAAGTTCGGATAGTGCGAAAATATGCCGCTATATCGAGCGAGCATTGGCTTGGTTGTGACCACCTTGGACGTGATATTTTTTCTCGGTTACTTTATGGTATCCGTTCTACCCTATTCTTATCTCTGTTAACCATGATTATCACAATAATTGTTGGTAGTATCATTGGTCTTATTTCTGGTTATCAACGAGGCAAACTTGACGAATGTATTATGCGTCTTTGTGACATCATGTTGTCATTTCCGAGCCAAGTGATGATTTTAGCTATAGTTGGTGTTTTAGGTGTGGGTATTGAAAACATTATTATTGCTAATATTGTAGTCAAATGGGCTTGGTATAGTCGAATGATCCGAAGTTCAGTAATTAAATATAGCAGAAAAAACTATATCCTTTTTTCACGAGCAATTGGTGCACCACATTCTTTTATCATTTATCGTCATTTATTGCCTAATGTCATGTCCGAAGTAGTTATATTGGCTACCTTAGACACTGGCTGGGTGATATTGAATATTTCAGCGTTATCCTTTATAGGATTAGGCGTCCAAGCGCCTACTGCCGAATGGGGACTAATGTTAAGTGAAGCAAAAAACGTAATGACTCAGCACCCTATGCAGATGGTTTATCCTGGTATAGCTATTTTAATTGTTGTAGCGGCATTTAATATGTTAGGTGATTGTCTACGAGATATCTTAGATCCTAAGGAAAAAACAGCATGAGTAGCCCATTGTTAGCAGTAAAGCAACTGACCGTTACGCTTAATAATGGTAACAAGTTACTTGATGATATATCTTTTACCGTCAATCATCATAAATGTTTAGGTATTGTTGGAGAAAGTGGCAGCGGTAAAAGTTTAACCTGCAAAGCAATCATCGGCTTATTAGAATCCTATTTTAGTGTGACAGGACAAATCCTGTTCAAACAGGCTAATTCAACTTTAGATCTGCTAAAACAGAATGAAAAGACATTAAGACCAATTCGCGGTAGTGCTATTTCGATAATATTACAACAACCTATGATTGCTTTTGATCCGCTTTATTGTATTGGCAAACAAGTAGTTGAAACCCTTCAAGCTCATCTCACTATCAATAAAAATGATGCTATTGCTAAAACCTTACTAATGATTGAAAATATAGGGCTCGATAATGCCAAAGAGATTTATAAAAAATACCCGCATCAGTTAAGTGGTGGTATGTTACAACGCATAATGATTGGTATGGCATTAGTACTTGAACCTGAGCTTATTATTGCCGATGAACCAACAACCGCATTAGATTCAATTAGTCAGTTTTATATTTTAAAAATGCTTGAAGAGATAAAATCTAAAACGACTATGATTTTTATTTCTCACGATTTAGGTGTAATTCATCATATAGCCGATGATATTATCGTAATGAATAAAGGTAAAATTGTTGAATCTGGCAGCCGTGATCAGATTTTTTATCATCCCAAACATGAATATACTCGTTACCTGATTGATACTCGCAAGCAATTATTGAATAAATTTAATACGGTTATTTACGCTAATAATCCAAATTTAATCTCGGAGACAATTTGATGCCACCGTTATTGCAAGTTGTAAATGTAAAAAAATCGTTTTTGAAGCCTGGTATATTTAGCCATAAAAAAAACACAATTATCAAAAATGTATCATTCGATTTAAAACAAGGTGAGTGTCTTGGTATTATTGGTGAAAGTGGTAGCGGAAAAAGTACATTAGGAAAACTAATTTTAGGCCTTGAGAAACCTGACAGTGGCAAAATCTATTTTAGCGGGCAAGATATTAACAAACGTACATGGAAAAAAGCAGCTGTACGCAAAAATATCAGTGCGGTATTTCAAGATTATAACTCTTCGGTTAATCCATATTTTAATGTCGGCCAAATTATTGCTGAGCCACTTGATATTTACGAAAAGCTATCAAAAGAGGAACGTCAGCATCGTATCAATGCGTTATTAGAACAAGTTGGATTAGACCATTCTTTTTATGAACGGTTTCCTCACGAAATGAGTGGTGGTCAATTACAGCGTGTCTGCATTGCCAGAGCAATAGCTTGCTCGCCTCAATTTATTTTATTTGATGAAGCGGTAAGCTCGTTGGATATTTCTGTTCAAAGCCAAATCTTAACATTACTTGCCGATCTACAAAAACAGCTAAATTTGACCAGTATCTTTATCACGCATGATTTAACTACAATTACTTATCTTTGTGATAAAGTTGCATTTTTTTATCAAGGTGAAATCGTGGAATACGTTGATAAAATAGAACAACTCAGTCAAGTTAAAAATCCTTATTCTAAACTGTTACTTGAATCAATTTTAGGTTTTTAAACAATGTCATCAACATCAAATTTGCAATATCAGTTTAAAGATTATATTAAATTAGTTATTCCATTTATTTTATCAACCATTACTACCCCTCTTCTTGGCGTGGTCGATACGGCTTTAGTCGGTCATTTACCCAATCCAGCTTTTATTGCTGGAATTGCGATAGGAACAGTAATATTTAATACTATTTATTGGTTATTTGGATTTTTAAGAGTAAGTACCACCGGTTTTGCCGCGCAAGCGTTGGATAATTGTTTGTTATTAAGATCGTCTCTTATACGGCCGCTTTTTATCGCAATCTTTTTAGGTTTGGCATTTATAATTTTTCAAAAATTGATTTTTGTTGCTTCAATGCACATCATCAAACCGAATCAAGATGTTCAACATTATGCTGATATCTATTTTTCTATATTAATTTGGGGGGCACCTTTTGTTCTGATTAATTATGTCCTAGTTGGCTGGTTAATGGGGATATCCAAAATAAAAGCCGTTCTGTTTTTACAAGTGTTTATTAATTTACTCAACATTTTGATGGCAGTAATTTTTGTTTGGTGGTTTCATTGGGACATTAAAGGCGTAGCATTTGCAACATTAATTGCACAAATATGTTGCACTTTAGTCGGTATTTGGTTTACCTGCCGTTATTTGCCTAAAAGTGAACAAAAAGTGGATTTAAGATCTATTTTGTCATGGCAATCATTAAAAGGTGTAATTCTAGTAAACACTAATTTAATGATTCGGACTATCTGCTTATTAATTGTAACTAACCACTTTATTTCTATTGGTTCAACGTTCAATACCGAAGTTTTAGCCGCCAATGCCATTTTATTTCAAGTTCACTATATGATGGCTTATCTATTTGATGGTTTTGCTAATGCTTCCAGCGTTTTCAGTGGACGAGCTAAAGGAAATAAAAATATCCACCTTTACAATCAAACTTTACGGTGGTCACTACAAGCCTGCATTATTTGCCCAATTATCTTAATTGCAATTTGGCTAACCTTCGATACAACCATCATAAAGTTATTAACCAATCAAACTAATATCATAACGCTATCGCTTCAATATCAATATTGGTTAATCATTTTTCCAATTGTTGCATCGGGTGGATTAATCTATTATGGTGTTTTTTCTGGAATCAGTTATACAACATCAATACGCGACTCAATGCTATTGGCGTTATTGGTTTGGTTTGTAGCACAATACATTGCTGTACCAATCTGGGGAAACCAGGGTTTATGGTTAGCTTATAATCTATTTAGTTTTGGTAGGTCGATATTTTTAATTATCTGGATTAAAAAATCACGAGCCTATATTTAATTAAAAATGATAGCCAAATAGAAAACGTACTGCTATTAAGCTATGTTTTCAGCCCCTTCAATAAGGGAGGGAATTTGCATTCATGATTCAATCATAGACAAATTTCTTTTATTGATAATGTGACAGGAATTTTTCGTTTATCACTAAATTCAAACTGAAAAATAAAGCCGATATCATATGTATTTAATACATTAAATACGTCTGGTTTATCACAAAACTGACCTTTTATTCCTAATCTAACATTTTCTATAAATTCATTTAGTGCGGTATTTTTGCTATCAGTTGACATTTTATATTCAAAAACAACATTATTGTTATTAGCTGAAATATTAGTTATTTCATAATCTGATTTGACTTTTAAAGGAAACTTTCCTTCATCGCCTAATAAAGATTTCTTTGCACTATCAGCTAATGCTTTAGAAATCTCAGCAGCATTATCTGTTCCAGACGCATGTACATTTGAAAATATTGCAAAACACAAAAACAAAATTGCCAATTTAATCACTTGCTTCATCATCAATACCTTAATCTAACAAATCTATATTTCCATTATTACAGTTTTAGAAATGATAACACATTTAAATTCTAACATAGTTTTATATAACTTTTTATTAAGTTGAAAGTTAATAATGTGAATATTTTCAACTGTTTTGATCTTACCTTAAACCAAAAAAGGTAACACATTGTGTTACCTTTTAAAGTCAAAAATTATTTTTTATTTGGATGAGGATCTTTAACTGAATCTCCTTGCCCACTAACTATATACCAACCATTTTTACTATGTGGTTTTTTATTATGATCCGGACAAGGGGGTAACGATTTCTTACTTTGGTTGGAATAAATATATCCACAGTCAGCACATTTATAAGTGCCAGCTGAAACATCACTACCGTATGCAGCAAATTTTTGTACCATTATAAGCTCCTCCAGTATATTTAAGATAAGCGAATGCTTATCAGTGATAGTTATAAGCTCTGATTAAAAAAAAAGCAAGTATGTTTTTAATCATAGTCGATACAATCGTTCTTAATTAAATAATTTAATGGTTGTTTGATTTTAATTGGAATACATATGAAAACTTAATATATTTGTTGATAAAAAAGTTTGCTCCTACTCAATAATCAATGATTTTTCCCTTCCAAAAGTTTTTAGTGTTTGACTATAGAGATAAAAACCCTCATATCAAACTATCTTTAAAAAACGTTTCTAATTTATCAAAGGGAATTTTATTGGTGGTATTATCATATAAATCAATATGCACTGCATTAGGAATAATCATTAATTCTTTATTTTTACTGCCAACCATTTTAAACGCATCTTCTGAAAAGTAACGAGAATGCGCTTTTTCACCGGCGATAATTAATGTTGGGCACTCAATTTCATGGGCATGATTCAATAACGACTGATTAATAAATGAAAGTGGCATACTTAACACCCATGAACCATTCGGATTTGAATTGACAGAACGAATATGAAAACCACGTTTAGTGGTATAAAAACGAGAATAATCTGCAATAAATTGTGGTGTTTCATCCGTGATTTGATCAACGGTAATATTGTTTCTTGGATTCAACGTGGCATAACTATTTTGTGAATCGTCCCAGCGGCTATTATTCAATGACTGTTTCATTGCTAATCGTTGCCCTTCTGTCATGCTATCATTATAACCTTTAGGAATAACTCGACTCATATCGTACATGACAACGGTTGCTACCGCTTTAATTCGAGTATCAATTGATGAAGCATTTAAAGCCATACCACCCCAACCACAAATCCCCAAAATGCCAATGAGCTCCCGCTCAACGCAATCTATAGATCCAAGATAATCGATAGCGGCACTAAAATCTTCGGTATTGATTTCAACAGATGCTTGATTACGCGGTAATCCACTGCTTTCACCAGTAAAAGAGGGATCAAATGCCAAAGCAATAAATCCTCGCTCTGCTAAAGTTTGCGCATAAAAACCCGATACCTGCTCTTTTACGGCGCCAAATGGTCCTGCGACAACAATAGCAGATAATTTATCTGGGCTGTTTTTTGGGCGATATAGATCTGCGGCAAGCGTAATGCCATAACGATTTTTAAACGTGACTTTAAAATGCTCAACTTTATCACTTTGCAGAAAAATCTTATCCCAACGTTGTTCTAACTGAATTGTCTGAGGTGGAACTGTAATTTGAGAATGTATATCATTCATGTCAATCTCTCACATTGAAATTAATGTTTTAAATCTAGTTAATTAGCATAATTTTTGGAAATCTTCTTCAGACACCGCTTCACACCATTCATTATAGGTATCCTCACCCAGCACTTCGATAGCGATATGGCTAAACCATGAGTCAATCTTAGCGCCATGCCAATGTTTTACATTCGCAGGAATGGTGATAACCATACCGGGTTCTAAACTTATTGGCTTATCCCCATATTTTTGATACCAACCGCTACCAGCTATACATAATAAAATTTGCCCCCCACCTTGCGATGCATGATGAATATGCCAATTATTTCGACAGCCAGGTTCAAATGTGACATTTGCAACTAATAAGGGAGACTTTGCTGTTAATAAATTTAGGTAGGATTGACCAATAAAATATTTAGCATAATTTACATTCGGTTCACCCTGTCCAAATAAATTATGTTTTTCAAATTCAGATTGACTGATTATTTTCATAATAACTATCCTCGTCAGGAAATGATTTAAAGCTATCTGTGTAATAAAACTTATTTTGTGAAACACGGATGTATTTACTATATCCATTTGGTTGTAATTTTTTATTGGCCTTTTACTGCACGGTTGAATCGTTCAAATTCGATTTCACCAATTTTTGATTTTAAAATATTCGCAATGCCATCTAATTGAGTGGGAGATACCCCGACATTTTGCGCAATTTGAACATGAGATTTAATCTGACTATCGGCACCTTGCAAGGTTGATAGCGCGGCTAATGTCGCTATCTCTCTATCTTCATAACTTAAAATATCTCGACCAAAAATATCGCCAAAAAGATGAGCTTTTAAAAATTGATCAATAGTAGGTGAAAAATCCATAATGCCACCCGTAACCGGTTTGCCTACAACTTTTGTTTGAATTTTTGTACCCAACTCTAAAGCGCTTAAATTAGTCGGTAATAGTGCTGAAGTAGAACCAACTGTGTCAGTAATGTCTTCTTTTTGACGTTCTTCTAGTAGCGCTTTAAAGGCACTCAAACCATTTAAACTTCTTGGAAAACCTACATAGGCATAAAGTTGAACTAAAATTTCTTTAATTTCATTGATGGTTAATCCTTGATTCAATCCATCAATGAAAGCTTGCTTTAAGCCAATCATATCGCCTTTAGACATAAAAGCGGAAATAGTAACAATCGATCCTTTTTTTGGTGTTAAAATATTCATAGCCTTTGCCCTTAAACAATTAGTTAATACTGCAAACTTTTGCTAACCACCCTAGATTTTGACTATTAAGTGCGACTAAAAATGATAGATAATTTATTAGATGCTGATGCTAATGTATTTCACTTCGTTTTTTATTATTTTAAGATCTGCTAATAATATCCAATAGAGCCGATCCTGCCAAAAAGTTGCCTAATCCTATCAGAAATCATATGCTAATAGAGAAATTTAAATAAATAGAGAAATCTCTATGTTAAAAAAAGAAATTAAAAAAATAATGCTAAAAAGAATGCCAACTGTGGGGGACTATCCAACACAAATTAAAAACTTTGGCATTTATAGGCGTGAAGTTGGCAAAAATAAAGATATCTGTTTAGAAAATTGTTTTTATCATCCTATGATTACAATGATAATACAAGGTGAAAAAAGCTCTCTGCTTGGCACCAAACTTTATCATTATAAAGAAGGTGATTATCTTATAACCTCGATTGATATTCCAACGATAAATACAATTAAAAATGCAACGACGAAAGCCCCATTCCTTTCATTGTCACTTTTGATTGATAATAATTTAATTAAAGAGTTATTAATACAATACCCAGAATTAAATAAACCTTCGCAACAAAGTTTTAATGGTATTATTATCTCAAAGGCGGAAGATGATCTAATCAATGCTTTTTATCGATTGCTTAAGTTGCTGGATAAACCTGAACAAATTTCGGTTTTAGCACCACTAATCATAAAAGAAATTCATTATCTACTCTTAATCGGTCCATTTGGTGAAGCGCTAATATCAATTTGTATGCCAGAAACAAGAAGTTATCGTATTGCGAATACGATAGATTGGCTAAAAGAACATTTTAGAGAGCCGATAAAAATGGAACAATTAGCCAATCAAGCGAATATGTCACTCTCTAGCTTTTATCGTCATTTTAAAAAAGTAACAAGTTTAAGCCCATTGCAGTTTCAAAAACAACTAAGATTACATGAAGGCCGGCGTTTAATGGTCAGCGAGAATATGACTGCGATTCAAGCCAGCTTAAAAATCGGTTACGAAAGTACAACACAATTTAATCGAGAATATAAAAACTTATTCAACCAAACACCCTTGCAAGATGTGCTAAAAATACGCAAAGGTTCTCAACGAAGATAAATTAAAGTTGAGGAGTGGTGTTTTTGATTTGGGATTAGTTGAAAATACGGCGGAAATATTAGCTGTTATCAATTTTGTTTCATTTGCTTTTAGTAACTACAGTGGCAATTATTGTTAATTAGTTTCCTAATATTCCCCCAATTTTAAATAAGAAAAATAGAGGCTATAAACTGCCAAGAGACAGCGAACTTATTTCCTGAGGATGTTTTATTAGGCTAACTCTCGATCATAGATATGGATATAAAAAACCCGTAAATTATATCGGGCGCAGTTACCACTATTCGAATGTGGTTTGAGTACTTTTTAAAAATACATATTAAAATAATAAATAAGGTCAACTAATATTAGTTTATTGAATGCCAAGAAGCTCGAAAACTGCAAAAAATCGGCTGGGGTTATTGCTGGTATTCAGGTAGGAATTCTCCTTAACCATTAGCCAACCATTTTAATTGAGCCCCTTTTCAATTTAAACTCCCAGTCTTTCAACATACTCTGAATCCAATTCAAGGACTTTAGTAAAAAATTGGTGTAGGCTGTATTCTCTTCCGGCGTATTGAATATAAGATTTGAAGTTTTCAATTTTAAATGTACGTTCATCTTTGCTTTCAAAACAGTAACCAGTGAAAAAAAGCTCGTTAGATGAATTTATTTGGACTCTATCTAATAATAATTCTTTATTGACGTTGGAATGTTTAAATGAAATCGTAAACAAGTCTGAATTCCATATTGTGGTCAAGTTATTTCTAAAATTATCAGTATCTAATTCTTGCTGTTCGTAATCAACAGAATCTTCAGAATTGGTTGAATAATTGAATGAAGTGTCTTGAGACGATGCTTTTTCTAAATTTAAATTTTTGTGCGCCTTATAATTTAAAAATTTCTTGCCTATTCCACATATTCCTCGAACTAACAAAATCAAACAACAAACAATAAATGAAATAACGGAAATACCGGCTAAAGCAACCATTGTTGGATTTGGAGGCGAATCATCATTAGGAAAAGTAATGATATAGATGGCAAAAATTATTAAACTAAAAATTAAAACCTTCTTTACGGTGATCTTATATGCTCGCATTATTTATTTCCTATCAAATCAATCTAGCTTTAAATTCATAAAACGCTTGATCGACTATTTTATTCTTTTTCCAAGTTGAACCCTCTTCCAACTTTCTCAACATTCCATCAGAAAATAGATTCATTAAGGTCTAAACGGCACTTAGTTCTAATTTCATGCTGAAACCATAAACCTTGATAATCCAATCAATCGCCCCGCTTTTTTAAAAATTGATTTTCATACATGAATTTCTGATTCACTTTTATATATAACAATAAATGAAATTTAATATTCTATCTTAAAGTTAATTGGTTACAAATATAACCATTAATGTAATATTTTTTTATTGTGAGTACTATTATGAAACATCTACCAAGATAATTCCTCTTTATCAGCTTTATTGTTTTCTTCATACATCATTAGTATGGTGCTATAACTACACATATCTATACCACTATTACAATAATCTTTAATTACTTGATCCATTATTTTTCTATTTGTGGCCCTAGTTGCTTTTTTAAATGCATCTAAATTCTCTTGCTCCATCATTCTCAAATTGGAAGGTTGGCACATGTCAATTTGTTCACAATAATCTTTCTTTACGTTATCCTTAATATATTCGATAACTTCTTGCTTTTGGGCCTCTGAACCATCAAAGTCCATTGGATGAATAAATTTAGCTTGCGCAGCTGTCGAAAATAATATCGAAAGTAAAATTGTCCTTTTCAACATAAAATCTCCTTTTTTGACTATTAATTTTAATTAAAAATTTTCTTTGCTACCATAAATCAATCTTACATTTAATTTACTAATTCGATATTAACATAGGTTAATAAATAACGCCCATGTTAAACTTTAAAAATCTATAAAAAACAAAACAGAAATAATGTTCAAACCAATCTAGTATTGTTTATACTAATCTGAAACTTATTAATGATAGCTTAATTTAATTATGATAAAAATTATCGTGTTATTTATATTTACCGCTTTAGCTGAAATTTCAGGCTGTTATTTTGTTTATATTTGGGCTAAAAAAGTGGTTTCTGCCTGGTTTCTTATACCGGCGGCATTATGCCTTATGTTATTTGCTTGGTTACTTACTTTACACCCTGAAGCTAGTGGTCGAATTTATGCAACATATGGTGGTATTTATGTAGTAGCTTCCATTATTTGGCTTAAGTTAGTCGATCATGTCAAACTATCAACTTTTGATTTAATCGGTTCCATGATCATCCTACTCGGAACGCTTGTTATTATTTTGGGTTGGAGAACATAAAATTAATTGTTTAATTAAATTGATATATCCTACTCTTTTAATAAAAAAATAAGCCAAGTCTATTAATTAATTTTTAGTAAACATGTAAAGTTGAAAGAATTAGATTACATTGAATTTATATAATTAGATTATTTTAAGAAGATGATTATAGACAATTTGTTAACTATGTAGTTTTTGAATTGGTGGCCCCTACTGGACTTGAACCAGTGACCAATCGATTATGAGTCGACTGCTCTGACCAACTGAGCTAAGGGGCCATTTGGATGTGCTACTGACTTAGTAGGGTTGCGATTATAATAGAGTTAAAATTAATTTGCTACATTTAATTAACTAAATAGGTTGATTTGGTTAATTATTAAACTGAAACCTATTATCATTTCATCATTTGTAATAAGCGATATTTTTTAGTTAATTAACCTGCTACAATGATCTAAATTATTATTACTCGTTATATTGGTTGGGGAAATATTATGTCTATCAAGAAAATTCTTTTTATTAGTGCAGCGTTATCTTCTGCATTGTTTTTAAATGGTTGTAGTAGTTCAGATTATCAAGCCACTTCAGCTGGTCGACAAGTTCAGTTTATTGATACTAAACCAGCAGCAAATTGCCAATTTATCGGTAAAGCTGAAGGTCGCCGTAGTACTTTCTTTTCTGGTCTAAAAACTCATAGTGAGTTGATTCGTGATGCAGCTAATGATTTGATGAATAAAGCTGCTGCAATGGGTGGTAATGTGATTTATAACGCACAAGATGCATCGTTACAATATGTTTCAGATATTGCTCCGACAGATGCTGTGATGACTGGTGAAGTCTTTAGTTGTAAATAAGATTGTGTAGAATAGAAAAGGGATACTACTGTATCCCTTTTTTATTTGCCGATATAACTAACCATTTTGTTTTTCAAATTGTTTCATGAAATCTATTAGGTAGTTGACTCCATCAATATCCATTGCATTATAAATCGAAGCCCTCATTCCACCTGCAATTCGGTGACCTTTAATTCCAATGATATTTGCTTGTGTTGCTTCACTAACAAACTTTTTATCGAGATCTTCATTTGGTGATAAGAAGGTGACATTCATGATTGATCGATTAGCAATAGCCACAGTATTACGATAAAAATCGGATTGATCGATAAATTGGTAAAGTAATTTTGCTTTAGCTTGATTTCGTTGCTGCATTGCATTCAATCCACCCAAGCTTTTAATCCATTTAAAGACTAAACCTGACATGTACCAAGCAAATGTTGGTGGTGTGTTAAACATTGAGTCATGATCCATTAAGATTTTATAATCTAACACGGAAGGTAATGCTTTTTGAGCATGTCCAATTAGATCTTCACGAACGATGACAATTGTGATTCCTGAAGGACCAATATTTTTCTGCGCACCTGCGTAAATAATGCCATAGCGACTTACGTCAATCGGTTGCGATAAAATGCAAGATGATAAATCAGCAACTACGGTTTTATCCCCAAAATTAGGTTGTTCGAATATCTCTACCCCGTCAATGGTTTCATTAGGGCAATAATGGATATAATCACTGTTATCACTTAGTTGCCATTCGGACATGGGTTTAATTGAGGTTATACCTTGATTTTTAATTGTCACATTTTGTTCAATCACATTACAGTATTTGGTTGCCTCTTTGGCTGCACATTGGCTCCAATAGCCACTGTTAATGTAATCAGCATTTTTTGCCGAAATATTCATTGGCACAGCAGCAAATTGTGCCCTAGCCCCACCTTGGCAAAATAGAATTTTATAATTTTCAGGGACATTTAAAATATCACGAAGATCGTTAGTTGCTTCAATCGCACATGCATCAAAATCTTTACCGCGATGGCTTAACTCCATTACTGATGCGCCGGTGTCGTGCCAATTTAATAATTCAGCTTGTACTTGTTTTAAAACATCTGCAGGGAGTTTTGCTGGGCCTGCACTAAAGTTATAACTTTTATTCATTGCAATTCACTTTCATCCATCTAAAAATTGAAAATCTATTTTTACACTCTATTGAGCGATATACAAACAGATTTTTATCAAAAAAAAGTTGAGGAACGGGGTTTTTGAAGCATAAAAATACCGACAAAAGTCGGTATTTAAAATAAAAAGTACTATAAACAGAGTTGTTTTTTAGCATTGTCGATTGCCAATTTAACTTGTTTAGGCGATACGCCTCCTTTAGCAGATCGTTTAGCTAGGCAAGATTCGAGTGATAAAATTGGATAAACGTCATCTTCAATAACATCACTATAGACTTTTAATTCATCCAACGTTAACTCTTCTAATGCTTTTTGCTTAGCTATCGCGCCAACAACGGCTTCACCTACAATGTGATGAGCTTGTCTAAATGGAATACCTTTAGCAACGAGATAATCAGCAAGTTCTGTTGCATTTGAGTAGCCTTGTTTAGCTGCATTTTGGCAACTTTGGTAATTGATTTTAATATCTTCAAGAACTAACGCTGCCATGTCTAAACATTCTTGCCAAGTATCAAGTGCGTCAAATAGATGTTCTTTATCTTCCTGTAGATCTTTATTGTAAGCAAGTGGTAAGCCTTTAAAAGTCACCATGGCGCCAGTTAGTGCACCAACAACTCGCCCTATTTTTCCTCGAATAAGTTCTAATGCATCAGGATTTTTTTTCTGTGGCATTAATGATGATCCTGATGTGACACGATCAGATAGTTCAACAAAATCTGCTTCACCACTATTGAAGATAATTAAATCTTCTGCAAACCGAGATAAATGCACCATTCCTATAGATGCATTATTGAGTAATTCAAGTACATGATCTCTATCAGATACTGAATCTAAACTATTATTGGTTGCTGTTGCAAAACCTAACCAATCGGCTAGCTGATCGCGATCCATTGGATAAGCAGTTCCAGCTAAAGCGCCACAACCTAAAGGGCTTACATCCAAGCGTTTAAGTGTATCTTGTAAACGGCTTTCATCACGTGTTAGCATTTCATAATACGCTAAACACCAATGAGCAAAAGTGACTGGTTGTGCGCGTTGTAGATGAGTATAGCCAGGCATAACGGCATCTTGATGCTGTTCAGCGGTAAGTACTAAGCGTTTTCTGAGTTCATTGATAGCTGTGATAAGATGAGCGATTTCATCTTTACACCATAATTTTAGATCGGTTGTTGATTGATCGTTACGGCTACGACCAGTATGTAATTTTTTACCTAAATCACCGATTTTTTCAATAAGTTTTTGCTCTACCCAACTGTGAATATCTTCCGCATCACTTTGTAGAATCTGTTCTGGGTTTTGCCGTACTGATTCTAATAATTCATTTAAAGCTTTTTCTAATTTTTTTTGTTCATCATAAGATAAAACGTCAACAGTGACCAAAGCTTTAGACCATGCAATTGATCCAATGATATCTTGCTCCGCAAGCCGATAGTCAAAGCGTAGAGAATCATTAAAATGTTTAAATCGTTGATCTGCTGCTTGGCTAAAACGCCCACCCCATAATGCCATAATTACCTCAATTTTTAATCCTAAGCGATTTTAGTTTGATCGCTTTTTTAATAATGATATTCAATAATACTATAAAAAATATATACAGACCAAAGTCTGTATATATTGTGTTTTATATCTAAGTAAAAAGTCATTAAAACTTACTTTTTAGCTTTGGCTTTCGCTTTCACTTTTGCGTTAGATTTTGGAGCAACTGTCGCTTTAGCATCAGCTTTAGCTACTTTTTTGACTGTTTTTTCAGTTTTTTTAGCTGTATCTTTTTTAACTGTAGCTTTTTTAGCTGGTTGTTTTTTCTTACCTTCATTTAGAGCTCGAATGCGTGAAGATAATGAGAATAAGCGAATAAATCCACCTGCATGACTGTGGTCATAGACTTCATCCTCACCAAAAGTCGCAAATTCTTCACTATATAAGCTATTTGGTGATTTTTTCTGAACAGCTGTTGCATTTCCTTTGTAGAGTTTAACTACAACTTCACCTGTCATATCTTCTGCTAATACATCAGCAGCGGCTTGAATTGAGCGACGATATGGTGCAAACCAACGACCATCATAAACAACGTATGCCATTTCTAAACCAAGTTGTTCACGCCATTTGAAGCTATCACGATCTAAAATTAATTGTTCTAAACCACGTAATGCAGTCATCATGATTGTACCACCTGGGGTTTCATAACAACCGCGAGATTTGATGCCCACCAAGCGATTCTCAATGATATCAACTCGACCAACACCATGTTTAGCACCAATTTTATTAAGTGTTGCTACGCAGTTATATGGAGAGAGTTTTTTACCATTAACAGAAACGACTTCACCTTTTTCTATACCAATGGTAACAAGTTCTGGTTTATTGGGTGCATCTTCTGGTGAGACAGTCCATGCCCAACAATCCGCGTTGGCTTGATTCCAAGTGCTTTCAAGCACACCACCCTCAGTAGAAATGTGCCAAGCATTTTCATCACGGCTATAGATTTTTTCAACGGTTGCTGTTGTTGGAATTTTTCGTACTTTTAAGTAATCAATTAAAGCTTCACGCGAACGTAAATCCCATTCACGCCAAGGTGCAATAACTTTAAGTTGTGGTGCTAGAGCTGTATAAGTTGTTTCGAAGCGAACTTGGTCATTACCTTTACCTGTTGCTCCATGACAAAGGGTATCGGCACCAACTTCTAATGCATATTCAACTTGGGCTTTAGCAATAATTGGGCGAGCCATTGAAGTTCCAAGATAATAAGTTCCTTCATATAAAGCGCCAGTTTTTAAAACAGGGTAAACATAATCTTTAACAAATTCTTCTCGTAAATCGACAACTTTACAAGCTACTGCTCCAGATGCTTTCGCTTTTTTCTCAACATCTTTTAATTCTTTAGGATCTTGACCAACGTTAGCGACAAGAGCGTAAACTTCACAACCGCCATAATTTTCTTTTAGCCATGGAATAATAGCTGATGTATCTAATCCACCTGAATAGGCTAAAACCACCTTTTTTGTTGCACTTTTTTTCATGTTATACCCTTTCTTAAATTTACTGACGAAAAAATAAATGATTTAAAGATTAAATTAAGTATATTTAATAAAAAATATACTCAAATAATATACTAACTGATTTATATTTAAGCAATAATTCTTGTACCTGTTATTCCTGATTTTCCATTAAATAATTCAATAAGTTTGTCGGATTCTTTCCAACTAGCTATATCAATTGGTCGCCCAAGTGTTTTTGCTGCTTCGAATGCAGAATTGACTTTGACAATCATGCCATCAGTAATAATGCCTTGTGCGATCAAGTGATCAGCTTCTGTTTGAGTTAATGATTCAATTCGTTGTTTGTTAGCATCTAAAACACCGGCAACATCAGATAATAAAATTAAATCTGCATCTATTGTTTTTGCGAGTGCAACGGCAGCGTGATCGGCATTCACATTCATCATCTTGCCTTGATCAGTAATGCCAATTGAACTAACAATTGGTAAATAACCATTATTAAGCAGTAAATTGATTAAGGTTGGATCACCTATTTCGGCTTCGCCTACATACCCTAACTCTTCAGAAATTTGTTTAACCTTGACACTATCACCATCGGCTAAGCAGAGTCCGATACTTGGTATTTGTAATTTTTTTGCTTCTGACAATATTGTCGTATTGGCACTACCGGCAAGACTACCTACAATCACATCAATCTGGTCTGCGGGTGTAACGCGTAAACCATTGCGTCGTACTACCGGTAATGAAAGACGATCCATTAAGGCGTCAACAACACTACCACCACCATGAACAATAATTAAAGGTCTATTAAAATTCTTTTTATATTCGCTAATAATAATGAATAATTTACTTAACGCATCTTTGTTATCGAGTAATACACCGCCAAACTTAATAATTAATGGTTTCATTTTTATTCCCTATCCATTTAAACAAAGTCACTTGATTAATATTATTAACAAATGAGTATTTATAATAAGGCTGTAGTTTCATCAAAGCCAAATCGAATATTCATACACTGTACCGCTTGTGCTGCTGCACCTTTTAATAAATTATCTTCGACTGAAATTAAAATCAAATGTTGCCCTTTTAGTACAAAACCAATATCGCAATATGGCAGATCTATTACTGATTTTAATGCTGGCCAATGTTTTTGGTAAACCCTAATTAACGGTTTATTTTGATAATATTTATTTAATGCGTTACGAATATCATCAGATGTTACGCCTTTCTTTACCATACAGGTAATAGTGGCATGAATGCCTTGTTTGAAACATCCTAGGTGAGGCGTAAAGATAACTTCTTGGCCTAAGTGTGTTGCAATTTCAGGTTGATGACGATGTGTAAATAAGCCATAAGCATGTAAACTCACTTCACAAAATAAATTGTTAGTCGAAGGTTTTCGTCCAGCGCCACTTACACCACTTACAGCATTGATAATAGGCCATTGACTTTTGTCTAACAAATCTTCTTCAATCAATGGTTTTAATGGCAGTTGGGATGCTGTTGGATAACAGCCAGGAACTGCAATCAACTGAGCTTGTTTTATAGCCTCATAATTCCATTCAGCTAATCCATAAACGGCCTTCTCAAGCCACTGTTTATGTTGATGTTCAAAACCATAAAATTGAGTATAAAAAGAGGATGAATTGACACGAAATGCGCCAGATAAGTCGAATACTGTGCATCCTTTGTCTAAAAAATAAGGTGCGATATCGTGACTAACTGAATGTTCTGTTGCTAAAAAAACAATATCAACATCATGAATGAGAGATGAATAGTCGGCGGTTGCAATTAAGGGGAGATCAACTACACCTTTCAATTGAGGATATAAATCATAGTCCGAGATTAACTTTCCACCATCACGACTATTTTCAGATACGGTTAATGCGACTAACTCAATATTTGGATGCTTTGTTAAATAATATGCAAGTTTTGCGCCTGCATAACCACTTGCTCCGACAACTATTGCTTTTAACATACCTTTCCTTATCTATCACTAAGTTTTTTTTGGTAGTATAGTAGGCTTTCTGAAAAAACAAAGCAAGCATAAAATGCATTTTTATTCACTTTTAGTGAATTTATTTTCAAATTAGTCGATCTTTAGTAAAGCAAATAAGTCGGATGATTCCTCCTCTCTAATCAATCAGGAGGAGGAACCGCAATTTTTATTTCAAATAACAAGCCGATTTTAAGATCGCAATTAATAATTCCCAATAACGATATACACTATGAATATTAACTTTTTCATCAGGTGAATGAGGTGAAACTATAGTTGGTCCAATTGAAATCATATCCATATATGGATAAGACTGTTTAAATAAACCGCATTCTAAACCAGCATGGATCACCATAATTTTTGCTTGCTTTGAAAAAATCTCTAAGTACTTATCTTTAGCTAATTGTAGTAGTCTAGAATTCAAATTAGGTTCCCAACCTGAATAACCACCACTGATTTCATAATTGGCATTTACTAATTGGCTTAATGATATTAAGGTTGAAACAACTGCATCTTTCGCGCTATCAACTTGAGAACGAATTAAAAAGTTTACACTTAACTGATTGTCACTAATATTGACAATGCCTAGATTTAAAGAAGTTTCAACCACACCATGGATCTCTTTGCTCATGCTGACAACACCATTAGGCGAAGTGTTTAAAATATTGATGATTTTGTTTTGTTGATCAATCGCGATAACTCTTTTAACTTTATCCGTTTTCACTTCTTTTAAAGTTAATTCAATATCTGGTTCAATCTGTCTAAATTCATTTTGTAATACTGATTGGTATTGTTTAACAATTGCTTCTAACTTAGGCAAATCTTGCTTGCTTAAAGTTAATTCAGCAAAAGCTTCACGAGGTATCGCATTACGTAATGAACCACCTCGAATGTCAGCTAATCTAAATGAGATATCTTGTGCGTATTGAGCTAGCAATCTTGCCATTAATTTTATGGCATTCCCTCGTCCAAGATGGATATCACAACCTGAATGTCCACCTTTCAAACCTTTTAGAGAAAGTTGTACATAGCAATCGTGAATCTCCGGCATAACCGCGTATGTAATTGTAAAATTCATTGAGAAGTCTATACCGCCTGCACAACCAGTAAATATCTCACCTTCATCTTCAGAATCAGTATTAATGAGATAACGGCTTTTTAACCAATTAGGTTGAAGACCAAAAGCACCATGCATACCAGTCTCTTCAGAAGTCGTAACTAAAACTTCAAGAGGACCGTGTTCGACAGATGGATCAATTAATACAGCTAGAGCAGATGCAAGCCCTACACCATTGTCAGCACCTAATGTTGTACCTTTTGCTTTAACCCATTCATCGTCTATATAAGCTTGGATTGGATCAATTAGAAAATCATGCTCTGTACCTTCGTTTTTTTGAGGAACCATATCCATATGGGCTTGTAAAGCAATAGATGGGCAATTTTCCATACCTTTAGTTGCGGTTTTGCTCAATAAAATGTTTCCAGTTTTATCAAGCTGACAATCAATGTGATGAGTTGCTGCAAAATCGACAATATATTTGGTTATCATTTGTTCATGATGAGAAGGATGGGGAATGTTACAAATATCATTAAAAATCTGCCAAACAAATTTTGGATTTAGGGTTGATAGCATAATTTATCCTCAGTATTAGCTAGGTAACAAATTAATCAGTGGTTTTTTTTATCTAATCACTCTATAATAAGGTGCAATTTTACATCTATTTCAAGTCCATTAATATTAATTTATTAAATTCGTTTATTCGATTAAAATTGCAGGTTACACATGTCAATAGAACAAACTTTAACAGAAGAAGAAATCAAAGCCAAAAAACAGCATAAAGCAGAGCTCATCGCTGAAAAGAAAAAATTCAACGTTACTTGGGAAATGCTTCAAGCTTATGGTCGTCAACTTTCTGAAAGATTATTACCCGCCAAACAATGGAAAGGCATCATTGCCGTTAGTCGTGGAGGCTTAGTTCCTGCGGCTATTCTAGCTCGTGAACTTAGCATTCGTTATGTCGATACCGTTTGTATTTCAAGTTATGACCACGATCATCAACGTGAAAAACTAATTTTAAAAGAAGCGAAAGGTGATGGCGAAGGCTTTATTGTTGTTGACGATTTAGTTGATACCGGAAGCACAGCTCATACTATTCGTGAAATGTATCCAAAGGCTCACTTTGTAACTATTTTTGCTAAACCTGCTGGCAAACCATTAGTTGATGATTATGTTGTCGATATCGCTCAAGATACTTGGATCGAACAGCCATGGGATACTGGCGTTATGTTTGTTAAGCCACTTAGTGATCATTAATAATTAATTTAATAAGGTTGCTATGACTGAAAACCTTTCTGAAAAGATATTTAAACCACAATATGATTATCCTGAAACATCATCGCTAATCAATCGGTTAGATAGTAGCGATGGTAGCAGTATTAGTCCATTTGATGGTGAAGTAGATTCAAAATGGTACCGAATCATTAATCCTATCCTATGGTTTTGGCGTGGCTTACCGAAATTGGAAATCGAAGAAGTTTTATCGCAAATCGCAATTTCGACTAAACGTCATACCAATGAAAAGTGGTTAGATTCGGTTATTGGTTATCAACCTGGCAATTGGATTTATGAGTTTTTAAATCAAGCTGCAAAATGGCAAGCTAAAGCGGATTCAATAGATCAATCTGACTTATCTGAAGAAGCAAAAAATAACTTACATCAAGATTATTTAATTGCGAGTGAATTTGCTAGTATTGCTAGCTATCCTCATTTTAAAAATGATGAGCTTGCCATGTATGCACAAACTTGTGCATATCAATCTTATATAAAAGCACTTGAGTTTTCGCCTTACACGACAAAACAGATAGAATTTAAAGTTGAAAATCGCAGTGTTAAAGCAATTTTACATTTACCTAAGAACTGTGATGGCGTATGCCCTGTCGTGTTAGTCTGTAATGCATTAGGTAATTTACAAATCGACTATTATTGCTACTTTAGTGAATACCTAGCGCCACAAGGTTTTGCAATGCTAACAGTAGATTTGCCAACAGTGGGCTTTAGTCGAAATTTTGTATTAACACAAAATAGTAGCCAAATTCATCAAGCTATAATTGAACAACTAGCGACAGTACCTTGGGTTGATAGCAATCGTGTAATTGTGGCAGGATTCCGTTTTGGTTCACACATTGCTACACGTCTTGCTTATTTAATGCCAAATAAAATAAAAGGACTTTTCAACTTTACACCTTTTGTACATCAAATATTTGTTGATAAAACCTTACAACAAAATCTACCAAATTGTTATAAGGATATGCTAGCTTGTCGATTAGGTTTAACATCAGTTTCAAATCAGCAGTTAGCTGCTGAATTAAATTACTTTTCTCTAAAAAACCAGGGATTATTAACTCATTCTTGTCCTGTGCCAATTATGAATGTCATCTTTGAAGATGATAAGTTAAGTAATTTAACAGAAGCAAAATTAATTCAATCTTCAAAGCAAAGCAAAATTGTGACTATTCCTAAAACACCATTACAAAAAGGCTTACAAAATGCTTTAACTCAATCAGTTAAATGGATGGAATCTATTTTGTAAGAGATGATTTAAATAAGATTATTGCTATGACTAATAAAAAAAAGCAAACTGTCGTTATTAAGTTAGGTACCAGTGTTTTAACTGGTGGAACTAAACAGTTAGATCGTGCTCGAATTGTTGAACTGATTCGGCAATGTTCTTATTTACATCAAATTGGTCACAAAATTATAATAGTTACATCGGGAGCAATTGCTGCTGGTCGAGAGTATCTAAACTTCCCTAACCTTCCAAATACTGTTGCATCAAAACAATTACTTGCTTCTGTTGGGCAAAGTAAACTTATCCAGCTTTGGGAACAGCTGTTTTCAATATATAAAATTTTTATTGGACAAATGTTACTGACACGAGCTGACTTAGAAGATCGTGAACGCTTTTTAAATGCACAAGATGTTCTAAAAGCGATGCTAGATAATCATATTGTGCCGGTCATCAATGAGAATGACGCCGTAGCTACAGCCGAAATTAAAGTGGGTGATAATGATAACCTATCAGCACTAGCGGCAATTTTAGCAGAAGCAGATAAACTCATATTACTGACAGATATTGAAGGATTATATACTGCCGACCCAAGATCTGATACTAATGCTCAATTAATAAAAGAAGTTTCTCATATTGATGAAAGTTTACGAAACATAGCTGGTGATAGTGTTTCAGGGCTGGGAACCGGTGGTATGAGCACAAAAATTCAAGCAGCTGAAGTAGCAGGTAGTGCAGGAATAGAAGTAATAATTGCCGCTGGGAATAAAGAAAATGTGATTATTGATGCAGTGAATAATCAATCGGTAGGCACGCGTTTTTTATCACAGAAAACCCCATTAGAGCATCGTAAACATTGGCTATATGGTGCACCTAATGCAGGAAAGGTGTTAGTTGATGATGGTGCTATAAATGCTATTTTGAATAATGGTAGTTCGCTCTTACCAAAAGGAATTATAGCGGTTGAAAAAGATTTTTCGCGGGGAGAAGTAATAAATATCTGTGATAAGTCAGGAAAACAAATCGCACGAGGTGTAAGCCGTTATAATAGTGATGCGCTAAAACAAATAGCAGGACATCACTCACAAGAAATTAGTCAAATTATTGGCTATGAATATGGATCTGTAGCCGTACATCGGAATGATATGATTATCAAATAATAAGGAGGTTAAATGGAACTAGCTATAGGTGGCGTAATAGTCAACTGGTTAGGTGTATTAATTGTTTACTAGAATTCACTATACAACTCAAGTTATCGAATATATCTCAGCTTGCTTTTAAGCTTCATAATTGACAATCGCCTGAAAAATACATTATTGTTGGAATAAATTGATTCCTATTAGCAAAATTTGTTTAAGGTGACAGCTCATACCTCTTTAGCTCTATTATTTATTCTATAAGTTTTATAAATAAGAATTAGAGTGGGATGTATAATATCATTAGACAAATTATTTTTAGAGAATCTGTATTCTGTCAAACACAGTTGTGAGTAAAATCTATTAAGGTTAAGCAATGATAAACCAAATTGGAAAGTTAGCAAAACAAGCCTCATATCAATTAGCACAATGCCCAACTAAAATCAAAAATCAGGCTTTAATTAGTATTGCTGATTTATTGGAGCAAAGCTCTCAAAGCATTTTAGAGGCGAATCAAAAAGATATTTCTATAGCAAAAAATCAAGGATTGAGTGAAGCAATGCTTGATCGTTTATTATTAACTCCAGAGCGACTATCCTCTATTGCTAATGATGTTCGCAAAGTTGTCTCCTTAACCGATCCTATTGGGCAAACTATCGATGGGTCAGTTTTAGAGAACGGATTAAAGTTACAACGTCACCGAGTTCCGCTGGGTGTAATTGGTGTAATATATGAAGCCCGCCCTAATGTTACTATAGATATTGCTGCTCTTTGTTTAAAAACAGGTAATGCAGCAATACTTCGTGGTGGAAAAGAAACGGTTAATACTAATGCGGCTATCATATCCATTATTCAACAAGCATTAAATCAAGCCGGCTTACCTGAAACTGCTATTCAATCAATCGATAATCCTGATCGTAAATATATCACTGAGTTACTCAAACTTGATAAATATGTAGATATGATTATTCCCCGAGGCGGTGAGGCTCTACATAAACTTTGCCGTGAACATTCAACCATTCCGGTCATAACTGGCGGTATTGGAGTTTGCCATATCTTTGTCGATGAAAGCGCAGATTTTGACGCAGCTTTTTCAATCATTCTAAATGCCAAAACTCAACGACCAAGTACATGTAACTCTGTAGAAACATTACTCGTACATACTGAAATTGCAAATACTTTTCTGCCTAAGCTTAGTCAAATTATGGCTGACAATCACGTCATATTACATGCTGATCCTGATGCTTATAAAATTTTAAATTCAGGCGTAGCAAATCTATTTCCAGTAGAAGATGACGAACTTAGACAAGAGTGGCTTTCCAAAGATCTGAACATAGTGATTGTTGATTCACTTGAATTAGCAGTTGAACATATTCGTGAATATGGAAGTGGCCATTCAGAAGCCATTCTAACTCGAAGTCTACTTAATGCGGAGCAATTCATTAAGCTAGTTGATGCGGCTGCTGTTTATGTTAATGCATCAACTCGATTTACGGATGGTGCACAATTTGGTTTAGGCGCCGAAGTTGCTGTCAGTACTCAAAAATTACATGCCAGAGGACCAATGGGTCTAGAAGCATTAACAACTTATAAATGGATTGGTTATGGTGAAGATTTAATCCGCCAATGATGATATTAGCTAACTGTTTATAAAATCAAACAGTTAGCTAAATAGAGATGGACTAATCAAAATTACGCATTAAAAGCGCATAATTTAAATCGATATCTTCAGCTACCGGAATATAAACAATATGGCCATCACCGAGTCCAGCAGGAACAGGTTGGCCTTTTTTATTTTCCATTCGTTCAATAATGAACGTTGTGTTACCTTTTGGTGTCATCATCTCAACACTATCACCTACTGAAAATTTATTTTTCACAATAATTTCAGCTAATCCATTTAAACGTTGACCACTAAACTCACCAACAAACTGTTGTCTATCTGACACTGAATGGCTATGAACATAGTTCTGCATATCTTCATGTTTATGACGACGCAAAAAGCCTTCGGTGTATCCTCGATGAGCGAGTGAATCAAGTTCAGTTAATAAACGAGGATCAAATGGCTTACCTTCACTCGCTGCATCAATAGCTTGACGATAAACCTGAGCGGTTCTAGCGCAGTAATAAAAGGATTTTGTCCGCCCTTCAATTTTTAATGAATGTACGCCTATTTTCGTCAAATCTTCAACTAATTCAACCGCTCTTAAATCTTTGGAATTCATGATATAAGTTCCATGTTCATCTTCAAAAGCTTGCATATATTCGCCAGGACGACCTGATTCTTCTAACATAAAGACTTGATCTGTTGTTGTGCCAATGCCCAAAGTCGGTTCAATTTGCTTTACAGGAATTGGTTCATATTTATGTACTATCTGCCCTACTTCGTCCTCCTTACCTTCGGACACTTTATATTCCCAACGACAAGCATTGGTACAAGTTCCTTGGTTAGAGTCACGTTTATTAATATAACCAGATAATAAACATCGTCCCGAATAAGCCATACAAAGCGCACCATGAATAAAAACTTCAAGTTCCATCTCGGGTACTTTTTCACGAATTTCTTTTATTTCGTCAAGAGACAACTCTCGTGATAATACAACGCGGGTTAATCCAATATTGTGCCAAAATTTTACCGTTGCCCAGTTAACGGCGTTTGATTGTACAGACAAATGAATTTCCATTTCAGGAAAATGCTCACGTACCAACATAATTAAGCCAGGATCAGACATGATAAATGCATCAGGCTTCATTTTTACTATAGGCTCTAAATCTCGAATAAAGGTTTTCAGCTTTGAATTATGAGGAGCTATATTTACAACAACATAAAATTTTTTGCCTTGCGCATGTGCTTCATTAATTCCAATCGCTAAATTTTCATGATTGAATTCATTATTTCGAACACGCAAACTATAGCGGGGTTGACCAGCATAAACTGCATCTGCCCCATAGGCAAAAGCATACCGCATATTTTTAAGCGAACCAGCAGGAGAAAGTAATTCTGGTTTTGAATATAAATTTGTCATTAAAAAATGCCTCTGATTTCAAGTCAGTATTACCCTATTAGGTAATAGATTAAGCAAAATAGGATGGGCATTTTACGCTTTAGCTATATGATTGGCAAATTAATTGTATTTACAATAAGAAACAGAAAAATCACAATAAGAAACAAAAATTTCTCAAATCTAATTTTATCGCCTAATTTTAAATAAACTGTTGACCAAGATTTTTATAAAATTAGATATGTAAAACGCACTAAATTTGTGATGAAGATCACATAACGCTATTATAAAGCCCAATATTTTTTTGTTTTTATAGCTCACATTTGTGCAAAACCACATAGATAGCAAACTAATTCGATAATAAAATTAGCGCAATATTTTTTAATAGTCATAAAAACATGAGGAAAATTTAAATGACTGAACTCATTAGTTGGTATGGAGCTATAATAGGACTTTTTCTTGCAATTTTTCTTATATTACGTGGAATAAACCCAGTCTATTCGTTATTTTTTGGGGCGATAATTGGTGCTTTCATTGGTGGAGCAAATCTAATACAAACTGTCACGATTTTAACTACTGGTACACAAAGTATTATGGGCACGGTGATTAGAGTATTAGCCGCGGGTATTCTAGCAGGGGTAATGATGGAATCAGGCGCAGCGGAAACTATTGCTCAAGCTGTCGTTAGAAAATTAGGTGAGAAAAAGGCATTACTCGCTTTAGCATTAGCTACAGGTATTATTACTGCATCAGGCGTATTTATTCCAGTTGCTGTATTAATCGTTGCACCTATTGCTTTATCTGTTGGTAATAAAATGGGCATTTCTCGATTAGCGTTATTATTAGCACTTTCTGGTGGTGGTAAAGCTGGGAATATTATATCACCTAACCCAAATACTATCGCTGTTGCCAATGGCTTCAATTTAAGCTTAAGTGATGTGATGATAGCGGGTTTTATTCCTGCTCTATTTGGTTTAATTGCAACTGTCGTTATCGCTTCATTGATAAAAAATAAAGGTGATAAAATTGCTAACGACGAAGTCGTTGCATTACAAAAAAATGATGCTGAACAGAAAAATAAAAATCCATCATTAGGCAAAGCAATCGTTGCTCCTGTAACAGCAATCCTTCTATTAATGGTTAGCCCTATAGGCAATATTTTCCATATTGAAGCACTAGCTAATTTAAAGATTGATGCATTATATGTGCTTCCTGTAGCAGGGATCATCGGCATGTTAGCAATGGGACAACATCGTAACATTGCAATGTATACCAAATCTGGGATTGAAAAAATGACACCAACTGTACTTATTCTTGTCGGTGCTGGTGCTATCGCAGGTTTAATTGGTTCATCAAACCTAGCAGCTCAAGTTATCAATATCATTGATTCAATGGGAATTTCTGGTTATTACTTATCACCAATTTCAGGTATCTTAATGGCAGCAGCTACAGCATCAACTTCAACAGGTGTAATTTTAGCAACAGGTACATTTGGTTCAACCATCACAGATTTAGGAATACCAGCTCTTAGTGCAGCTGTTATGATGCATACTGGTGCAACAGTTATTGATTCATTACCGCAAGGGAATTACTTTCATGTAACTGGTGGTAGTATGAATATGACAATTAAACAACGTATGAAATTGATTCCATATGAAGCGATGGTTGGTGGAACAATGACAATTATTGCCATTATTTTCTATCAATTTATTATGTAATATTAAGAGTAATTTTTATGAAACAGAAAACATTTGTTCTTGCTCCTGACTCATTTAAAGAAAGCTTAACAGCAAAGGAAGTGTGTCAAGCAATGGAGTCAGGTTTAAAAAAGGTATTTCCTGATGCCAAATATATTCATGTCCCAATGGCCGATGGTGGTGAAGGTACAACACAATCACTAGTCGATGCGACTAATGGAACTTTACATGCTTGTGAAGTTACTGGTCCACTTGGTAACAAAGTGACGGCTTATTATGGAATCCTAGGAGATAACACCACTGCAGTCATTGAAATGGCCTCAGCAAGTGGTATCCATCTTGTTACCAAAGAACAACGTAATCCATTAATTACTACAACCTTTGGTACAGGTGAATTGATTCTTGCCTGCTTAAAACAGGGTATTAAAAAAATTATTTTGGGTATTGGAGGTAGCGCGACAAATGATGGTGGAGCCGGAATGGCACAAGCCTTAGGCGTAAAGCTTTACGATAAAAACAACCAACTACTCCCTAAAGGTGGAGGAGCATTAGGCAATTTAGCTAGAATTGATATGTCTGAAGTAAATCCTCAACTTGATAGAGTAGAATTTATTGTTGCAAGTGATGTTACCAACCCACTCTGTGGTGAAAAAGGTGCTTCAAGAGTATTTGGACCACAAAAAGGAGCAACCCCTGAGATGGTTGAACAATTGGATGCGAACTTACAACATTATGCATCAATCATAAAATCTCAGTTAAATAAAGATGTTGCGACTATTCCTGGTGCTGGTGCTGCTGGCGGATTAGGGGCAGGATTAATGGCATTTACCAATAGTAAAATGGAAAAAGGCATCGATATTGTTATCAAATATAGTAATTTAGAAAACCAATTAATTGGTGCCGATTTTTGTTTTACAGGAGAAGGTGGAATTGATTTTCAAACCAAATTTGGAAAAACGCCTTATGGTGTTGCACAAACTGCCAAAAAACACAATATTCCAGTTATTGCATTAGCAGGAATGATTGGTGAAAACATCGAAGAACTTTATCCAGAAGGAATTAATGCCATTTTTGGAATTATCCCATCTCTATCTAAGATTGAAGATTTATTGGCTGATGGATTCAAAAATATTGAACGAACCAGTGAAAATATTGGTCGCTTAATTAGTATTACTTAACTTTAACATTTTTAGACACTAACAAACAAAAGCATGGGGAAATAAAGAGGCTATTCTTTATTCCCCAATTATTATCTAATTAAACATAAATAAATCTTAATCTTAAAGTAACAGACCTAAAGTCTGCTATAATTAAAAAGTTTTAACACGATCTCAACAAGAATTATAGTAATAAAATTAGAATCAATAAGTTATAAATTAGAACTTGTTAATAATATAAGGTTTATCGCTATGAAATCGCAAAGCATCTCACCAATACTTGCTCAATATATTGTTGATAAAACTATGAAAATCATCAATTGTAATGTCAATATAATGAATAATCATGGTGAAATTATAGGTAGTGGTGATACACAACGTATTGGCGAATTACATGAAGGTGCAGTGTTAGCAATATCACAAGGTAGGGTTGTTACCATTGACAATCCAACTGCAAAAAAACTTAAAGGTGTTAAACCTGGTGTTAATTTTCCATTAAAACTAAAAAAAGAAATTGTTGGCGTTATTGGCGTAACAGGTGAACCAGCACAAATAATCCAATTTGCTGAACTTGTTAGTATGACAGCAGAGATGATAATGGAACAAGCATTATCATTCAATCAACAATCTCAAGAGAATCGGTTAAAAGAAGAGTTTATATTATCAGTAATTCAATCAGATAAAACGCTTTCAAATATAAATGAATGGAGTCGAAAATTAAATATTGACTTATCGTTAGCTTATGTTGCTGTTATTATTGAAATCGAGAGTGGTCAGCTAGGAATTCAAACAGCAATGGAGGAGTTACAACAAATCCGAAATGAACTCGAAACACTAACCAAACTAGTGGCCATAAAGTCACTAACCGAAATTGTTATATTACTACCTGCTTTAAATAAGTTTAACCGATGGGATTTTTCAGAACATAAAACAAAACTAGAAAAACTAGTTAACCATACAAAATTGCTTAGTCAATTTGCAATAAAAATATCTTTAGGGAAATATTTTCATCAAGGAAACGACACAATAGCAAGATCTTATCAAACAGCTAAAACAGCTTTAGAAATCGGTAAAAAAAGATTACCAGAATGCCGTAACTACTATTATCAAGATCTTATCTTACCGGTTTTATTAGATGGTTTAAATCAAGATTGGCAAGCTGAAGAATTACTTTCCCCTTTAAATAAATTAAAAGCATCTGATACAAATGGTTTATTGCAAAATACGCTTGAAACTTGGTTTTTTAATAACTTGCACAATAGCAATACTGCCAAAAATCTATTTATACATCGCAATACACTTGAGTATAGATTGAATAATATTGCCAAACTGACTGGATTAGATTTATCGAAATTTGATGATCGTGTACTGCTTTATATTGCACTACAACTCGATAAATAACCTTAAATTTTTAAATATAATTAAATTATTCATCACCAGCCTCAATAAGCGGCAAATACTCTTGCCAGCGATATTCTCGTATCGGCATTGGATTTGAATTCTCAAAATATAAAACTAGTGCTGGTTTGATACCATTCCAATTATCGACAAACTCATATCGAGTAAGAAAACCCTCTTTTATCAATTTTTTGGCTTTAGCGTGATAATTAAAATAACTCATAATTTATATTATCCTAACTATTAATCAAAATTATAGAAAAACGCAAATTAATCAATTTTGAATTTTGAATGATAAATCTTCATTGAAGATATAAAGTTAATTTTTAAAAATAAAAATCGGAACCATGGCTAAAAGTGCTAACCACAAAGATTTAATAAAAATAAAATGCAACGGCTTAATTTAGTTTATTAATAATATGGCAAATTCCGATTATCGAGCAATATTAGATAATATGATATAAATAAATATTACATAAAACCATCAGCGAACCTTGTTAACTTATTGAATTATATAATTATTTTAAAAGGATTTGGATTGAGGTAGATATCTCTACCACTAATTTATAGCAACTTAGTTTTATCATAGAAATTTTAATTAATTAAAACATTGACCTTAATTGAGACGAGTCCCCAAGTCGAGGTAGACGGATTTTCAATTTGTTATAATTTTAATTCTTACATACCCTAACATTTTTTCAATTCGCCTAAACGTTGTTATAATAAATCTTTTATAACTGGATATTAGTTTTTGACAAATTTAATTAATTTCATTAACTAAGCACACAAAAAAAACATATCACCTTGTGTAAGATTTTTTATTACTCATAATTTTTACTCAAATAACTAACTTTTATAAATATTACTGATCAACTGTTAATATAAATTTATAAATGTTTAAAAGCTGTATGGATATATTTGATAATATATTACATATTCACTCGCACTAAAAAAATACCAACTTTATTAGGACTTAAATAAAAACTTTTATTGCATGGGGTTATACTGATTTCATTTAAAGAAAAATACGTTAAGCGATCAATATAATCTCTGTGTGTGCTTTTATTGATTCGATTTTCATTATCATCTGTATCATTCACTAAAGAAAAATCCATTTTAAAAGCCTTATCTTGATTTTTTAATTTACTTAAATTTATTCCTTATTTTTCAGTTTATTATGTAATTTATTTTTTATTACGCACTCAGGTATTTTACTTACCTAGGTACATAGGAACGCGATTTGATAATGTTTTATATTGAATATATCACCGGTTTATCCCTATGTATATAGGGAACACGTTGCATATAATTCTTTGCTAACTTCGAAAACCGGTTTATCCCTATGTATATAGGGAACACTATCGGCCGGCATAGTATTCCGTTGAATTCTGCGGTTTATCCCTATATATATAGGGAACACACCATTAGTGTTATTGAATATAGATATTTCAACGGTTTATCCCTATATATATATAGGGAACACGTTTCATAGTCCCCAAGCAAATACTCCTTAGCCGGTTTATCCCTATATATATAGGGAACACCCGATCCAAACCTGTGGCGCAATGATTTCCTGCGGTTTATCCCTATATATATAGGGAACACATCTCCTCAGCAGGAGACAGCAGGGCGGTAATACGGTTTATCCCTATATATATAGGGAACACGTATTACCTCCTGCGTTTGCGAAATGAGTTTGAGGTTTATCCCTATATATATAGGGAACACCCTTATTATAACCTATTGTTTATTAATTAAAATAGCAAGGTATAAAATTCCACCAATTTTTTTGATGTTTTTTTAATCAGATGACACTTAAACCTCAATCGGTTAAATCTATAATTTTATCAATGTGTTAAATGAAATTAATAAAGAGTTTTGTATACTACCCGTTTTTGTGGTTTTTGTTGGTACCAAACAATATTTTGTTGGTTAATAGTTCATAGCCTATAGTAAGCTCACGAACATCTATTGTCGCGTTACTTTTATCTTTGATAATTTTAAACATTAAGAAAAGAAAATTTTAAAAAACTTCTTGTGGATTGGATACATTAACCCAATACTATTAATAAAAAATTTAGCCTATATTGTTTTATGAGCAAAATAAAATTCTTGGGATTTTAATGGAGGCGCGTCCCGGAGTCGAACCGAGGTAGACGGATTTGCAATCCGCAGCATGGCCACTCTGCCAACGCGCCGTAGAGGTCTATCTGAATAGGTGGCAAATATTAGCATTGGCTTACTCTATCGTCAAGGTTAAATAGGTTATAAATACAGCAGTCGTAGCGATTATTTCAATTGTCCTATATTTAGGACATTAATAAAAAATTTAAAATCACCTAGGTCAAGATAAATTATTGCAAAAAAAGTTGAGGAACGGGGTTTTTGAGTTTAAAAATCGACTTTATACGTAAAAAATTACCTTTTTATATAGCTAGAAATAAAAAGAATATAATTCGTGTTATAGATTCCAAATTATTTAAAATAATATTTATTTTTGTATAGAAATTGATTTATCACTTGATAATTGACCATATTTAGTATAAAAATAGCGCTGCATTTAACAATATATTTTTAAGGAAAGGAAATGTTCAAGAAATTACTAGCTGTATCATTATTAAGTTTTGTCCTAGTTGGTTGTGGTGACGATGGACCTAAAATTGATTTATCTACTCAAGAAACTTATGCGACTTCTATTCAAAAAGCTACTGAAAAATTAAGTGACTCTGATAAACTTGCTTTTGGACGAGCAGTAACTAAAGTAGCTTCTGCTGCAGCACTTAACCAAGCTAATGCTGGCGATCAAAATAAAATCTTTACTGAAATGAAAAATAAACTTGATGGAAAAACAGCAAAAGAAATTATCAGTGAATTTGATAAATAATTTTCTTTTATTACACTAAAAACCCGCTTTTGCGGGTTTTTTTATGGAAAAGTCTAATATTATTGAATACTTTTTTATTATTGATAGCAACTAATAGGATTATGTGAAGTAAATTTGATTAATAAATTATAAAATTATTTTTAATTTCTAAGACGAATTTTATATACTTGCTTCACTAAAATAGTTTTTTGAGGTGTGCAATGATTGAACTAAAACTCAGAGAAGTAAAAAAAGACTTATCAACTAAGGAGTTAAAAGTATCCGAATATATTATTGCAAATACTCAAGCGCTAAAAAATATGAGTATACAAACCTTAGCAAAACACAATCATGTTAGCACAACGACCATTTTACGACTTTGTAACAAATTAGGTTATAAAGGTTTTAGTGATTTTAAGGTCGATCTTATCGGCTCAATTCCTCAAAAGCTTAGTACTGAAATTCTTCAAGATGATATTAATTTGAATGACTCTCTTGAGGAAGTAAATAGCAAAGTTCAAGCTATGGAAAAATCCTCTATAGACGAAACTCATTCCATTGTTAATACTCATGCATTAAACAGTGCCATCGAATTAATAATCAAAAGTAACAAAATTGTGATATTTGGCGTAGGAAGCAGTGGCTTGGTTGGTAAAGAGTTTGAATATCAACTAATTAAAATCAAGAAAGATGTAAATTGTCATTTTGATGCTCATATTTCACGTAGTTTGATCAGCACGTTAGACAAGAATGATCTTGTTATTATTATTTCGCATTCTGGTGAAACACCTGAATGTGTAGATTTACTTAAACTTGCTGGTCAATCATCAGTCCCTTCTATTGCTATTACTAAAATGGGACAAAGTCAAATTTCATCATTAGCCTCTTTTGTCTTACATACGACATCTATGGAACACGCTTCTAGATTGATTCCTGTTCGTTCCAAAATTTCACAAATATCAGTCATTAATATGTTGTTAACTAACTTATTTATTCGTAAATATGATGAAAGGTTACTACAGCAAACTCAAAATCGTGAAAAACGAAAATATCCTCGATATACCCAGAAGTAATAACAAATTTACCAATCAAATAATATCATCAAGTTGAAAAGTCATTAACTTAAACTTTTCCTTTAATAAATTTGATCTTGTTCACAAAATTATAAAAATTTCTTAAAAAATGGATGACTATTTTTAAATGTAGATGTAACTTTATTACTAAACATGCTTATATATTTAGTAATAAAGTTACAAACAAGGAAATTTTTATGTCTAATCCTTTACCTATCATTTTAGCAAGTCATGGCCCTTTTGCTCAGGGTGCACTTGAATGTGCACAGATGCTTATGGGCGAGCAAGAAAGTATCCACATTATTTCAGTTTTAGTTGATAGCAATATCAATAATTTACGACAAGAAATGCAAAGTAGTTATAAAAAACTTAATCAAGGCAATGGAGTAATTATTTTGGTTGATATTATGGGAGGAACTCCCTGCAATCTTGCTAGCGAATTACTGATATCCCATGACGATGTTTTACTATTTTGTGGTTTTAATATTCCCGTACTACTTGAAGTTTTAAACAATCGAGAGGGAACATTGAACGATGCCAAACAAGCTATTGAAGAAGCATTTCCTCAAAGCTGTAAAGACGTTAGACAACTGCTAAATATTAAAAATGAAGAAGTTAATGAATTGTAAGGAGAACACCAATGCCAATTAATGTAGCACGAATCGATGACCGATTAATTCATGGACAAGTTATTACAACTTGGGTGAAAAACTATGATATCGAGCAAGTATTAGTCATCAACGATAAAGTTGCTGATGACAAAGTTCAACAATCAGTATTAACCATGTCTGCACCGCCAGGATTAAAGGTTTTGATCTTTGGAGTACAGCAATTTATCGAAATCTTAAAAAAGACACCTATCAAAAAAAGAACAATGTTACTGTTCACCAATAGTATTGACGTTGACGCATTAGTGGACGGTGGATTGTCACTTGAAAAACTCAATGTAGGTGGAATGCGTATGCAAGATGGTCGTCATCAATTATCAAGAGCGGTGTCTGTCACACCAGAAGAAGAACAAGCATTTAGAAATCTCATTGCAAAAAATGTTGAAGTTGAAATTCAGATGGTGCCTAAAGATCCAATTGTCGATCTAAAAACCCTACTCAGCTAACACTATTTATTAAAACATTTATTTCTATAATTTGGAGGTTAACACATGTTAACACAAGCTATTCTTGTCGCCATTTGGGCGGGAATTTGTTCACTCGATGATGTTGGGCCACAAATGTTACGTCGGCCTTTATTAACTGGTACTGTAGCAGGCATCATCATGGGTGATATGGTTCAAGGATTAGCCATTGGTGCAACACTTGAACTTATGTGGATGGGCGTTGGAAATGTTGGAGCTTACTCTGCGCCAGATATTGTTGCTGGTGCAATTATTGGCGTTTCATTAGGTATTTCAACTGGCGGTGGTGTTGCCACTGGAGTTGCATTAGCCCTACCCGTTTCAATACTTTGCCAACAATTACTTATTCTATGGCGATCATTTGCTTGTTTCTTAAATCCATGGGCAGAAAAAAGCATACAAAATGGAGATTATAAAGGACTAGTTAAAGTACATTATTTTTCAACACCTATATGGTTTTTAATTAGAGCTGTTCCATGCTTTTTAGCAATTTATTTTGGCAGTGATCTTATTAAAACAATTTTAGACGCTATTCCAAAGAATATAATTGATGGTATGGGTGTCGCTTCAAAATTAATCCCCGCAGTAGGTATTTGTATTCTATTGTTGATGTTATTAAAAGGCTCAATGTGGTTCTTCTTTTTACTCGGATTTGTTTTAACTAGTTACCTAAAACTACCAATCATACCTGTTACCTTCGTTGCACTTGCCTTTGCTGTTTTATATGACATGGCATTCACCGCGGGCAAAAACAATAATCAAAATAATCAAGAAAAACCTATGCAAAATGACAGTATTGAAAAGGAATATGACCTATGAACAATGAAAAGAAAATTACTAAAAAAGATCTTAATAGTGTCTTTTGGAAAATACAAACAATCCCTTTTTCATTCAACTATGAAAAATTACAAACGATTGGATTTGCTCACTGTATGATTCCAATTCTAGACCGTCTTTATAAGGACGCCGATAAAGAAACTCGCGTTAGAGCAATGCAACGCCATTTTGAGTTTTTCAATACGCAAGTTAATGCCGGAGCATTAGTTCTTGGCGTTACAGCTGCTGTCGAAGAGAAAACAACGGAAGAAGAAAAAGATGCGGTCATTTCGTTAAAAGCTGGATTAATGGGCCCGTTTGCAGGTTTGGGTGATAGTCTACTGAAATTTACTTGGATGCCGATATGTGGAAGTATTGGTGCAGCTTTTGCGTTACAAGGTAATATCATTGGACCCATATTAATGTTTTTCATCTATAATTTAGTCAACATTTTTACAAAATATTTCTTTGTTCATTATGGATATAACAAAGGAATTGATCTTATAGAGCAATCTAAAAATTCAAATATTATTCAGCGAATTAGTAACGTTGCTAATGTCGTTGGCGTAATGGTGCTAGGATCGTTAATAGCCTCAACAGTAAAAGTATCAACACCTTATTTAATTGAAGTTGGTGAGCAATCAATAAAAGTTCAAGAAATGTTTGATAAGGTAATGCCAAATTTATTAACGCTTCTTTTTACCTTAGCTGTTTTTTTCTTAGTTAGGAAATTTCAAGGTAAATATACAGTATCGCTCATTATTGCTGTAATGGTAATTGGAGTCGTTCTTTCATCAGTCGGCATATTACACTAGGTAGGAAGAAAGTTATGTTAGAAAAAAATAATGAAATATCAGTAATTAGGAATAAGCAAGGAAAATTAGAAGTTACTTTTAATAGTGATAAGCCTGCAGATTTATATTGGACAACCGAAGCTGATGTAAACACTAATAATAAAACACTAATTGGAAATGCATTAAAATCCCCAGTAATATTTGATGATCCATTAAACGCTAAAAGCCGAATCTATCTCATATTACAAATAAATGGCCAAAAACCATTTTTATTTGGAGAACGAACATTACCAATCAATGGACTAAATAATTTCCGTGATTTTGGTGGTTATGTCGGTGCGAAAGGAAAACTTATAAAATGGGGAATGTTGTATCGCTCTAATCATCTTCATGGCCTAAAACCTGATGCACAACAATATATAAAGGCATTGAATATAAAAACAATCATTGATTATCGTTGTGAAAATGAGGTTAAAACAAGCCCAAATTGTTCAATAGGTGAAAGACAAACCTTTAATTTGGATGCCTCTGCTCAAACAGCTGAATTAGCTGCACAATTTGCAGCTGATCCAAGCAACGAAGATCGCGCATTAATTGAAAGTGTTCTTCGTGATATTCCAAAAGAATTAGTTAATGGTGACGGAATACAAGTACTTGAACAATATCGCAACTTTGTACTAAGTGAAAAATCTAAAAAAGCTTATCGAGAAATGTTAAGAGTAATTTTAGATTCAAATAATAGCCCTAGCCTTCAACACTGTCGCGGAGGTAAAGATCGGACTGGTTATGGTGTATTGTTAATTCAAGTTATGTTAGGCGTATCTGAATCAGATATTATATATGATTATATGCTAACACATGATAATCGATTGGAACGCAATAAAATAAAAATGGCAGCTTATCGAGAGATCACTGATAATGAAGACGTTTTGGGTTATCTACTAAGTTTAATTGATACCCGAGAAATCTTTATTAATGAGGTTTTCGATACTATGAGAAAAATTGCAGGCTCACCTAGCAATTACATTAAGCAAGAACTTGGTTTTACCGATAAAGATTTCGAAAAAATGGCGTCTATTTATCTCGAAGCTTAATCATTCAGTTAATAATTTAAAAGCGTAATTGTAAAATTGCGCTTTTTTCAATTTAAACAAATTATTGAAATAAATTGTAGAAACATGAAGCATAAATAAAAAGTGCTGAAAAACTTTAAAATGAGCTTTCTACTTTTTCCACTATTCAACTAAATCTAATTGATCTGAGTATAATTTTCGAAAGCAAAAGAAAATCAATTATCACCACTTATCAAAAGATGTCAGATGTATTTCCATGCTGAAGTGAAATTGAATTTATATTCAATAATGAAGAAAAATTTTAAAAAACTGATGATTATAACGCTATGAATCCATTACTATATTTGATTAAATTCTTAATCTAATGCTTTTAATTATTTTGTTTTAAAGTATTTAATTGAGACAAAGAATATAACCATCATTAATATTGCCATGTTATGTTTATCATGCTGAATGACAAAAACTATTAATAATGTTAGGAGACATTTGCCCCAAATAGACTTATTTAAAATTTTGTAATATCGTTAACCAATCATCACTTAATTTTGCATGAATAGTGATAGGGGTAGATGTAATGGGATGAATCATTTTAACAGTACTAGCATGTAACATCAGGCGCTTAATATCAAAATATTGACTAAAAGCTCGATTTTGATGAAGATCACCATGTTTACTATCACCTATGATAGGGTGAAAAATATGTTTAAGATGACGACGTAATTGGTGCTTTCTTCCTGTTTGTGGCTTTAATTCAACAAAGCTATATCTTGCCGTTTTATATTTACCCACTTCAATAGGCAACTCTATTTTACTCAAACCTTTATAAAAAGTTATAGCATCTTGGGCCGGCTTATCTTTACGAGTAAACTTATCAGCGATTTTATCCAACTCTTCAACTAAGGGATAATCAATGATTGCTTCATCATCAACATAACCACGTACAATAGCATGGTAAACTTTTTCTATTTGTTTGGATGCAAATTGTTCAGACAATAATCTTGCAATCTCACTAGATAAAGCAAAAATTAATACACCTGATGTTGGTCGATCAAGACGATGGATGGGATAAACATGCTGTCCGATTTGATCGCGCAACGTTTGCATGACAACGACAGTTTCATTTTTATCAAGCCAGCTTCGGTGTACTAACCACCCTTCTGGCTTGTTGATTGCGATTAAATCATTATCTTGATAAAGAACTTCAAAGACCATCTTAAAATTAATATTTCTAATTTAAAAATATTTTTTCAAGTTCAGCGGCAATACTTGGGCTGTTATTATCGCCAATTGAATAATTGGCTTTTTCTTTGACTTCTTTATCCGCATTACCCATTGCTATGCCTAATCCTGCTATGGATAACATACTGATATCATTGTAACTATCACCAAAAGCTACAATTTCACTTAATTTGATATTTTCATGTTCAGCCCAATGCTTTAATCCGTTTCCTTTAGTATTCCCTTTTACCGCTACATCAGCACGATTTGACCATGACCATTCACAAGAAAACTCACCGAGCGCATCAACCTCATTTGAAAATTGTTTTAATGCTGAAATATCATGACTACTGGTCGCAAATTTGAAAATCAAATTTGCTTGATCAATCAGTTTCTCGAAGTCATCAACTTTTTTAACTTCTGGTTGTAGAAATTCAGGTAAAGACTTCACCCATTGAAAGAAACCTTCTAAATGATCATCAAGAACTTCATAATTCATAAACTGATCAGTATAAATCATAGTATGAATACCATATTGGTTAACTAAATTTAACAATGTCTTTGCTTGTTGTTTAGTCATTGGTTTTGCAGCAAAGTTTTGCTGCTTTTCGAAATCGTATAAATAGGTCCCATTACAGCAAATCGCAGGTGTAGATATTTTTAGTTGGTAGTAATAAGGGTGAATAACGGTATGATGACGACCTGATACCAAAATGACTTTAATTCCTTTATCACTAATTCTTTGTATCATATCTACTGTTTCAGGAAGGATTAAACGATTACTACCAAGTAACGTTCCATCCATATCAAATGCGACTGCTTTATATTTCATAAGCTCTCTCTTCCTATTTTTTCTTAATACATATTAACCGTTAACAACCTAGTTGTTCATAAATCGCAAAAAGCTAAAAATCTATCTTTTGTCGACCAACAAAGGAATGTGACAATGTTGTACCATCAACCATTTCAAGCTCTCCACCCACTGGTACACCGTGCGCAATTCGAGTCGCAACGATATTAAATTCATTACACATCTGGGCGATATAATTGGCTGTAGCATCACCTTCAACCGTTGGATTGGTAGCTAAAATAACTTCACTAATTGATTCTGAACTTAACCTAATTTTTAAAAGGTCGAGACCAATATCACTCGGGCCAATACCATCAAGTGGTGACAGATGCCCCAGTAAAACGAAATAACGACCACTATACTGCCCTGTTTGCTCAATAGCAAAAATATCTGCTGGCGATTCAACCACACAGAGTTGATCGCTACTTTGTCGACGGACATTCGCGCAGATATTGCAGATCTCCTGTTCAGTAAAGGTTCGACATTGTTTGCAATGACCAATATTATTCATAGCCTCATTTAACTCTTCAGCCAAATGGAGACCTGCTTGGCGATTACGTTGTAATAGATGATAAGCCATTCGTTGTGCTGATTTTGGACCAACCCCAGGTAAGCAGCGAAGTGCGCTAATAAGTGATTCTAGTAACGGACTGATTTGCATGAATTAACCACATAATTAAAAGATGAATAATAATACCTTGTTTGAATTGTCTGTAAAACAAAAAATATTCTATTACTTTAATTTAAAAATAATTAATCTTTCATATATCACTAATAACGATTAGTAACTGAAAATTAAGCTTAGTTGTGTTTTAGATTATTTTTTACTGCGACGATAAAAGCTTTTGGGCTCTTCGCCTTTTAATAGGCGCATTATGTTGCTACTATGGCGAATAATGATTAAGCATGAAAGCATTGTAACAGGTAATGTCAATTCTGGTTTAAATAACCAAACATATAAAGGTGCAAAAAGAAAACCGACTATTGCCGCGACAGAAGAATAACCCGTTGTAATTAATGTAAAAAACCAAGTCAACAAAAAACAACCTGTAAAATCAAGTCCAATCGGCGCCATCATTCCTAACGCAGTTGCAACACCTTTTCCACCACGAAAATGAAAAAAGCATGGAAAAATGTGTCCAAGACAAGCCGAAATACCAATAATACCCAAAAAGAAAGGTGATATTCCAAGTCGATAAGCAATATAGACCGGAATAGCACCTTTTAACATATCAAAGATTAATACAAAAACAGCAGGTAATCGCCCATTAATCCTTAATACATTTGTCGCACCGGGGTTATGAGAACCATATAAAGAAGGATTATGTAACTTCATCAAATGGCAAATTATCATAGCACCTGAAAGTGAACCACAGAGATAAGCAATAATGATCATTAGTATAATCTGTAATGACAAAATCCTTCTCCTATGGTTAACTTTATTTATATAACAATACTTACTACTTTTGTTTTTCCAGTAATGGTTTTAAGTATTTACCAGTATAAGATTTTTTCGATTTAGCAACGTCTTCTGGTGTTCCTTCGGCGATGATTTCTCCACCGCCACTACCGCCTTCTGGACCTAAATCGACAATCCAATCGGCAGTTTTGACAACATCTAAATTATGTTCGATAACTACAATAGTATTGCCTTTATCTCTCAATGAGTGTAGTTGAGCAAGCAATTGTTTTACATCCGCAAAATGTAAGCCCGTAGTTGGTTCATCTAGGATATAAAGTGTGCTACCAGTATCTCGCTTAGATAACTCTTTTGCAAGTTTTACTCGTTGCGCTTCACCTCCAGATAATGTTGTTGCTGATTGACCAATGGTAATATAAGCAAGACCAACATCAATTAAAGTCTGTAATTTGCGTGAAATCATCGGTACCGCGTCAAAAAATTCTCGACCTTCTTCAACAGTCATGTTGAGGATTTCATTAATCGACTTACCTTTGTATTTGATTTCTAATGTTTCTCGATTATATCGTGCACCATGACACTGATCACAAGGCACATAGATATCAGGTAAAAAATGCATTTCAACTTTAATTAAACCATCACCTTGGCAAGCTTCACAGCGTCCACCTTTAACATTAAAGCTAAAACGTCCAGGATTATAGCCTCTTGCCCTGGCTTCTGGTACCCCAGCATAAAGCTCACGAATTGATGTAAAAAAGCCAGTATAAGTTGCTGGATTAGATCGTGGTGTCCGTCCTATCGGGCTCTGATCTATCGCAATAACTTTATCAAAAAAGTTTAATCCTTTAATTGATTTGAATGGCGCAATTTCGGTTTTTTCAGCGCCATTTAATTCGTTTTGAGCTAATGGATATAAGGTGTCATTGATTAATGTTGATTTACCTGATCCAGAGACGCCAGTAATACAAGTAAATAGCCCTACAGGAATGTTTAATGTGACATCTTTAAGATTATTTCCTGTCGCGCCAATCAATGATAACATCTTTTTCTTATCAACTTTATGACGTTTAGCTGGGATCTCAATTTTCTCTTTTCCAGAAAGATATTTACCAGTCAAAGAGTTCTTACTTGCCATAATCTGTTTTGGCGTACCTTGAGCAACAACTTCACCACCATGAACACCAGCGCCTGGTCCAATATCAATCACATAATCAGCAGCCATTATCGCTTCTTCATCATGTTCAACAACAATGACGGTATTACCTAAATCGCGTAAGTGAGTTAATGTATCAATCAAGCGACTATTATCACGCTGGTGCAAACCAATGGATGGTTCATCGAGAACATACATAACACCAACAAGCCCCGCACCAATCTGACTAGCCAGTCGAATTCGTTGTGCTTCCCCACCGGATAGGGTTTCAGCCGAACGTGACAGGGTTAAATAATTCAAACCAACATTAATTAAAAATTGCAGACGATCATTAATTTCTTTTAAAATCTTTTCGGCTATCTGCGCTCGTTGTCCAGTTAAATTAAGCTTATCAAAAAAATCTTTGGCTTGTTGTGTGCTTAAATCACTAATTGTTGGTAAATTAGTATCATTAATAAACACATGACGCGCAGTTCTACATAATCGTGAACCGCCACAACACGGACAAGGACGATTACTGATATATTTAGCTAACTCTTCACGTATAGTTTGTGAATCAGTTTCTTTATAACGACGACTAAGATTATTGATGATCCCTTCAAAAGGGTGATTACGTTTAACGACATCACCACGATCATTGGTATAAACGAACTGTATTTCTTCATCACCAGAACCATTTAATAAAATATCTTTTACTTTGTCAGATAATTTTTCATATGGCTTATCGATATCAAATTTATAATGGTTTGCTAGCGATTTTAGCATTTGAAAATAGTAGAAATTACGTCTATCCCATCCTTTGATCGCTCCGGCAGCTAAAGAAACTTCAGGCATTTGAACAATACGCTTTGGATCAAAATATTGTTGTACACCTAAACCGTCACATTCCGGACATGCACCAGCAGGATTATTGAATGAGAATAATCGCGGCTCAAGTTCTGGAATGCTATAACCACATATAGGACAAGCAAAATTGGCAGAAAATAGATGCTCTTCTGCTTTCGGATCATCTAAATTCGCGACTTTGACAATACCATTAGTTATGGAAAGCACTGTTTCGATTGATTCGGCTAAACGTAATTTCAAATCATCCCGAATTCGGAAACGGTCAACAACGACTTCAATTGTGTGTTTTTTCTGAAGCTCAAGTATTGGTGGATCTGAAAGGTCATAAACATCACCATCAACTCGAACTCGAATATAACCACTTGCTGCAAGTTGTTCAAATAATTTAACGAACTCACCTTTACGCTCAGTAACAACCGGCGCAAGCAACATATAGCGGTTTTCAGATGGCAGAGCCATAATACTATCAACCATTTGCGACACAGTTTGCGCAGCTAAGGGTAAATTATGATTTGGACAGCGTGGCTCACCGATTCGAGCAAATAAAAGTCGCAAATAGTCATAAATCTCAGTGATTGTTCCCACTGTTGAGCGAGGATTATGCGATGTTGATTTTTGCTCAATCGAAATGGCAGGAGATAATCCTTCAATATGATCGACGTCAGGCTTTTCCATTAGTGATAAAAATTGACGAGCATAAGCTGATAATGACTCAACATATCGCCTTTGGCCTTCAGCATATAAGGTATCAAATGCTAATGATGATTTACCAGAGCCGGAAAGACCGGTGATAACAACCAATTTATCTCTTGGTATAACTACATTTATATTTTTTAAATTGTGTGTTCTTGCACCACGAATATCGATATCTTTAATTGACATAGATCTCTTCTTATGTGTGTTTTTAGATAAATAAAATTAACTGTATATTATACCAGTATCAAGTGATTAAATATACAACTATATAGCTCAATAGGGTCTATTAGCAGAAATTCAATAATATAAGCCAAAATTGTCAATTAAATAGCACAAATTAAGCATTTTTACCCCTCAAAAACCCCGTTCCTCAACTTTTTTTCAAAATAGATTAGAACTAAAAGTTATATTTCTATAACTCTAAATTATTGGTTTCTTGAATTTAATCATCTTACAATAAATCATTGATACACTTTTTTGATATAAGGAATAATTTTGAATAACGACGTTTTACAAGCATTAAATTTATTAAAATCGAAAAAATGGATAGATTTGACTCATGCATTTGATCACAATTCGCCCCATTTTTTTATGTTTAAACCGGCTGAAATAAAAACACTATTTGACCACAGTGATGGCTTTTTAGCGCAAAACTTTAGTTTTGCTGGTCAATATGGTACTCATTTAGATGCGCCAATTCATTTTGTTCCTAATACTCGTTATTTGCATGAACTTGAATTACAGGAATTAGCATTACCTCTAATCGTAATTGACCAATCTATACGAGCAAAAGAAGATCCCAATTTTTCTTTTTCTAAAGATGACGTATTAGCTTTTGAAAAGCAACATGGGCAAATTGAAGCGGGTAGTTTTGTTGCACTGAGAACAGACTGGAGTAAGAAATGGCCATCACAATCTGCAATGGAAAATAAAGATGAGGATGGAAACAATCAAATTCCTGGCTGGGGACTTGATGCATTAAAATTTTTATTTGAAGAACGAAAGATTAAAGCTATTGGCCACGAAACTTTTGATACCGATTCAGCGAAAGCATTTCGAGAAAATAATGCGCTAAAAGGCGAATACTATGTTTTAGAGCAAGATACTTATCAAGTAGAATTAATGACAAATTTAGATCAATTGCCAGCCAAAGGCGCGGTTATCTTTAACATTGTAGCCAAACCAAATAACGCTTCGGGTTTTCCAGTACGCTCTTTTGCAATACTACCGTAATCTATTTTGCCTAAAAATCGATATTAAAAATTTTTAGAGCCAAACTATTCTGATATAAAAAACGGTCATTACTGACCGTTTTATTTACTAACCTTCAATTAGTTTTGGCGTAGCATCCAAAGGAATAATAGCACCTCGATACTGAATCACTGTACCGGCAACTAGGTGACCTTGGCTTGCTGATTGTGAAGGATTTTTACGACTTAAACGTGCAGCTAAATAACCCGCACTAAATGAATCCCCAGCTGCCGTGGTATCAATAACATCTTCTTTAGCAATTTTATTTGCTGGAACGTCAAAACGCCCTTCCACAGAATCAATAATACAACTATCGCTACCACGTTTAATGACTACTTCAGAAACACCAAACTTTTTAGTTCGTTCAATTACTTGTTCGTACGGTAACTTGCCCCATAATAAGTCTTCATCATCTAAAGTTAAAAACGCAATATCAGTAAATGATAAAATATCAGAATAGACACTTCGAGCCAAATCCAAGCTACTCCATAAACGTGGTCTGAAGTTATTATCAAAAATCACTTTACCACCATTGGCTTTAACTTGTTTTAATAGATCTAATAATTTGATAATACTTTCCGCATCTAAAATTGCAATACTGATACCACTTAGATAGACATAATCGTATTTAGCAATTTGATCAGCAATTTTTGCTGTTTCAGCTGTTTTTAACCAAAATTTAGCAGCTGCATCATTACGCCAATAATAGAAAGAACGCTCACCCTGTTCATCAGTCACAATAGAATAAAGTCCTGGCATTTTATCAGACATTCTTTGTACCAAATCAGTTGAAATATGCTCTTTTTGCCAGCTATCAAGCATCTCTTGACTGAAAGGATCTGTTCCTAAACCAGTCACATAATGAATCGAAAAATCTTTATTTTTTAATAAACGAGATAAATAAACCGACGTATTAAGAGTATCTCCCCCAAAGCTACGGGTTGTTGAATCTTGTTTTATTGAAAGTTCAATCATACATTCGCCAATAACAGCGATTTTTGTTGTCATAGTGCTACCTAAAATCCTTACTTCTATTTATAAATAATCTAATGCGATTTTTACCACAACTTTACGAACCGTTGCAATCTTATTATCGACAGCACAAAGCGGTTTATGTACTTCATTAGGTAAAAATACAATAAAATCGTTTTTCTGTAATACTAGCATAGTTTCTTCGTTAGGTGTTTTGATAAAAGCGATATCATTTTCTGCTATTTTATCTTCTAATACTTGTGTATGAGGAGGTAGAGTGGAAACAGCCATTCCTTCTTGACCATCTAAAACAATTTGCACATCAATATACTTTTTATGGTACTCAGGGTTTGCTTCATGAATATATCTTAATGAATTGTCAGAAACCATAAAAAACATATTATCGCTGTCAATATCATAACGACCAGCTGGTGTATTGCTATTAACGTTGTCTTTTACATATTCAATTGATTGTTTAATCTTGGTAGGCAAATAAGGAATTAAATCCAAATGATTAACATTACCTAAAATCATACTTAACAGTCCTTAATTTCTCAAATGAGGTAATAACTTAAATTAGCTTTATCCGCTTTTATCAATAGCGAAGAAACCTATATAAAAAGAAGTATATACTTAAGTTAGTCTTTTTTGTAGATCATTTAGCAATAAGTTTTTAAAGGTTTTTATATTTTAATTAAAATGCTATTTCACACTGAGTGTTTAAGTTTATCCCCTAAACCTTCAAAATCCATCATTCCAAGATAGAAATGATATAAAAAAGCCCTGATAAACAAGGCTTAAGATAAAAAGATTATATGGTATTTGTTGCAATCATTCCCACTCAATAGTTGCAGGCGGTTTTCCACTTATATCATATACAACTCGTGATATTCCATTGACTTCGTTGATAATACGATTTGATACTCGCCCTAAGAATTCGTAAGGTAAATGTGCCCAGTGAGCGGTCATGAAGTCGATAGTTTCAACAGCACGTAATGAGACAACCCAATCATACTTACGTCCGTCTCCCATTACTCCAACTGAACGTACTGGTAAGAATACGGTAAATGCTTGACTGACTTTGTGGTATAGGTCAGCTTTATAAAGTTCTTCGATAAAAATAGCATCGGCTTGACGCAGTAAATCACAATACTCTTTTTTCACTTCACCGAGAACACGCACTCCTAAACCTGGACCTGGGAATGGATGACGGTAAAGCATATCGTAAGGTAAACCGAGTTCTAAACCAACTTTACGTACTTCATCTTTGAATAATTCTCTTAATGGTTCTACTAGCCCCATTTTCATATCTTCAGGTAAACCACCAACATTATGATGTGATTTGATCACGTGGGCTTTACCTGTATCAGCAGCAGCAGATTCAATGACATCTGGATAGATAGTACCTTGAGCAAGCCATTTGACATCTTTTAATTTTGCCGCCTCTTCATCAAAAACAGCGACAAATTCACGACCAATAATTTTACGTTTAGCTTCAGGATCTGCCTCTCCCTTCAGAGCAGCCATAAAGCGATCTTCGGCATTAATTGCGATAATATTTAACCCAAATTTATCACCAAACATATCCATGACTTGCTTTGCTTCATTTAAACGTAATAAGCCATGATCAACAAATACGCAAGTTAACTGGTCACCAATGGCTTGATGTAATAATAATGCAGTAACCGAAGAATCAACACCACCTGATAAACCTAATAATACTTTATCTTTACCGACTTTTTCTTTTATACGAGCAATTGCATCAGTAATAATTGAAGACGGTGTCCATAGCTTTTCACACTGACAAATATCAATAACAAAACGCGTTAATAACTCTAATCCTTTAACCGTATGCGTGACCTCTGGATGAAACTGTACGCCATAAAACTGTTTTTCATCGTTGGCCATAATGGCGAATGGACAAGTTTCTGTTTGCCCAATTAAGGTAAATGTGTCAGGTAATGAAGTAACTTTATCACCATGACTCATCCATACATCAAGTTGCTCTATACCAGCATCATTGGTGCTATCTAAAATACCGTCTGTTAATTTTGATTTTGCAACAATATCAACTTTAGCATAACCAAACTCTCGTTGATTAGAAGCTGTAACTTGTCCACCCTTACCTACTTGAATTGCCATAGTTTGCATACCATAGCAGATACCTAACACGGGCACGCCAGCATTAAACACATATTCTGGTGCACGAGGGCTATTTTGGTCAGTAGTACTTTCAGGACCACCAGATAGAATGATACCTTTAGGGTTAAATTGTTTGATTTTTTCTTCCGACACATCCCATGGCCAAAGTTCACAATAAACACCTATTTCACGAACCCGTCGAGCAATTAATTGGGTAACTTGCGAACCAAAATCAAGAATTAAAATACGTTGCTGGTGGATGTCATTTTTCATCAAATTTATTCCTAAACTATGGACTAATACAAAATCAAGGCGCTATTGTATCATTTACCGATTAAATTGAACGGATTAAATGAAAAACAATTGTAAATATTTTACATTAATATATTTTAAATCTGTTAAACATTTAATCTTGTTAATTTTATTAGATAATTAATTATATTAAAGAATCAAATATCTGACTATATAATACTTATTTATTCATTACGTTAGTTGAGGAATTTTGAATAATCCCACAATTTTAATCTATGCAAAAAATTTTCTTTACTTATTTAATAAGTATACTTATAATAAGTTTACTTATTAAATAGAGGAAAAATAATGAACACAATTTCAATCTCTTTCGTATTACCAACAAAGGCAAAACCATCTGAAATTTGGCAATACTATACCGATCTTAATTTAAGAAAATTATGGGAAACTGATCTTGAAGACTTTCGTATCTTTGGTGACTTAAAAACAGGCACTAAAGGTATTTTTAAATTACAAAATATACCAGAAATGGAAGTGACATTATCAAAAATCATTGATGAGCAAGAATTTACTGAACAATTTGATATGCCTGAAATAGGTTTATTATTTTTCTCGCATCAAATTGTTGAAATATCAGAAAATCAATATGCTTTGAAATCAGAGATTTCATTAAAACCAGATACAAAAATGGACACTAAAGCATCCTATGATTTTATAAAACAGATTTCTGATGATATTATTGATAAAACTTACAAATTAAATGGCTTAGTTGAAGGATAAATTATGGCAAAGGGCGATAAGTTTTTGACTCAATTTCAAAATGATTCTCAATCCGTTGGTTTTATTTTTATGAAAACTTATTCGTCCTGGCATACAAATATCAAAAGTTGTTTGAAAAAACAGTCTATCACTCATCCTCAATTTATCGTTCTTGCAACTCTTGCTTATTTATCACAATACAACGATGAAATAACACAAGTCACTCTATCCAATCGAACAAATATCGATGTGATGACAATCTCACAAATTTTAGAGAATTTAGAGAAAAAAGATTATATTGAGCGCCACTGTTCAAGCAAAGATAGTCGAGCAAAATCCATTCAACTGACACAAAAAGGATTTGATAAAGCAAATGAAACTGTACCTTTAGTTGAACAAATTGATAAAGAGTTTTTTTCAACATTAAAGAATGATAAAAAACTATTTATGTCAATGTTATTAACACTATTAGAAAGTCAAGGTGAATAAAGTAATTATCCTTTATCATATTTATTCAAGTTTAAAACATCAAATGGCTTTAATTCATTTAAAAATCAATTTGTTAAGTATTGATAAATGAGTTTTATTTAACAAAAATTTCATAATAAAATAATTTGTTGGGTTAAATTTATTCCAATCTTAAAAATATCACTTTTGCCATTTGCAATAAGTTTTACGCGATGAACCTTAAGCTATATTATTTTATTTAACTTGATTATTAGATACTTTTTTATAAAAAAGTCTATACGTAATGCATGACTAGCCATTACGTATAGAACAAAGAAATAAACTTATAATTCTTAATTACCATTTATGTTCTATTCCAATATTTCCTTTATAGCCTTGATGCTTGGTACTTCCAAAATCATGTTCATAATGAGCATCACCATAAAGAAAATTATCTTTGCCTAATTCCGTTTTTATACCAACCCCCAATTCTCCCCAAGTAGTTGCATAATTTTCACGTAAACTATCTTTACCTATTGTGACATGAGTTGGCTTAATAAAGTCATGCCAAACATTACCAATTGCATAAATCGACATAATTTGTCGATCTGCTGCTTGATTATTATGGTCTACTCGTACACCTATTCTGCCACGCAATTGATCCTGATTATTCTGATCGACTTGACGATATTTATCTTTAAAACTATCCAAATCAAGATATTGATAAACAAGTTGAGCTTGAGGTTCAATTAGCCATTGGCTTGAATCAAGGCTATTTTGACTAAAGTTGAAGGCGTGTCCGGCTTCTGCTGAAACAGCTACACCAAAACCATTTTGATGGATAGAACGGGCTTCTTTTCGTGCATCATATTTATTGCGGATTGAAGAGAACTGTCCAACTAAATCTAAATAACTGTTATTAGCAGAAAAATAGGTATTAGTTAACCCAAGGCTAAATGCTTCCGAAGTACCTTTTCCGGTTTTTTTGTTATGAAAAATTAAACCATTAACCGCTCGATATTTATCGGAAAAATCAGTATTAGCTTTAGTATATGAAAGATAAGCACCTATATAATTGTGGCTTCCATCTTCAAATAAATTGTTTACCAGATCATGGCCAAGTTGTAATCCATAAACGTCAGTTTCTAAATTCAACCGTTTTTTTCCGTCTGATTTAAGATGTTTGCCTAATATTCTTCCCCAAGTTTCACTTAAATGTTCATCGCAAGTACTACAATTAGCTAAGTTAAAGTTAGCATATTCGCCTCTACGTTCATGCAAAGTACCAATACTTAATAATCCTTGTTCTTGGTTTACTCGTGGCATTGATACATAACCAGAAACGGCATTTGAATAGATCACCTTTTTAGGTGGTTTTACTGGGTCAACAGGTTTGACGGGTTTGTCTGGGTCAACGGGTTTGACTGGGCCAACCGGTTCAACTGGATTACTTGCCTTCATAGTCCAATAGTATTCATCACCGTTAGTTGTTTGACGTTTTGCCAATTGAACTTCTGTTGCACCTGTCGTTTGTGCATCACCAGTAAAATTGCTTTCTGAGCTTGAAGTTCCTACATTAATAACAGGAATACTATTCAATATTGCAGCAACTTGCTTTATGTTACCATCAATAAAATTTTCAGCTCCATTTGCATTAACAGGAATAACTTTAGTAACACCACTGGCAGCTCCAGTAATTTTTAGAAAGTCTGATTGTGAAGTATTATTATTCCATAACGTATTCATCTTAACTATTGCATTATTTGATGCCGAATAATTACCTTGAATAGTTAAACTATCATTATATTTTCCATGAGAATGATTATCCAAACTAATAATACCACCATCACTAATAACATTACCTTGTAAAATAAACTCATTTGCGCCCGCATCATCAAATGCAGCATTAAGTAACGCACCATTTGATAAAGTTAAATTATCAAATAAAGCAGTTTTACTGGTATCATTTGCTTTCAAATTCCAAGTAAAACCATTATTTAAGTTTAAGTTGAGTGTAGGCGTTTTATTGGCATCTAAAACTTCACCCTCTTCAGTTTTAACCAAACCTTTATAAACCAGCCCAGTCATACTTCCCTTGTCAGAAGCATTAAAGGTAACTGATGACGCTTGATAATCATCATGACTTTGTTCTGTTCCAGTTTGATCATAGGTATTTGAAAAGAACTGATAACCAGATGCGGTATAATTTCCACTCACGTTAAGAATATAACCCGCATCATTTGCTGTTAGATCAGTTTTATCACCGGTAAAAGATAATACAGTATCGACTTGACCTTGATCGACAAAAATTAAATCTTTGCGACCAACAGAACCACTGATAACCGGGTCAGCACTAGTACCATTGGTAGAAAATATCGCATTTTTAAAGCTTGCACTTACACCATGTGATGCAGCCTGTTCAAATACACCACTTGAATTAGCATCATCATGAGTCCCGATTTCAAGTGCATAACCATTTGTTTTGATGATTGTTGAACTATCGTCATAATCTGCTTTTAATGAAGAATTGCGAACCATCTTAATACCAGAACCATTTAAAGCATTTGTTGTATCAATATTAAGTTCACCATGAGATTCTAAAATACCAGCACCTTCACCTGTATTACGCGTCTTTCCTAATTTGACACCCACACTATCCCAGTTCAATGATGAACTATCGCTACCTTTATTCAACACTATGCTATTTTTAGCGCCTTTTAAAATCACTATTGGTGTTAATTGACCATCAGCACCTGTATCATTCGCTCCACCATGATTGGTGGCATTACCCGATACATAAATACCGATGGCGCGATTACCAGTCAAAGTCATATCCAAATCATCATTAACAATAACTCGCCCTGCAGAACCTTGACCATTATTGTCATATGCACCTTGAATAGCACGAATACCATTATTTAATATTGGAGAGGTTTTACCACCTGACGTTGTTTGGTTGATCGTCAGTTTATCAACTGTAACTGTGCTATATTTACCATTATAGGCGTTTCTCTCACCGGCATTTGCAGCTGAACCCGTTAATATCCCATAAGCAGCCACACCACCACTAGAGTTACGACCACGTGTATAGTTATCAGTTATATTTAATACAACATCTTTAGCAGTAATATCGACATTGTGATAAGTCGTAAGCCCCATCACATTACCATCATTCTTTATAGTAAAATTTAAATTGCCCGCTTTAATTGAGCCACCAGAAACACCATAAGTATATTGGTTACCTAATCCAGTATAATCGGCACTGACATTTGCAGTAAGGGTCGTATCACCCACATTTAGTTGTTCATGTAATTTACTCCTAGTTAAAATATAAAAACTAGCATTGCCACTTTGCGTTGCAGTAGCAGCATTAATGTTATTACAACTAGGATCATTTTGGCCTACTAAATAAGATCCATCAGAATTTGCTATACAATCCAATGCTAACGAAGAAGTTGAAGCTGATAAAATTGAAACAGTTATCACTACTTTACTAACACGTCGTGCCAATTCAGAACAAACTATGCTAGTACCAGTTAGAAAATTAAATTTTGTTTGGTATATTTGATTCATAATTCTATCCTTATAGACTCTAACATTGAACTTTTTTTACAACGGTGTTTGTTTTTGATTTGTGGTAACCATAAAAGCAGAGATTATTTTTTAGAACTTTTTTACAAATAGATTTCAATAAGAAAGATTCATTCCGTCCAAATGGGCAAAAGAAAGATAAAAGCCATAACTGTTTACTTTCATCTCTCTTATTACATTGAACAAAATTCACATAACTTTTCGTTTTGTTTAGATATTCCCGTTCCTCATCTTTATTTAAATATGCCCAATTGAGATAACCGAGTGGTCGATTATTTTTAATGAGTAAAATAAAATTCCTAGACTGAATAGTAGGCAGTAAAGTTTCTAATGCTGAACTTATGGCAACATTTCTATAATTGGAATTCCTGTTCCATAACCAAACCATGGCGCCTAATACTTCGGCTTCATTCCATGAAGTATCATGATAAATGCTGGGTGCAATGACTCTAATGGAGTCCTGATTAAGACAATTCATTCCGTTATACCTTTAGTATTTTTAATTAAAAATAATATTGAAAATAAAACTTATCTTTCTTAAAACTTAGGAATATAAAAACAGCTTTGCTTAATCTTTAAACAGGTAATGAAATAGACAAATAATTAACAAATTGATTAAATTAGGGAGATATAGACCATGTATAGTCATATAGCTTGAATAAATTAATCAAAAAGAACTTTATAATGTATAGAATTGGAACAAAAAACAGCGCTAAATAATGTATAACTTACATCATCCTTAACTAATTTCGTCACTTTATGTGATTGGACTTATCGGACAGATAAAAAATGAGAGGTCTGTGAAAAACCTCTCATAAATTTAAACATAAATATTAATAATTTACTAGCTATTTTTTTCTTGCGCGGATTGAATTGCAGTTAATGCAATTGTATAAACAATATCATCAACTAACGCACCACGAGACAAATCATTAACAGGCTTACGCATACCTTGTAACATAGGTCCAATTGAAACAAGATCAGCTGAACGTTGTACAGCTTTGTAAGTTGTATTACCAGTATTTAAATCAGGGAATATAAACACCGTCGCTTTACCTGCAACTTTAGAATTTGGCGCTTTTGATTTCGCAACATCAGGCATAACCGCAGCATCATATTGTAAAGGGCCATCAATCATTAAATCTGGACGTTTTTCTTGAGCAATACGTGTTGCTTCTTTCACTTTTTCAACATCAGCACCTTGACCAGAACTACCGGTTGAGTAAGAGATCATCGCCACTCGAGGTTCAATACCAAAAGCAATAGCAGTATCAGCAGATTGAATAGCAATTTCAGCAAGTTCTTGCGCATTTGGATCTGGATTAATAGCGCAATCCCCATAGATATAAACTTGATCAGGCATTAACATAAAGAACACCGATGAAACAAGCGAACTACCTGGAGCAGTTTTGATTAATTGTAGCGGAGGGCGAATAGTATTGGCCGTAGTATGAACAGCACCAGAGACTAAACCATCAACCTCATTTGCTTCAAGCATCATTGTACCAAGCACAACATTATCAGCTAATTGCTCACGCGCAATAACTTCAGTCATACCTTTGTTTTTACGTAATTCAACTAAACGAGGTACATATTTATCACGAATGCGTTCTGGGTCAACAATTTCAACACCTGCACCTAAAGTAACACCTTGCGACGCTGCCACTTTACGGACTTCATCAGGATTACCAATTAACACACACTTAGCAATATGACGCTCTGCGCAAATTGCAGCTGCTTTAATTGTTCTCGGCTCATCCCCTTCAGGTAACACCACCACTTTTTTCGCATTACGTGCAAGCTCTGTTAATTGATAACGGAATGCTGGAGGAGATAATCGACGAGCAGAACTAACCACTTCATTCAATGATTTAATCCAACTTGGATCAATGTGATCGGCAACAAAATTCTGAGTATTATCCATACGTTCTTTATCATCGACCGGGATTTCTAAATTGAATTGTTGTAAATTGATTGAAGTTTGGAATGTATTGGTTTTAACAGTAAATACAGGTAATCCTGTATCAAAAGCAGGTTGGCACAATTTATAGATTTTTTCATCAATATCATAGCCACCAGTCAATAATACACCACCAATAGCAACACCATTCATTGCAGCTAAACAGATTGTTACTAAAACATCAGCACGATCAGCTGAAGTTACTAATAACGCGTTCGGTTGAAGGTGATTAATGATATTTGGAACGCTACGAGAACAGAAAGAAACATGTTTAATTCGACGATTTTTAATACCGCCTTCATTAATGATTTTAGCTTGCAAATGATTAGCAATGTCATATGTACGACAAGAACTTAAATCGATGTTCCAAGGAATACAGCCAAGTACAGGTAATGGGCAATGCTCGCTTAAATCATTAATTGTAATTTTCTTACCATCAAATTTAGGTGTATGATAAATTTCAACAACATCTGGACGAGCGAGATTTTGTTCTTCTACTGGTGCATTGACTTTGTTAACAATCACACCAATAATCTTATCATTTTTGATGCCACCAAAATTAGAACGAGCAATCTCAATGCGTTCTTTCAACTGCTCTGGATCATCTTTCCCCATATTAACCACAAAAATAATCTCAGCGCCTAAAGTCTTCGCGATGTTATTATTTAGTTCATTAGCAAATGGATAATCAATAGTTGGTACAATACCTTCAACTAAAACAACATCAGCACCTTTAGTATTTTCTGCATATAGTGCAACGATTTCTTCCATCAAAACATCTTGTTGATTCAAACCTAATAAGTTTTCAACATAACTCATTTTTAAAGGTTTCAAAGTTGGAATCGATGTATTATTACTAACTAAAGTCGTTGTATTATCAGGCGCATCACCACCTGCTCTTGGTTGGGCAACTGGTTTAAATACATTTAAGTTAATACCTTGACGTTCCATTGCTCGAATAACACCAAGACTTACACCCGTTAATCCAACATTGGTACCAGTTGGAATCAGCATAATGGTACGAGACATAATAAGTTTCCTCTTAATTCTTTATTAAATCCAAAAACAAACCGCCTTAACGGCGGTTTTAAAGTGCTTAAGCTGTTAAGCGTGCTGCATCTTGTGCGATGACAAGTTCTTCATTGGTAGGAATAACCATTGCAATAGCAGAACCATCTTTAGTGATCACACCACCGTTACCAAAACGTGCAGCTAAATTGCGTTCTTTATCAATCTCAAAACCAAGTATACTTAATTTTTCTAAAGTTTTACGACGAATACATTCAGCATTTTCACCAATACCACCAGTAAACACGATTGCATCTAAACGGCCGTCTAACAACATCGCATAACCACCAATGTATTTGACTAAACGGTGAACAAATACTTCTAAAGCATTTTTAGCATTTTCGTCTTTATCTGCATTATCTGTTACATAACGGCAATCGCTACTTACACCAGTTAAACCTAATAATCCTGATTTTTTATTTAATAAATTATTAATATCAGCAACTGACATATTTAAATTGTCATGTAAAAAGAACATGATAGCAGGATCGATATCACCACTTCGTGTCCCCATAACTAAACCTTCAAGTGGTGTTAAGCCCATAGAAGTTTCAATACTTTTACCGTTTTTCACAGCAGTGATTGAAGCACCATTACCTAAGTGGCATGTAATCACATTCGTTTGATCAACAGGTTTATTTAATAATTTTGCAGCTTCTCGGCTGACATAATAATGACTAGTACCATGAGCACCATAACGGCGAACACCGTACTTAGTATATAATTCATTAGGAATTGCATATAAATATGCTTCTTTAGGCATTGTAGTATGGAAAGCTGTATCAAATACTGCAACATTTTTATTTTTTAAATGAGGAAATGCAATAAAAGCTTCGCGAATACCAATTAAATGTGCTGGATTATGTAAAGGCGCAAAAGCAGAAGCTTCTTCAATACCTTTTAAAACGGAATCATCAATCACAACTGATTGGGTATACTTCTCACCACCATGAACAATACGGTGCCCAATTGATTTTATGCTGTCTAATAATTCTGGTTTTTGTGGAAAAATGTTATTAACAATGAATTTAATCGCTTCGCTATGTGCTGCACCAGCTCCTAAAGAAGCTTCTTGCTTTTCACCATCTAATTTCCATTTGATACGAGCATCAGGAAGGTGAAAACATTCAGCTAAACCAGATAAAAACTCATCACCATTTTCAGGGTTAATAATAGCAAATTTTAAAGATGAACTTCCACAATTCAGAACGAGAGCGTTATTACTTGATGACATAGTAATTCCTATAAATTGAATAAAAGATTTTTACCAATCAATATTGGCAACTCTACACATTAATCAATGTGTTATATAAGGCGACTTCTGATATCTTGAAATTTGAGATAAAATAAAGAGAGCCCCCAATTTGAATGGCACTATTTTAAGACAATAAAATGTGAATGTCGAGGAATCCAAACCAGATGAACTTAGTTAAAATTTTTAAGGCAGGTCAAATATATATGGATATTTGCCCAAAAGATAAAGCCCTATCCTATTCATTTCCTGAATTAAAAATTATTAACTACATCAAAGTTGCAAAAAAAATTTTACCGCCGATCATCATAGGCTTAATTCTTTGGCAATATTATTTACCCGCGCAATTAGCGGTAACAGCAATCACAATTCTATTTGCCTTAAGTTTACCTATTCAAGGGATCTTGTGGTTAGGATATCGTTCTCAATCGCCATTACCGCTCAACTTAATTGACAGTTATAACCGAATCAAGTTGCAATTAATTGAAAAAAAGATATTAAGTCCGAATAAAAATCCAAATGAAAAATTAACTTTTGAATCGTTAATGAAACTAATAAACTTATCTAAAATTCATTTAGGGAATTATTTTGGGCAAAATGACGATAACCAACCATAAAGATATATCCATGCAAAAATTTTTGGAAAAATTGAAAAATCAAATAAACGAGCTTGAACAGCAGTTGAACTTATCCGAACAACAAAGCTATCAAGAGCATTATTTTGATGAGCATCTGTTTAACACCAGTAAAATTGAAACCGACAATCAATTCTATTTAGATAAAGTAAAGCAAACCTATCTAGCACTTTGTGATGCAGTACTTTCAGAAAAACGCACACAAATCGAATTTTTATCAGAAAGACTTATAAACCAAATTACCGCCCTAACACGTGAGCTTGCCACAGTACATTTACGTAAACAAACTACTGGCCATATTATTACAGAAACATTAGCTGAAAAACATTCAAGACATTTAGATTATTTACGACGATTACAAGAGATGAAATATGAGCTCGAACTCTCTATAGAGTCAATAGAACACACCAAAATCGCTGCCCTTGATAATCGAATATACCGCTGCGAACAAGCTATTAAAAGGATTGAATTAGACATGGAAAATAGTTTTATTGAATAATAGTTTCATAGATAATCATAAATTTCTGAATATTTGATGATCAACGATTACCTAGCTTAAAATAATGTCTTAACAAAACACGCCTAAATATAGCGTATATGTAAATTCACATTTCAATACTATAGTAAGATCCTAGCACTAAAAAGGATACTAGCTAGTCAAAATAAAGGCCCTTATATCAAAAATGCATATGAATATAATTAATAATTAGTATCATCTTTTCAGTTCAATCTATAATATAGTCATCAACATTAATTAATTACTTGCCACCACTTTTGAATCTAAGAATAAACTAATAAGGACTTTTCCATGAGTAAGATATTTGATGATAACTCACAAACCATCGGCCATACTCCCCTAGTTCGATTAAAACATTTTGGGAATGGTAATATATTAGCTAAAGTCGAATCTCGTAATCCAAGTTTCAGCGTCAAATGCCGAATTGCATCAAATATGATTTGGGATGCCGAAAAACGTGGTTTACTTAACCCTGACGTCGAACTTATAGAGCCAACTAGTGGTAATACTGGTATCGCATTAGCTGCTGTTGCCGCTGCTCGTGGTTATAAATTAACCTTAACCATGCCAGAAAGCATGAGTATTGAACGCCGCAAACTTCTAAAAGCGTTAGGTGCAAACCTTGTATTAACTGAAGCTGCCAAGGGAATGAAAGGTGCGATTGAAAAAGCGGAAGAAATCGTTGCTAGTAATCCCAAACACAATATTATGCTCCAACAATTTAGCAATCCCGCCAATCCAGAAATTCATGAAAAAACCACAGGACCAGAAATTTGGCATGATACAGATGGAAAAATCGACATTTTCGTTGCAGGAGTGGGAACTGGTGGAACCTTTACTGGTGTAACAAAATACATCAAAAAAATTCAAGGAAAAAACATTACGGCTGTCGCAGTTGAGCCAACTACCTCACCTGTAATTACGCAAGCACTTGCTGGCGAACCAATCAAACCTGGCCCACACAAAATACAAGGTATCGGAGCTGGATTTATTCCTGGTAACTTAGATTTGAGTTTGATTGATTTGGTCGAAAAAGTATCTAACGAAGAAGCAATCGAAACCGCTCGCATTATAATGGAAAAAGAAGGTATCTTAGCAGGAATTTCATCCGGTGCTGCAGTATTTGCAGCTGATCGTTTGGCTCGATTACCAGAAAATGCGAATAAAACCATCGTGGTAATATTACCCTCTTCAGGTGAACGTTACCTTAGTACTGATTTATTTAGTGGTATTTTCACTGAGAAAGAACTTGGTTAATTATCCTATAAACGCAAAACACCGCCATTTGGCGGTGTTGGATTAAAAATCGGATAATTCAAATTAAAATAAATCAAATTAATTATCTTGAACAATACCAAAATGTCGATAAGCATGTGGTGTTGCAATCCGTCCTCTTGGTGTTCTTTGGATATAACCTTGCTGAATTAAAAACGGCTCTAACACATCTTCAATCGTTTCACGTTCCTCACCAATTGCTGCAGCAATATTATCTAATCCTACTGGACCACCCATAAATTTTTCGATGATGGCAAGAAGTAACTTACGATCCATATAGTCAAAGCCTTCATTATCCACATCTAACATATCTAAAGCTTGAGTCGCAATACGCTCATCAATAACACCTTTGGATTTAACATCCGCATAATCTCTCACACGTCGCAATAAACGATTAGCAATACGAGGCGTTCCGCGTGAGCGTTTAGCTATTAAAAAGGCACCCTCTTTGGAAAGATCTAAACCTAAAAACTTAGCACTACGACTAACGATATACTCCAAATCCTCAACACGGTAAAACTCAAGGCGTTGCACAATCCCAAAACGATCGCGTAATGGCGATGTTAACGAACCCGCTCGAGTAGTGGCGCCAATAAGTGTAAAGGGCGGAAGATCGATTTTAATTGAACGTGCGGCTGGACCTTCACCAATCATAATATCGAGCTGATAATCTTCCATAGCAGGATATAATATTTCTTCAACGACAGGAGATAATCGATGGATTTCATCAATAAACAGCACATCATTAGGCTCGAGATTGGTTAACATTGCAGCCAGATCACCTGCTTTTTCCAACACTGGGCCAGAGGTAGTGCGCAAATTAACATTCATTTCATTAGCAACAATATTAGCTAAAGTCGTTTTACCAAGACCTGGAGGACCAAAAATTAAAACATGATCAAGCGCATCACTACGTTGCTTGGCTGCCTGAATAAAGATTTTCATCTGCTCTCGCACTTGAGGTTGACCAATATACTCATCCAAATATTTAGGACGAATAGCCCGATCTAACGACTCTTCTTCTTTTTGAGCCTGTGGCGCAATTAAACGATCCGCTTCAATCATCATCGTTCCCTATTTTCTTTATAATGCTGACTTTAATGCTTCACGTATTAGCATTTCACAATCCATGTCTGGCTTAATGACTTTACTAATAATACGACTTGCTTCTTGTGGTTTATAACCCAAAGCGATAAGTGCCGAAACGGCTTCACCTTCAATCTGACTTGAGGATTTTTTAAGACTTCCAGTCTCAACAGTTACGTTTACATTAGCTAACTCGTCACCAAACCGTTTAACTCGATCCTTCATTTCGACAATCAATCGTTCAGCCGTTTTTGTGCCCACACCAGGTAATTTAACTAACGTCTTGATTTCACCTTGCTCAACTGCACTAATAAATTGCCCTGCTGACATTCCTGATAAAATTGCTAACGCTAATTTGGGACCAACACCATTCACTTTAATCAACTCACGAAACAATTCACGCTCTTGTTCATGATTAAAGCCATACAGCACTTGAGCATCTTCACGAACGGCAAAATGAGTTAACACAATCACTTCTTTACCATTATCAGGTAATTCATAAAAACAGGTCATTGGCATAAAAACTTCATAGCCAACACCACCAACTTCAATTAACACTTTGGGTGGTTGCTTTTCAATAATGATTCCACGTAAACGACCTATCACAATATATCCTTAATAAATAATGTCAATTAAACAACGTTGATCAATCAGTATTAAACGAAAACTCTCGTTCAACATCAGCCTAATTACTATGATCAAAATTGAATGTGAATTAAAAAAACAATTGTGAGTTAGTTTACCTGATAGGAGAAAATTAATAAAGACAAACTGTATAAATAAACAGTCAGTAGACAAAAATATTGCCGACAAAAGTCAGCAATATCAGAAAAATAGAGTTAAAGATTCAAATTAGAATGGCATTTTAAAACCAGGTGGTAATTGCATTCCACCAGTAACTTGAGCCATACGCTCTTTTTGAGCTTCTTCCAAACGGCGAGTAGCATCATTATAGGCTGCAGCGATAAGATCTTCTAACATCTCCTTATCATCTTCGGTTAATAAAGACGGATCGATATCAACGCGTTTACAACTATGTGCACCATTTACAGTAACTTTAACGATACCCGCGCCAGACTCTCCAGTAACCTCTAATTTAGCAATCTCTTCCTGAGCTTGCTGCATTTTTGCTTGCATTTGTTGGGCTTGTTTCATCAAATTGCCCAAACCACCTTTTCCACCTGGAAACATAATTATTCCTCATTAAAAACATTTAGTCTGTAATTATACAGGACGAATACTCGATTCATCAATCTTGGCATCAAAATATTGACAAATCGTCTCAACTTTAGGATCTTGATGTATCGTTTGTTTAGCTTGTTCAAGCTTCTGCTGATATAAATCTTCTCGTAATTCTAATGGCGTTTTTATATCCTTACTATCATCAATCACAACCTCTAAATTAAGTGTTTTTTGACGATAAGCTGACATCGCAGTTCGTAGCTTAATACAATTTGCCGACGACTTAGTTAAATGCTCAACAGCCGAACGCGTATGCAAAATTACACTATTATCATCGACTATTTCAGGATACGAATTAACCGCAATCTGTTTAATTAGCGGTGCAATCTCCAATTTTTCAATTTCCGCACTCCAAGCATCTTTTTCGACCATCTCTTCAATCAATTTTTTTGTCATCTCTGGAGTTTTATCAACCTTAAGTGACTCCCTAACTGACTTCGCATCAATCACCGGCTCATTCTTAGACTCAAACAGTCCAGTCGATTGCCATTGATAATTTTCTGCTGTAATTTCCTCTTCGTCGTCCTCTACAACCTCATCCACCACTGCACTATTAACTTCAGTCTTAGTAGCCTGTTTAACACGGCTCGAGTTAACTAAATCGCTTGATGGTTGATTGGCACCAACCGGTTCAGACTTTTTTGAACTTTGTTCCTCCATTAACTGCATTCGCATCTCTAAAATATTTTTAGTGATAGACGAAGCATCATCTGGAAGCGATATAGAATGGGCTGGCATCGAATTATTAGCTTGATGCACAGGAGAAACATTATTATCAGCTAATGATGATTGTGAATGTGCCGTTGATTGAACTGATGACTTAGCTGCATCCTTCTTTACTGGAATCGGTGGCATAGAAGCTGATGTTGCTGATTCAACTTTTGGCGGATTAGACTTTGGGACAGGTGGATGTCCTACAGCTGAAGGATTAGTGGTTGAAACCGGTTGAGAAATCGAATCAACATCTTTTGGCATAAAGGCTAACGCGCGTAAAAAGCTCATCTCCACGCCCATTTTCTTGTCAGGTACAAGCGTGAGTTCTTTTCGACCCATCAATAAAATTTGATAAAACAATTGTACATCATTTGGTGAAATGTATTGAGCTAAAAAACGCAATTGCTCCTCACTATCGGCATAATCACCTAAGGCTGTAGGTACTACTTGTAATAAAGCAATTTGATGTAACAAAGAAATGCTTTCAGCTAATAAATTATCCCAATCAGCTCCTTGCATTGCCGCCAATTCAATTTGTTGCATTAACGCATTACCATCGCCTTGGTAAAGTGCATTAACTAACGCAAAAGGAATAGCCTTATCTAATGTTCCAAGCATTGATGCAACTGATACGGCATCGACTTTACCATTACCTAGCGCAATAGCCTGATCGGTTAAACTTAACGCATCTCGCATACTTCCATTGGCTGCTTTGGCTAATAAATGAATAGCTTTTGGCTCACTTTCAATATGCTCTAATTGTAAAATGTGATTTAACTGATCACCAATTAAAGATGTATCAAGCACATTCAAATGTAAATGCAAACAGCGAGACAAAATAGTAATAGGTAATTTTTGAGGATCGGTTGTCGCTAACAAAAATTTAACATGTTCAGGTGGTTCTTCCAAAGTTTTTAATAATGCATTAAAACTGTTGCGAGACAACATATGCACTTCATCGATCAAGTAAACTTTAAAACGCCCTTTAGTTGGCAAATATTGGATATTATCTAGAATTTCACGCGTATCTTCGACTTTAGTTCGTGATGCAGCATCAATTTCTAACAAATCAACAAAACGACCTTGCTCAATCTCACGACAATTATCACAAACACCACAAGGTGTTGCAGTGATACCACTTTCACAATTCAAGCCTTTAGCTAACAAACGAGCAATCGACGTCTTTCCTACACCTCGTGTACCAGAAAACAGATAAGCATGATGCACCCGACCAAGAGAGAGGGCATTAGATAAAATTTTCAACACATGTTGTTGCCCTACTACCTCAGAAAACGACTTTGGTCGCCACTTACGTGCTAAAACTTGATAACTCATAATCACCATTACTTATTACGATTAAATTTTGCTAATCATATCATAAAGAGCCAAATTAGTCTTTAAGATGCCACTTTTCGAATTAATAATAGACCTTAATTAATTTATAAACAAATTAGATTATAAAAACGCAATTTTGAGTAAAACATATAATAATTTGTGTTATATCACAGGATTTTTTTGCTCAAAAACCCCGTTCCTCAACTTTTTTTCAATGAATAAATTGATTTAAATTTTAACTCTCAGCGTTATATATTTTTAATTACAAAGTCATTAATCTCATCCAAAAACAGATTGCCGTATTTCTCCAATTTAATTTTACCAACACCTGACACATTAATAAGTTGTGTCTTACTTTCAGGCATCGTTTGCACCATTTCAAGTAAGGTTGCATCACTAAATACAATATAAGGAGCGATATCTTCCATATCGGCAATCTCTTTACGTAATCGTCTAAGATTATTAAATAAAATTCGCTCTTCATAAGATAGAATAGTCGTTAAATTAATTGATCGAGCATAACGATTTAAACGACTCTTCTTAACAATTTCTAATCGTGGTTTTGCTAACTTTAATTGCACCTCACCTTTCAATATTGCCCGTGCGTTTTCAGTCAATTGCAAAGTATTAAAATTGGAAATATTTTGCCGCAAATAACCTAAAAAAATTAACTGCCTTATTACACTAAGCCAATAATCAGCGTTATGCTCTTTACCAATTCCATAAACTGAAAGCTTATCATGTCGATTATCTTTAATTTGTGAACGCCCCGAACCACGTAAAATATCCACTATGTATTGGGCACCATAGCGCTGCTCAACCCGATAAACACAAGACAAAACTTTTTGCGCATCAATCAACGCATCATATTGCTTAGGTGGATAAAGGCAAATATCACAGTTATTGCAAGGCTCAGTTCTATGTTCACCAAAATAATTTAACAACACAATACGGCGACACGTCATACATTGCGCAAATGACTCCATCGCCTGAATCTTATGAAGCTCCACTTGCTTCTGATCGTTATCATACTTTTCAATGACTTGCTGCTTATACCAACTTAAATCATTACTTTTAAACAATAGCATCGCTTCTGCAGGAACACCATCGCGCCCAGCACGACCTGTTTCTTGATAATAAGCCTCAATTGAACGCGGACAATCTGCATGAACAACAAACCGAACATTAGGCTTATTAATCCCCATGCCAAAAGCGACTGTTGCCACAATAATTTGTGTATTATCCTTTAAAAAACTCTCCTGAGCGCTTTGCCGTTCGCTTGTAGACAATCCAGCATGATAAGCGATAGCCGAAAACCCTCTTGCCACAAGCCTTGTTGTCATGTCCTCAACTTTAGAACGGCTAGAACAATAAATAATCCCGCTATTCCCTTTTTGCGTTTCAATAAACGACACAACTTGTTCAGTAAGATTAAACTTTTCTACCACGGTATAGCGAATATTCGGCCTATCAAAACTACGAACCACAAACAACGGATCAACTAAATTGAGCTGATTAAGAATATCCCTCTGTGTCATCTCATCGGCAGTGGCTGTAAGCGCGATAATTGGTACATCAGGAAAACGTTTTGATAACTGGTTTAATTGGCGATAATCAGGTCTAAAGTCATGTCCCCATTGTGAAATACAATGCGCCTCATCGATCGCAATTAAAGAAGGAGGATGCTGATCCAGTAACGCGCCAAAAGATGATACTGTCAAGCGCTCAGGGGAAATATACAACAATTTAATTGAATGGTTTAGATACTGGTTGATAACATTTTGTTGTTCGATGCCTGATTGAGTTGCATTTAAAAATGCGGCAGGAATACCATTCACCAACAATTGATCGACCTGATCTTTCATTAACGAAATAAGTGGCGAAATGACTATAGCTGTGCCTGGTAATACGACCGCTGGAATTTGATAACAAAGCGACTTACCGCCACCGGTAGGGATAACGGCCAAAACATCACGCCCGTCAATCACTGATTCAATAATATCTTTTTGTTGATTCCTAAACGACTTATAGCCAAAAATATTATGCAGAACATCTTCAATCTGATCTTTAAACGACATAACAACCTGAACCAGTAACTTAACGACGCTGTGAAGTATAGCTAATTTGGCGCCAACAAACCACCAAGAGCATCCATTTACCAATAAACAATATAAAAAATAGAATCCATATCGAATTGTGATATGAATTAGTGAAAATAAAAAGTACAAAAATGTGACAAATATCTGAATTTTTAATATTGGTTTTGCCTATTTTATCACCAATCTAGTTCAAAAGATTAAAAAAACAGCTATTTTTAATTATTTTACTTGAAACAAAACTATTTGCCCGCTAATATTTGCGTGTTTTCTAAATATACGCCCGTAGCTCAGTTGGTTAGAGCATCACCTTGACATGGTGGGGGTCAGTGGTTCGAGTCCACCCGGGCGTACCATCCTAAAGCCTTATACAAAAAGGCTTCAAAAGAATTAATTTTTTCCTCAATTTTATTAAAGGGGTAAAATCGGGGTAAAACTGGGGTAAAAGCCATACCATTTTTAGCAAATTTTTGCTATCCACTTTTTCATAATTTCACATCATAGCTTCACACTTTAGAAGATTAATTTATAATGAACAAAATACAAAATGACTTTAGGCGCCTTGATTTTTAGTAAAACAATGAATAGCCCAACTTTAGTTCAGGCTCATTTTTATTTTAATTAAATATGCTTCCTAATTTATTTCATTGTTTTTGGCAACTACTATTATCCACATGAATGACTAAAGGCTCTCCATTATCAAAAGAATATATATTTTGCTATAAGTGGTAACCAATTGCTTTTTTTGTAAATAAATTGTTGCTAATCAATTGAATCGAATATATATTTATCACTAAGCAATATTGTAAATCATGTTAGTGAAAAGTTAATTAATGAAAACATTTGTAATAAATCTGGACAGAGCAGTTGATAAACGAAATAGAATTTCGAATTTATGTGAGAAATTGAAAATGGATTTTGAGATTTTCACAGCTATTGACGGGAGTAAACTAGATGAAAGTTTTATACGTAGCAACGTTTACGATTATCAAAATTGTTTTTTGACGAACGGAGAAATTGGGTGTGCGCTCAGTCATATTGGCGTGTACCGAGAGATTATACGCCGGGGTTTACCATACGCGCTAATTATAGAGGACGATGCTATCCTCGATAATAGAACTTTAGATTTTATGAGGGATTTTGAAAAAAAAACAAAAAACGGGATTTTTTTGCTAACTGGCGATTTCGAATACGCAAAAAATAAAAAAATTAAACTTGGCAATTTTAAGGTTTTCCCCGTTGCCAAAGCTGTTCGAACTACTGGTTATATTATCACGCTAAAAACAGCAAAAAAAATGGTTGATTTTTTGTTGCCAATCAGATATGAAGCGGATATGTTTGAAATTTTCAGAACGTGCGGAAATGTAAAAATATACGCCACTCTGCCGCATCTAATTGAAACCAACGATCGCGATAAACGTAGCTCCTCGATAGAGTCGGAGCGCAAATTGGTTGTTGCTGATCGAGAAAATTACCGACAAAAATTATACAGCCTAGAAAAGCGACCTAAAATCAATTTTGTTTTTTCAATACTGCAAAAACTATCAAAAAAACCTAAATATAGGAATTATTTAGATTACTGACTGATTATCAGGCAATGTAGGGAAATCAATATCAATACTATTAACGTCACCACGCGTAAATAGCATTCAGTATTTTTCATAATTCTAATGATTAACCTCATCGCTCTCAAATGTCTCAAGTTTGATTATATCCTTTAAAGTTGAAATTTTAATTATTAATATTAATCAGTTAATGTTTTTTCAAATTATTTTTGTTAATAATTTGCTCAGCTGTTAAAACTAATTCTGAGATCATAATGTATGAATACAAGCTTTAATAATGAGGCAATTTATTTAGTTTCGTTTTTGTGTTGATGTATAGATTGATTTAATTATTAGCATGATTTACTGTATTTTTAGCTGCAATATTAAAATATACCGTAAATATACCATAAAAAAGTTTGCGTTTTCAGAAGTATAAAAGCGTAATAATAAGTTTAAGGAAATTTGACCCCAGCAGGAATCGAACCTGCAACTAGCCCTTAGGAGGGGCTCGTTATATCCATTTAACTATGAGGTCATCTCGGGCGGTTATTCTAATAAATTTATCATGATATTACTATTTAAATAATGAAAAATTTTCTATTTTGAGCAAACATGATACAATCAGAATATTCATCAATTATAATTTATAACATTATGAAAAAAAGAATAATAGGTATGATGTTCTCGGTTTTAGCACTGACAAGTTGTGCCACTTATCAAGCTGAAACCAACAGTTATAGTGATCCATTATCGGGTTTTAACAAAACCATGTTTGATGTTAACTATTATGCCCTTGATCCATATATTTTACGCCCTGCTGCTGTGGTTTGGAAAGATTATGTACCAACACCTGTGCGTAAAGGGGTTGTTAATTTTTCGTCTAACCTTTCTGAACCAGCTTCAGTGGTCAATAGCGCACTACAAGGCGAAGGCCGTGAATCTGGTAAACATTTAGCTCGGTTCTTTATCAATACCTTTTTTGGTGTTGCGGGTATATTTGATGTTGCTGGAATGGCAGATCCTCAATTACAAAAAGGTTCTAAACGTAGCTTTGGTCAAACATTAGGTCACTATGATGTACCTTATGGTCCTTATGTTGTATTACCTTTCTATGGTTCTGCGACACTTCGTCAGGAAGGTGGTGACATCGTTGACACCTTATACCCACCACTTGTTTGGTTAGATTGGGAATGGGCGTTAGTTCGTGGTGTTGTTGATGGCGTTGAAGCTCGTGCCGTGGCTATTGAGTATGAAGATCTGCTCAAAAATAGTGATGACCCTTATAACTTTATGCGTAATGCTTACTTCCAACGTAATGACTTTAATGCTTCAGGCGGTAAAGTTGATGAGAAAAAAGAGCAACAACGTCAAGAAAGTATCAACGGTATTATTGGCGATATCGACGCCCAATAGAATTTTCCCTACATTAATAAAAAACGCCGGCTTGTTCGGCGTTTTTTATTTTTCCTGCATTTCTGGTAAGTGTTGCCAAAATCGTCTTGGCATATTTTGTCGTTGTAATTTTGGATTAATTCTTTCTTTTATCGTTAGTGCATTACAATAACGGTACCACATGGTCTGAAAAAGTTTTTCATCATCAGTTAAATAATCTTGGTTAATTTTGTTATTGACAATCAGATCATCGTTTAGCGATATTTTCTCCAATTTTTCTAAATCATAAAAATAGCCATACTGGCGTTTTTCATCATAAATTGCCCATTTTTGGTCGGCATAACGATCTTTAAAGAATCGTGTGGTTAATGGTAAGGCATTATAAATGGGACCAATAACCGCAAAATAGATCTTTTCATCACTAGTTGGATTTTTGATAGCATTAAATCGAACAAATTGTTGGATATGGTGTTTTTCTTTATTCACTTTTTTAGCGATATCATGAATGGCTAATACATCTGGATCGCCAAAATCAGTTTCAATTGAATAGTTAGATTTAAATACTTTGCAAATATAACGAAAAATGATTAAATCACTTTCAGGCAGCTCTGATAACCAAGTAAATAAGATCTGATTTAGTGCAATCTTGGATAACTTTTTTTGTAGCGCCGAATATACCCTTTCATACTTGCTATTACGAAATTCAACATGGTGAGAATCAGATACCAAAAGCGGTACAACATCATCATCCGACAACAAGCATTCCGGCATTTTTTTAAGTTTAAACGCATCAAAAACCGCGCATAACAATCCTTCGAAAGATTTGTCATAATAAAAAGCTAGCATAACTTACCATCCCATCACAAGCTGCTGAGGAATAGGATCTTTTTTAGCTTCAAGTAATGGCGGATCTTGCAGGTTCAGTCGAATATATTCAGCAGATGACTCGAGCAATTTATAGGTACTCATTTCATGACAAACAATAAAAAATTGCGCACGTTTAAGCACAACGCCTATGCGTTTTAACGCTCCAATATTAAGTTTTCGATGTCGCCTTGCCATCACTATTAATTTAGCTGATTTAACACCAATGCCAGGAACTCGCAAAATTTTTCGATAACTATCACGATTGATATCTACCGGAAAAAACTGCGGATTACGAATTGCCCAAGATAACTTTGGATCGACAGTTAAATCAAGATCAGGATGTTCATCATTAACAATCTCATCAACGCTAAAATCATAAAAACGAAGTAACCAATCAGCTTGGTACAAACGATTTTCGCGAACTCGTGGAACTTCTTGCAACACCGGCAATCGCTTGTCATAACTATTGACCGGAATAAACCCCGAATAGTAAACCCGCTTCATGCTTGGGCGTTTATAAAGTTTGGCGGTGAGTTGTAATATTTGATTATCGGTTTCATCTGTCGCCCCAATAATAACCTGTGTGCTCTGTCCTGCTGGTACGAATTTTGGAGTTGACTTAATTTTTTTGCGATCTTCAATATTTTCCATCAAATTTTGTTGGATATGACGCATTGGTTGATAGATCGTTTGATGATCTTTATCCGGTGCAAGTAATTTTAAATTACGTTCAGTAGGAATCTCTAGATTGACACTCATTCTATCTACTAATAAACCGGCTTCTTTGATAAGCTCATTACTAGCGCCAGGAATAGCTTTCATATGGATATAACCATTAAAATTGTATTCTTGACGTAGAATTTTGACTACCCGAATCATTTTTTCCATTGTGTGATCAGCACTACGCATAATGCCAGAGCTTAAAAAAAGTCCTTCGATATAATTGCGACGGTAAAATTCAATGGTTAAATCGGCTAACTCTTTTGGAGTAAATCCAGCTCGTGGGATATCATTACTTTGGCGATTAATACAGTAAGCACAATCAAACATGCAGTAATTGGTTAGCATAATCTTTAATAACGAGACACATCGACCATCGGCGGTAAAAGAATGACAGATACCACAACGAGAGGCACTACCAATTCCTTTATTTTTATTATTGCGTGAGGTACCGCTTGATGCGCACGAAATATCATATTTTGCTGATTCTGCCAATATCTCTAGCTTTGATATCATTTTGTCTTGAATCATAATTACCACCAATGGCTGTATATATTTACAGTATTATAGCTATTTTACTTGCATCTGCAAGTAAATTATCAGATCAAAAATAGGAAATATTTGCTCAATAAAACTGCATATAAACTCTACTTTATTAAGAGACTATAAATAAAATGTAAAAAGCGGGAGTATTATTGATTACTTATTCCACTAACCCTATCTTATTTAAAAATTGTGAAATAAAATCAATCATAGGGTATTGTTCAGCTTACAAGTGTACGCTATAATCACACCAATTTTTCATACGAAGCTGGTTAACTTAGGAGTAAAGCATTAGATGAAACGTGTAGTAATCACAGGATTAGGTATTCTTTCAAGTATTGGGAATAATACCAAAGAAGTTTTAGAATCATTGAAAGTGGGCCGAAGTGGTATTACTTTCTCTCAAGAAATGAAAGATAGCGGAATGCGCAGTCATGTATGTGGTAATGTAAAATTAGATACAACTGGGCTTATTGATCGCAAAGTTGTCCGTTTTATGAACGATGCATCTATTTATGGTTATCTGGCTCTACAGCAAGCAATCGAAGATGCAAAATTAACCCCAGAACAAGTATCTAATCCTCGTACAGGTCTAATCGCTGGTTATGGTGGCTCAACCAAAACTCAATATAATGTCGTTGCCGGCATGAAAGAAAAAGGTTTAAGAGGTGTTGGTCCTTACGCAGTAACTAAATCAATGTCATCTGCAATATCTGCATGTTTAGCCACACCATTTAAAATTAAAGGTGTTAGCTACTCAATGACATCTGCTTGTGCAACATCAGTTCACTGTATTGGTCATGCAGCAGAACTTATCCAACTTGGCAAACAAGACATTGTATTTGCTGGTGGTGGAGAAGAACTTTGCTGGGAAATGTCATGTGAATTTGACGCAATGGGCGCATTATCAACCAAATACAACGACACCCCAGAAAAAGCATCACGCGCTTATGATAAAAACCGTGACGGTTTCGTTATCGCTGGCGGTGCTGGAATGGTAGTTGTTGAAGAACTTGAACACGCCCTTGCACGTGGTGCACATATCTATGGTGAACTAGTTGGTTACGGTGCAACATCTGATGGTTATGACATGGTTGCACCATCTGGTGAAGGTGCTATGCGTTGTATGCAACTTGCTATTCAAGATCTTGACGCACCGGTTGATTATATCAACACTCACGGAACGTCAACACCAGTTGGTGACGTTAAAGAATTATGGGCAATCAAGCAAGTATTTGGAGATAACATTCCAGCTATCTCTTCGACTAAATCAATGACTGGCCACTCATTGAGTGCAACCGGTGCTCAAGAATTAATCTATTCATTACTTATGCTTGAACATGGCTTTATCACACCAAGTATCAACATCGACGAACTCGCTGATGAAGCAGTTGGAATGAACATTATTACCGAGCCAACTGAACGTGAATTAACAACAGTAATGTCAAATAGCTTTGGTTTTGGTGGCACTAACGCTTCAATTGTCATGAAAAAATATAAAGCTTAAGTCTGATAGTTAATGTTTAATAAAAAACCGCACTCATTAGTGCGGTTTTTTTATAGCTTAATCAATCAAGTAGATCAATTATAATACTTTACTTAAAAACAGCTGTGTTCTTTCATTTTGAGGATGATTAAAAATTTGCTCAGGTGAACCTTGTTCTTGAATGATGCCCTGATCGATAAAAATAACACGAGTTGACATCTCTCTAGCAAAACCCATCTCATGCGTGACAACCACCATGGTCATCCCCTCTTGAGCAAGTGCCTTCATCACGGCTAAAACTTCACCGACTAACTCAGGATCTAACGCCGAAGTAGGTTCATCAAAAAGCATAACTTTCGGGTCCATCATCAATGATCTAGCAATCGCGACACGTTGTTGTTGACCACCGGATAATTGATTTGGATAAGCATCAATCTTATCAATCAAACCAACCTTAACTAATAAACCTTCAGCCTTATTAATTGCATCATTTTTTGGCATCTTCTTGACATCCATTGGTGCCAAAATTAAATTTTCCAATACCGTCATATGTGGAAAAAGATTAAAACGCTGAAAAACCATGCCAACTGATTCACGGAGTTGATTGATATTGGTTTTAGCATCTGGCAATTTAAACCCATTAACTTCAATCTCGCCTGAAGTAATATCTTCTAATCCATTAATGCAACGTAAAAAGGTGCTTTTACCTGAGCCCGAAGGGCCAATAATAGAAATCACCTCTTTTTCCTGAATATCACAAGAAATACCTCGTAGCACATGAATATCGCCAAATTGTTTTTGTAGATTTTTAATGTGAATCACTTTTGCCTAACCTTTTTTCTAAATATTTTACTAATAATGAAAGCAAGAATGTCATTACCCAATACACAATAGAAATCACAATATAAGGTTCAGTATAAGAACCATATGCAGCTCCAGATGTTCTTGCAGCAAAAGCTAAATCTGCCAGACCGATCGCTGCACCGAGTGATGAATCTTTCAAAATAGCTATTGCATTATTACCCAAAGGTGGAAGCATACGTTTAAAAGCCTGTGGTAAAATTACTTTACGCATGGTACTACCATAGCTCATTCCAAGTGACCTTGCAGCTTCCATTTGTCCTTTATCGATTGATTCAATCCCTGCTCTAAAGATTTCGGAAATATAGGCACCTGCATTTAGCGTAATTGCCGTAACACAGGAAATAAACGCCCCATACTCAGTACGCCAATAACGAGCGGTGGACATTGAAATAAGATTATCGGAAACCAATAATCCATCCCGAGGGTTTAGAAAATATGGCATTAATACATAATGCACTACCATGATTTGAACAAATAGTGGTGTACCACGAAAAGCACTAACATAAATTTTAACAGGCCATTGTACACCATAGTGAAGCACCCATTTCCAAAAACCAAATTTAGCTGATGCGGTTCGCCCAATACCTAACGTCAATCCCCATAATGTCCCTAAAATGACACAAATAATAGTACATTGAACGGTTAATTTTGCCCCCTCGATAAAGAGGGGCGTATATTCTTCAATAATTTGCCAATTAAATGCCATGACTATTCCACTTTACTCTTTAGAATCTAATGGTAAAGATGGAACATTATTATCGAACCATTTTTTATAAATTGAAGCATAAGTACCGTCTGCAACAATTTTTTTCAGGCCTTCATTGATGCTATTGCGTAATTCAGTATTACCTTTAGCAACGGCAATACCAAAATATTGCGATTCAAAACTATTATCATAAACTAAATTGAAATCTTTACCGGGATGCATTTTAATATAAAACTTAACCACACCAACATCAGCAACAGCTGCACTTATGCCTTCTTCATAAAGCTCTTGTAGCAATAATGGCGTATTATCAAAACGTTTGATTGCAGTGCTATTCTTACCGAGTACTTTAGAAACAACCACATCAGCCGTACTACCATTAACCACTCCAACAGTATGATTGCTTAAATCAGCAATTGACTTAATTTCAGTTGTTTTTTGAGAAACAATAACTTGCTCAGCCGGAAAATACGGTAATGAAAAATCAACAGAGTTTTTACGCTTTTCAGTTATAGTAATACCTGAAATGATAATATCGCGCTCACCATTATCTAAAGTAGCAAAAATGCCTTCCCATGGCGTATTAATTAATTTGATTTTAAAATTTTGAGCTTCAGCAATCGCTTTAATAAGATCAATATCAAAGCCTTCTAACTGCTTATCACTATTTTCATACTCAAAAGGACGATATGTTCCCCCTGCTCCAACCACATAAGTCTGCTCACTGGCAAAACTAAATGAAGATGTGAATAATAAAAGAGAAGACAAAATTACAGAAAAAAAAGAATTACGCATACAGATTCCTATCTATAAATAAATATTCGAAACATAATAACTTTTAAGCAAAATATTTCAACAGAATATTTAACTTGATTGGTGATTAATTAATGCTTTTATAGAGGCTAAAAACCCCGCTCCTCAACTTTTTTACGTTTAAAAAATGCACGGTTAAAAATTAAATTACTTTTAGAATAAACAATTCATCAAAGAAAAATACTCAAACCAAGTTTGAGTATTTTCCCAATATTTCTCATCATGTTGATTAACTAAATATTCATCTTTTTAATGAAAAAGGTCAATACCGCTGAGCTTATTAACGCGATCACCATAAATAAGAATGCGTGGTTGTAGCCTCCGTTGGCGTTGTCGATAAGGAAGCCGATGATGAATGGTGATAATACGCCTGCAACTTGTCCACCAAAGTTGACGATACTTGAGGCTTTGCCCATGATTACCGGCGGAATCATATGCATTAGCATTCCCCAAAAAATAGCAAATGCGATAAACATAAAGAGTGCTGATACGCATTGGAAGACTATAGCAGCCTCAAGATTATCGACTTGGAACATTAAGAAAAGAAATATCCCAGAGATAAAAGCGGTTAAACCATATACATATTTTAATTTTTGTTCGAACTTATCAGCAAAATAACCACCGACTAAAGTCCCTAATGCACCAAATAAGAATGGGATTGCAGCTAAGATACCGGTTTTGGAGAGCGATAATCCTCTTGCCTCAAGCAAATAACTTGGTAACCAAGTGGTGAATCCCCAGAATGTGATATCAAATAAGAACCAAATTAGCGATAACTTCCAGAGTATTGGCATTTTCAATACATCTATTAACGAAAACGAATTCTCTTCGACTGCTACGTTATCGTTGTTTATTTCTAATTCTTGCAGTTCATCAGCACCAATCAGACTATTTTCAGATGGATTATTGCGAATAAACTTATAGATAAAAAAGCCTAATATAAAACCAGGAATACTTAAGATGATAAATACATCTCGCCAACCTAACCATTCAATAATGGCAACTGCCACAATTACAGATATTGCTGGTCCTAATGTATTGACGGAAGATTGAATTGCCGTTGCTCGTCCTCGTTCTTTGGCAGGAAAATAAGTAGCGATAGTTTTCCAAGACGAAGCTGGGAAACAACCTTCACCGGCACCAAACATGAAGCGAGTCAGTAACATTAATGGCAATACATAAATTAGACCGGTAAAAAGCGTAAACATCGACCACCAAATAATGGCAAAAGCCATCACTTTACGCGGACCAAATTTATCTGATAAATAACCACCGGGAATTTGGAACAGTGCATAACCAATAAAAAATGCACTAATAATTGAACCTTGTACAGTTTTATCGATACCAAGATCATGGCCAATAAACGGCAATGATACATTCATTACCATACGATCAAGAAACGAAAGTAACCAACCTGACCATAATAGTAATAAAATGGTATAACGCCCTTTCCATTTTTTTTGATTATACCCAGAGGTAGGAATTTTAGTATTCAATTTATTCATAAAATTTCCTTAAATAATATCATCCCAATTAACTTAAAGTTAACATTTTTGCTACTATTTTAAATTTACTCTATTTTTAGAGTAATTTGTTGACAATGTGACCAACAAATTACTTCGTTCTAAATTAAAAGCTCAAAAATCCAATGGGTATAATTCCGCTCACTTCAGTGAACTTTTATTATTATTTTATTATTAGCTGTTATAAACGTTCCAGGCAGCTTGTAAACCAGCCCCTTGTACTGTTTTAAAACCAACTCGATTTAACACAGCTTCAAACGCGGTTAATGTTTGCATGACACAAGATTTTCTAGCATTATAGCCCATAGTACCAATACGCCATACATTACCTTTAAGCGGACCGAATGAAGCACCGATTTCAATACCAAAATCATTTAACATTAAATTGCGAACTTCAAGGTCATTAATATGTTCCGGACGAACGACACCAACGACATTATTCATTTTATGATCGAGATCGCCAAACAACTCAAGTCCCATAGCTTGTAAACCAGCAACCATTGCTGCCCCATTAACGCGATGACGCTCAATCACGTTATCTAAACCTTCTTGTAACACAATTCGAGCACATTCGCGTGCAGCATAAAGCATTGAGGTCGCTTCAGTGTGGTGGTTGATACGTTCAGAACTCCAGTAACGGATAATCATATCGATATCAAAATAGTTAGAATAGATCATCTCATCTCGACCACCCGCATCATTTTCAGCACGAATACCCAGCTCAACACATTTACGAGCTTGAATAATCTCGACCATTTTTGGACTTAAAGTAAGAGGAGCAACACCTGGAGGTCCACTTAAACATTTTTGTAAACTCACTGAAACGCCATCAAGTTGCCATTTATCAACTTCAAGTGGGTTACCCACAATCGAAGCAGTTGCATCGACATAAGACAACACACCATGACGACGACAAATTTCACCAATTTTATCCAATGGTTGCAATAATGTGGTTGAAGTGTCACCTTGCACGCAAAGTAATAGTTTGGGTTTGACTTTTTTGATAGCATCTTCAATAACATTAGGATCAAAAACTTCACCCCATGGCACTTCAATAGTATGCACATCAGCACGACAACGGTGGGCAATTTCACAAAGTAATAAACCAAAACGACCAAATACGGGTACTAATACTTTGTCACCCGGTTTAATTGTTGACACAAGAACGGCTTCAATACCGGCTCTTGCAGTACCATCAATAACAAAAGTTTGTTCATTTTTGGTTTTAAAAATATCTCGATAAAGTGACATAGTCTGATTCATATAATCAGTCATAACTGGGTCAAACTGGCCAATTAAAGGTGCCGCCATCGCTCTAGTGACACGAGGATCAGCATTGATTGGACCTGGTCCCATTAATAGTCGCGTAGGCGGATTAATTTGGTCATATTTATCTAGGTCTAACATTATTTTTTCCTTTATTAATATCGAGTTAATTGTTTGAAGATTACACTAACTCATCTTCTCTTATCTATATTTTTCAAAAAATTATTGGCAATGGGATGATGAAACTTAAACAGATTAACAATTTCATTCATCACTTTGCCCATATGCGATTTTTTCCATGCTAATGACAATGGCGATGGCTTACGTTCATTAACCACTTTACAGGCAATCAATTCACCTGAATCTAAATAAGATTGGCAGATTGATTTGGGTAAAAAACCAATACCTAATCCTCTTAAATGGCAAGCCAACTTAGTGGTAATATTTGGCACAATAATCTCAGATTGACTTGGTAATAACCAAGCCACTCGTTTATTCATATGCACAGAGGTATCTTCAACATTAATTGCCGGATACTTACGTAAAGTATCATTAGATAACGCCCCATCAATTTGGGTGATCGGATGATTTTTGGCTGCCACAAACACCCAACTTACTTCACCAAGAGGTAGTATATTAATCATCGTATCAAGCGATTCAGTGCCTGTTGCGCCAATCGCTAAATGGCACTCACCATGCAATAACGAATCCCACACTCCCATATAAACTTGTCGATTTATATTGAAAGTAGTAAAAGGGAATTTTTCTTTTAAAAACGTCAACAAATCGGCTACCGCCTCAACATCATAGAGCAGATTATTGATGGTAATATTAATTTTTCGCTCAACACCATCACGAATCTGTTGTAACTCATCAGGCATGGTTGATAACCAAAGCAACCATTGGCTACATTGCTCATAAAGATGTTGCCCTGCCAGCGTTAGTGTCACAGTCCGTGTGGTTCGTTCAAAAAGTTGAGTATTAAGATCGGCTTCCAATGATTTAATACGATAACTAATCGCTGCTGGTGTTTTGTAAAGTAGCTTAGCCGCTTTTGAAAAGCTATTGCTCTCAACTACTTTAATAAAGGTCCGCATGGTTTCTGTATCTAGCACGATTTAATCCCTTAAAACAAAACGATCAATACCTAACCATATACCAAGTAAGAGATCGGATCCAGAGGTGTGACCATAATTCGATAAATTTTTTATTGATGAATGGTGATATTTATGTTGTGCAAATGAATTAATCACTTGTAGCACCAACAACGAAAATTTACCTTGAAGTGCATAAGTCAAAAAACTAGCACTAACAGTTGTGGTTAACAAATGTAATGACAAACGCTCAAAGGCGAATTTAAGCTGTCGAATTTGATTGTCAAAACGGCAATCGCTTGAGATAACCGCCAACATCCCCACGATAATATCATCAAAACTTGGCGTTAAACCCGGCCCTAAGCCAATAAACGACGTAATATCATCTGCTTTACCATTCATCAAATTAGTCATGGTATTACATAATAATTCGAGTTGATATTGACCAGATAAATTGTCACTTAATTTACCAAATAAGCCGGTAGGATTTTCTATCTCTTTCAATAGATTAGCAATTTGTGATTTATTAACTAATGAATGTTTTTTTATATTTAATTGACAAACATGCGTATCAAGTGAAATTAAAAAAATCCCAACTTGCAAATCACCCGTTGCCGATTGATAAATAGATAAATCACTACCTAACGACAAAACATAATCAAAATCAGACGATTTAAGTACTATGCCCATGGGCGACAAACCGCTGTTATAACGATGTATAGTAATTAATTGCTGATCATCATTGATTAAATTAATCGTTTGCTGATGAGTACTAAAGAGCGACAACTCACCCGCTTTTATTGGAACATCCGCACTAACTAAAAGTGGTTTGATAATATGAGATGCTTGCGACAAACCACGCTCTTGCAAATAATCAAAAGCGGGGATAGTAAGTCGCTGATTATTTAGCGACTTATTTAAGCATTCATCATCTACATACATCAAACTCATAGCCTATATTTCTAATTTTTTTGCTAATGCCTCGAGAGCTTTTTCAAAACAAGCTAACGGTGCTCTAACTGTACCTGCACCAATTTGGCCCACTCCTGCTTGTTTATGGGCAATACCAGTATTAATTAATGGCGTGATCCCGGTTTCGACAACTAAACGAAGATCTAACCCTAAACAGCATCCTTGGAAATTCCATGTAGGAATTTGGAATAACATATTATGTTCTAAATAGATTTCACTCATCTCTTCAGATACTTCATATGCAACATCCGTGCCACCGGCACCAACAAAGCGAGTTACCCCTGGTGCTGCAACCATAGCTGCCCCACCTATACCAAAGGTTTCAGTAATAGCACTATCACCTATATCTGGGTTTGCATCTTTTTGAGAATAACCGGTAAAGAATAGACCTTGTGGAGTATTAACTGGCGCGGTAAACCACTGATCGCCAAGACCACTGACTTTAATACCAAATTCTTTACCATTACGCGTCATTGCTGTAACGATAGATCCCTCTTTAATTTGCGCTGCGCTATCCATAATTGATTTACAAAATGCCATAGCAACATTTAAGAAGAACTGATCTGTTACGCTTAAAAAGCTAAAGATTTTCTCCATTTCCGCTTTACTACGATCAAGTAAAATTAATTTTGGTGAAAGCGTTCTTAATAATAATGCTGAAGCGGCAATATTACGTTGATGGAATTCATCACCCATTGTAATAGCTTGTGCCATCAAAGCAGTTAAATCGATACCATTATCAAACAGTTTTAATGCATCATTCAAGGCTGGCCCTAACGACTCTTTCATCCAACGATGACGGTCTAAAACCTCCTGACCATAAGCACCAAAACGCATCACTTTACCAATACCTTCATTTAAATTGCAGTAAGCACGATTACCATGGGTAATGTTTTCAACCACAATCATTGGCATATTGGCTGACGTAATCCCCCCCATTGGACCAACTGCATTAACAGAATGGCAAGGGATAAATTCTACTTGGCCTGACTCTAACAAATGCAAAGCTTGCTTCTCATCTTGAGCCCAGCCTTCAAACAAGCAAGCACCAATACAAGCACCTTGCATTGGCCCAGTCATATCATGCCAAACAATCGGTGGTCCAGCGTGAAGTAATTTTTTACCTTGCGCCAAGGTTGGTACAGCTTCTTTAGCGGATATAACGCCTACCCAATGAGGTCTAGCAGCTTTAATTCGTTCAATAATTTTTTGGTTTGCTTCATTTATTGCAGTACGTAACATATCAAAACCTCTTAATTTAATTTTTGCAAAATAGCCGCTAATTTTTTATTACCGCCGGCTATTGGCGCCCATTGATAATGCACAACAGGAATATTCGATGATTGAAGATCTTCAGCAAAACTTCTTAAACCAGCATTAATCACACTAATATGGCTTAATAAAGGATATGGTTTAATGAAATTATTTGATTTAACCGGTGTAATCAGTTTTTTAGCTAACAAAATAGCTTCCGGTAAATTATTCATTACAACAATATTCGCTGATTCTAACGCCTCAATTTGCTTACTACGACTTTGCGGATCTTGCTCTGAACCAGTCACAGTTGCGATAGCTATCAGTGGATGATTATCACCTCGTTTAGCACAGGCTTTTTGATAACCTGAAATAACTGACTCAGCCGGATTGGCATTTGCGCCATAGCCAATAACCAAATCAACAAGTAATACACCTACGTCGTGATTTTCACCAAGCTGAGCGATTTTATCTTCGCGAATAGATGGATCAATCATAGGATGAGGTTTACCTACAGTGTAAAAATCATCACCTAAATCAATAATTTTATGCCCCTGTTGATCTAACATAATCCCTTTATCATGATGATGACCGGTAGTGAGATTGAGTTCTTGAGCAAGCAACATCGCCGCTTCTGAAGCTAAGGTACCGCCAGTATATAACCCTGTAATCGTTTTATTGGCTAAATTAGGCAACTTATTCGCTATCGCTTCAACTGGACTTAATAAACAGGCTAATCGAGCTGCTTCATCTAATGTTCGTGCAAAATAGATATTATCGTCTTGAGGTTTATCGATTTTCGAGCCCAAAAACAAAGCCACCACCGGTTTGGGGATTAACTTCATGGCTGAAATCACTTTTTCCCGTACACTGTCTGCTGGCGGTTTAGAAATAAAGGTAATCACTTGTGTATCAGCATCGGCAGCGAGCATATTTAAGGCAGTAAGCGCACTAATCCCCCCGACTTCAAGCGACAAATCACGCCCACCCAAACCGATAGCTTGCGTAATACCTTGATTCAATAGAGCGATTTGTGAAACCACTTCTTGAATACCCGTACCAGACGCCCCAATTACCCCAATATTCCCTTTAGGAATAACATTAGAAAACGCTAAGGGTGCACCCGCGATAAAGGCCGTCCCACAATCGGGGCCCATCACAATTAAATCTTTTTTAGACGCTTTAGTTTTTAAACGGATTTCATCTTCGATTGATACATTATCAGAAAAAATCATCACATTCTTATTATCATCTAAAACTTGATCGGCTAACTCAGCGGCGTACTCCCCAGCAATCGAAATTAACACTAAATTAGCATCAGGTAATTTTTTCGTTGCGCTAGCTAAACGCCTTGCTTTAAGTAGTTTTGCACCACCTTGCTGAGCTTGAGCGATATTTTTTAGTGCATCCTCAAGTTGTTGACTAATCAACTCGACAACATCATTAGAGTCATCTTTGGTTTTAATCGCGACACAAATATCATTTGGCGTTGCATCATTAAAACTATCACTCCAAAAACCTGTTGCGGTTAATAAAGATTTATTGGCAGGAGTACCCATCATGACAGATACTTCATCAACCTCATCAAGATTACTCAGTTTTTTTGATATCAACATCAAACTAACAGAATCTTGAAAGCTTCCCTTTTTTATAAAAGATTGAATCATGAGAATAGGCCCCTCAAATAGGATAAATACTGTTAACTTTGAACCTCATTAAGCTCATTAAAAAAATCTAATAGTTAGATTATATTTATATATTACGGAAAAAATAAACAATAAGCAGGTTATACATCACAAAACATTAACGATATCAAAAATATAATATTATTTAAAATCAGTATCATAAAAGATTGTTAAAAAATTTTTTATAATAATAACTACTTAATTTAATTAAATTTCACAAATATAAAAAAGCTAGTTTGATCACATTATTATTTGATATTAATAGTATGGTAAACAAAAAAAACATTTAAAATGATCCGTAGTATCGACACGATATGTGCGGTTAACATTAAAAGCAAAATGTTAACGATGATGGAGTTTTAAATAGCAGGTAAATATTTATGAATATTTTATATGATGATGTTGCTAATGCAGTTAAATGGATATCGAGCTTTGGTGGTTTAGAACAAGGCGGAACAACTCGATTACTTTATACTGAACAATGGCTTACTGCCCAAAATGCAATTAAAGAAAAACTCTCACAAATTGGCATGAACACCTATTTTGATGATATTGGTAACTTATATGGTCGATTTGAAGGCAGTAAATATAAAGAACAAGTCATCATGTCTGGCTCGCATGTTGATACCGTTGTTAATGGTGGCAAACTTGACGGCCAGCTTGGCATCATTGCAGCTATGCTTGCCATGAAATACCTAAAAGAGAACTACGGTCAACCATTACGCACCTTAGAACTTATCTCCATGGCAGAAGAAGAAGGCAGTCGCTTTCCTTATGTCTTTTGGGGAAGCAAAAACGTATTTGCCATCGCCAACAATGATGATGTTGCCGATATCGAAGACAACAATGGCATTAAATTTGTCGATGCAATGAAAAACTGCGGATTTAAATTTAACACCCAAAAAGCACGCACCGATATCAAAGCCTTTTTAGAGCTACATATTGAACAAGGAGGCGTACTTGAGCGGGAAGAAAAAAGCATAGGGATTGTAACCAGCATCGTTGGACAACGTCGTTACAATATCCGCTTAATAGGTGAAGCAAATCATGCAGGCACCACACCAATGAGTTACCGTAAAGATGCTATCTACGCTTTTAGCCGAATTTGCAACGAATCGATTAACAAAGCAATTAAAGTGGGTGATCCATTAGTATTAACCTTCGGTCATGTTGAACCCAAACCCAATGTGGTTAACGTCGTTCCGGGGGAAGTGATGTTTACAATAGATTGTCGTCACACTAACCAAGAAGAACTTAAAAGCTTTACCGAAGAGATTGAAGCTGACATGATCCGCATCGCCAAAGAACTGGGCCTTGAGATCGAAATAAATCGTTGGATGGATGAAGCCCCAATTCCAATGGATGACAAACTTATAAAAATGCTCGAAAACATCTGCAACCAAGAAAAACTAAGTTATCGCGTAATGCATAGTGGTGCCGGTCACGACTCACAAATTTTTGCACCACGAGTACCGACCGCCATGTTATTTGTACCAAGCATCAAAGGCATCAGCCACAACCCTGCTGAAGATACTAAAACCGAAGACTTAGTTGAAGGAATAAAAGCATTAACTTATGCCCTTTACCAATTGGCTTATCAAGAATAATAAGGAATTAAAATGACAGAAAAAAAAAGTGGCATACAGTACTGGCATAAAATCGTCGCTTTATTATTCCTCGGTTGGTTAGTGATGTGGATTTATCGCCCCGTATTAGCAGCGATTTTTCCTGAAATTCAACAAACTGTAGGACCTCAATCAAATACTGAGCTGGGCTTAATTGCTAGCTGTTACTTTTTTTCCTACACCTTAATGCAAATTCCAGCTGGGATCTTAGTTGACAAATATGGTAAAAAAGCCGTGGTGATTCCTGGCTTCATACTCTTTACCATTGCCGCTATCATGATTGGTAATGCACACTCAATGATGATGATCTATATTGGTAGCTTACTGGCGGGTCTTGGTTGTGGTTCTTACTATGGTTCGGCTTGGTCACTATCCGCCGAAAATATTCCAGCTGAAAATCGTAGCTTCGCCTCTGCCATTATCAACACTGGTGCGGCGTTAGGTATGGGCGTTTGCTTATTATCCACCAGCTTCTTAGTTAAAGCGTTGGATATGCCATGGCAATATATGCTCTATATTATTGCGGCTCTAACACTCTGCTTAATTGCTGGATTTGCAATTATCATTAAAGAGCCATCGATTAAAAGCGTCATCACTCAAAAACAGAAAACGGAAACGGCGCCGAAAGAAAAACATAACTTCTTTAGTAGCCCAATGGTTGCTTGTTACATAATGTACTTTGCAACATGCTATGGCTATTACATGGTGGTAAGCTGGTTACCCAACTTTCTTGAAACTGAACGAGGCTTTACTGGCGGAAGCATTGGCTCTGCATCATCCTTAGTCGCATTCGCGGCTATTCCTGGCGCACTTGTCATCAGTAAAATCTCGGATAAATTTCGTGCTAAACGACTATTTTTTATTATCGTATTAGAACTGCTTTCAGCCGGAACACTATTTATGGCAGTCCAATCATCCACCATCACCTTATTACTGATGGGATTAATCCTCTATGGATTATTTGGCAAGTTTGTTGTTGAACCGATTCTAATATCTCACGTCGCTGACATTGCCCCAAAAAGCAGTTATGGCACAGCATTTGGTGTATTTAACTTCTTTGGCATGAGTTCATCAGTGATAGCACCACCATTAACTGGATTATTAGCGGATATAACAGGAACCAAAATTACGGGGTTCTATGTAGCTATTGCAATCTTAGTTATTGCAACAGCATTATTCTTTTTAATTAATTTGCGTAAACACATAACCAACTGATTCACGCAAAAGCATCGACTATTTATCGATATTTGATAAATAGTCGAAAAAAGTAGTACTCACGGCAAACCTTGCCTAAATCTAAAGCATATGTTCCAAGGAGATCATTATGGGATATATCAATAACAACATCGGCTACCCAAAAGACCTATTAGCGTCCCGCGCGATAATCAAACGTCATAATTTTGCCTTAATACCGCCTGATGGCTTAGTTAAAAATATCATTCCCGGTTTTGAAAATTGTGACATCACCATCTTAGCCACACCTAAACTGGGGGCATCCTTTGTCGATTACCTTGTCACCATGCACCAAGGTGGTCAAAATTTACAAGGATTTGGGGATGATGTTATTGAAGTATTTGCCTATGTGATAGAAGGTGACGTCAACGCAAAAGCCAATGACCAATCACACCGTTTACAAACTGGTGGCTACATCTACTGCCCCGCTGGGGTTAAACTCTATTTACAAAATATGACCGCTTCATCACGCTTATTCCTGTACAAACGTCGCTACAACCCTATTTCCGGTTATCAAACACGTGTGATTGCTAATCATATTCAACAACTAGAACGCATGAATTATGAAAATATGGATAACGTATTTATACAAGACCTTCTCCCCAAAGAACTCGGTTTTGATATGAACTTCCATATTCTTACCTTCCTACCGGGTGCAAGTCATGGCTATATCGAGACCCATGTACAAGAACACGGCGCCTACTTACTTAGTGGTGAAGGTATGTACCTACTTGATAACCAGTGGATACCGGTTAAAAAAGACGACTACATCTTTATGGGAGCCTATGCGCTACAAGCGTGTTACGCTGTTGGCCAACAACCACTGAGTTATATCTACTCAAAAGATTGTCATCGGGATGTGGACATCTAAACAAAAATAAAGGACACCGTATGGAACTAATAGTTATTGCATTAGGTGGTAATGCGATTTCAAAACGAAATGAATTACTCTCTATTGACAACCAATACCAAAACATCAACAGCACGACCCAATTTATTGCCAAATTAGCCAATAAATATCGACTGGTTATTGTTCACGGCAATGGACCACAAGTTGGATTACTTGCTCTACAAAATGCCAGCTACCCAAGCGTACCCGCCTACCCGCTCGATGTCCTTGTTGCTCAAACACAAGGCATGTTAGGGTATATGATACAGCGAAGCTTACAGCAATATGTCAATCAAGTGACCTGCGTATTAACACAAGTCGAAGTAGACAGCAACGACCCATCATTCAAAGATCCAACCAAATTTATAGGTCCGGTATATCAACCTGAAGAACAACAAAAACTACAAGCCCAATATGGTTGGCAATTTAAACAAGATGGCAAATACCTAAGACGTGTGGTTGCATCCCCAAAACCGAAAAAAATTATCGAACTTAATACCATCAAAGAGCTAATTAACCAAGATACCATCGTCATCTGCAATGGTGGGGGCGGAATTCCCGTAATAAAAGATAAATCGGGTTATAAAGGTATCGAGGCGGTTATCGACAAAGATCATAGCGCTGCCCAACTGGCAATCGAACTAAAGGCTGACCACTTGATGATATTAACCGATACTGACGCCGTATATGAAAACTGGGGCACACCTGAGCAAACCGCTCTAGGCAAAGTTGATACCAAACGAATACAACCAATGGCAATCGATGATGGTGCTATGGGACCAAAAATCAAATCCGTTATTGAATTTGTCGAACAAACTGGCAATACCGCCTATATTGGCAACTTAACAGATATCGAATCGCTATTAGCACAAACAAAAGGCACTATCATCACCAAATAGCGACTATAGATAGGAGTGATAAAATGAGACTAGACAGACAAACACTACACAACTTAATTGCCAAAAAACTACATAAAGCTGGATTAACTCAAGAGCACGCCGATATTGCTGCCGATACGCTTTCATTTGCCGATGCACGAGGCATCCACTCGCATGGCGCCGTACGCGTTGAATATTATGCTGAACGCATTGCAAAAGGAGGCATGACTCACTCCCCCAATGTCACCTATAAAGAAACCGGTCCATCATCAGCAATATTAGATTTTGATAACGGATGCGGATTAGTTGCCGCTAAAGTTGGTATGGACAAAGCCATAGAAATGGCGAAAAAAAATGGCGTTGCCGTAGTCGGAATTCGTCGAATGTCACATAGTGGCTCGCTTTGTTACTTTACCGAAATGGCAGCTAAACAAAACTTAGTCGCCATATCCATGTGCCAATCTGACCCAATGGCGGTTCCATATGGTGGCGCGGAAGAATTTTTTGGAACCAACCCAATCGCATTTGCAGCACCAACGAACGACGAAAGGATTGTCTCATTTGACATGGCAACCACTGTCCAAGCTTGGGGAAAAGTCTTATACGCCAGATCAAAAGGCGCCTCCATTCCCCCAACATGGGCGGTTGATGAACATGGTGAACCAACAACCGATCCCCACAAAGTAAACGCCCTACTACCAATAGCCGATGCCAAGGGTTATGGACTAATGATGATGGTCGATGTACTTTCAGGCATATTGCTTGGCTTACCATTTGGTAAAAACGTGTCATCAATGTATGCGGATTTATCCCAAGGGCGCAACCTTGGTCATCTGCATATTGTAATCAACCCACAATACTTTGTTGGACTCGATATCTTTAAACAAACCATGTCAGCTATGCTTGACCAACTAAAACAAACCAAACCAGCCAAAGGCAATAGTGAAATCTTCTTTCCAGGCGAAAGAAGCAAAAAACGTGAAGCCGATTACTTAAAAAATGGCATAGAGATAGTTGATGATATCTATAATTATTTAATTAGTGATGATATTCATTACAATCGTTATGATCATAAAAATAAATTTGCCGAATAATATCAAGGTTTCAAAAACCCCGCTCCTCAACTTTTTTTACGATAAAACACCGCAAAAATAAACCCGCCTAGGCGGGTAATTGTAGCGTCGCTAAGCCACAAAATCGCTTTTTATGGCTCAGCAACGTTGATTATTAGCTTACTTTTAATAACTTAATACTCCAATCCTAGGCCTAAGGATTAAGCACGAAGAAATAAGAACTAATGGGAGACGCAAAGCCCATAGATTGGGTAACCCGTTTGACCTATCCAATCAACTTCACCACTAAGTGTACGCACGATAAACTGTTCGTTACCATACTGATCGCTAGTCCACAAATCATAGCTGCCGAATGTGTCAATTCCTGTGTAATGATGCACATCGCCCCACTCCGCGAGAAAGCCACCACCAATATGACGCATGTACCCCCTATAAGGTGAATGAGGTGTAGCACTAGGTATGTATACACCTGGACGATCTGGACGAGTTGCATTTGTTAAATCTTTTACTTTTGCAAGCCGATAACCAATACGATTACACCAAGATAAACTTTTAGGATAAGTGTAATCTTTATTATTACGATGGATGAACCACTGCTTTAACGTAAATCCATATTTAAGGACTGCATTACCTCTACTATCTCTTCCAACTAACTCGAAGGTCTGAGGCAAAGAAGGTGTGAGAATACGACCAGGCTTGGTTGAGTTTTTTTGGGATTCAGTTGCAAAAGGACCAGTTAAAGTAACGTGTACACTGTTGGCTGTAGAATTGCTCATAGTTGCAGTGATACCACCCTGAGAAACAGGAGACCAGGACAACGCCTGATAAACTCCATTAATAGTTAAGTCAAAGTAGATATTGTTCATACCAGTGGTAGGAAAGTTTAAACCATAACGTGATGGATCAGTTGACTGAGGAAGAAAACCTTTGCCTGAGATCCACATCGTATCGGGAGCAGCAGTTGATACTACATCGAAAGTCGTTTGAGGGCTCACCAAACAAACCACAGGCGGAGACTTAGGACTAATGTAATAATTCACACTACTATCACTATAAACTTTACTTGTATTAGGAATACCATAACGAGTATACAATTTGACATTATAAGTACTTAACGTAATCTTATAAGGTGCATCACAAATATTTAGCACTGTATTGCGCGATAAATAAGCACCCTTTCTATCAAAGAGAGATAACCATATACTTCCTCTAATACCCTTGACTTCATCTCCATCATTATCCTTAAAATAATCATAAGATGAACCAATAAGACCTTCAATATCGAAGTAATTACCGCTATTGTTAGTTGGAACCAACATGTTAATATCCGCAAAACTTTGCCCTTCAACAGGCAACACGATTGGTACAGAAGGGGATGAGATATTAGTTGAAGGCGTGTATTTAACACCATTGGATAAAGTAATCCAGAGCAGATCACTAGCGTCAATCGCCTCAGTTTGACCTCCGTCGAAAGTTAAATATGGTGCATGACCATTAATTTCATTTTGGGTTTTAGCGATCAATGCATTGCTTGAAAAAGAGATCAAAATGCTCAATCCACAAAAGATTTGCAGGGATAATTTGAAACCACGAAATAAGCGTTGAATGCTAAAATTAAATGAATTTAAATGATAAATTGACCTGTGCTGTTTTTGTTTGAAATTATAATGCATAGCTGGCATCCTTGCTAATTAATATTATGATTAATATCATGATTTATATATATTTTCACACTAACTCATTAACATTTATGTATAAAAAGAAAAGAAGCAATAAAAACTAAGACGAAACGCAAAGCCTTGTGCCTCCACCATTAGTCCTTTTCCAATTGCTATCGACAGCGCTCACGATGAAAAATACAGATTGTTTACTACTATCATAGAGGTCACTAGTCCCATACCAATGATTGATGGAATTAACATTGGAGTCAGATGTCACATCGCCCCATCCCGCAAATAGCCCGATACTAATTCGTCGCTGAAAATGAAAGCTTTGGCCTACTATCGGTAGTACAATTGGAAAATTTAATGAATTATTTGTTGACGGTGTATATCTCATTCCATTTGATAAAGTAATCCCTAGCAAACCCGCGGTATTAATTGCACGTGTGCGACCGCCATCAAATGTTAAATACGGAACATTACCATTAACAACATTTGATGTTTTAGATGTTAACGCATGGCC